>JAZDGN010000055.1:0-52451 GCA_043806875.1 Pseudomonadota bacterium
CAAAACCATGACCTACGGCTACGATACCCTGGGACGCAGGACCTCGGTCACGGATCCCCGGTGCGGCACCACAAAGCAGATCTGGACGGAAAACGGCTGGATTGACCATATCATTGATCCGGCCGGTAATGTGGCAGCCAATTTTTTAGATCACTCTCTTCAAGATAATCCGATCAATTTAATACGTTCAGGTTCTCGACAAAGTATCAGGATGATGAAATAGAAATGATCACCCGGACCGCTTACTGACCGTCACTGTCTCCGGTTTCGCCGGAATCTTTGGAACGGTTTTTCCCGCTTCTGACCGCTGATGCAAAGGCCTGGGCGAACTCCTTGAAATCCTCCACAATGCACAGGTCGGCGTGGTTGAAGATGGCGGCCCCGGGATCCGTGTTCACCGCAACCACAAAGCCTGCCCCCTTGATTCCTGCCAGGTGCTGGGTCGATCCTGAAATCCCCATGGCCAGGTAGACGTCAGGTGTCACCACGGCCCCGGTAATGCCCACCTGGAACCCGTGGGGAAGCCATCCCGCATCAATAACCGGCCGGGATGCGCCCAGTGCTGACCGGGGAATCAGGGAGACCATTTCCCTTAGAATATCCAGGTCCTGGGGACTTTCCATGCCCCGGCCTCCGGCAACAATGACCCGGGCCCGGGTAAGATCCGAGGACTCCCTGGCCGGGGACCGCACGCCCAGATTCCTGATGCGGCTTGACGCTACCAGATCCGGACAAGCTGTCTCCATGCGCACACCGACCGGGTGGCCGGTACCGGATAATGCCCCCCACGGTGCGGGTGCAAAGGCTCCGGGCTGAACCGTGAGCACCACGGGAGATCCTTCGGGCGCAACCAGGGCATCCATCCTGCCGCTCTGCACCGGGCGGACAAACCGGCACTGGTTATCGGTCAAAACCACCCGGGTAATGCCTGACAGGGAAACGCCGCCCAGGCGCACAGCCAGACCGGGAGCATAATCCCGTCCCTGGGAGGTATGACTGATCAGGATATGGGACGGATCCATACCGGAAAAAAGATCCCGGAGGCATGTCTTGAGAACATCACTGTTGTAGGTTTCGTATCCCGGGATGTCCAGTCCAACGATATCCAAGCCGGATGCCCCGGCCAGATCCCGGGCGGCCCGGAAGGTATCACGGCCCGGAACAACAATGACCACAGGACCATGTGCTGCGGCCTGGATGAGCGACGCACAGGTTGCCAGTTCCCTGACTCCGGGCCTGGCAAGGTTCTGTTCCTGATCCAGATCCGCCAGAATGACAATGGGTTTCATATCACACCCCTTTGCTGCAATACATGAAGCAGTTCTTCGGCCTTGTCCCTGCAGGTCCCGTTGACAAAGACCCCGGCCCGGGTTTTTTCAGGGGGAATCAGGTCCAGGATATGCTGGGTTTCCGCAAAGGGCGCTCCAGGGAGATCCGATGCCCTCACGAGGTGGACCGTTTTTTTCCCGGCTGCCAGGACATGGGAGAGAGAGGGGTACCTGGGCCGGTTGATGCCTGCCTGGACCGCCAGAACTGCAGGCAGGCGCATGGAAATGCAGTCCCGGAAACCGGCTTCCATCTCCCGCTCGACCCGTATGCTGCCGTCTTCAGGATCCAGGGCAGTCTCGACCACCCCCACCGCGCAGGGTATGCCCAGGTACTCTGCCATAAGAGGCCCGACCTGCCCTTCCATCCGGTCCTGGGACAATATGCCTGTAAGGATGAGGTCATACGCATGGTTATTGATGGCTGCCGCTGCCCGGGCGGCGGTCAGGGCCGATCCGGGGAACTCGTTCTCCGGTGTAATCACGTGAATACCGGCATCAGCCCCCATGCCCAGGGCACGTTTGACCACCTTGCCCGCCCCCTCAGGCCCCAGGGTCATGACGTGAACCTGAACGCCGGGAAATAGCTCCCGTATGCGGAGCGCCTCCTCAACGGCGTACTCGTCAAACCGGTTCATCTCCATGCCCGACGGTTCTTCAGGTATTGGAACCTGTTTCACAAGGACCAGCAGGGTCATGACATGGCCGTCCAATCCTGATTGCATCTGTTTTTATCTCCCATATCCATTGCTTTATTCCTGAACCGGATCATCAGCCGCTCGCTGTTCCCATGGAAATTATGATATACCGGATAATAGAAGATAGCACAATAAAAAACGAACGTTCGTTCTATTTTTTCCGCATCATACCAGGATCATAAAAAACATCCCAGTGCTCCCTGCGGCCCAAACAGAAAAAACCTGAAATCTCCGATGGGGCGATGGTTTCATCAGGGCACCTGCCGGATAATCTCTTCCGTAAAACATAATAGATTGGAGACGGATTTCAGGAGGCAGGGTTAAAGGGCAGGCGGATGATGAACCGGGAACCCTGGCCGGGCAGGGATTCCACAGCGATGGTTCCCCTGTGGTTTTCGGTGATGATGAAATAGGATACGGACAGGCCCAGGCCTGTTCCCTGGCCGACGCCTTTGGTGGTAAAGAAGGGTTCGAATATCCGCTTCTGGATCAGGATATCCATGCCGGGCCCGTTGTCTTGGATTTCCACGCGGACAAACTCCCCGTCGGGACGGACGCGCAGAATGAACCGGGGCTTTTCTCCTGGCGGGCGGCCGGAACCGGACATGGCCTGGGCGCCGTTCTGAAGAATATTGAAGAACACCTGCTGGATCTGGCTGCGTTCACACACGACCCGGGGCAGACCGCTGGCGTAATCACGCACGATGGCGATGGACCTGAAGTCGTACTGTTTTTTTAAGGCATAATCGTTTTCGGCGATTTCCAGGGTAGCATCCAGCAGTTCTCCGAGATCCTGGCCTGAAAAGGACTGCTCCCCTTTCCGGCTGAAGCTGAGCATGTTCTCCACGATGCGTGCGGCACGGGCTCCGGCGGTGTGGATCGACTCTGCCAGGGAAACGATCTGCCGCTTTTCCATGTACTCCCGGATGACGTCAAAGCCGATGCAAAGGTCGCCTGCTGCAGCAAGGTTGGCAGGCATGGGCTCTGTCAGCCGTTTGAGCATCACCTGGGCACTCTGCATGATCCCTGCCAGGGGATTGTTGATTTCATGGGCCATACCCGCGGCCAGACCGCCGACGGAAAGCATTTTCTCGGACTGGATCATCATGGCTTCCATGGCCACCTGCCGGGATACATCCGTGATGATGATGACAGCCCCTGTTTCCTCTTCAAAGACCAGGGGATAAATGGTAATATCATATACCTCCCCGGTCTCCATGTCCGGGAGTTTTACCTTTGTGGATTTCTCGATGCTTTTCCGGTCCATGGATCGCTGGATCGTGGCAAGCTCCGGTTCAAGCTGGGGAAAAACCTCCATGAGGAGATTTCCCTCGGCTCTGCGCCAGGGAATACCCGTGATGTGCTCCGCCTCCAGGTTCCACTGGGTCACCCGGCCGCCCGAGTTCACACTCACCAGGATGGACGGCATGGAGTTGATGATGTTCCGGATATAATCCCTGGCACTGCGCAGCTCCCTGTCAATGGCCTTGATATGGGTAATGTCCGTAAGGTTGACCACCATTCCCTCAAAGGCGTCGGCCCGGGTCCTGAACGCCGCCGCACTGATGCTCACGTCCAGTGTATCACCGTTTTTGGTGAGACGCCGGGTCTCGAAACTGTACCGGGACTGGCCGTCTTTGACCGCATTTACCGCTTTGATGGTTTCAGGAAGGCTCTCCGGAGGCACAAAATCCACCCGCCTGCCCTGGAGTTCATCCAGGGTCCAGCCGAACACGCGGGTAAAGGCCTGGTTGACAAACAGGACTCTGCCCCGGGGATCATAGAGGACAATGGGATTTGGAGCACCTTCCAGGATGGCCCGGTGTCTTTTGTCACTCTCCTGCATTGCGGCTTCCGCCAGTTTTCTTTCGGTGATGTCCCTGCCTTCGGCAACAATGCCCCAGGGGCTGTTTGATGCATCCACAAGCCGTTTCAGGGAAAAATCAATATGGCGCAGACTCCCCTGCATGTCCCGGTGACGCGCCTCAGACCGGACAAACCCGGTTTCCAGGCACTGGATAATTTTTTCCCTGAGCTGGGTCCTGGAACTATCTGATAGGTTCCACCAGGGGGTTTCCCAGAAGAGGTGACCCGCAACATCTGTGAGGTCTGCTCCGATAAGATCCAGGGCAGCCCTGTTGACTTCCACGACACGGCCCTCTGCCGTCAGCAGTCCGGTATAGTTGTAGGTGCTGTTAAAGATCGCCCTGAATTTTTCATCGCTCTGCCTCAGGGAATCCTGGGCCTGCTTCCTGATGTTCATCTCCTGGCCGAACCGGTCTAAAAACCGGTTGAATGTCTCGGAGAGCAGGCCGATCTCATCCTTTCCCGAGACATCAACCGCCCGGGGAAGGCTTCCCTCAGGCACCTGGGACAGCTGCCATGTCAGGCGCTCAATGGGCCGGGTAATCACCTTGCCCAGCCAGAAGCTGACAACCACCGCCATCAGGACGCTGACCAGGGAGATGACGGAAAACAGCCGGGTTATCCTGACCAGAGGCTTGAAAACGTCATCGGCATAAACCGTTGACATGACAACCCAGTCATACTCGGAAATATAGTTGGCGATGGCGATCTTTTTGCGCATGATTGGATCACCCGGATTCTGCCACAGGTAGGTAAAGGTGCCGCTCTTTTTTTCAATGAACTCCCGGGTTACCCCCACCATCTCCCGGTTGGGCTGTTCAAAGAGGTTCCCGCTCAGTTTGGGATGAACAATGATGTCACCCTTTGAATTGATGATGGCTGAATAGCCGCTGTCACCCACCCGGATGGAATTGATGCTTTTCTCCAGGTCCCCCACGTTGACCAGGTGCAGGAACTCGGACCGGTAGGAGGTGGCAGCGATGATCCAGTCCCATTCCGGAAAATAAGCAAAGTACTGGGCCTTGGGCAGGGGCTTCGGTTCATTGGGATTTTTCCAGTCATAAACCAGAAACCCGGTCTTCATGCGGATCATGTCCCGGATAAACGCAAAACTGGAATAATCGTTGCCCTGGACAGCCTTCTGGGGATGGACCAGGGCAACACCTCTGGAGTCGATGACATACAAGTACCCGGTCCTGCCCACGGTCTGGGAAAGCAGCAGCTCTGAAGCTAATTGACGGGCCTGATCCTGGCTGAGTTTTTTGTCCCGGAACTGGTTGTAGCAGTAGCGGACCAGCTCCAGATTTTTTTCGGCAACTGCCCTGAGATGATTTTTAATGGACAGGTCAACACTGGTTGTTATCAAATTAACCATCATGGCGGTCTTATTTTCAAGCTCCGCCTCCAGGTTGCGCACCATGGCCCCCCGGACCTGGACATAGATATAGCTGCTTCCAGCAAGGAAAATGAGTATAAAACACAGCCCGTAACTCAGGATGAGTTTGTACCGGATGCGAAGGTTTGAAAAGGACGTGGAAGCTGCCATATTCCAGGGTATCCTGAATGATTTCAAAAAACGGAACTGTGCCATGGATGGGAAATGCCGGGTAACATCGCTGCAATAAGTTGGTTATACAGCACATTGCGCGTTCAAGGCAAGGGTTTTAACCGGAAACGGCAGCAACTATAAAAAAACGAACGTTCGTTCTTTTTTTCTTGACACCCGCTTAGCCATGGCGTAAACATCAAACAGGGTCTAAACCTGGGCTGGACCAACTCCCTGTGCCATCAGCATTGCTCAACCAGCCGGGATCGGGACCAGGTGACCGACGACAGCAGGACCTGCCGGTACGGAAACAACGGAGAAGCTATGGGTAAAATATGGTTCATACGCCACGGTCAGGCCTCCTTCGGAACACAGGAGTATGATGCCCTGTCGGGAACGGGATTCAGGCAAGCCCAGGCCGTGGGAGAGTTCATGGCAGCAACAGGCCAGGTCTTTGACGCTGTGTACTCGGGCAGCCTGAAACGGCAGCTGGACACTGCGGCCCAGGCCATGGCCGTCAGTCCGGCCTCGTTCCAATCCCATGAACCGGTTATCCTGCCTGAATTCAATGAATATGATTTTGTCAGCATCAGCAAGGGGCTGCTGCCTGTCATCATTGCCGGAGATCCGGCCGTACGGGAGAAGAGCCGGCGTTTTTTCTCCGATGACACGGTATTTGTTGAACTGTTCAGCCGGATTTTCATCCAGTGGCTGTCAGGTTACCATGATGTGCCGGGGATTGAAACATTTGTGCAGTACCGCACAAGGATTCTTAGCGGCGTGGAAACCGTTATCAGTCAAACCTGTCCTGAGGCCCACGTGGCTGTCTTCACCTCAGGAGGCGTCATCGCGACCCTGCTCCAGCATGTCCTGGGCCTGTCCCAGAAAACCACCATGGAAACCGGATGGCAGATCCTCAATGCATCAATGACCTGCTTTGACATCACCAAAGGCTACCCTGTACTGTCGAGTTTCAACACCACCGCCCACCTTGAACTTGTGGGCCAGGATCTTTTAACGTTCAGATGACGATAACCTACACTGCTCGGAGGCAAAATGGATTTTAGCATATCGGAAAAAATTCAGACCATCGTTGACATGATCAACGAATTTGTGGACCGGGAACTGATCCCGCTGGAGCCGGAGTTCCTTGTCAAGGATTTCAGGGACCTGCTCCCCGTGATCCGGGAAAAACAGGCCATGGTAAAAAAAATGGAACTCTGGGCACCCAACTTTCCCGTGGACTGCGGCGGCATGGGGCTGTCCCTCCTGGAGCACGGCCTGGTTTCCGAAGCCCTGGGACGCTCTCCCCTGGGCCACGTCGTGTTCTGGTGCCAGGCACCCGATGCCGGCAATGTGGAGATCCTTCACATGTACGGCAACCCCGCCCAGAAAAACCAGTACCTGAAGCCCCTGGTCCGGGGAGATATCCGATCCTGCTTTGCCATGACCGAAGTGGACATGCCCGGATCAAATCCGGTGATGCTGGAAACCCGGGCCGAAAAGGACGGGGACGATTACGTGATCAACGGCCATAAATGGTATACCACAGCTGCCGACGGTGCCAATTTCGCCATTACCATGGCCGTGACCAATCCTGATGCCCCGGCCTATGCCAGGGCCAGCATGATCATCGTGCCCACAGACACCCCGGGGTTCAACCTGGTCAGGAACATCCCGGTCATGGGCCACGAAGGCAGCGACTATTTCAGTCATGGGGAAATCCTGTTCCAGTCCTGCAGGGTTCCTAGGGCCAACCTGCTGGGACCTGAAGGCCAGGGCTTTGTCATAGCCCAGGACCGCCTTGGGCCCGGCCGGATTCACCACTGCATGCGGTGGCTGGGCATCTGCTCCAGGGCCTTTGACCTCATGTGCCAGCGGGCGAACCAACGGGTGATCTCCCCTGACGGAAAGACACTGGGAACCCGCCAGACCGTCCAGAACTGGATCGCCGAATCCGCGGCGGAAATCGAAGCCGCCCGTCTCATGACCCTGCATTCGGCATGGCAGATCGACCAGTTGGGTGCCAGCAAAGCCAGGGAAAGCATTTCCATGATCAAGTTCGTGGTGGCCAACACCATGAACCGGGTGGTTGACAGGGCCCTCCAGGTCCATGGGGGTCTTGGCATGACCGACGATACCATCCTGGCGTTTTTCTATCGCCATGAGCGGGCAGCCAGAATTTACGACGGTGCAGACGAAGTGCACAAGACCAACCTGGCCAAGAGAATCCTCAAAGCCAGGATGACAGGAAAACCATGAATTACGCATCCTTCCAGAAATCCATGAAAAAGACCCTCCAGGAGATATCCCGGGAGGTCTTTATCAAAAATCAGGAAACCATTCGGATTAAAAAAGAGTCCACGGCGGTCAGGAATTTTTCAAAGATCTTTGATGCGGTCTTCACCATCTCAGGTGAAAAGGGTTTCCAGGCCATGACCATGCGCGATCTCAGCGCTGAAACCGGCATGAGCCTTGGGGCCCTGTACGGTTATTTTTCTTCCAAGGAAGAACTTTTGTCCATTATCCAGAGCCAGGGACGAAGCATGCTAAAACGTGTGCTTGAGGCGGGTATCAAGGATAATGATGACCCCCTGGAAAAACTCAGGGCCGTGATCCGGGCCCATCTGTATCTCAGTGAGGCGGCCAGGCCCTGGTTTTATTTCACCTTCATGGAAGCCAGGAACCTGAAGCCGGACGAACTTGAAAAAGTCCTGGAGATGGAAAGCTACACAGAATCCATGCTCATCCGGATCCTGGAATCAGGAGAGACTTCCGGTGTTTTCAGACCCGGAAATCATGGACTCACGGCCAGCATCATCAAGGCCATGCAGCAGGACTGGTACCTGAAGCGGTGGAAATACTCCCGGCGCCAGGTCACCATCGACCAGTACGCGGACCAGGTACTTGAATTTGTTGAACGTTACTGCAAAAGGACAACCGATGACAGATGTGATTGACAGAGCCAGACAGATACGAGCCGGTGAGGAACTGGACATTGCTGCCGTGGAAACCTTTCTCAGGAATACGGTCCCCGGTCTTGAAGGAGAGCTCTCCATCCAGCAGTTTCCCAGCGGGTTTTCCAACCTGACCTACCTGATTACCATGGGCGGCCAGGAGATGGTTCTCCGGAAACCTCCCATTGGAGCCAACATCAAATCAGCCCACGACATGGGCCGGGAATTCAGGATCCTCTCTGCCCTGAGACCGGTCTTCCCCTATTGCCCCAGACCCATTGCCTATACCGAGGATACCTCGGTAATCGGGACCCCCTTTTTTGTCATGGAGCGCATCAGCGGCATCATCCTGAGAAAGGACCTCCCCCCGGGACTCGCCTATTCCCCGGAAGGGGCCCGCAGCCTGTGCAGGCAACTGGTGGACATCCAGGCCGAACTCCACGCCATAGACGTCAAAGCCGCGGGCCTGGATTTCATCGGAAAGCCCGAGGGGTATGTGAAACGCCAGGTGGATGGGTGGTCAGGCAGGTACCGCAAGGCAAAAACCGACGACGCCCCGGATTTCGAGACGGTCATGGCCTGGCTCAATGCCAAAATGCCGCCGGATACCGAGCACCCCACCCTGGTGCACAATGACTACAAATTCGACAATGTAGTCCTGGACAGGAATGATCCCGGCAGGATCATCGGAATCCTGGACTGGGAAATGGCCACCTATGCCGATCCCCTCATGGACCTGGGAAACTCCCTGGCCTATTGGATCGACCGAGACGACCCCGAGGAATGCCACCTGATCCGCCAGGCGCCCACCACCATGGAAGGTGCCATGACACGCCAGGAAATCCTGGACAGGTATTCTGAAAAAACAGGGCGCGCAACCTCAGGTTTTGATTTCTATATGTGCTTTGGCCTGTTTCGCCTGGCAGGTATCGCCCAGCAGATCTACAACCGGTACTATCACGGCATCACCAGGGACAAACGCTTCGGCATGCTCATTGCCGCAGTGCAGATACTGGAGAGATGCGCACTTCGACTGATTGACGCATCCAGACTGTAAGGAGACATCATGAAAACCATAAAAACCGTACTCATTGCCGGAGCAGGAACCATGGGACAGCAGACCGGCCTGCTGTGCGCCCTTCATGGGTTTGACGTAATCATGTATGACCTGTCCATGGCCCTTCTGGAAGCAGGCCTGGTCCGCATGAAAAAATTCGCCCCGAGGATGAAACGGATCTACGGGTTCACCGATGATGACATCAGGGCGGGCCTTGACCGGATACGCATCACCGACTCCCCGGAAACAGCGGCTTTTGGGGCCGACCTGATCCTGGAGTCCATCCCCGAGGACCCGGTGCTCAAGGGAAATTTCTTCGCGACCTTTAACACCCTGTGCGACCCGGATACAATTTTTGCCACCAACACCTCCTCCCTGGTCCCGTCCATGTTCGCCCAGGCCTCGGGACGGCCGGACAGGCTGTGCGCCCTGCATTTCCACGATGTTTCGGTCACGAAAATCGTGGATGTCATGCCCCACCCCGGAACATCACCCGAGATCCTGAAACGGGTCCGGGAGTTTGCCCTGGAGCTGGGCCAGATACCCATTGTCCTGGAAAAGGAGCACAACGGATACGTGTTCAACAACATGCTCATGGCCTTTACAGCATCGGCCCTGAATCTTGCGGCCGCCGGGGTTGCCCCGGTGGAGGAGATCGACCGGGCCTGGATGGGTATCATGCGAACCGAAACAGGCCCCTTCGGCCTCATGGACGCCATCGGTCTGGAAACGGTGTGGAAGATCACCGACTACTGGGCCGGAAAGCGCAACGACCCCAAGGCGAAAGCCAATGCAGATTTCCTGAAACCCTTTGTGGATGAAGGACGGCTGGGCCTGAAAACAGGAAAGGGTTTCTACACCTATCCTGACCCGGCCTATGCCCGCCCGGACTTTCTGACTGCCGGCAAACCGTCAACGGAGACATCCCATGATCGCTAACACTGTGAGTGAAAGAAACATCCGGTTTCTTCTCCATGAACTGTTCCAGGTAAAAACCCTGGCCGAATCCGATTACTACGGCCAGTATACCCCCAAGCTGGTCGACAGGGTCATTGATGCCGCTTCCAAACTGGCCAAAGAGAAACTGCGGCCCATCCTGGAGGACATGGACAGGAAACAACCGGAACTGGTCGACGGACAGGTCCGGGTCCTGCCCGAGGTGAGGGCACTCATGAAAGAGTACGGCCGGGGCGGATGGATCGGGTCGAGTTTTCCCGAAGAGCACGACGGCGAACAGATGCCCCTGATCCTGTCATCCGCCTGCCGTTTCATCTTTGCCGCAGCCAACTACTCGGCTTCCGTTTACCCGGAGCTGACCTCAGGTGCGGCAGAGCTGATCCTGACCTTCGGCACCCCCGAGCTGATCAAGGCCTTTGTTCCACCCATGCTGGAAGGGCGATGGCAGGGAACCATGGCCCTGACCGAGCCCCAGGCAGGAAGTTCCCTGTCCGATATCACCACCACGGCATTTCCCACGGACCAGGGATATTTTTCCATCCGGGGTCAGAAAACCTTTATCTCGGCCGGTGATCATGACGGGGTCGACAACATCGTCCACCTGATGCTGGCGAAAATCGAGGGTGCACCGGAGGGCGCCAAGGGGATTTCCCTGTTCGTGGTACCCAAGAAACGCCTGGACGACCAGGGGAACCTGATTTCCAATGACGTCAAGGTTGCCGGAGTATACCACAAGCTCGGGTACCGCGGAGCCCCCATAACCGAACTTTCCATCGGTGAGAGCAATGACTGCCGGGGATTTCTGGTGGGCAGGGAAAACCGAGGACTGGCCTGCATGTTCCAGATGATGAACGAAGCACGCCTGGGCGTTGGCCTGGGGGCGACAGCCATTGCATCGGCAGCTTACCAGGCGGCCCTGGCCTACACCCGGGAGAGGACCCAGGGACGGCCGGTCAGCCAGAAACTGCCCGGAACCCCCCAGGTTCCCATCATCGAGCATGCCGATGTGCGGCGCATGCTCCTGTTCCAGAAATCCGTGGTTGAGGGTTCCCTGTCCCTGATTCTACAGCTGTGCCTGTATGCCGACCGGGCAAGGCTGGCGTCCGGAGATGAAAAAAAGAACTATGAGCTGCTCCTGGATCTTCTGACCCCCATTGCCAAATCCTATCCGTCGGAAATGGGCATCCTGTCAGCGAGCCAGGCCCTGCAGTGCTTCGGCGGGTATGGGTACTGCGACGACTTTCCCGTGGAGCAGTACTACCGGGACATCCGTATCCATCCCCTCCACGAAGGCACCACCGGCATGCAGGGCATGGATCTTTTGGGACGCAAAATGGTCATGGAAGGGGGGCGAGCCGGAGTCCTGTTCCTGGCCGAGGTGGAAGCCGCCATTGGATCGGCCCGGACACTGCAAGCCCTGAAACCCTATGCAGACAGGCTGGAAGCCGCCATGTCCACCCTGGAGACCATCGTGGGCCACCTGTTCACCGTCACTGCCAAGCAGGGACCGGAAACCCTCCTGGCCGACGCCACCCTGTTTTTGGAGTACATGGGCATCATCGCCATTGCCTGGCAGTGGCTGATCCAGGCCCAGGCTGCTCAAAAAGCGCTGGACACAGGGTGCAAACCGGCGGACAGTCAGTTCTACATGGGAAAACTGTTTGCCTTCCAGTACTTTTTCAAGTATGAACTGCCCAAAACCCTGGGGCTCGGGGAGCGTCTCCTGGACGATGTCCCGGTGACCCTGGCCATGAAACCCGAGTATTTCTCATGACCCATGCCGGGCAGCAGCAAAGCACCCTGCCGGGACATACCCGGAGGCAACCGCCGGCAACCGCCGGCTTTTTCAAGGAGGAGTGCATGACAGCATTGGCCATTGACCCGAAGCGGTGCAAACAGGACGGTATCTGCGCCGCAGAATGTCCCCGGCGTATTATCGATACCAGAAACGGGATTCCGGCGTTTTATGACGGGGCTGAAGCGCTTTGCATCCGCTGCGGTCACTGCGTGGCGGTCTGCCCGACGGCAGCCCTTTCCCTGGGCACCATGACACCGGAGAGCTGCCTGGACGTAAATCCCGATTTTGTGCTTTCGCAGGAAAAAGCCGAGCATTTCCTACGCTCCCGCAGGTCCATCCGGAACTACCGGTCAAAACCTGTGGAACGCTCAATCCTGGAGCGGCTCATCACCATTGCCAGCCATGCACCTTCGGGCCACAACAGCCAGCCGGTTCAATGGCACGTCATCCATGATAAATCCGATGTGAAACGTCTGTCCGGTCTGGTTATCGACTGGATGAAATACATGGTAGCCAGCGACCCCCAGCGGGCACAGGCATTCAACCTGGATCTGGTCATCGCCGATTGGGAAAAGGGCCGCGATACCATTGCCCGGAACGCGCCCCACCTGATCCTGACCCATGCCCCCAAGCAGAACTATTTTGCCCAGGCAGCCTGCACCATTGCCATGACCTACCTGGAACTGGCAATCCCGTCCTTTGGCCTTGGCGGATGCTGGGGCGGATTCTTCAATACTGCGGCCAACCTGTGGCCCCCGCTCCAGTCCGAACTGGGCCTTCCGGAAGGCCACATCAGCCACGGGACCATGATGGTGGGCTACCCGGTCTACACCTATCACCGCATGCCGCCCAGGAACGCCCCGGCCATCACCTGGCTTTAATCCCGGGACCCACGGGGAGACACTGCCCGCGAGCTCACCATGGACCGTTACGCCGACCGCCTCCGCATTTGCGGAGGCAGTGTCTGTAGCCCCACAGGGTGGACGGCAAGAGGACCCTGGGTTGTATTGTCAAGGAAGACTCGGGCCGGCAATCATTTCCGCAGTTCAATGGGAACATAGTCTCGGACCCGCTCTCCCACATAGATCTGACGGGGCCGGGAGATCCTCCGATTGGGATCATAGGAGTCTTCCCGCCACTGGGCGATCCAGCCGGGAAGGCGGCCTATGGCAAACATGACCGTAAACATGTTGGTCGGAATCCCCATAACCCTGAGCACGATACCGGAGTAAAAATCCACATTGGGATAGAGGTTTCTCTCCTTGAAATAGTCATCGTTCAAGGCTGCATCCTCAAGTTCCAGGGCGATATTGAGAAGATCGTCCTTAATATTCTTTTTCTTCAGGATCAGGTCGCACATCTCCTTCATGATCTTTGCCCTGGGATCATAGGTCTTGTAAACCCGATGGCCGAACCCCATAAGCCTGAACGGGTTTTCCTTGGATTTGGCCCGCTGGATGACGTCCGCGACCTTAAGCTTTTCGTTCTGGATGGATTCCAGCATCTCAATGACCTTCTGGTTGGCCCCCCCGTGCAGGGGGCCCCACAGGGCCGATATGCCTGCAGACAAAGCCGCATAAATATTTACCCGGCCGGACCCGACCACCCTGACGGCTGCCGTGGAGCAGTTCTGCTCGTGGTCGGCATGGAGAATCCAGAAGGCGTTCAGGGCCTTGACCATATTGTCATCCATGACATAGGGAATGACCGGGCTGTCAAACATCATGTGCAGAAAATTGGCGCAATAGGAATAATCCGGCCTGGGATAGACCGTCTTGTGCCCCCGGGAAATCTTGTAGGCCATGGCAGCCATGGTACGGACTTTTGAGATCAGTCTCAAGGAGGTGTGATCCAGATCCTCGTCCAGATCGATGAGTTCCGGGTAAAAACTGCGCATGGCGTTGAGCATGGCGGACAGGATCCCCATGGGATGGGCCCTTCTGGGGAAATTCTGGTAAAAGTTCTTCATGTCCTCGTGAAGAAGGGAAAAGTCGTTGAGCAGAACGCTGGTCCGGGTCAGTTCCTCCCGGGTGGGCAGCTTGCCGGAAATGAGGAGATAGGCAGTTTCCACAAAGGACGAGTGTTTGGCCAGCTGTTCAATGGGAATTCCCCGGTACCGAAGAATACCCCTTTCACCGTCCATGAAGGTAATGCCGCTCTGGCAGCTTCCGGTATTGGAAAAGGCCGGATCCAGGGTTATCAGACCGGTCTTCTGCCTGAGCGATGCAATATCAATGGCCCGCTCGCCTTCAGTTCCCACGACAATCGGGAAGACATATTCCTTTCCATCAATGATCAATGTGGCAGTGTCCGACATAATGCTCTCCTTTTTCAAATCCGTCAACAGGCTGTCCGGCCGGAAATAGTCTGCTTGCGTTTTCCGTCAAAAGGACAGCTCCCGATTTTCTATTGGGAAAGGGCATAAGCCCATGGCAGACTGAATATCCTGTACACCACTGCTGAACTGAACAATATTCAATCGCCCTATGGAACTGAGGTCAGGTGACCAGGCACCTGACCTTTGTAACGACCTGCTTTGGAGGGTTGGGGAAGAATTGAAAAGCACCTGAAGGAGATTCTTCTCCTCAAAGGCAGTCTTACCCCCTGCTCTCTCCCGGTATGGTATAGGTTGAACATGAACCACTGGAACAGTTTCGTTCCTGTTTATCCACCTTTGCCTTGGGTCCCTTGGCAGGGCTCCCGGACATGGAAAAATTGGTCACGCTCACCACCCGTTCCAGGGCAAAGGAACCGCATTGCGGGCACTTGATTTCTTTTTCTTCGTTGGAGTTCATTAACAGGAATTCAAAGAACTCTTCACAGTCTGAACATTTAAATTCAAATATAGGCATAACACACTGTCCTTTAATGTAATAAAATTAACAGACCTCCCTGTCCCGGCTATCACCGCAGGAAAACCTCTTTTTAACGTAATCTGGCATTGTAACGGCATGAACAGGAATTGTCAAGAACCGGGGGTGATCAAACGGAGCGGGTCCAGGACCTGTTTTCCCAGAATCCTGCCCAAGGTAAAGGCCAGAAGGTAGTGGCACTACCCATGCCTCGACGATTACAACGCCTGTCCATGGTTTTAACTGCCGTGAAATTCATGTCTAGTCGTTTGAAAAAAGTTCAGTCTTGACATGGAAGGCGAACCGTGACACAGGAACCTGAATTGCCCTATGCAACCATTGCCCATGATCCCGGGGTCGGCACTGAGGATTTTAGCTTCCCCCGGGGGTCGACCCCCTAATTTTAGCTTTTGGAGAAATCCCATTCAACCCCTTTTGGAAAACCGCTTCCTTCAACTCCTGGGCTGCCTGGCCGTATTTTGTTCGGCTTTCTGCTTCTACCTGGCGACTGCCGTGGTCAAGTGGGCCAAAACGGCCCAGGTGGTCATTGATCCAGCCTATTTTGTCTTTGCCCGATTCCTGTCGGGATTCATACTGGTCTGCGGGGTCATGCTGGTCATAAAAAGAGGTCCCCGGCCTGTCCGGTATGATTACCTCCTGGGGCGGACCCTGACAAACTGTGTTGCCGTGTTCACCTTTTTCAAGGCAGTGGACGCCACATCAGTTGCCGAGGCAAACATCCTGAACATGACCTACCCGCTGTTCATCGCCCTGATCTCCTGGGTTCTGTTCAGGGAAGAGCGGGATCCGGTTTCAGTGGGCATTGTCATGGCAGCCTTTGCCGGTGTCTGGCTCATCGTATCACCGGGTGCAGTGAACCTGAAACCCCAGAGCTTGTGGGGGGTTGCCTCGGGTATCAGTGCGGCCGTTGCCATCATCTACCTCAACCTGGGCCGGAAATTCCACGATACTGAGACCACACTGTTTTTCCTCTTCGGCATCGGCACCCTGATCATGGGCGTGGGTTTCCGCCATACCATCGTGATGCCGGACGGCCCCATGCTCAAATACCTGGCCCTGTGCTCCGCGTTCAGTGTGGCCGGCCAGTACCTGATCACAGTCGGGTTCAAGTACGTCACCGCCCTGGAAGGGAGTATCATCTCATCTACCCGGATCCTGCTGGCAGCCATCCTGGGTCCGCTGATCACCGCTGATCCCATTCTGTCCGGGTCCGGCTGGATCGGGGCTGGCCTGATATTTGCCGGAAACATTTACCTGACAGTGAGGAAAGCCCGGGCTTCGTCCCGGAACCCTGTCCTGCCCGGCTGACCCCAGACTCAGGGAAATCACTTCAGACGGATGCCGGTCTCCTCAATACGGATGAGACCCTTTTTGTAAAGTCCGCCGATGGCGCGCTTGAACTCTTTCTTGCTCATGGCAAAGCGAGCCTTGATGACTTCAGGGCTGGACTTGTCGTGGCAGGGGATAAAACCGCCGTCCTGTTTCAGGGCATCAATGATTTTACGGCTGGAATCGGGAACCGAGGAATAACCGGGTTTTTTCAGGGTCAGATTCAGTTTGGCATCCTCGCGCACCCTGGATATATAACCCTCCCGCCGGTCTCCGGGGGCCAGGTCCTCGTAGGTTTCGCTCCGGTTCAGCATCCCCGGCGTGGTTCCGTTGACAACGCACAGAAACCCGGTGTCCATCACGTCGTAAACCAGGAGACTGATCGCATCTCCGGGAGAAAACCATCCGGGGTTGCCCAAAAGATGATCGGCGATGCGGCTGGAGGCGTAAACCCGGCGAGTGGCCTCATCAAGAAGAATCATGACAACGTACTGACGGCCAACGGTCATGGGATACTGCTGCTCGCCCAATGGAACCAGCAGGTCCTTTTCAAGCCCCCAGTCCATAAATGCACCGATGGGGGTGACATCCTTTACTGTCATGGGCACCATGTCGCCGACCACGCCATTGGGGGTCAGGGTGGTCGCTATTGGCCTGTCTTCGGAATCGGTGTAAATAAAAACCCGTATCCGGTCACCGATTGCCATACCCGGCAGGACGTACTTGGACGGGATAAGGACCTCGTCCTCTCCGGTTCCGAGGTAATAGCCGAAATCCACCTGTCGTTCCACAACCAGTTCATTGTAACTGCCGATGACAAGCATGACACTCTCCTGATGATGTTTCCGGATTATCCGGGTTAATCCTGACGGGTGGGGCGGATCAGGTGCCGGATCCATCCCCACAGGGTGTTGTCCTTGAGCAGTTCCCGTTCATGGGCGTCCAGGAGCATGGTGATCCTGTCCGCATCTGAAAACCTGTCCTTCCGGGTAATGATCTGCCGGTCCGGATCCAGGGTCTTGACCACCCGGGCAGGGTTGCCCACGGCAATGGACCCGGGCGGTATATTGCTGCTGACCACGGCGCCGGCACCGATGATGCTGTTTTCGCCGATGGTCACCCCTTTGCATACAATGGCGCTGTCACCGATCCAGACATTGGGCTCCAGCTTCACCGGGCAGGCCGTGTCCGGCGGCAGGCTGCGGTCATAGATGCCGTGCCAGTCGGAATCGGTAATGTAAGCACCGCTGGCGATCATGCAGTTGTCCGAGATGATGATCTCCTGGGCCGCACTGATCCTGACACCAGGAGAGATAAGCACATGGTCACCGATGACGATACCCGTGATATCGATTTTGTCCGACCAGACCGTAAGCCTGGTTTTTTTATCCGAGGACGCCAGAAGGGTAACGTGATCTCCAACGCAGATAGGCCCCCCGAACAGCTCTATATGCCAGGGCTTGACCACATAAGGGTGTTTTCCCATCCGGTCCATCTGGGGTTCCAGAAATCGGTGAAGGTAAAACCGCTGGATATCAAACCAGGCTTTTTTCAGAAAATATGGCCTATGCTCTTTCCTCAACTCCCTGACCCCGCTCTGCCAAAAATGCCGCCCGAATACCGCGGACTATCCACGGTATTTGAACCCGTTCCATGATTCATGGTTGAACATCCCCGCAGCCGGGGTAAGCCCGTACAGGGCATCGGCAGCCATGAGCACGACCGCGTTGGTCCAGGATATTTTTTCTTCGGGCCAGATCACCATGTCCGGAAAGGTATACCCGCACCAGAAGGTCCCATCCCCATAGACGCATTCCTGGATCCAGGAAAATACGATCCTGGCCAGGGCCAGGTTGCCCATGGCACGCAGGGCCAGGACCAGCTCCGAGGTTTCGGCCATGGTGATCCACGGACGGTCGGACACGCACCTGACTCCCTGGCCTTCCACCACGTATTTTTTCCAGTATTTATCAATGCGGCGCTCGGCTGCCTCTCCTGTCAGGGCTCCGGACAGCACCGGGTAGAACCAGTACATGGAAAACCTGGATTTGCTGATATTGTAAATGTGCATGGTGTCGCGGATTGAACTGCCCAGGCGGTCAAAGGCCGCCTCCCAGTGCGGCATGGGTCTGCCGAGCAGGGCTGCGATGGCAAGGGCAAACCTGAGACTCATATAAATGGAACTGCACCCGGTGAGCAGGGCCATGGGGTCCACTATACCCTGGGGACTTTTGGCCCAGAAGATCTCCCCCCGTTCGGTCTGAAGACTGAGTGAAAAGTCAATTCCCCGCCGGACCGTCTCCCACATCCGTTCCAGAAAGTCCCTGTCCCGCCGGACAAGCCAGGTATGAAATACGCCTGTGGCCATATAGGAGGACATGTTGGTCTCGCAGGTCCTGTCTTCGGGAACGCCGTCCCGGTATGCCGAATACCAGGAACCGTCGGGATTCTGGTTGGCCTTCATCCAGTCAAAGGCCTGCTGCGCCTCAACGTGGCATCCGCCGATGGTAAGCCCCATGGCTGATTCGACCAGATCCCAGGGATCGGTTTTCCCCCCTGTGTGCCAGCGAATCTCCCCGGATTTGTGCTGAAGATCAAGGATCAGCCGGACCAGTGAG
Organism: Pseudomonadota bacterium; assembly: GCA_043806875.1. GTDB lineage: Bacteria > Desulfobacterota > Desulfobacteria > Desulfobacterales > Desulfobacteraceae > JAZDGN01. The sequence goes on from JAZDGN010000055.1 coordinate 19,025, forward strand.
TCCATATTCAGACCAGGACAGGCGCGCGCCTCCAGAATTTTGTGGTCCATTCTCTCCCCCGACGGAAAAAACCGTTTTAGCAGCGTCCTGATTTTAATTCCAGGATCGGATAAAAAAACATTACTGTAATATCAGAACACGATCATAATGGCAAGATCAACCGGTTATGGATTGCATGAATTACAATTCATTTGAATTTTTTTTGATCTCCCAGGCTGCAAAAATGGCACATTAACTGGATAAAATTTGGAATTCAAAATGTAACTTTTTGAAATTGAAGCGTATAATTATTGGAGGACTAAATGAAAATTAATGAAAATTTACTTGACATCCTGCCGGATACTCTGTAATCAGAAATGAATACTCATTCATAGTCGGTAAACCGTATTCCAATAAATATACAGGAGGGAGTCATGAGTAGAAAGATCAGAAAGGCTGCAGTTATCGGGTCTGGAATCATGGGCGGCGGAATCGCTGCCCTCCTAGCCGGTGCTGGAGTTAACGTACTGCTTCTGGACATTGTACCGTTTGACCTGAAGGACAATGAAAAAAAAGATCCGGCAGCCAGGAACAGGATTGTAAAGACAGGTATGGACGCGGCGCTGGCATCATCCCCATCCCTGTTCATGACAAAAAAGGATGCCTCCCTGATAACCATCGGGAACCTGGAAGACGATTTCCAGAAACTGGCCGACTGCGACTGGATCTGTGAAGTTGTCGTGGAAAACCTGAAAATCAAGCAGAGCCTGTTCAAACGCATCGAAGGCATCCGAAAACCCGGGTCCATCATCACCACCAACACGTCGGGTATCCCCCTCAAAGACATCTCCCTGGGCCTGAGCACGGATTTCAAACAGCACTTCATGGGAACCCATTTTTTCAACCCTGTCCGGTATATGCACCTGCTCGAGTTGATCCCCGGGGCGGAAACCCTTCCTGAGATCCTCGATTTCATAGCCAAGTTCGGTGAAAAGAACCTGGGCAAGGGCATTGTCTGGGCCAAGGACACCCCCAACTTCGTGGGCAACCGCATCGGTGTCCAGGGCATCGGCAAGGTCATGCAGCTGATGCTGGAAGACGGACTGAGCATCCCTGAAGTTGACGCCATTTTCGGACCGGCCCTGGGCCGTCCCAAAACCGCTATCTTCAAGACCACGGACCTGGTAGGACTCGACACCATGGCCCATGTGTGCCAGAACTCCTATGACCTGTGCCCGGACGACGAGCAGAGGGATGCTTTTGTCATCCCTGGATTCGTCCGTCAGATGATCGAGAAAAAACTTTTGGGCAACAAGACAAAAGCCGGTTTTTACAAGACCGACCTGACCCCGGAATGGAAAAAAATCAAAAAAGTCATCAATCCGGCCACCCTGGAATACGAAGAGTTCCCCAAACCGTCCTTCCCGTGCCTGGATGCAGCAAAAAAGAAAGCCACCCTGGCTGAAAAAGTCCGGTGCGTTCTCACTGCCGATGACAAGGGCGGGAAATTCGCCTGGAAAATGGCAGCCAACTCATTCCAGTACTCGGCAAACCGGATTCCTGAAATTTCAGGCACCATCATCGAAATCGACAACTCCATGAAGTGGGGATACAATTTCGAGATGGGCCCCTTTGAAGTCTGGGACACCTACGGCGTCAAAGAAGCCGTTGAGCGCATGACAGCAGAAGGGCTGGAAATCCCGGCCAATGTGGCGGCCATGCTGGCCGGCGGCAACACATCCTTCTACAAGATGGAAAAGGGCGTCAAATACTTTTACGATTTTGCATCCAAAGCTTACAAGCCCGTCCCTGTCAGCAAGACCATGGTCTCCCTGGCCGGAGCCCGGGCCAACAATCAGGTCGTTCTGGAAAACGGATCTGCAAGCCTCATTGACATCGGCGACGGTGTTTTCTGTGTGGAATTTCACACCAAGATGAACGCCATCAATGCCGAAATCGTAGACACCATTGACCAGGCCCTGGATTACGTGGATGCCAACGGTATCGGCATGGTCATCGGCAACCAGGCAGGCGGAATGCCCGGCGCCTTTTCCGCCGGCGCGGATCTGGCCTTTGTTTCCAAGCTCTGCCATGACAAGAGCTATGCTGAAATCGACGCCTTCCTGAAAAAAGCCCAGGACGGTATCCAGAGAACAAAATATGCGGCATTCCCTGTAGTTGCAGCCCCCTACGGCATGGTTCTGGGCGGCGGTTGCGAAACCTGTCTGGGTGCGGACCGTATTGTTGCCCATGCGGAACTGTACATGGGTCTTGTTGAAATAGGCGTGGGGCTGCTGCCGGCCGGCGGCGGCTGCATGAACATCTGGAAAAAATTCATCGATGCCCTGCCTGCAGGCGTTGCCAAGGACACGGACCTTGCCAAACTGTTCATCCCGTCCTTCATGAACGTGGCCATGGCCAAGGTTTCAATGTCCGCAGCCCAGGCCAGGGGCAACGGTTACCTGGGCATGACCGACCGCATCGTGTTCAACCGTGACAACCTCATCGGCGAAGCCAAGAAAGAGGTTCTCAAAATGATTGACGACGCCTATGCACCACCCATGAAAAAACCCCTCAGGGTCATGGGCAACGCCGGCGTGGGTATGGTCAATGCCGAGCTTTTCAACATGCTCAACGGAAAATTCATGAGCGAGTATGACGCCTTCCTGGCAAGGCGCATAGCCTTTGTCATGAGCGGCGGCAATGTCAACAAGAACAGCGACGTTGACGAAGACACCATCCTCAAGCTGGAACGGGAAGCATTTGTGGATTTCTGCAAGGAAGAAAAGACCATTGCCAGAATCGATGCCATGCTGAAAACCGGAAAACCGCTCAGAAATTAACTAAAGGAGGAATCCCATGAGAGATGCATATATAGTACAGTCAGTCAGAACTCCTGGCTGCAAGCAGAAACGAGGTCAATTCAAAGAAACACGACCCGAGGAACTCCTTACCTTCATTCTGAAGGCAGCCGTGGATCGCACCGAGGGTCTTACAGCAGACAAGATCGATGATGTCATGGTGGGATGTGCCTTCCCCGAGGCAGAACAGGGCCTTAACCTGGGCCGCATTGCCGTGAAAATGGCAGGCTTTCCGGACAGTGTGTCCGGAGCCACCGTAAACCGGTTCTGCGCTTCGGGCCTGGAAGCCATTGCCCTGGCCTCCATGCGTGTCCAGATGGGCTGGTCCGAAATCACCATCGGAGCCGGTTGTGAGTCCATGACATTTGTTCCCATGGGCGGCAATTGTCCCCGTCCCCATCCCGAGTATTCGACCACCAACCCCGAGATGTACGTTTCCATGGGTATCACTGCGGAAAACGTGGCCAACCGTTACAACGTCTCCAGGGCAGACCAGGACAAATTCGCCTCAGAATCCCAGGCCAAGGCAGCACGGGCAACAGCCCAGGGCCTTTTCACGGAGATCGTTCCCACACCTGCCCACACCTACGTGAAACAGGCAGACGGAACCTATAAGAAGGAAACCTTCATTGTCTCCGCAGATGACGGTATCCGGGAATCAACCCCCGAGAGTCTTGGCAAGCTCCGTCCCGTGTTTATGGCAGGCGGCAGCGTGACTGCCGGTAACTCCTCCCAGACCACCGACGGCGCAGCAGCCACCATCATTGCGTCCAAGGAAAAATGTGACGAACTGGGTCTCAAACCCATTGGCCGCCTGGTGGCTTATACCACCATAGGCTGCAAGTCCGATGAAATGGGTGTGGGTCCCCGGTATGCCATTCCCAAGGTCCTTGAAATAGCCGGGCTCACCGTTGACGATATCGACATCTACGAGATCAACGAAGCCTTTGCCTCCCAGGCCCTGTACTCGATCCGGGAGCTGGGTATCGAGAAGTACATGGACCGTATCAACATCCACGGCGGCGCCATCGCCCTGGGACATCCCCTGGGATGCACCGGCGCCAAGCTCACGGCCACCTGTCTTGCCAACCTTAAAGAGGTTAATGGACGGTATGGCATCGTGTCCATGTGCATCGGCGGCGGTATGGGTGCTGCAGCCATATTTGAGCGGTTATAGACCCGATATCCATACCGGATAAGGTACTCAAGGGCCCTGGTCCGGATCGTCAACAATAAATATCTGTACCATCAACGGCTGCTCCGAACCCGGAGCAGCCGTAGTTTTTTGTGCCCCTGATCACCCGTTTCTCAAGTGAAACCTGTTGTATGAAAAAAATATTCCCCCTATGGACAGACGATCAAATTAGGCGTATATGCATGGCGTATAATAACTGTCGATCAATCCGCTGTCATGAAGTTTTGATGCGCACGCCTTCCTGACCCGAACCATGCGATAACAGATAAAAAATCCCAGGGACCCTGGATCATGAGCCGTATCCTGACCCGAATAACCCCTTTCCTGATTCCGGCATATGCTGCCATAAAAACAGCGGCCTTGTTGATCCTTATTTTTACCGGCCTGTCCCTGGCCAATGAAGAAACACCCTGGGACAGGAAGGCTCCCTTTGAACAGGCCGTCATCAGCTATACCATCCAGGGTGCGGAAACCGGCAGTGAAACCCTGTACATCAGAAATTACGGCCTTGAGCAGGCTTCCTATCACAGAACATCATCCACCCTTTCCGGAACCCTGACAGAAACCAATACCGTGGAAATCACCACGCCCAACTGGATATACACCTATGACCTGATCTCTGAAACCGGAGAGAAAACCGTAAATCCGACCCGGTTCCTCATTGAGGCTTATCGAAGCCTCTCCCCGGAGGAGCAGAAAACGGTCTGGGCCAATGCAAAAAAAGTGGGACCGTCCATCCTTGAGGATATAAGCAGTGCCATGGAGCAGAACGCTGACATGATCCTGGGCTTTTCCTGCGACCGCACCCGCATGACGGAAACAACCGTCTACACCCTGCATGGAACCGACATAGTCCTGAAAACCGAGGGCAGCATCATGAACCAGGCCTATTCCATGACAGCCACAGCCATAGAAAAAATCCCGGTCCCGGACAAGGTGTTCAAGCACCCCAGAAATATCATGCCCGAATTGGTAACCGAGTCGGAAACAATGGCCAGGGAAATGGCCATGCAGGTCATGGAAGTCCTCAAAGGCAATCCCTGATCCGGAGCACAGGTTATTGTTACCGGCCCTGAACAGTTTCAAACAGGGAATAGAGGAACCCCTTTTCCAGGAGAACCGCGTTGGACTGGCACATCTCATGGCAACAATAACAGCGGATGCACTGTTTATCATCGATGACTGCACCCAGGTTTCCAGCAATGGTAATCGCCTGGACTGGACAGGAAGCCTGACAGACCCCGCAGGAGATGCACCGCTCTGGCGATATCCTTGGTTTAAGGGTTGTTCCCCCCTTGAACACTGACGCCACCAGGTTACGGAACATCGGCACCATGCCCATTGCCCTGGTGTGGATGACGACACTTGGAAACCGGAAATCCTCTAATTTCATGGTGTCCAGGTCCCAACCCACAATTTCTATGTCCGACACTCCTGACGGCATCATACCCCGGCGGCGGGCCTCAATTATCAGGGGATTTATGGTTTCATCAAGACCGATTAGTGCAGATGCGGCTATGTCCAGGGCAAGGGCGCTGCAGGAGGCAAGCACGAGCCCCAGTCTGCGTGGAGTTCCAGAAGGGCCCGGACCATCCCCTTCAAGCACGATAACGGCATCCATTTTGTAAACCCGTTTCAGCATGGCCTGTGAATACCTGAAGCCGGACCCGGGGCTGTCAGCAATAACCACCCTGGCCCCCTGGGCCAGGACATGCCTTGCCGTTGCTGCAACCACAGAAGGATGGGTGGTCACAGCCCTGTCAGGATCGCAGGGCTGGAGCAGATTCGGCTTGAGCAGGATGGTTTCCCGGGGACCGGCAAAAGTCCCCATTCCGCCCATCATGGCAATCAGGCATGAAAGCCTGTCGTCGACTTTGGTATAATCATCACACAGGACACCATACACCCTGCAGGATTCGTCCACGATTCCCCCTTGATTCACCCGGGAATTTAAACTATAACATACCCATGAATAGCCAAGAAACCCCTTCCATGACGCATTTCAAACCCCGTGGCCCTGCCGCCCGGTCAAAGGCCGGAAACACCACTGACCTTCCGGTACCTGGCAATGGCCTCAAGGCCAGCAGCAGGACACGTATTCGACCTGCGTGGACCTCGGTGCTCCTTACCCTCCTGGTGCTTGTGAAACCGGTTTCCGTATCTTATCCGGATATCTACACGTGGACCGGCCAGGACGGTGTACAAACGTTCAGCAATATCACCCGTCCACCACTCCCGGATACGGTAACCACCCTCCAGGAAAAAAGCCCTTTTCCCACAGCCCCGGACGGCATGGCGCTAGACATGTTCAAAGTCACAGCCGTGTTCGACGGCGACACCCTTAAAGCAACCGGGAACCGTCTGACAATTATCGTGCGGCTTGCGGGAATAGATACTCCGGAAACTGGAAGACGGGCAATACCGGGCCAGCCCTTTTCCCAGACCGCAACCCGCATGCTCAAACAGATGGTTCTCGGAAAAACAGTTGCCATGAAAGGGTATGGCACAGGAGGGTACAACCGAGTACTGGCGGAACTGTTCGTGGGAACCGCCAATGTCAATCTGGAACTGGTCAGGGCCGGTCTGGCAGAGGTCTACAAGGGAACCCTTCCCAAGGGGTTTGACCCTGGCCCGTACTTCCATGCCCAGGCCAGGGCCCAGCACCTTGCACTGGGCATGTGGTCTCTGGGACCACGGTACGAGAGCCCGAAACAGTGGCGCCATAAGCATCCAAGACAGAATTGACCTCGCCCCGGCGGACGCCCGGGAGAACGAATTCTGTTCGGGCATCCCGGAGTATTGAGTGTCGGCAGTTAGAACGGAATATCGTCTTCCGGAGGCGGGGAGCCCTTGGGGCCGCCATATCCCTGTGATCCTGACCCAGGACCGCCCTGATACCCACCGCTCTGGGGACCGGGGTCGGGTACGTACCCGCCTCCTCCCTGGGCACCACCGGCATCACCTTTCCCGCTCAGGAACATGACGTTCGCGGCAATGATATCCGTACTGTAATGGGTCTGACCTTCCTTTTCATAAGAGCTGGTCTGAAGCCTGCCCTCCACGTATACTTTGCTGCCCTTGGACAGAAATTTCTCGCAGTTTTCTCCCTGCTTCCCGAAAACCACAACCCGGTGCCATTCTGTTTTTTCCTGCTTCTGGCCTGAATTTTTATCCGTCCACTCATCGCTTGTGGCCACGGCAAGCTTGACCACTGCAAGTCCCTGCTGGGAGTACCGTATTTCAGGATCCCGTCCCAGGTTTCCGATAATCATTACTTTATTAAGACCAGCCATTGACATTGCTCCTTGATATTGCTGTTGTGCCGGGGGTCCGGAACCCGGACCAGGTCCGGCAGTGTTGTTCGGCCACCTTTCTGGCAGGGTGACCGGTTCTGTTGTTGCGGATTCATCCTGGATTACCGGTCATGCTCGATTAATTGCGGCCGGCAACGTGTAACACTTACCTGAATAATGTCCATGTGTCAAAAAAAAAGATGGGTGCCCTGCCGGGTCCTGTAGAAATGTCTACAGCAGGTACATTTTTATGAACTGTAGCCAGGTGACATTCTTATGTTGAATATCCAGCAGGTTAACATCACCAGGATTTAATAGAACAAACGGGCGGTTCATAATGCTTAACCGGAAAACCCCTCTACATGAAGAAAACCGTTGTCCTGCAATGAAAAAAGCGGCTTGACTGGTATATATTTCGGGCACCACCTGGAAATCAGAGATATTATCAAGAAATTTCCTGTTTTCATGCTACAATCGTTGAGAAGATTGAACACGGGCATGATATTTGCTGCCTCAACTTCCCCGATAACCAGGTTGGGTTTAACAAGTCAACAGGTTTTCGATCAAGCATAACCATCAGACCTGAAAACAATGGAGGAGCACCTAGATGAAAAACAGTTTAATAATTATACCAGCGGTTTTAGTGTTTACCCTTTTAGTTACCAACGTATACGCTGCTTGCCTGACCGGCGACTGTGAAAACGGCAAAGGAGTCATGACGTTTCCTGACCGGACTGAGTACACCGGAGACTTCAAGGACGGCCAGCCCAATGGAATGGGAACCTTCATTTATCCGAAGGGGAAAAATCTGGAAACAGGAAAACCCTTTGACTCTGCCGGCCAGACCTGGGTTCAGGGGTATCCCATGGGCGAAAAATATGTGGGTGAGGTTAAAGCCGGAAAACGCCATGGATACGGGGTACTCGAGTATGAAGAAAACAATCATACCTACAAAGGATACTTCAAAGATGACATGTTCAACGGCAAAGGTATCATGGTCAACCCCAACGGTGTCATCTATGAGGGAGATTTTTCGGATAATCAACCCAATGGTGTAGGCAAGGTAACCTTTCCCGATGGTAGAATCTATGAAGGTGATGTTCAAAAAAACAAATTTCATGGCAAGGGCGTCATGATCTACCCTGACGGAAAGCGACAGGAAGGGATGTTTGAAGACGGGAAATATATGGGGGAGGCTAAAAAATAGCTTAACCCTGAACGGTGCTTTACACCCGGACCCGGCTGGGCTATAGTTTCTACATGAAACCCACGGCCCTGGACAAAAGGATCAAACGGCGCATAACCGCACGGCGGCATACCTTTTTTGCCGCCTGCGCCCCGGGTCTTTCCCGGGTGTGTATGCACGAACTCCAGGAGCTTTCAAAAACCCTTCCCCTGGATGCGGGAACACTGTCCATGGTTACCGGAGGCATGGAATTCCAGGGACAGATCCATGATGCCTATGCCGCCAACCTCTGCCTGAGAAGCCCTTCCAGGATCCTGATGCGCATCAAGCGGTTCAGGGCGGAAAATTTCAGGATCCTGGAAAAACAGCTCAAGGACATGGACTGGGAACTGTATCTGAAGCCTGGAGTCCATATTGCCATCCAGGCATCATCACAGCAGTCCCGGCTCTATCACGGCGGCGCCCTGGCCCAGAGGGCCAGGGACATCATCGGCCTCCAATTTGACCAGCCCCTGACCGACGCTTCCGGCGACAGCACTGGGCAGGGGGCGGCCAACCATACCATTTACCTACGGGGTGATAAGGACTGGTTCGATGTTTCCCTGGACACTAGCGGCGAACTCCTTTACAGGAGGGGAATAAAGCCGGATGTGGGAGCGGCCCCGCTCAGAGAAACCCTTGCCGTTGCCATTCTCGGCATGGCCGGGTATACGGGTGAAGAGCCGCTTCTGGACCCCATGTGCGGATCAGGAACCTTTTCCCTGGAGGGGGTCATGATCCGCAGGAATATTCCCCCGGGCTTTTTCAGATCCTTTGCCTTCCAGGACTGGCCCTGCTTCAGCCAGGGGCGCTGGAACCATATGAAAGGTGCAGCCCAGGCCCTTATCCAGCAAAACAGGGATACCATGATCGTGGCGTCGGACAGAGACGCATCCATGCTGTCCGCGCTTAAGGCAACCCTTTGCACTTACCCGTTGCTGTCGGGAATCCGTGTTATCCAGCAGGATTTTTTTGACCTCGCCCCCGGACACCTGGTCGAAACGCCCGGCGTCGTTGTATTGAATCCGCCCTATGGGATCCGCCTCGGCACCCGAGAGGATATGGGCCGATTGTATCTGGAGATCGGGAAAAAACTGGGCAGGGACTTCCGGGGATGGAAAATCGGCGTCGTGCTTCCAGACCCTGGCCTGGCAGACCGTTTTCCATTTCCGGTGTGCCTGACACCCCTGTTCCACGGAGGACTTGAGCTGAGTGTTGCAACGGGCCGGGTACCCTGACACATAAGGGCGCCCTAAATTACCGAGCACATTCAGGTGAAAAATTTTCTCCAGGGAATGACAGAAAACGGGGCAGAAGGACAAGGGGTAGTCCGGGATGCCTTTGCACCCCGGACTACCGACCGGTCATTATCCGGCAAAAGAGGCGTCATCAATTTCCATGGCTGCACCGCTGATGTTTCTCAGGGCGTTCAGGTTGCCCATGGTGATGGGAAGAAGCGTTTCCACAAAAAATTTCAAGGACTTGACCAGGCCGTCATAGAACGGAATATCTTTCTTCTTGGCCGTCTCCAGCTTCCGGGCCGCAAGCGTGGCCCTCCACAGAAGCATCCAGGCCATGACAACATCACCGGTGGCATCCTGGAACGGATGGGCGTTGGCAAAGGCGTTGAGAACCTTGTCGGACATGGCGGCCTGACCAAGGCCCAGGGCAACCTCACCAAGGCGGTTCAAGGCAGCCTCGACACGTGCCGTGTGCGCCTCAAGGGCTGGGATGGTCCTGGCCTCGGCAATGGTTTTCTGGATTTCACCAAAGAGGTCCATGACCGGCTTGCCCTTGTTCATACCCAGTTTCCTTCCCAGAAGATCCATGGCCTGGATACCGTTGGTCCCTTCATAGATCATGGTGATCCTGCAGTCGCGGAGAAGCTGAGCCATGGGGTACTCTTCAATAAACCCATACCCGCCGTAAACCTGCATGCCCTGGCTGCAGACTTCAAAGGACCTGTCCGTGACATAACCCTTGGCAATGGGTGTCAGGACCTCCACCAGTCCCTGGTATTTTGACCGTATCTCCTCGGTTTCACCCTTGGAGGCCAGGTCTGCGCAGTAGTTGACAAAGTAGAGAATGCTTCGCATGCCTTCCACATAAACCTTCATCTTCATGAGCTGACGCCGCACATCCGGGTGATGGATAATGGTGACGGACTTGGCATCGGGGTTCATCATCTCCAGGAGGTTTTTCCCCTGGACCCTCTGCTTGGCATAATTGACGGCATACATGTAGGAGGAGGTAGCGCAGGCAAACCCCTGAAAGCCCACCAGAAGCCGGGCCTCGTTCATCATGACGAACATGGCCTTCATGCCCTTGTTCTCTTCACCCAGCAGGGTTCCGATGCAGTTGCCCCTGCTGCCCAGGGCCAGGGAACAGGTGCTGTTGCCGTGGATACCCATCTTGTGCTCAATGCCGGTGCAGACAACATCGTTGAACTCACCCAGGGTTCCATCGTCATTGACCCTGTATTTGGGGACAAGGAACAGGGAGATCCCCTTGGTTCCTTCGGGTGCACCTTCGATGCGGGCAAGGACCGGATGAATGATGTTCTCTGTCAGGTCATGCTCGCCGCCGGAAATGAAGATCTTTTCACCGGTAATGCTGTAGGTTCCGTCGCTATTTGGTTTTGCACTGGTTGTCAGAGCTCCGACATCGGAACCGGCACCGGGTTCCGTGAGCAGCATGGTGCCGGCCCATTTCCCGGAAAACATGTTTTTCAGGAACAGTTTTTTCTGCTTATCCGTACCGAACTCCAGAACCAGTTTACCGGCACCATGGGTCAATCCCGGATACATCATGAACGGGTAGTTGGCACCGTTGAAATACTCTGCTGCAGCCGATGCAATGGTCCTGGGCATGCCCTGACCGCCCCACTCGGGGCTCTCGTTCATGGCCAGCCACTCCCCTTCGTTGAACAGGTTATAGAGGCGCTTAAAGGATTCCGGCGTGGTTACCTTCCCGTTTTCCAGCACGCACCCCTTTTCATCACCTTCCTTCTGGGTGGGAAGAATTTCCTTGACTGCAAGATTCCGAGCCTCGGATACAATCAGATCAATGGTTTTTTTGTTGAACTCCTCAAACGCTTCACAACGTGATGCCAGCGTCTCTGCCTCGAGCTGCTCGTGAAGTACAAAATCGATATCCCGTCTGTCAGATATAAACTGTGCCATGGCCTATTCCCTCTCCTGTAAATCATTTGTGGATAAATTATTGTTGCGTAAAACCTTCCGGATATCAGTCTCGGATGCAGTTATGAATGAATCCTCATACTGAAAAGTCTGTTTCAACGGAAGAATACGATCCGGCTTCCCTTGAAAAACAAGTTCGTACGATCCGTTTAAACAGAATATAAACCGATGGTTTAACGTATTCTGTTCTTGATTTGAAAAGTGTTTTTTCATCCTGGTTTCCGTTTACAACAAAAATGAATATTCATTCATTACATCTAGTGAGCAGATAGTCAACAGGTATTTTCGGTACAGAACATTTTTTCTTCTAACGCCCTTAAACAATACCTGAAAAGCCTGGCCGTTGTCTTATTCATAGCCAGGTCTTTTTTATCCACATCTGTTAAACAGCCAAACATAGGTATATTTCTTGACCCGGAGCCATTCCCTTGATACATTTATTCCGATCCAGGAATTCACGGCTAAAATCTGTTTTTATGGGCTGAACGGCAAGCCTTTCAGCAAACTGTCTTTGTATGTTAATTTGACATTTCAGGAGGAGAGGATGAAAAAGATTGTTTTAATTGGGTTGAGTCTTATCATGGTGTTATCCGTAAGTCTTTCCGCAGGCGCAAAGACCTTGAAGGTCGGACTGGACGCCGATCCGGTATCCCTTGACATTCATGTTCAGCTTTCCGGCGGCATGCTCCAGCTCTCCCACTGGTGCTTTGATCCCCTTGTCCGCTGGACCAAGGAAATGACCTTTGAACCCCGGCTGGCCACAAAATGGGAGAGGATTAACGAATACCGCATGCGGTTCTACCTGCGCCAGGGTGTGAAGTTCCACTCCGGAAACACCTTTACGGCCAAAGACGTCAAGTGGACCTTTGACCGCATGAGAAAAAGCGTGGACTACAAAGGCCTGATCGAACCCTTTGTGGGTGTTGCCGTCATCGACGACTACACCGTTGACATCGTAACAGCAAAACCCTATGCCCTGCTCCTCAACATGGCCACCTACTTTTTCGCCATGGACAGCGAGTTCTACACCGGCAACGACGAAACCGGGCAGCCCAAGGATGCCATCGTGAAGATCGGCCCCTCCTTTTCCCTGAACCATGAATCCGGTACCGGGCCTTTCCGGGTTGTGGAACGTGAGGCCGGTGTTAAAATGGTTTTCGAACGGTTCAAGGACTACTGGGACACCAAATCCCCCGGTAATGTGGACACCATGATCCTGACCCCCATCAAAGAGGATGCCACCCGAGTCGCAGCCCTCCTTTCCGGGGATGTGGACTTCATCTCCCCGGTGCCTCCCCAGGATTTTTCCAGGGTTGACGGAGATGCCAACGTAAAACTGGTAACCTGCAACGGCGGCCGCATCATCACCCTGCAGACTAACCAGGAAAGAAAAGCCGAATTCAAGGATATCCGGGTTCGCCAGGCCATGGTTTACGCCATCAACAATGCCGGCATCGTGGACAGGATCATGAAGGGAACGGCAACGGTTGCGGCCCAGCAGAGCCCGGAAGGCTATGCAGGATACAAGGCCAGCCTGAAACCCAGGTATAACCTTGACAAAGCCAAGGCCCTCATGAAGGAAGCCGGGCTTGAAAAAGGGTTTGAGTGCACCATGATCGCCCCCAACAACCGATATGTCAATGATGAGAAGATCGCAGAGGCAGCTGCCCAGATGCTGGCCAAAATCAACATAAAAGTCAATTTAAAGACCATGCCCAAGGCCCAGTACTGGGATGAATTCGATGCCAGGGCTGCAGACATTCAGATGATCGGATGGCACTCGGACACCGAGGATTCCGGTAACTTCTCGGAATTCCTGGTCATGTGCCCCAACAAGGAAACCGGATACGGCCAGTACAACAGCGGAAATTACTGCAACAAGAAAGTTGACCAGCTTGTCCTGGCTGCCCAGTCCGAAACCGATCTTGCCAAACGCGCCCTCATGCTCCAGGAAGTTGAACAGATCCTGTATGACGACGCCGCATTTATACCGTTCCACTGGCAGAACCACTCCTATGCCGGCAAAAAGGGCCTGGGCATTGCCGAGATCATTAACACCATGAACTTCCCGTACTTTGGAGACATTGTCTTTAAATAATGGTTGCCTTCATCATACGGCGCATCACCCAGGCCCTGTTTGTCATGCTGATCATCAGCCTGATCGGATTCGCCATCAAAAACAGGATAGGCGATCCGGTCAGGGACCTGGTGGGAGAGCGGGTCACGGCTGACGAGCGGGAGGTGATCCGTAACCGTCTCGGGCTCAACGACCCGTTCATGAAGCAGTACATGCGGTTTGTAAAGGCCGCTGCCCACGGGGACCTGGGACTATCCTTTTTTCATAAACGGCCGGCCATGGACGTCATCATCGCCAAGGCGCCGGCAACCCTGGAGCTGGTTTTCGGCGCCGCCATGATCATCATCCTGGTTTCCATCCCCCTGGGTATGTACACGGCCCTGAGGCCGAGGAGTCTTTTGTCCCGGCTGACCATGGGACTCAGCACCCTGGGGGTGTCCATGCCGGTCTTTCTCACGGCCATCATGCTCATCTACATCTTCGGGGTACAGCTCCACTGGTTGCCGTCCTACGGCAGGGGTGAAACCGTTGACCTGTTCGGCAACGGCTGGTGGCAGTCGGGCTTTCTCACAACAGACGGCCTCAAACACCTGATCCTGCCGTGCACGGCCCTGGCCTCCATCATGCTGCCCCTGTTCATCCGTTTGATCCGGTCGGAGATGATGGAGGTCCTGGAAACGGAATACATCAAATTCGCCTGGGCAAAAGGGCTTCACCCCATGAGAATCTGGCTGGTCCATGCCTTCAAGAATACCTTGCTGCCGGTCATCACGGTATTCGGGGTCCAGATCGGCATCATGTTCGCATTCACCATTCTCACGGAAACCGTGTTCCAGTGGCAGGGCATGGGATTCATGTTCCTGGAGGCTGTTGAACGTTCCGACATTTCCCTGCTCATCGCCTACCTCATTGTTGTCGGGTCGGTCTTTGTCCTTGTCAACACCGTGGTGGATATCATCTACGGCTTTATCAACCCAACCATCCGCATAGCAGGGCGAAAATGAAAAAAGCCATCCACCGTTTCAGGAACTCCTACCTGTTTTACAGTTTCAAGCGCGACCGGACAGCCATGATAAGTTTCATTGTCCTTGTGGTTTTCCTGCTTCTGAGCATCACAGCCCCACTGGTTTCGCCCTACAACCCCTATGATGCAAACACCGTGGACCTCATGAATTCCGAGATACCGCCGTCCTGGCAGGAGGGCGGGTCCGAAAAATTCCTTCTGGGAACGGACAACATGGGGCGAGATCTATTGTCCACAATGATCTACGGTCTCCGGATCTCGGTTCTCATCGGCATCGGCGCCGTGATTCTCCAGGCTGTCCTGGGAATCGGGGTGGGACTCACGGCAGGGTATATCGGCGGCAAGGTGGATGCCGTGCTCATGCGCATCGCCGACATCCAGTTCTCCTTTCCCTACCTCATGGTAGCCATTTTCATCAGTGCCATTTTCCAGATCATGTTCGGCATCGGTTCCTATGAAAAACTGGCCATCCCCCTGCTCATCATCATCATCGGACTAGCGGAATGGCCCATCTACGCCCGGACAATCCGGGCATCGGTCATGGGAGAAAAATCCAAGGAATACGTGGAGGCCGCCAGGGTCATCGGACTGTCCCGGTCAGTCATCATGATACGGCACGTGCTTCCCAACACCCTGACTTCGGTCCTGGTCATCTCCACCATCCAGGTGGCCAACGCCGTGATGAGCGAAGCGGCATTGTCCTTCCTGGGGCTGGGCATGCCCGTGACCCGGCCGTCCCTTGGCTCCCTGATCAAATCCGGGTTTGAATACATCTTTTCCGGATCCTGGTGGATAACCATTTTCCCGGGAATCTTCCTCATCTTGTTTGTACTGGTCATCAACCTGCTCGGTGACTGGCTCAGGGATGTGCTCAACCCGAAACTGTATAAAGGATAATCTTCATGACCCACCTTCTGGAAGTGGAGAATCTTTATGTCAACTTTGCCCTGCGTAGCGGTGACCTGACAGCCATCGACGGAATCAGCTTCTCCCTGGAACAGGGTGAACGCATGGGCATCGTGGGTGAGAGCGGCGCAGGCAAGTCGGTCACGGGATTTGCCATCATCAACCTGCTCAGCAAACCCGGGTACATTGCCGGGGGCCGCATCCTGTTCAACGGACGGGAGATCAGCTCCCTGACAGGGTCCGAGATGCGCCAGATCCGGGGAAACCGGATCTGCATGATTTTCCAGGATCCCATGATGACCCTGAACCCGCTGTTTACCATCGGCACCCAGATGGTGGAAACCCTGAAAGCCCACAGGAGCATCACCACCCGGGAAGCCGAGACCATTGCCCTGGAAAAGTTGAAAAAAGTCCGTATTCCGTCTCCTGAAACGCGGCTCGGCCAATACCCCCACGAGTTTTCAGGCGGCATGCGCCAGAGGATCATCATCGCCATTTCCCTGATCACGGATCCGGCCCTGATCATTGCCGACGAGCCTACAACCGCCCTGGACGTGACCATCCAGGCAGAAATCATGGATCTTCTCCAGGAGCTGTGCGAGGACGAATCCATGGGCCTGATCCTCATCACCCACGACCTGGGCGTGGTATCCCAGGTCACGGAAAAGATGGCTGTCATGTATGCCGGAAAAATCATTGAACAGGGACAGACCGAGGCCATCATAAAAAATCCGGCTCACCCCTACACCAAGGGACTGATCAAGTCCCTGCCCGGAGTTATGAAACCCGGAGAAAGGCTTTACCAGATCCCGGGAATGATGCCCAACCTGACCCAGATTCCACCGGGCTGCTCCTTTAACCCCAGGTGTACCATCAAGGGGCCCATCTGCGAAACCCGGGTCCCTGAGCTTGTTCCAACCGGCAATGGTGTGCTTGCAGCCTGCCACATGATTTCAAGGAACCCATGACTTCCACAAAGCCCATACTGACCATAAAAAACATCGTCAAACACTTTGACATTTCCGGCGGGTTCCTGGAGCAGCTGACCTTCAAAGGCGGTAGGATCACCCGGGAAAAGACCACGGTAAAGGCTGTAAACGACGTGTCCCTGACCATTAACAGCGGCGAGACCCTGAGCGTGGTGGGAGAAAGCGGATGCGGCAAGTCGACCCTGGCCCGGGTG
The DNA here is from genome assembly GCA_043806875.1 of Pseudomonadota bacterium. GTDB lineage: Bacteria > Desulfobacterota > Desulfobacteria > Desulfobacterales > Desulfobacteraceae > JAZDGN01. The sequence continues at coordinate 35,968 of JAZDGN010000055.1, forward strand.
GTGCTGGGACTGTACCCCCCCAACTCCGGATCCGTCTACTACAGGGACAAACGCATCGACCGCCTGAGCCATGCAAAGATGCTCCCGTTCCGGAAAAAAATGCAGATGATTTTCCAGGACCCCTATGCGTCCCTGAACCCGAGAAAGACCGTAAAACAGACGTTGGAAGAGCCTCTCAGGTTCCACAACCCGGCCATGGACGATACGGCGGTCCTGGACAAGGTGGCATCGGTCATGGAACAGGTCGGGGTAGATCCGGCCTGGAGCGCCCGGTACCCCCACGAATTTTCCGGGGGCCAGCGCCAGAGGATCAGCATCGCCCGGGCCCTGATCCTGGACCCGGAGCTCATCGTAGCTGACGAGCCCGTATCGGCCCTGGACGTCTCCATCCAGGCCCAGATCCTGAACCTGCTCATGGATGCCGGCAGGACCAGGGGGCTCACCTACCTGTTCATCACCCACGACCTGTCTGTTGTGCGGCACATCTCAAGCCGGGTGGCCGTCATGTACCTGGGCACCCTGTGCGAGGTGGCCAAAACCCGGGACCTGTTCGAGACTCCGCGCCACCCCTACACCCGGGCCCTGCTCACGGCCATTCCCAGGGTAGGGGAGAAACGTGCCAAAAATATCAAACTCAAGGGTGAAGTGCCCACCCCGGTCAATCTGCCGACGGGTTGCGTGTTCCACAAGCGGTGTTATTTTACTAACGACCGGTGCAGAGCCGAGGTTCCCAGGCTGACGACCCTGGAGAACGGAACCCAGGTGGCCTGTCATGCCGTGGAAGAGAACCGCTCAATTGACTGAACCAAAGGGACAGATATTCCGGATCCAGCGCTACGCCATCCACGGGGGAGTTGTCTTTCGTTGCCAGGCGCGAAATTGCTGAGTTAAAGTTCAACCTCCAGAATGCTCCCGGGTTCAACAACGATCTCTTCGGCCAGGGTCTGACGTTGGCTGCCGTGCTCGGACTCCCACCAGTCAAGACGGTAGCGCCCCGGGGGCAGGGGCAGGGGGTCCCAGGTCTGCCTGGCCATATACTCCCCTTTATTGTCCAGGTTGACAAAAATGATGGCATAGGGCGGTTCTGCCTTTTCCTGGTGCAGGAACCTGGCCCCGGAGTTGATCGGCACCTGGGCAAAACCATGGGGCGGGACAACAACCTCGCCCCAGTCCAGGTCGTTGTTGCCGTGCTCGGAGGGTCTGATCACCAGCCTGTACCTGCCGGGCAGCACGATCTGGGGACCGACGGCGTTCCACCTGAAGACCAGGCTGTTGCCCTTTTCGTCCACCAGGGTGTAGAGGTATATGCCTTTCAGCCAGTCCGCGGGCTGAAGGCTCACGCCGTAATCCAGCACCACATCGGTCAGCTGGCTGCTCGCCAGCGTGATCCGGCCGGTGTTGACCGGGGCCGTCTGGTGTTCATCCTGGTGCCACCAGAGGTCAAAGTCCCCTGAAGGCGCCACCTGAGCGTCAACGGCCCCGAAAACAACCATGGCCTTTTCCCCGGTGTCAGGCTCTGTCAGGTACCAGGACCTGGGCGCTTTTAAACCCTTGGGAACGGTTATCCTGATACCGGTATCAATGGCGGCATCCACGGTCTGTCCGCTTTTTACCCTGACCGCCTCACTCAGCAGGACCGGCTGGTGGCCATGCTCGCTCTGCCGCCAGACGATCTGGTACTCTCCGGCTCTGGCCTTGAGCTGGTCAAGGTTTCCTGAGGCGGCTTCCGTTCCGGTTTCAGCCTCCACCAGGGTCCAGGACCGTGGCATTCTGGCCCAGGACGCCAGTTTCAACCTGACCGTACCGGGACCGGCTATCCGGATGGTCTTTGATGTGGATGTGGACGACACGGCTGCTTCCGCGACCTCGGGAGCGGGCGGCAGAGGTTTTTCCTCGACCACGGAGCTCTTGATGTCACCCAGGGCTGTCTTCAGCTCAAGGAGATTGCCGGCCTGGAAATATCGGCCACCGCCATTGGTGGCAATGCACCGGAGCTGGGCCGCCTCGGCCTGGCTGACATCAAAACCCACGACGTGGACGATCAGGCTGCCGTGTCCTGCCTTGAGCGTTCCGGCCACCTGGCAGGGATCTCCCCCGCAGGTCTCCAGGCCGTCGCTGATAAGCACCAGCGTTGTCTCCCCCCCAAGGGAGGACAGCAGTTCTCCTGCCCGGTTCAGGGAACCGGTGATGGGAGTCTTGCCCCTGGCCGTAAGACCTGTAACCGCATGATCCAGGTCAGAAACAGATGTTCCAGGGCTGCCGATGAGTTCGATATCCTGGCAGTCCCCCTTTTTCCGGTGGCCATAGGCCATGAGCCCCACCTGTATGCGTGGCGGGATCTCTGCCATCAGCTCCCGGGTAACCTGTTTGGCCAGATCTATCTTGGGCTGGCCGTCCACCTTACCCCACATGGAGCCGGAGCAGTCCAGGATGAGCAGGATTGATTTCCCGCTGTTTTCGGCTGCAACAGGAACTGCCTGTACAACCATGGACAGGATCAAAACAACCATAAACAGAACAAGAGATTGAAACAGGTTTTTCATGGCATCTCTCCTAGGTGCGTGACGGCTCCTGTGCATCCAATGCTGTGCTGCAGGGCGGATGCGCCGTTCCGGTCACAGATTTCTATCGCGCCAGCAGGCAGACGGTCAAAGCGAAAAAAAATAACCCATGGTTTTGATTGCCATAAATATAGAATAATTTAAAGAGAAAAGTTTTCCCCCATGAAAAAACCAGGGACAGGCCATGGCTCAACGCCCAGGAAGCATCTTTGCCGCTCCTCTGACCCCTGCCTTGAAGGACAGCATGCATTTTTTGGCATTTACCACTTCCCCCGACAATTGAAGCACAGCCCAACCGCCATTTCCGATTGAAAAATACCTGCAAGGACCCGTCAGTAGACAGATGCCGCAGCACCTGAGGCCACAATCCCGGAATTCACCAGAATCGCACCGCTTCATGCCATTAACTCCCCCCGGATACTCTTTAAAAAAACGCAACATTTGAATGGAGTATGACCTCTATTTGAACCATGATCAAGAAAAAGGGTTTTGTTTGACATGGGATAGAGGTGCGGATAAAGATAGGCTCTATGCTCTCCCATGTCCACATACCAGACCAGATCGACAGTGGAGCCGACCTGACCCTGACTCCCAAAGGAAGGCTGGACAGCCAGGGTGTTTCCCGGATATGGGACCAGGCCATGGCTGCGGGTTCCAGGCCAGGAGCGCGGGGTTTGACCATTGATCTCAGCAGCAGGGATTACAGGGATCCGGCAGGGTTTATTGCCATTATCAACACCATTAACTCCGATATGTGCAATCTCAATGAAAAACCATAAATCCCCGGGATCCATAAAACCGGCAACCCGGATCAGTATTGCCGTTACCGCTTTTCTCAGCATGCTCAGCATCGCTCTGCTTGCTGTTTTCGTAATGGCCGGGTTCTGGATCTCCCACAATATCTGGTATGCCGATACCCAGTCCGGCGAGTTCATCCAATCCCACACCCGTGAAAAGAAGAACCTGGCAAAAAACCTGGTAGATGATGCCTGTCACCAGGTGGACGTCCAGAGGGACCAACTCAGGGACCACCTGAAATCAAAACTGAAATCACGGGCGCATAACGCCGTTGATATTGCCCGATCCATTGTCGACAATAACGCATCCACCATGAATCCCATGGAACTGCGCCGGGTGGTAAAGGATGCTCTCCGGCCCATGCGGTTCTTCAACGACCGGGGCTTCTACATTGCCGCATCCAGTAATGGAGCCTGGGAGCTGTTTCCCCCGGCACCGGACCAGGAAGGAAAACCCTGCACAGGAGGCCCTGCACAGGGCTTTCCCTTTATGGCCGCCATCCAGGAACTCCAGGGGAAGGGCGAAGGGTTTGTCGAACTTGCATCGGGTATTTCTGATCATCCCCAGCCATGCATTCTGTACATTGTCTATTTTGAACCCTTTGACTGGTTCCTGGGATGCCATGATGACCAGACCCGCATCGAAACAGACCTTCAGCAGGAACTTCTGAACCGCATGGCCCATATCCGGAAAGGCCAGGACGGCTACCTGTTCGTCCTGGACAGCAGCGGTGTTTTTCTCATGCACCCCATTGAAACAGATCTCAAGGGTGAAAATATTCTGAATGTGACCCTCACCGACGGGGATGCCTTTTACCGCCAGATGAAACAGGCTGCAGCCGCACCCCAGGGGGATTTTATCACCTATTCCTGGAAAAAACCCTCCACCGGCAAGGTCACCCCGAAAATTTCCTTTCTCAGGGCCATCCCGGAATGGAACTGGATTATCGGGTCAGGGGTTTACCTGGATGACATCGAGACTGGAATACGGGAGAAAAAGGACCAGCTTAACCAGCAACTTATCCGGCAGATGACGGTGATCGCCGGAATAGCCCTGTCGCTGCTGGTGCTCATCCTCCTGATCGCGGGAAAAATAAAGGTGAAAGCCGCCCAGAGCTTTGAACAGTTTTCATCCTTTTTCCGGGATGCAGCCTCGGGTGCGGGTGAAATCGATGGGTCAACACTCCACTATACGGAATTCCAGGACCTGGCTGCCCTTGCAAACACCATGGTCCAAGAACGGGAGAAGCTTTTCCAGGACTTAAGGGAAAGTGAAAAACGGTTCCGCACCCTCCTGGACACCACACCAACCATCGCGGTCCAGGGGTATCGGCAGGACCTGATTGTGGACTACTGGAATCGGGGCAGTGAGCTGTTTTACGGGTATACACGCCAGCAAGCTGTGGGACAGAACCTGCTTGATCTCATCGTGCCGGACGACCTGAAGTCTTCGTTCAAAGACGCTGTCTCCCGTGCCCTGGAGTCCAATACCATCACGAGTATCCAGGAAGTGGTTTTAAGGCGTAAGGACAATACCACGATCCCTGTTCTTTCATCCAGGGCTATCCTGCGGCCCAGGGGAAAGGACCCGGTCCTTTACTCCATGGACATGGACCTGTCAGCCATCCGAAGGGGTGAGAAGGAAAGGGAACGGCTCCAGGAGCAGCTGGCCCGGACCCGGAAAATGGAGGCCATGGGCCTTTTGGCCGGCGGTGTTGCCCATGATCTCAACAACATCCTGTCGGGTATCGTATCCTATCCGGAACTTCTTCTCCTGAACGACAACCTCGATATGGAGACCCGGAAAGCCCTGGAGATCATTCAATCGTCGGGAAATAAGGCCGCGGCTGTGGTCAGCGACCTGATCACCATTGCCAGGGGCGTTGCCGCCACCATGGAACCGGTATCCCTGAATACCGCTGTCATGAACTACCTGGGGTCTCCGGAGCAAGCCAGCCTTATGAAAAGCTATCCCTGGGTAACGGTGTTGCACGATCTTGATCCAGAAGCCCTCCATATCAACGCCTCTCCGGTTCATATCAATAAAATTATCATGAACCTGGTCTACAACGGGGTTGAGGCCGTGGAACAGACCCCGGAACCCGAGGTCATCCTGTCCTCCCGGAACCGGTTCCTTGACACCCCTGTCAGGGGGTATGACCGGGTGGTTCCCGGTGAGTATACGGAACTGTCCGTATCAGACAACGGGCCCGGAATCCAGGATGCGGATCTTGAACGGATATTTGAGCCATTTTCACCAAAAAGGCCCTGGGCCGCAGCGGAACAGGACTTGGCCTTGCCATCGTCTGGAATATCGTCCAGGACCACGGCGGGTATATTGATGTCAAAACAGGCCCTTCAGGGACCAGCTTTCTCCTGTATTTCCGGTCCGTACACATTCAGACAGGACCCCATCGCCTCAACACCCTGGACATCGACTCCCTCAAGGGAAACAACGAGACCATCCTGGTAGTGGATGACGAACCGGATCAGAGGGAAATAGCAACATCCCTGCTCAAGGCCCTGGGCTATTCGGCTGTCGCGGTTGCCAGCGGCCCTTTGGCTGTTGAGCATGTTACCCGGAACCGGGTGGATCTTATTCTCCTGGACATGATCATGGATCCGGGCATGGGAGGCCTGGAAACCTACAAGAGGATTCTGGCCGTAGCACCCGATCAGAAAGCTGTCATTGCCAGCGGCTATTCCAGGTCCGCCGAAGTGGAAAAAACCGTGGCGCTGGGGGCAGCGTCCTACATCAAAAAACCCTATACCATCCAGAAGCTGGGTGAAACCATCCAGAAAGCACTGAAAGCCTGAGCCCTCATTTCCGGATCATCAGGACCACGGCAACCAGAATCAGGAGACTTCCGGCATAACCGGCCAGGGTGAAACTTTCCCCCCACCAGACCCAGGCAACCAGGGCTGCCAGAACAGGCTCTGTTGTGGCCAGAATGGATGCCCTGCCGGCCTCGATGATCTTCAGGCCCGCATAGTAACTGTGGTAGGCACCAAAGGTGCAGAACACCGCCAGAAGGACAAGGGCGGTCCAGGCTTCCGGTGTTTTTTCCGCAAAGGAAACAAAGGGAAAAAGGCACAGGGCTCCAAAGGGAAGGATATACAGGAACAGTACCGGCGCAGAATACCGGTCCGAGAACATCTTACCGAAGATATAGTACAGGGAATAGCAGAAGCCCGACAGCAGGCCAAAGGCAACGGCTGAAAAACCCACACCGCTCCCCAGTGAAAAGCCGGAACCCGAGTTGGCCGCAATAAGGGTGACCCCGGTGATGGTAAAAATCAGGGCCGTGATCTTGAGACGGGTCAGGGATTCCTTGAGAACCAGCCAGGAGAGCAGAACCACCCATGCAGGGGCCGTGTACAGGAGTACCGATGCCAGGGCCGCCCCCCCCTTTTCCACGGCAACCTGGTAGGAGCCGTAAAACAGGGTGACGCACAGGAATCCGAACAGGGCAAGCCTGGGAAGGTCCCCCGGGCTTACCCTGACCCGCCGCTGGATCACTGCCTGAGTCCCGAAACAGAGCCAGGCCAGTACTGCACGCCAGAATGCCACCTCCAAGGGGGTAATCCCCTGGGCAAAAGCCATTTTCCCCAAGGGCCCGATAAAGGCCCACAACCCGGCTGCCATAAAAATATAAAGGTATCCCTTAATCTGCATGGGGTGTTTCATAAGCTTTTAAGCATGCCTTGTCAAAACCTTTTTAAATGGGAAAGAATCGGTTTGGTCCTAGAAATTTCTTTTTAAAATTGAACAAATCATGCTAAAGGGAATACGGTGCGACCGTCACCCTGGATAGAACACGAAAACAGGCCGACTCCCTGGAAGCCCCCCCGGGGTGTATAAAGGAAAAAAACTATGTTGAAAAGCAGAGTAGCCGTCAGAATAAACAGGGCTAAACAACGCCTGGCCCACTGGCTGTCCCACAGAGAAGGTGTGAAACATATCATCAAGGAAGTGGTGAATAACGACATGGACTTTCCAGACACGCTCCGCAGGTTGCAGCATACATTGAAAAATGATATTACAAGCAGCATAACTGCCCTGAAAACAAAAGCAACCCCGGCAAATCCCATGGGCGCCCTGGCCATGAACACCCAGAACGCCATGTTAAAAACCTTTGAGGTTCTTGAGCCTGCAGGCGTTCATCAACCGGCTGCAAAAACCTTTTCCAATTTTAAAGAAACCCTTCTGGAAACCGATCTCAGTGACTATGTGGCCCGGGACACATTTCCCCTTCCCCAGACAAAGGACCGGGAAGGGTATTGTGATGACCGCCATTTTGATTACTGGCTGGGCGGGCTCATGGATTACCTGTCCATCAAAAAGGTGCTCAGGGATAACGCCGCCCCGCTTGCCTTAGGTGACGCCGTGTTTGAAATGGGGTGTGCCTCGGGCAGGGTACTGCGTCATTTCCGGTGCCAGGAAAAGGACCTGGACGTATGGGGATCCGATATCAACGGGTTTCATATCGAATGGGCAAGACGCTACCTTCCGGGTTCCATGAAAATTTTTCAAAACACCATCCTGCCGAGCCTTCCGGTGCCGGATAAGACCATGTCCCTGGTTTATGCCTTTTCCGTGTTCACCCACCTGGATGAATTCGAGCTGGGGTGGCTTGCTGAGCTGAGCAGGATACTCAAACCAGGAGGCATTGCCTATCTGACGGTTCTGGGTGACAGTTCATGGAAGAGTTTCAACCCCGCCTCCCCTCGCTTTCCCCAGGTCAAATGGGCGGCGGACCAATGGATAGCCCTGAATCCCGTGATCGAAGAATATGACGTCGGGTATGACCTGTTCAGCCGGGACATGCCCCATGAAAAAACCGTGTTCCGGTGGAAAACTGCGGACATCTACAATACGGTGGTGTTCCATTCAACCGCATACATTGAAAATACCTGGGGACGCTTTTTCAAGATTCTGGACATTGTCCCTGCCGGACACGAATTCCAGGATGTGGTTGTTCTCCAGAAACCCTTCTGACCTGAAAAATAATTTTCCCCCAGGCAGCCGCCCCTTTGGGCATTCAGGGCTCCGAACCCGGGCCAGGCGGATCCGGGGGTTTTTGGTCGGGTTTACCCTTTGATTCATTCAGCGGTTCATCCACAAGTATGAGGTCACTGACCTGGGAAAGGCTTCCAGGCTTCCCACCCAGGGCCGTCTCCAGCCTCCGGCACAGCCTGGACAGGCGCTGATCGGTCCGGGTGTTGTTCAGGGCGATCTCCACAGCCCTGCGTGAACCCACCAGGATCACCAGGTCCCGGCCCCGGGTCAGGGCCGTGTACAGAAGGTTTCTCTGAAGCATGGGGAAATGCAGTGTGGTGATGGCCAGAACAACAGCCGAGTATTCCGAGCCCTGGGATTTGTGGACAGATATCGCATAGGCCAGGGTCAGCTCGTCCAGCTCAAGGATGTCGTAATCCACGATGCGTCCGTCATAGTCCACAGACACCCTGTTTTCCGAGGCATCCACCTCGTGAACCAGGCCGATGTCGCCGTTGAACACCTCTTTCTGGTAATTATTCTTCAGATGCATCACCTTGTCTCCGGTCTTGAAGGTGAACCCCCGGGCTTCGATGCCACCGGGGCGGTCGTTGAGCACCTGCTGGAGTTTCTGGTTCAGGTTGATGGTTCCGGTCTCACCCCGGTGCATGGGGGTCAGGACCTGGATTTCGTCAATGTGGGGAAAGGCGTTGCGGATCCGTTTGCCGCAAAGTTCCGTAATGGTTTCCACAACCCGCTGGGGGGCCGTGTTTTCGATAAAGTAAAACTCTGAAAGCCCCTGGGACTCCGGATTCCTTTCAAGGCTCGGCATCTCGCCCCGCCGGATGCAGTGGGCGTTCATGACAATGGGGCTCTGTTCGGCCTGGCGGAAAATCTTGGTCAGGGAAAAAACCGTTACACTGCCGGAGTTGATGACGTCGGCCAGGACATTGCCCGGTCCCACCGACGGCAGCTGGAAAATATCCCCCACCAGGATGAGTACGGCATTCACCGGAACAGCCTGGACCAGGTGATACATGAGCATGGTGTCCACCATGGATGCTTCATCCGCGATGATGACGTCGGCTTCCAGGGGGTTGGACCGGTTCCTGGCAAAGGATTCGCTCTCGGGATCATACAGGAGCAGCTTGTGGAGGGTGGCGGCTTTCCGGTCTGTGACCTGGGACAGGCGGCGGGCAGCCCTTCCTGTGGGAGCGCACAAAAGGATCTTCTGGCGGAGCCTGCTGAACACGGCACAGATGGCCCGGATCAGGGTGGTTTTTCCTGTTCCCGGCCCCCCGGTGATAACCACCACCCGATGGGCCAGGACCTGGCACACCACTTCCTGCTGCTCCGGTGACAGCTGAACGGCCAGCCGTGACATGACTTCCGTTGTAATGGCGTCCCGGTCCAGACCCCACTCGCTCACCTTGACCGTCAGCATGGCCTTGAGCTTGAGGGCTATTCCGGTTTCAGCAGTGTAGAGCCGCTTCAGATATACGTCCCGGTTTTCGCACACGATCTCGCCCCCGGTTTCCAGGACGGCCAGGGCCTTGTCCATGTCCTCGACCGATGCCGAAGTCAGCTGGAAGCACCGCTGGATAAGGTCATCCCTGTCCGCATAAACGTGGCCGTCCCCTTCGGATTTCAGGAGCAGGTATACCAGGCAGGCCTTGATCCGTTCCGGGTCGTCCCGCTGGAAGCCGGCTTTCAGGGCAATGGCATCGGCAACGGCAAATCCGGCTTCCGGAATATCCCGGGACAGTGCATAGGGACTGTTCTTCAGGATATCCATGGCCTGGGAACCGTAGTACTTCAAGATGACCGAAGCATGGAAAACCCCGACCTCATTCTCCTGGAGAAACTGCATGACCCGGCGCACGGAATGGTGCTGGTTCCAAGCTCGGACGATCTGTTCCAGCTTGGCCTTGCCGATGCCGCTGATCTCCCTGAGCCTGTCGGGTTCGTTCTCGATGATGTCCAGTGCCCTGTCCTGGAAGGAATCCACAATCTTTTCAGCCATGGATTTCCCGATGCCCTTGATGATACCCGATGCCAGGTAGCGACGGATGCCTGAAACCGATGCCGGCAGCGTCACCTCATAAGAATCTACCTTGAACTGGTCCCCGTATTTGGCATGGGTCACCCAGGCTCCCTTGAGTTTCAGGGTTTCGCCCTGGGCCACCCCGGCCAGATAGCCCACAACCGTTACGCCGTCCTTGACATCCCGTGTCTTGATCCTGGCAATGGTGTACTGGTTGTCCGGGTTCTGGTAGGTTATTTTGTCCAGGATGCCTGTGATCGTGATCATGGTTTTCCAGGGGCGGAGTTCACGGTTTTCAGTATCCACAGGGTAGCGTCCATGAGATCAAGGGCAACATGGTCAGGATCTATTCCCCTTCTCTTCAGATCCATGGCCTTGGCAGTTTCCGGGGAGATATCCGGCTGAACCAGAATGATGGCTCCACAGCCGGCCCTGGCACCGCACTCCAGGTCCCTGGCGCTGTCTCCCACCATACAGGAGTGTTTTAGATCAATGGCGTACTGTCTGGCAGCCTGGAGGATAAGACCCGGCTTGGGTTTCCGGCAGGAACACCCGTCCTCAGGTGTGTGTGGGCAGAAAAAAACCGCTTTGATAACACCGCCGGCCGCTGTTACACCGACCCTCATTTTCTCAAAAATCCGGTCAAGTTCCGCAGGCGTTGTCATGTTCCTGCCCACAGCCGACTGGTTGGTAATGACGATCACATCACATCCGGCCCGGGTCAGCAGGGCAATAGCCTCGCAGCTTCCAGGAATAAAATGGAACTCGTCCCGATGCTTGATGTAATCCGGGGAATCCCGGTTGATGACGCCGTCCCGGTCAAGAAACACCGTGTAGGTCAAGGGCTTGCTATTCTCCGACAACGAACGGACTCCTGGCACCGGCGGACTCCAGTTCCCGGGCAAAGGATTCGGCATCGGTCAGGTCGGTGTACTGTCCCGTACGAACGCGGTAAAAGGTACCCCTGCCGTCAGTGAAGACCGTGATATGGGTGTTGGGGTAAACGGCGGAAAGCCTTGCCCTGAGCCGTTCAGCATTGGTCCTGTCCTGGAATGCACCCACCTGGACGGTAAAGTTTCCCTTCCAGTAATCCACTGGAGTATACCCAGAGGGGGTGCTGTCAGGTGTTGTCTGTTCTGCTGCCTTTCCAAGGGCAACCACCCTGACCGGTCCTGTTCCGGGCCCCACAATACCGATCTTTTTTGCAGCCGTGTAGGAAAGATCGATGATACGGCCCTCCACAAAAGGCCCCCTGTCATTGACCCGGACAACCACATCGGAGTCGTTGTCCAGGTTTTCCACCCGGACCCAGGTTCCCAGGGGGAGGGTTTTGTGGGCGGCAGTGATGGCATACATGTCGTAAATCTCACCGTTGGCTGTTTTCCTGCCGTGAAAATCCTTTCCATACCAGGAGGCAATCCCCTTCTGGACAAAGCCGTCGGCACTGGTCAGGGGATGGTAGGTCTTGCCGGCTATCTGGTAGGGTCGGCTGGTGGCCGACTCCTTTGGCGGAGGCTTGCCGGGTGCCGGGCCCTGGGGCGGGGGAGTCCTGGAACAACCGGCCATAATGAAAGCTGTGAGCGCACCTGCAAAAAGGATTGTCCAGAACCTCTGCTTCAACCTTGCCCCCTATCTGTTGTTGTTCAGGGCAAGCCTGACCACGTCGTGCATCTTGTCGGTAAAATGGAAGGTCATGACCTCCTTGATGTTGGCCGGGATATCTTCCATGTCCTTTTCATTCCATTTGGGGAGGATCAGGGTCTTGATCCCGGCCCGGTGTGCCGCAATGACCTTTTCCTTGATGCCGCCCACGGGAAGGACTTCCCCCCGCAAAGTGATCTCACCGGTCATGGCCAGCCGGGTTTTGACCGGAATCCCCCGGACCAGGGAAGTCAAAGCTGTCAGCATGGTAACTCCGGCTGACGGACCGTCCTTGGGTATGGCACCTGCAGGAACGTGGATATGGATATCGTGGCTGTCAAAAAAACCCTCGTCAAGACCGAGTTTCCCTGCATTAGAACGGATATAGCTCATGGCCGTGGTTGCCGACTCTTTCATCACATCCCCGAGCTGACCCGTAAGAATCAGTCCCTTTGATCCCTTCATGGATGTGGCTTCCACAAACAGGATATCTCCGCCCGTGGGTGTCCAGGCAAGGCCGATGACAACTCCGGGTACGGATATGCCTGAACCGGTTTCCGGCATGATGCGAACCGGTCCCAGGTAATCGCGCAGGTTCTCCCTGCCGATGACGACCCGCTCCGCCTCGCTCTCGGCCACTTTGCTGGCAACCCCCCGGCAGACAGACCCGATCTCCCGCTCCAGGTTGCGCAGACCCGACTCCCGTGTATATCCGGAGATGATCTCCTTGACAGCCCCCCGGCTGAAGGTGATGTGCTGGGCGCCCAGGCCATTGGCCTTTCTCTGCCTGGGAATCAGGTACCGGGTGGCAATCCTGAGTTTTTCCTCTTCCGTGTAGCCGGTCAGGTCCAGAACCTCCATCCTGTCCCTCAAGGGAGCCGGTATGGTGTGCAGTACATTGGCGGTTGTAAGAAAGATGACATCGGTCAGGTCAAAGGGCACATCCAGGTAATGATCGGTAAAGGAGTAGTTCTGTTCCGGGTCCAGAACCTCGAGAAGGGCTGACGAAGGATCGCCGTGGTAGGAGCTGTCGACCTTGTCGATCTCGTCCAGCATGAAGACCGGGTTGTTTTTACCGGCCCGCCGTATCTCCTGGATGATCCTGCCGGGCATGGCTCCCACATAGGTCCTGCGGTGTCCCCGGATCTCGGCCTCATCGCGCATCCCACCCAGGGCGATGCGGACAAACTTCCTTCCCAGGGCCCTGGCAATGGATTTTCCCAGGGAGGTCTTACCGGTTCCCGGAGGACCTGCAAAACACAGGATGGGTCCCTTGGAATCCTGTTTCAGCTTACGGACCGCAAGGTATTCCAGAATCCGCTTCTTGGGTTTTTCCAGGCCGTAATGGTCCTGGTTCAGGATGTTCCTGGCCCGCTTGATATCCAGCATGTCCTTTGATTTTTCGTTCCAGGGAAGGGAGGTGAGCCAGTCCAGGTAGGTGGAGGCAACCACGTACTCCGACGATGACGGATGCATCCGGGACAGGCGCTGGAGTTCACGCTCCGCCTCTTTCAGGGCCTGCTCGGGAAGTCCCCGCGTGGCTATTTTGTTACGGTATTCGTCGATCTCGATCCCGCCGTCCTCGGTTTCGCCCAGCTCGTCCCGGATGGCCTTGAGCTGCTGGCGCAGGTAGTACTCGCGCTGACGCTTGTCCATGTCCTCCTTGACCTGGGTCTGGATCTTGGACCCCATTTCAAGGATTTCCAGCTGATCGTTGACAAGACGGGTTACTTTTTTGAGACGTATCTTCACATCCAGGAGTTCCAGGACCTTCTGCTTTTCCAGGATGGGGGCATTGATGGTGGAAGCCACCATGTCCGCCAGGATATCGGGTTCCTGGATGGATTTTACCATGCTGGCGATCTCGGCAGGAAGCGTCGGCGACAGGGAAACGATATTCTCGTACTGCTCCACGATATTGGCCATCAGGGCCCGGGTTTCCTTGTCCAGGCTCATGTTCCTGCTGTCCAGTACGTCAATGCGCGCCTGCATGTAGGATTTACCCTCAAGATATTCCCGGACCTTGAACCGGCTCAGGCCCTGGATGAGAAGCTGGGCCCTGTTCTCTTCCATTTTGGACATCTTGAGGATTACGGCAACGGTGCCGATTTTATGCAGATCCTTGGCCGAATGTCGTGAATCAATATCGGAGCGTTTAGATAAAAGCAGTCCCAGGAGCCTGTTCCCGCCCATGGTTTCATCGATAAGGTCAATGGCTTCCTGCTGCATGAGCACCAGGGGCATCACCATCTTGGGGAACAGATTTGTATCAACAATAGGAAGAATGGGTAAAATCTCGGGGATGTGATCAGGACTGACTTTTACCGAAGTCTGAATATCATTCATGAAAGGTTCCTATACACTGTTCATTGTCATTTGTATGAGAGCTCTATTCTCTTTGTCCTGTCCAGGGGAAATTTTGCCAGGACAATCTCCAGAAAACCGTTGGAATAGGATGCCGATACCTTCTGGGTATCAATGAGGGAAGGGAGGTAAAGAATACGCTCGAACCGGCCGAACTGGATTTCGGCAAGCCGGTAGGTCGCCGTTTCCTCGGGCGGGGTACGGCTCCGGTTTCCCGACACCCGGACAGCCTTGTTGCTCACTTCAATGGTAATGTCATCTTTTTCAACACCGGCGATTTCCGCTTGAATGATAATGGTGGTACGCGTTTCAAAGATGTCCATCTGGGGTTTCCACACACGTTGGGACAGGCAGAACATGGGATTGATGGATTGAAACATGTCGCTCAGGGACTTATCCCTTGAGGATGGTTTTTCCAGGTCTTCACCAAAACGAATCTCAATGTAATCCATTACTGAAACTCCTGATGCTGCATTGTTTTTTTTAAACACTGCTAGGAAGAACAGGCAGTTGAATAAGCAGTTTAGCACCAGGAGCCCCCCTTGTAAAGCTCTATCCCGGATTCTTTCCCCGGGTTAACCCCGCCCGGGTGTCCATGTCCTGAGTCCGTATGCCAGGCAGGCAAGACCTGCCAGGCTGCATACAGCCGATGTGATGCAGACCGTTTCCAGCCCCAAGGCCTTCCAGAGCAGCCCGCCGGAAAAAGCCCCCACAACCCGGCCGGCGCCTGCTGCCAGGAAAAAAAGACTCATCATGGTGGCGCGGGACCCGGCAACAAGCTCCGTGCACATGGACAGGAACGATACCATGCAGAATTCAAAAAACAGGAAAACACCGAACAGGCCTGCCAGGGCACCACCCACCGATACTCCTGCCCAGGGGAGACCCAGGTAGGCAAGGCAGCAGAGAAGCCCTCCCGTGAAAACGGACCGCTTCAGCCCGATCCTGTCTGCCAGGGTAGCCGTAAACAGCTCGCCTGCCAGTTCGGCAATCCCGATGACCCCGGTTCCAAGTCCCAGGGAAACAATGCTGAGATTGAACGATGACTCCAGCCAGGCCCCGTAAATGACAAACAGGTTATCATTGGCAAGACTGACAAAAAACCCGAACCCCACTGCCCCGAGGGCCTGCCGGGTAACAAGCAATCCACGGATGGAGGAAAGGAACGGCCTGGCCCTGTCAGGAGCGGGTTTGGGAGTGGAATCATCCCGGACATAGATCAGGATAATACCGATACAGATCAGACCCGCCCCGGCAAGGGCGAAAAACGGGGACCGCCACCCGAGCCTGTCGATGAGAATCCCTGCCAGGGGAATTCCGGCAAGGGTGGCTGCAGCCCAGCTGGTCTCCATGATACCGATGACCAGACCCCGGCGTTTATAGGAGACCTGGTTGCTCACATAGGCCTGGATGGCCGGGTCGAACAGCGTCTTGCCCAGGCCGCCCAGAAACATGGCAATGACCAGGGAATAATAGGTGGGAACAGCCCCTCCCAGGAGCATGCCCGCAACCAGGAGAATCAGCCCCGCAAGCATAAGGCGCCGGTATCCGGTCCTGTCTCCCAGGTGGGATGTGAACAGGCCTACCAGGGAGGTTGCCTGGTTCACTGCAATGGCCGACGTGACACTGGTCAGGGGAATACCCAGACCCCGGCCGATAACCGGGGCAAAGGGGTACATGAACCGTTTGGAGGTGTTGATCACAGCCCGTGACAATGAGGCGGCAACAACGATCCCCAAAAGCGGCGATGGGGGCTTTTTCGTATCCATGGGTGACCTTCATACCGTGGGCGGAATCTAAATGCAACACTGTTTTTCCATGGTCCATGGAATAGTTGCATCCGGTGATGAATGCCTGTAAAGGCAGGACAGAGACCTGCCAGGATAATCATTGTTCGCATGGGGCCATTTTGTTATAGAAATCATCGAAGTAGCGACATGTCTTTAAGATCACTTCACCGGGATCCGCATCCGAGAGGATGACGCCGTTCACCGTTGTCGCAACGGACGGAGTCTCAGCCATTACCTTTTTTTCCCAGGTATTGATCTCAATGTCGTGTATGATTCTGCCGAGGCGGA
>JAZDGN010000056.1:0-2392 GCA_043806875.1 Pseudomonadota bacterium
CAGATTCTACATGGTACATCTTCTTGTCGCACCCCATGCTCGCCCTGTAGACCATCATCAGCCGCCGCTCATCAGGCTCAAGAATCAGGGTGTCCAGGTGCGAGGGTGCGGGTTCGGGGGTTCCCTGTACATGGAAAACCGTATGGATTCTGAGCCCTGGAAGCCGGAACTTCAGGGCACCATCCGGGGTGGCATTTATAATGGCCACCGGCTCATTGCCGGCCAGGTATTCCCGGGTGATCAGGTCCGGGTGGGCGGCATTGTAAAACCGGGGGTTGAAGTCTTCGGGCAGAAAGGGCATCCGCTCTCTGAGCCATCGATCATTAAAGGTCCCCGCAAAGCCGGACCTGGGCATCCAGTGCGGGGCCATATACCCGAACCCCTCCGGTGAGTAGCGGGACCAGGGGTCTTTGATGCGTTTTGAAGGGTTCTCGATAGGGGCGATCTTAATCCCCTTTGTCTGGTTTTTACCGCCGTTCATGATAAAACCCATGCCCACGGGATTTTCCGGCCAGGTCTCTTTCCGGGACGGATCAGATGCATGCTCGTCCTCGCCTCCAAAGGCATGCTCGTAATCCAGGGGGATTCTGGCAAAGGGTTCGGGGCCGGTCATGCTGGTCATAGAGAGCATTCCCTTCCAGTACCGGACACCTGATACCTTCACGGTTTTTTCGTACCTGCCGACAGTCAGTGAGACCAGGATCTCTGAACGGCCTCTGCCATAGGCATGGCCGTTCATGACAATATCGGTGAACGGTTTGGGCATCGTGGTCTCCGAGGCATGGAGCAGGGAGGATTTGCCCGGCCTGCCCCGGTACCGGTCCGAGAAAACGATGGGCTGCTGGGTTCCGGAGACAGAGGGTGTGTTTCCATCCAGGGAAAAGGTGGCCTTGGTAACGGCAACGGCAGTATCATATCCATCCCTGTTCTGGAGGACAAGCATCCGGGTGTCAAAGGGGGTATGGTTGATTGTGGTCAGCATCAGTTCAGGGCTATGGGGTTTCCTTTGATATTGCTGGGGCCTGAAGCCACGATCTCGATGCTGGTCCCCTCTATCCTGACAAGGCCCGCGTTTGTAATGGTTATTCTGCTCTTGCCGCTCCGGATGACCAGGTCGCTCATGGCTTCCATCTCAATGTGTTTGCCGTTGTACACCAGGTTCAGGGGGATGCTGCGCACGGCTTCGTTGATGATCTCCTGGAGCAGGCTTTTGCGGGCCCCCACGATAAGAGGGTTCGAGATGTCGTTGTCTTCAAACAGGATCACGACTTCCAGCCCGGTGCTTTCCGGCTTTAACAGGATAGCGTCATCTATCATGGTAAAATTTGTTGCCGCGCATGGATCGGATCCATTCACAGACACAAAGATCTGACCCGGTATCCTGGATTCAGCAATGCGGCCTGTCCTGACAAAGGTTCCGCTCACAGGTATGGTGAAATCCTGGCTGCGGGCAACTTTTTTTACAGAGCTGTTTTTCATTGTCCCTCCCCGATCGATCAGGGGCATGCCCATGCTCCCGGCTTTGAGCCGAACAGGCGACCATGGTTTCTGCGGTGGATGATACTTCCGGCAAAGCTCCGCCCCTTGATTTGGAATAGATTTTTGTTATAAATTAAAAATAAATTTTTGGCTCAATATAGATATGTTAAATTTTTACTGTGTTAAGAATAAAAAATTTATTATTGAATGTGATATGTTATAATAATTCAATTGTCAAATAAAATTTTATAAATTTCTCGATACGTATTTAATTTTTAAAACAACTTCCGTCCTGTTCCCTTTGTTTAGCCGGGCAAGGGTTTTCCATTCAGGAACCAGAATCCTGGCTTGAAACGGCCAAGGGTTTCCCTGGCCCTGTTCCTGAAGAGTTGGATGGCCTCCTTCTGCTGCCGGACAGGCATGTCGGTTTCGAACCGGGTATCCAGGCCATACCGGATAACCAGTTCCTCATGGGCGAGCATCCGTATGGACAGGGAGGAGCAGGCATTGTTCAAGTCATCCGCAAGCTGGATCGCAGAGCAGGGTTTGCCTTTCCTGTACCGTAATTGCGGATCGAATCGGTGAATGTTTGCCTTCAGCCATTGTTCCCATGCTTCAGGTTCTCCGGACAGCAGCCGTTGGTTTTCCCGGTTGTCTTGTGCTGGTTCGGTTTCGGGTAATCCTGCGCCGGTTATAAGGCTGAGGGCAAGGGCAGCCTGTTTTCGGGCAGAGTCACGGTTAAGGGCGTTAAGGAGGGGCGGCAGGCACCGGCAGTCCCCAAGGATGCCAAGGGCCAGGGACAGGGTGCCTGGGGGGTGATTGTCGGAAGAGAGTTTCCCGACCAGGTGTGGAACATGGCCGGCGTCACCGCACAGGGCCAGTATCAGACACGGCCAGTTGTCTGTTCCGAGGT
>JAZDGN010000057.1:0-3854 GCA_043806875.1 Pseudomonadota bacterium
CTGGAACCAGAACCCGACGGCCACCAGATCATACCCATCGGCTGGAGGGGCCTCATCCATGGACGACATCTTTTTTTCACCCTTTAATTCTTCAAATATGGCCTTGGCAAGCTTCTCTGTATTGTCGGTCTGACTGGAATAAACAACTAATGATTTCATTTTTCTCCTCAATTTATTGATTCTCTTTATATCCCATGGGCAGTTTTTTAAACCGGCCGCCATGGATGA
Organism: Pseudomonadota bacterium; assembly: GCA_043806875.1. Classification (GTDB taxonomy): domain Bacteria; phylum Desulfobacterota; class Desulfobacteria; order Desulfobacterales; family Desulfobacteraceae; genus JAZDGN01. The sequence continues at coordinate 229 of JAZDGN010000057.1, forward strand.
TGGGATCACCTTTGTATCCCAATGCCTTAAAATTTATATAATCGGTTTTATCTATAAGGTGTTCAACATCTCTGCCTTGGGATTTCATAAAGGAAAAATCCGTTCCCTTATGGGCAATCTTCTTGAAATCAACATCCCGATTGTCCTGATGACATCGGTTACATGTCTTGTCGCCTTTCAGGCTATCATGGCACTGAACACAGGACAGGGCCATATTGGCCGGCATGACCTCATGTTCGACACGCCAGTACATCCAGGTCTCCTTCCATTTAAAAGCCCCGCTGTATTCAAGCCCGGCCGCTTTCATGCCGTCCTGAAAGGATTTTTCCCAGTCCAGAACCTTCCAATAAGCTGTGGTATCCTCCTTATCCCTCGGATACAGATGAGGAATGATGAAATATCCATGTTCTGCATCAATGGGCTGGATCGCCTTCATAATCTTGAATGGTGTGATTTTCGAACCGGGATCTTTGATGGACCCGACCGGCTCGGTCAGGTTGATGATATCGGCATTGACATTCACCTTATCCCCGATCAATACCCGGTTCATATAGCCTGAACTCCAAGCATAATCCGGAACTGCCGATTCTTCCCATTTAAACTCACCCTTCTGCCAGCTATAATCCGGTTCACCATATTTATCCTTTTTGGGTTTACGTTTCTTATCCCCTGCCTTGGACCAGTCCCACCAGGTTTTGGTGGGTTTGCACTTGGCAAACACCGGCGAATGGCAGACATTGCAGTCCAGGGTTTTGGAATGGGTATTCAGGTGATGATCCAGAAGGCCTCCGCTGTAATGGGGGAATTCGGAATGGCACTGCACACAGGTCACAGCCGCTTCAGCCACGGGTACAGAAGAACTCCTGCCCGCAATCTTATGATTCCGTGTTTTATGACATTCGGCGCAGTCAAAATCATAACCGCCCATGTGGATATCGCAGTTCCGGTCCGGTTCAAGAAGGTTCCGGGACATATCGGCGTGCTTTATGGCATCCCCGCCGCCGCCGTTAAAATGGCAGGAACCACAACTGGCCCGGCTGGAATGACCAACGTTCTGAGCCACCTGTTTTAAATTTACCTCCTTGACCGGAAAACCAGCCCCCGGAGGCGGGGGATCTTTTCTATACGTTCCGGTTATATCATGACACACCAGGCAGTCCATTTTGGTTTTGTCTGTAAAATCAAAGGATGCATCTTTCCAGCCGTATCCTGCATGACAGGTTGTGCAACGAGCCTCGTTGCTGATGGGGCTGATTCAGAAATTGTTCAGGGCCGTGGTGCCCTTGCCATGCATGATGTCCTTTCGATGCCCGGTGGTATAGGGCGAAGGTCCTTTCCAGAGCCAGTGGGCCGTTGAAAGCATATCCGTTGCCTGGGTATCGTGACACCGCAGGCATTCTGCCGTTACCTGGAAGGGATCGGCATTATCCGAAAGTTTCACCAGTTCCTTATGATCCGGGACGTTCCTAAGATGACACCCCTTGCAGTCTGTAGGCCCCTTGCCCTGCTCCTGGTGGCATTCCATGCACTGCTGGTGATAAGCAGCCTTAAGACCGATCCGTTCCGGATGATCCGGATTGAACGAATCCTGATGGCAGGCCGAGCACCGGGTGGTTTCCAGGGCCTTTTCATCTCTTGGTCTGAAATGATGGCAGATACTGCAATCATTGGCCAGGGCAGCGTGCCGTTTGTGGGCAAACCGGACCGGCTCATAATGGTCTTCTCTTGTTTTGATAATGGGACTGTCTAAAAGATAATAAACATCCTTGACATCTTTTATGGAGATCCCTTTTTCCAACAAGTTGACTTTTCTATTAATAAGGAACTCATCCTTATATTCCTTGATAAAAGGGACCGCTTCTTTGGCCTTTTCCTTTGCCTTTTCCTGATCAGGGGCCTTCCAGGCATCTGCTGAGCACAGGAAAGCCGTAAAAATCAGGATATTGGCAAAGAAAATGATTTTTCTTATCATGACGACACCTCCTTGGATTCCTGTAGGACCGGCAAATAGGTTACAAGAAATCTATAAATAAACATCAGCGCGGCAATGAGCCCCAAAGTGACCATGATCTCACCCGGCGCCGGGAAATAGGTATTCTCTGCCAGGGGTGGTTTATATCCGACAATAAATACATTGATCCGGTTGAGCACCACGCCGCCGACAATCAGTGACGTGGCTGTGAAAACCCCTCTTCTTGACTTTCTGATCTTTTCAAACAGCAGCATCACCCAGGGGATCATGACCCCTAAGAGCATTTCAATAATAAATGAATTGGTCTGATAAGTTCCGTCCAGAAGATACACATAGGTGCCCCGGATTGCCATATCCCCCAGTTTCAGGATCATATAGATGCCCAAAAGGAAAACCGTGATCCGGGTTAAGGGTGCCAGGATGGATATCTCGTCATCCAGCTTGAATGATGCTGTTGCAAGGGTGGTTTCAAACACCACCATGGGATACCCTACAGCAAAGGCAGAAGTCAGGAACAAGAGCGGCAGTATCGGGGTATACCACAGGGGATGGAGCTTGGTCGGCGCCACCAGCATGAGGGAGCCAAGACTGGACTGGTGCATGCAGGACAGAACCACACCCAGGATAATAAAAACCCACATGATCTTGCCAAGGATGGCGTCCCCGGTCTTTAATATCCCGTCCGCCAGACCATTGAGTACCGACAGCAGACCGGGCAGGTTGACCCGGCCCTTAAACTGCTCGGCAATAATGGGAAAAAACTCGATATAAAGAACATTGAGATACACCATCACGCACATGGCAACTTCAAAAAGGACTGAATTGGTGTTCCAGTGGAACATGGGTTTCCAGATGGCCCAGGATCGCCCGATATCCACCAAAAGCCCCAGCACTACAAAGGTATATCCCAGAACAGCCGTTAAAAGAGCCGGCCTTGTAATGGGCTCATAATAATGCCGCCCGAAAATATGGGCCAGGGCTGCCGTGGTAAATCCGCCGGCTGCCAGGGCCACTCCGGTGGCCACATCCACACCCACCCAGAGTCCCCAGGGCCGTGCATTGGAGAGATTGGTGACATAACCGATGCCGCCTGTGAATCTGGCGATAATGGAAACAGCACCCGCAGCCATGAACACCACCATGACCAGCACGCCCGGGGTCCAGAATTTACGATTCAAAGGGCTTGGTTTATGGTTCATCATGCCCCTCCTTTCCGAATTTTGCCATAAATGCCCCAAGCAGTCCGAAAAGGGCTACAGGAGACCATAAATAGCTGAATAGTGAATGTTGAAGGGTTTCGGACAGTTTTGGAGAAGGTGTATCCGGCAGAACCGGCAGGTTCACCTGTGTAAAAGGAACGGAAGAAATATAAAGCCAGGAGGTTCCCCCAACTTCTTTTTCGCCGTACACGTGCGGGATGTATTGGCCCGGATTTTCCTTCAGCCGTTTATGGGCAAGCTTTAAAACAGTATCTCTTCTGCCAAAGGTCAGGGCTTCCGTGGGACAGATGGTGACACACCCGGGAAGCCCCCCGTCTTTTTTGATCCGGTCTTGGCAGAAATTACATTTCATGACCCGTGGCGTAATAGGGTCATGGTATTCATAGGCCGGGATTTCAAAGGGGCAGGCCACCATGCAGTACCGGCATCCAATG
>JAZDGN010000058.1:0-6636 GCA_043806875.1 Pseudomonadota bacterium
AGTCCCTGCCGGTCTCCCACGAGGACAAGAAACAGATAAAGGACAAGTTCATCATGAGAGAGGCTTGCAAAGAAGCCATCTCTCAAAAAGCGATGGCTGATCCAGGCGAAACTGCCCTCAAGTCTTCTGACACGATGGCGGACAACGGGTTCTTTTTGTATCATGGCGTGCTCCATAGAGCCCTGACCTCTGCGAGGCGGCTCTTCCATAACCCCGTCTGGGGAAGTGACCCACTGCAAAGCCCGGCCTACCGCAAAAATGGCACCGGGAAGACACTATCGTTGGAACCTCTGTAACACAACTGACAGGGGGTGTTGTACCTGCATCATCCATGGTTTTTTTAGGCTGCCGTAATCTCCTCCGCCGTTCGTCCAGGCGATGAGCCTCTTTACCTTTTGCTGTGCGACGATAGCGTGTCTGAGCCTTACGGTGGGAGGCCCTCCGGGCTGCATCCCTGCACCCGTCACTGCAATAACCCTGGCCATGCCAACAGCTCCGACAAACGTCAAACACCAGGGAACACCATCTGCAGCGTACCGTTATTAAGAGAAGTGATTGGTCGATACTTCCATCCTTGAAAAAAGACGGAAGCCGTGCTTGAATGGAATCCTTGCTGGTTGGCTTCCGTCACTACCGGATGTCTGCCTTGAAGGCCCGGAGTTGCAGCTCCGGGCCTTCCCCCTACCTCCGATGACTTTAATCGTTCGAAAACGAAAGAAAAAGAACAAAATCCAGAAGGAAATCCATGGTCATTTGTTGGTGATTAAGAAAAGACAGGAAAAAAACGTGGGGACCTCAAAATCGGCGAAGGTGGGGACTGCTCAAATCGCCTTGGGAGGGGGGCCTATCGATCGGCGGTAACAGCCTGCTTCCCCGAATTTATCCTGGTACATTTTACTGTGCCCATAGACATAATAAATCTGGTCGAGGAGAAGGGCTGTCTCCAGTTTTTCCTGATCATTAGCAGAGATGGATTCCATATCCGAATTAAACATTGTCTGTTCCATTGTCTTCTCCCTGGTGCAGATTTATCTTAATCGACGGTTCAGTCGTTGCTCATTTCTTTGAGTCGTTTTTCTACAAATTCAGTTCCGCTCTGGGCGCAGATGAGTAAATGGCTTTTTTCAAGCTCCATGATCTGGTCAAAACTAGCCTCCATCCCTTGGTCAAGGGCGGTTCGTGACAGGCTCGTGGCAAGGGGAGAGCGGCTAGCAATTTTTTCGGCCACGCTCATTGATTCGGCCATCAGATTCTCCAATGCCACCACCTTGTTGACAAGGCCGATTCTTAATGCTTCAGCAGCATCAATAAAATCGCCCGTTAATACCATTTCCTTGGCCTTCCCCAGCCCCACAATATGGGTGAGGAGCTTTGTGCCGGCATTGGTTACGGTCATCCCCACAGTGGTTTCGGGAAATCCAAATACAGCGGATTCTGCGGCAATCCGGATGTCACATCCCATGGCAAACTCGCACCCTCCTCCCAGGGCATATCCAGGAACAGCCGCAATAATGGGTTTACCCAGTTTCATGGTCATCCGCTGGATTTCCTGAAGCCTTTCAGCCTCATCAGTCCATTCCTGAAAGCTTTTCCCTGAAGCCGTAGCTTTCAGGTCCTCACCCGCACAAAAGGCTTTTCCTTCTCCAGTCAGGATAATTACCCTGGCCTCTATATCCTGCCTTGCCCTGGCAAGCTGCTCCATAAATCCTTTGAGCAGATCGATATTGATGGCATTGAGTCTATGGGGTCGGTTCAGGGTTATAATCCCAACATGGTTGGTGCGATGGTATTTTACGGTTTCGTTTTGCATGGCTATCTCCGAAAGGTTTTGTTATTTTAACAATAGATTGACTAAAAAAAGTGAAAATTCAGGGATATATGTTACAAGAAGAATCACAGGAATTGCACCGAATATCATGAAGTATGAGGCGGGTTTTATGTATTCATTCAGGGGTAGATTTCCCCCTATCATGCCGGCAAGGTAGAGCATGGGGGCGCAGGGAGGGGTGACGTTGCCCAGGGAAAGATTGGTAACGGATATGGCGGCAAAGTGAACCGGGTCTATGCCAACAGACTGTGCCACCGGCAGTAGTATGGCCGCAGAAAGGATATTTCCTGAAACATCATCCACCAGCATACCCATGAGCAGTAATATACAATTCAGCATCAGCAGAACCCCCCATTTGTTCTTAGTTATGCTGAACATGGCTTCGGTCAGATGCTGGGGTACCTGATGGGTGACCATGATTCTGGAAACCATTAAAATAAAAAATAGCAGAATCATGATGGCGCCAGAAGTCACCATGGCAACTTTTATGGTGGCGAACATTCTTGCGATGGTCATGGCCCGGTAGATGAACAGCCCAACCACCACTGCATAGATGGCGGAGATAGCAGCTGCTTCTGTGGGTGTGAAAATCCCCCCGTAGATACCGCCCAGGATAATTACCGGCATCAGTAGGGCAAATGTAGCCTTTTTTGTGGTTCTCCCGATTTCTTTAATTTTTTCTTTTGGAGTCTGCACAGGAAGCATGGTCAAGTTTTTCATACGCCGGCTCAGGAATATATTGATCAAACTGTAGCTTGTCATCATTAAAAGTCCAGGGATCAAGGTACTTAAGAAAGCGGACAGGATGGAAATCTGTGCGGTCATGGCAAAGGCAATCATGGGAATACTCGGGGGAATCAAGAGGGCCAGCATGGAGGAGGTGGCGACAAGCCCTGTTGCGTATCCCCTCGGGTATCCCTGTTTTGTCATTTCAGGAATCATGATGGAACCGATGGCTGCGATGGCACCCGAGGCACTACCGGAAATGGCCCCGAAAATCGTGCAGGTGACTACGCATACAACCCCCAACCCACCTTTAGTCCGGCCTACAATAGACATGGTAAAATTCAATAGTCTCTGGGAAATTCCGGATTCGCTGATCAAGCCGCCTGCAAGGATAAACAGTGGCAGGGCCATGAGGGTATAGGACTCTATGGATCGAAAGGCAGCAGGCATGGCAAACCTCGGATCAAGCCCGGTAAGAAACAGGATTAAAAAGCCGCCAAGGCCAAAGGCAAACCCCACGGGGACGCCAATGAGCATTATCACTACAACCACCATCAATATGGAAAATACAATTGTCATGGGGTGTTCCTCTTAAGGGACGTTAGATTAAATTGTCAATCCTCTTTATAATTTAAGGCGGTTGTCATATACTTGATCACATTGACCAGACTGTAGACGGTCATGAAAAAGGCACCAAAAAACATGCTGCCAACACTGATGATCCTGGGCCACCACAGACCTGTGGTTCGCTCCCCAGTACCGTATATCCACCAGGAATAGGCCCCGGAATGGTAGAGAAATAGCAGACAGGTCAAGGCGCAGAGTGCCCAGACAAAAGTCCTTAAAACGATCTTTGCCCTTTTCCCTGTGATATAGTTATTAGCCACGTCCCCCTGAACGTGATTGTCGATTCGCGTACTGTAGATCGCACCCAGAAAATAAATCCAAATGGCCACCAGGCGGGAAAACTCTTCGAGGCCGAAAAGGGGTTGTTTAAACACGTACCGCAGCAGGACCTGGAGCAGAACAGTCAGGGTCATGAGGATACCGCCGACAATAAGGAACAGTGAAAAAATCCTCGCCAGCCCTTGGTCAATGACGGTGACGGCTTTGGGGATTGTTATCATGGACAATTTCCTTCCTTTGGGATCGGGTCCGGAAAGGAAAACCTTTCCGGACAGGTAGTTTTATACTGGGACGACGGATTAGCTCCACCTTGGTCCAATTTTCTAGAATATCGAGCTTTGTTCCTTAAGTACTACTATTCAACACATACGGAATGATTCCAAAACTTCAGTGGAGCCAATCGCCCCCTTCCCCCTATCAGGGAATGGGGGTTGCATGCTGTTTAATTTTAGCCATGAGCTCGGGGCCCAATAGTTCCTTTTCAATGATGGGCCATGCCTTGGATCGGACTGCTGAGGCAGACGTGTTCCACTCCTGATCGGTGACCTCATAGACCTTGACCCCGGCTGCAGTAAGTTTATCCTTGAATTGCTTTTCATCCTGTTCTGCTGCTATAGCCTGGTCTGCCATGACTTTGTCTGCGCTTGCGGTAAGCAGGGCCTGATCTTCGGTGGAAAGAGAATCCCAGATTTTTTTATTCATGGTCAGGAACCAGTATTCAAATGCGTCTCGTGTGGCCACATAGGTGGTGATGGCATCCCTCATTACATAAGCCTCAACTGCAGGGCAGGCTGACCTGGCATCCACGATTCCGGTCTGAAGTGCTGTAAATGTTTCCGAATATGCTACAGGTGTGGAGATGAAACCCAGGGTGGGGATATAGACTTCAAATATCCGGATGGGGGGGACCCGCATTTTGATTCCATTGGCATCGGCTGGTGTTTTGACAATTCTATCTACTCGGCTGGTGTAGGCCATACCGTCCCAGGCATTCAAATAAATACCCAGTACTTTTAGACCGATACTTGAATAGAGATCGTTAAATATCGGGGTCAGCCATCCTTTGGAACCGATGGCCGCCCGTGCCTCATTCCAGGACGAAAACAGATAGGGCATGAACATGAGATTGGTTTTTGGATCATATGAAGTTGAGCCGGCATTAAGGCCGATTTCCAGAGTCCCCATTCGGTTGGCTTCTATCTGCTCCGACCAGTCCCCCAGAGCACCTGCCGGAAAATATGTCAGTTTCATCCTGCCCTGGGAGCTTTTTTCTACGATCTGGGCAAATTGTTTACAACGCGCCGCAGCCGGATGGTCTTCCGCTATTCCCTGGCTGATTTTCCATTGATACGAGTTCCCGGCAAAAACAGGAGATGTGAACATAAGAAGCATCATCAGCGACACTATTGTGATGAAAAAATTTTGGACTGCAAGCCCGGTCCTGGGGCGGGGTATCCGTATTCCAGTGCATCTCTCTTTCTTCATTGTACGTCTCCTTTGTTAGGTTTGTGTACTATGGTTTGCCGCTGTATTATTCCTTTAAAGCAAGATGTTCTAAAGAATTCAGCGGTAGTGATTCTCGAAGCAGCCTCGTCACGATAAGTTCTTCATAGATGCTTGAAATCTGGTCTCCTGATAGACGTCCATCTGGTTTGAACCAGTTGGCAACTGCCGTGCACATGGTCAGAATGGCGTAGGAAATCACTTTGATGTCCCCGGCTGCAAAATAGCCCTGGTCCATACCTTGTGCGAGCATGTCCTGGAATATTTTTTCGTATGCATCCCGCAGGGCGACAAAGCTTTTATAGTTCTTTGCCGTAAGTCCACGGAGTTCGCTGTCGGAGATCAGCACTTCCTTTTGACGGTCGCAGTGGAATTTGACATGGGCTCTAACTGCAATCCGCATTCTGTTTTCTATGTTTTCAATGCCTTTTAGACTGGTTGTTATGTAGGTGCTTAATTCGTTCATAGTCGTTATGAGGATATCAAAAAGTATATCCTCCTTACTAGCGTAGTGATAATAGATGCTGGCTTTACGGATATCACTGTCCAGAGCTATATGACTCATGGATGTAGCAAAATAGCTTTTCTTATAAAATAGGTTGATGGCAGCTTTTTTTATGATCTCTTTGGTGACATTCATGTGTGTCAATGCTCCTGTGTTTTATTCTGACCATGCTGGTTTCCGTGATAAAATTTGGCCCAACTCGATTACAACAATACAATACCGAGCTATATAAACTACCGTACGAACGGTAGTTTATAAAATATAACCATTTAAAATTATAGATAGTTAAAATTATAAAATTTGAACTTAGAACAATTTAACTACCTACCATACGGTAGGTATGACTTAGATGTAACTGCATAAAAACAATTTGTCAATGATAATTTCAAATATATTTTTTTATATATGAACACGAAGCGTTTTCCCATGCAGATTTTAAATGGGGGATTTCTGAGAGACGGAACGGGAGGGTCCAAAAGCCTTGATTGGTGGGCGTTTACCTCATGACGTACTGTAAGACCCCACCCTCTTCAACTTGGTAGCTGAATGCCGATGGGACTTCGGCCTGGGTTTTACTCGGGGTTTCAAGTTCTGGTGGCTCAGGATAGAAGGAGGGTGCCTCATATCCTCTATACTGTTTGTGTTGTCACCGGACCGGGGTATCTGAAACTTCGAATAATAATTCCTGATCCTCGTCCAAGAAATCAACACGGGAAAAAAGCGGACACAAATCCGGGCACCAAATCTGGTGTCCGGGGTGCTTTTTATACTGGTGGATGAAAAGGCCCAGGGACGAAAAATCATAGGCTCCTATTGCGTGTTTGTTCCTGAAGAAATCGCCCTTGCAGCCAATGCCACCCTGGTCGGGCTGTGTTCGGGTGCTGATTTTGCCATGGACGAGGTGGAAAAATACCTGCCCAGAAATACCTGCGCCCTGATCAAATCTTCCTTCGGATTCAAGCTGGGAAAGGTCTGCCCCTATCTGGAGAGCGCGGACATGATCGTGGGCGAGAACACCTGCGACGGCAAGAAAAAGGCGTACGAGACCCTGGGCTCCCTGGTGGAAAACCTTTACGTCATGGACCTTCCCCAGATGAAAACAGGCCACGGCCGTATGTTTCTCAGAGCCGAGTATGACCGGTTCAAAACAGCTGTTGAAGCCCTGACC
>JAZDGN010000059.1:0-3465 GCA_043806875.1 Pseudomonadota bacterium
CTCGCCCTTTAATGGGTGACCCCCATCACGCCTAACAGTCAACAGCAGACCCCCATCACGCAAATCATACCATAAAAAGAAACCTCCTGTTTTAGGATAAATCTCGGGTATTCCGTTGAAAGGGGAGAGGCCCTTGCCCGTCAAAACGGGTACCGGCTGATTGAATAGTTTTTTACTTTTTTACCAGCGTCCCCATTTTCATGTTCACGCATTTTCATGTTCCCTGCCAGGTCCCCGTCAAATGATGGTTGTTAATTCCGCCCGTTTATGATTAAATTCCCTGCGAAAATCACTATGATGTCATCCCGAAAAACTCAGGGAGGCCTGCTATGAAGCATTGTATTGCCCGGTTTCTCCAAATAATGGTCGTGTTTTTTCTGGGGGTTTCCTCCCCAGCGGTTGCCGCTAAATCCGACCAGACCCATCTGTCCAGGTTGGTCAAGACCAAACACCTCCTGATTGTTAAGGCAACCGAGCGGCTCGACCGTATGCGGCCCGCCAAAATGGCCCAGATCAGAGCTTATGAGGCCGCCCTCGACGATATTCAGAAGCGGGCGCATCAACTGAAGTTCCTGATTGCCGTAAGTGAGTCCAATCCCTTTGAGGTACGAATGTATTTCAGGCAGGCTGCTGAACTCGAGGACGAGTTTGCCGATGAGATCCAGCAGATTCGAAGCCTGGCCAGAAAAATTCAGATCAATCTTTCCATTGTTGAGAGTGGCAGGGAGGATCTGCGATTCATCCTGCAAGCGCCCGTTTCGGCAGATCAGAAACGGGATGCGCAATCGCTGCTGGACAATCTGGTCCAGTTGGAAGCCACGGAACTGGCTATCAAAAAGGAGCTGGATGCGGTTTTGGCCCGGTACGTGACGGCCGAAAAGGAAGGCGCTCGATACGCAAAAGGCCTGGAAGAAGAAATGGCCGGGGTCTGGACTGTCTATTTCACCCAGCCGCTGTTTATATTGTTCAAGAGGGATATCCTGCGGGACCTGTCCCTGTCTTATTTCATCTGGGCGAATTCGATCCGGGCGGCCCTTCAATCCAAACTCCCGGATTCCACTGCTGAATGGGTGCAATCGGCCCTTGCCTTCCTGGTGATGGGATTCGCCTCCCTCCTCGTTTTCCGATGGATACTGGTCCGGATAGTCTCCCGGTCCCACACGGATCAGGATGGATGGACCCGGTTTTTGCGCGCCTTTAGTCTTTACATATTCCTGTGTGGAGGGTTCTGGGCGGCGTCCATGGTCAATGTCTTTCCTGGAAATATCGCTTTTTCCCGCCTGGCCGTCATCTTTGGTGCGGCGGCAGCCATTTTGCTGGCCTGGAGATTGCGGGAAATCAAGCTACAATCCGGACTCTCCTCTCCCCTCTTCCCTCTTTTTTACCTTTACGTTGCGGGCATCATGGCCCAGCTCACCAATATGCCGCTGCTGCTGCTTGGCGTGGTTTGGCCCCTGGCCGTGGGAATCATGATGCTTTTCATGTGGCGTATATTCCGAAAACACACCAACGAAATCCCACGAAGACTGGCCCGCTTCTGCTTCTGGAGCGGCATTCCGATTATCGGCCTCTCTCTGACGGGATTTACCTTTCCGGCCGCGGAGATCTTTCTGACGCTTTTTCTGTGTTGTATCCTTTACCAGTTCGCCCTCGCGGTCTCCGATCTCATCCGGGGCCGATTGGCACGGCTGCAGGACAAGGGGGATTCACTGTTTCATTCCGTAAGCATCAGCCTGGTCATTCCGCTGATCTGGTTTCTCTCTGCCGGTTTCATCCTGATATGGCTGGCAGATCAGTTCGGGCAGGCCAGAATTCTGGAACTGGCCGACAAGATGACGTTCACCTGGAAAGATGTTCATATCGGTTTTGGCCAGATCGTCGTGGCCGTGGCCCTGTTTTTCATGGCCAAACCGGTAGTCGAGGTGCTCAAGCGTGCGGTGGATGGTATGGGTCGCAGGTCCCAGGTGGACCAGACAGCCATTGCTCCTCTCAAGACCGTGCTGGGCTATGGGGTCTGGGGCCTTTACGGTCTGGTGCTGCTTCACATCATCGGTGTCAGCCTGTCCTCCATCGTGTTGCTTGCCGGAGGCATGAGCGTGGGAATCGGCTTCGGGCTGCAGCACATCATCAACAATTTTGTCAGCGGCCTCATCCTGGTCTTTGGCCGGTCCGTGCGACCGGGCGATGTTATTGAGCATGAACGGGTCTTGGGAGTGGTGGAAAAAGTGACCATTCGAAACACATTGGTGCGGACACGGGACGACACCACCATCCTGATCCCTAATTCGAATCTGGTCGCCATGCCCTTCGTGAACATGAGCCGCAGTAACAACCGTGCCGTGCGGTTGATTGTGGCTGTGGGGGCTGGCTACAACAGTGATCCTGAACTGGTGAAACGGCTGCTTTTGGAAGCGGCTGCTGAACACCCGGAAGTCCTGAGACATCCCGCGCCACGGGTGCGCTTCGAGGACTTCGGGGATAGTCATCTGGATTTCCGGATCAAATTCTGGGTGGAATTTGACGGTTCCAAGCGCGTTGCCTCCGACCTGCGGTTCGCCATTTTGAAGAAGTTTCGCGATCACGGTGTGGAGATGGCCTTTCCACAGTTGGATCTTCACCTCAAGGGATTTCCTCAGACATGCGGTGCGATAAGTCCCTGATGGCAGCCCTGTTTATGGAGGATATGACATGCAAGGGGTTTGTCGAGTTGCTATATGCCATGGGAGGAAGAGTATGCCGACAAGTGAGCAACAGCTCAGCGGGAAAGTTGCCATTGTGACAGGAGGCGGGAGAGGCATTGGCAAAGCCATCGCGCATGCCTATGCCAGGGCAGGAGCGGCAGTGTGTTGCGCGGCGCGTACGGTGGCGGGGATCCACGAAACCGTACAGGACATTGTGACCGCTGGGGGACAAGGGCTTGCCATGCCAACGGACGTGACGCAACTCGCTCGTTCCCGTATCAGCTTTTGATAATGAATGAAAGCTATCTTTCAGGGACCGCCCTTTTTAAGGCAAGGGTGTCACAAAAGGGACCTATTTCCGATAAGATTTGTCTCACGTGATCTTATCCTGTTTTCTGGATAGAATTCATATGCGGTGTTATACAGTTAGCATTTGCAGAAATTATTCGAAAAACACTTGTCGATTTTTCAATTTTTTGGAGATAGACGGAAACTATACAATCACTTGGACTATGCGTCGGCTGTAACATAGATAGGGTAATAGATAGAGATAGTGGGACGCTCTTTAAAAATTTAATTGACAAGAGAATTGTGCATGGCTCATACAGTTTAGCCAGCTTCGGATTTTCAGTGGAGAGGGGAGAATGAATCCACTCCCTACAATGGTGATCGTCTGCTTATCTTCGATATACGTTTTGAGCTCATCAATCAGGATTTTATTTTTAGGGATTGTAAAAACCCCCTTTAAATGGGTGGCACTTTCAAGGGCGGAATGGACAAAAGG
>JAZDGN010000060.1:0-67474 GCA_043806875.1 Pseudomonadota bacterium
CTGATTCAAAAAGGTTTCGCGGACCGGCTGATGATTTCCCATGATGCCGTCATCAACTGGCTGGGCAGGCCGATCCATCTACCTGAACAGGCTTTACCCCTGGTGGCGGACTGGCATCCTGCCCACCTGTTCCAGAACATCATCCCGGCCCTTGAAAGGGGCGGTGTCACCCCGGATCAGATCAGGACCATCATTCAGGATAACCCCGGAAGGCTGTTCTCAGGCAGATAGGATTCGGGCCAGGGCATGTGACCGGAAAATGGACACCAAAAAAAACAGTGAAAACAAAGTCAGGGATTATCCCGGCGCAGGGTTGAATCGTATTGTCTCTTGAGTATTTACGAAAATCGAAACCCATCCCCAGGTAAGCGCCGTGGCGGTCATCGGTGTCCCTGATGATGCCTTGGGTGAGAGGGTTAAGGCAATTATCGAGCCTGTACAACCCGATGTCCTGACACCCCAGATCATGAAAGAGTTTCTCAAGGACAAATTGGCAAAATATAAGATACCTGAGTTAATAGATATCGTCAGTACCTTGCCCAGAAATCCAACCGGAAAGGTCCTGAAATACAAACTCAGGGAAGGCAGCGCTGCTGCCTGAACCCGCCCCCGGCACTGCCGGTTGAACCCAAGTCCCGGGAAGGCTCATCCTTCCCGGTTTGTTTATTCAACAAGTATCAGGGATGTTTCTTCCAGGGCATTGAGTACTTTCTGGGAAATGCTGCCCATGAGGTACTCTTTGATGCCCGGGGAGCCCTTGCGCCCCATGACCACAATATCGTATCCGCTCCTGGCTTCCTGGATAATATCCGAGGCGATGCTCTTGTCCTGGGTCTGGATTTTGACCTGGATGCTGTCTTTGCCAAACCCGGCTTTCAGGAGCAGGTCCCGGGCCTGCTCAACCATGTCTTCCACAATCTTGGCCCTCTGGGATTCCATGAGGCAGAAAGAGGTCCTCTGGGAATTGAAGTAAGGCGTCAGACTCGGGCTGTTCAAACCGCATGCAGCGGCGGTATCCGGAACAACATGGAAAATGGTGACGCCATGGTCCCGTGTAAAATGGTCTGCCACAAAGGTTATCGCTTTTCTGGCATTGGCTGATTCATCAAATGCGATCAGAATGGTTCCGCTCATTGTCGTACCTCCTGTTCATTTTATTTGAATTCATGGTGTAACTCCCTTTTTTTTGGCGTTGACTGCCATGAGTATCGAATGCATAACCCGTGCCATCACCAGAAGGGTCTGGCCATGTCCGCAAAGGCTTCCGGCGACGAGAAGGTCGCCATTTCATCAAAGGCCAGTTCAAATCCGGTAATGTCACTTCTCACCCAGGGGGCGGATTATGGGGTGGCCCGACGCTGCCCTGAAGGTTGCGCTGACAACTTCTTTTTTGAATTCAAACATGATCCCATCTCCTGTCTGTGGAGCAGCATGGGGTGGGAAAATCCGGGTTCATGGAGCTGGATGGCGCTAGGTTCCAGCCACCCCTCAGTGCAGGGTGGCTGGAAGATCTTCCCATGGCCGGAAGAAGCTGACAGGGTTGACCTCCGGCATGGGTGTCCGGTTTACAGGGCTCAGTTGATCCGGCCCAGGGTTGTGGTGCCGTAATCGGCGTCGGGAATCACGTTGCCCGGGAACTGGCCGCCGGTAAGGAACATGAGAAATGCAACCCATTCCTTGACTTCCTGGATCCCGTTGGCCGGGTTGTTGTCCCTGTCCAGTCTGGCGGTCATCAGGGTTGTGCTGTTCAGCGCAGTGCCTGTGGCATCCTTGATCACGATGGGAATTCCCAGTGCCGTCAGCATGGTCTGAACCGACTGGTCCTCCATGACCAGGAGCGCGTAAAGGTCGATGACCAGCGGATACAGGGTTCCTGTATTCACCGGCGTGACACCGCCGCTGCAGGTCAGGTCACCGGCTGCATACAGACTCACACCCGATACCTGGTACAGGCCGTTGGCGCCGCCATGGGTGAACCGGAGGCCCGAGGTGTTCATGAAATAGTCGTTGCCCAGACTGGGAAGGACCATGGGAAGACCCTGGCACAGGGCCGCAGCCCGGGTGGCCTGGGCCGCTGCTGCCGTGTAGATCTGGGCCGCTGCCTGGCAGGCAGCAGAATCTCCTGTTCCCGCTGCATTGAAAGCGGCAATGGCCTGGTCTGCAGGCGAGGAGCCTGCCTGGGGCAGGACAAAGGCGGCATAGGCTCCAAGATCGTTGGGGCTTCCGGAATTCAGGGCTGAAGCCAGACCTGCGGCATCCTGGGCTGCCTGGGAAAAGGCGGCCTGGCGCACAGGGAGACTGGCCGCAAAGGCACTGTCATCGGCTGCCATGGTATAGGCGATGAACTGGCACATGTTGGCGAGTTCCTGACCTGTCAGGTAGACCAGCATGAGGGGGTAACCCGGTACATTCTGCTGGGTTGTATCCAGGGTCATGCCCAGGGGCAGAACACTGTAGAGATCCGCAAAACTGATGCCCTGGCCCAATTGGAAGCCGTCACGGATGACTCCGTTGGGGACAACCCCCACGGCCTGGGTAAAACCTCCCAGGGTATTTCTGAGGGCATCGGCGACCAGATTGCCCATGCCTGTTTCTCTGGCTCCCGAGGGCTTGGCCAGGTTGCCTGAGTCGGTTCCGGCCACGACGTCATTGATGGCCGGAAGGCCATTGGCGTCCAGGCTGGCGTTGATACCGGCATCCACAACCCCCATGAGAAACTCGACAGACGAATCCCGGGCCAGCATCGGGGTGATGGGATGGTTGTCCAGGGTTGCTGCGGTCACGCCCTGGCCGATGGTTACGGTGACATCCAGCTGGGCCAGGTTCTCTCCGTAACGACCAGCGCAGAATATTCTGGCGCCGTTCTGGGATATCAGACTGTCGGTCTGCACGTGTTCGTGGCCGGCTGCAATGATATCAATCCCTGTGACTGCATTGGCCAGGTCTATATCATCCCCGTGGGGGGCCGTGTCCGGATCCATGACCCCGGAATGGGACAGGGCAATGACGACATGGGCGCCAAGGTCGTTTTTGAGGTGATCCACCAACTCCTGGAGAAAAGCAACGTCGCCGGGATTGGCCATATCGTTCCTGAACGTGATGGGCGATGCCAGTGGGGCATCGCTTTCAGCGTTTTTACCCATAAGGCCGATGATGCCCACCTTGAGTCCGTTGGACAGGGTGATGAGGCGGTAATCCCGGATAATCCCGGCATCTTGAAGGGCTTCGATGCCGTTATCCCCTGCCTGGTCTGGACTGGTAACCATGTTGGATGCAACCACAGGAACATCGAATCCTGATCCGTCAGATCCACGGGCCGCGGTCAGAAACAGGGCCAGCGGTCTGGGACCATAGTCGAATTCATGGTTCCCAAACGTTATGGCATCGTACTTCATGAGGTTGATGAACTCCAGGGCAACAGCGACTTCACCCAGGGAAAAGTCGTACACGGTTCCCATGAGAAAATCACCGGAGTCAACCAGGAGACTTGGAATTTTCATGGCGTCTTTTTCGGCGCGGATGGCTTTGATGGCTGTGGCTATCCTGGAATATCCGCCCCGGGTCTGGTCTGCGGCCGTGCCATAGGTTGCCGAAGGTCCTGTACCCAGGGCACGGTGATGAACATCCGTTGTCTGGATCAATGTAAAGGAAACCGTGTCTCCGGCCTTTAGACTGATACCGGAGCCTCCTGAATTGCTGCAGCCGGAGATCAACAGGACCAGTCCGGCCATAATGGACATCCATGCCATGTACTTTTTCATGATTCTCCCCCCTTTTTTAATACCAGCTATTGATAGACTACCTTGGTGGTTTCGGCATCAAACAGGTGCATCTCATCCAGGTTCAGGGCCAGGCGTATGGGTTCGTTGGCCTTGAAAATCCGCCGCCCTTCGCCGCGGGCAATGACGGTGATACCCTGGATTTCCACATGGAGATGGGTCTCATTGCCCAGGGGTTCCACAACCCGGATCCTGCCGTCAAAGATCCAGGAATCCTGAACCTGCGGATCTGTATCTGACGGACTCATCTCTTCGGTCCTGAGACCCATGATGACGGCCTGACCGTCCCGGAGCTCCGCCCCTGGTTTCGGCGGTACCGGTATGACAAGACCGCTGTCAAAGACAAGTTCCGCGCCGTCGTCCCGGCTTCGGATCCGGCAGGGCAGAAGGTTCATGGGCGGCGTCCCGATGAATCCGGCAACAAAGGTGTTCACGGGTCTGGAAAACAGCTCCATGGGAGTCCCGACCTGTTCGATGTATCCGTTCCTGAGCACCACAATCCTGTCTGCCAGGGTCATGGCTTCCACCTGGTCATGGGTGACATAGATAATTGTGGAATCCACCCTCTGGTGAAGCAGTTTTATCTCGGCCCGCATCTGGATGCGGAGTTTGGCGTCCAGGTTGGACAGAGGTTCGTCAAACAGGAACATGGCCGGTTTCCTGACCATGGCCCTGCCCATGGCGACCCGCTGGCGCTGACCGCCGGATAACTCGTGGGGTTTGCGCTGCAGCAGATCCTGGAGTCCCAGGATTTCAGCAACCTCCTGGACTCTCAGCTGAATTTCATCTTTCGGGGTTTTGCCCAGCTTGAGTCCAAAGGAAATGTTGTTAAAGACATTCATGTGTGGATACAGGGCATAGTTCTGGAAAACCATGGCCAGTCCCCTGTCCTTGGGTGCCAGGTCATTGATCACCCGGTCGCCGATGGTGATGGTTCCAGAGGAAATCTCTTCCAGGCCTGCGATCATCCGTAAAAGGGTTGATTTGCCGCACCCGGAAGGTCCTACCAGGACAAGGAACTCCTTGTCCGCCACCTCCAGGTTGATTCCGTGGACGATCTCTGTTTTTCCATATCGTTTCACAACAGTGTTGAATTTCATCTGGGCCATGATCGGGATCCTGTCGGGGTTGAAAATTTATAATTATCATTGATGGTCATGTAAGAACACAAAATGCCGGAAAAGGCAATTACAGTGTTCATTTTTTTCAGAACATTAATCGCTTGACTCCTGGATGATAAGCGATTAAATTTCAGGGAAAGCGTTGCCTGGGACGGCGCGTGAGATGCGAAAAAACAATCAGTTCAAATAAAACAATTCAGCTATTAAAAGGAGGGGAACCCATGAAATTCGGAAAACTGATGTGTCTTGTTACATTGGCACTGGGCCTGGCTCTGCCGGCCGGTGTTTTTGCTGAGCCCATCACCATCAACTGGTGGCATTCCATGCAGAGCGCCAGGGGTGTTATTGTGGACACCATGATCGAGAAGTTCAACGCTTCCCAGTCAGAGTACAAGGTCGTGGGGACTCTGAAGGGTGATTATGATGAAACCATGAACGCTGGCGTGGCAGCGTTCAGGGCCAAGAAGCAGCCCCACATCCTCCAGGTTTTTGAAGTCGGGACCCAGACCATGATGCTCTCCGGCGCGGTTTATCCCGTGTACAAGCTCATGAAGGACACAGGTCACAAAATTGATTGGTCCAACTATCTCCAGGCTGTCCTGTCCTACTATATGGACAAGGATGGCAACCTCATGTCCATGCCGTTCAACTCGTCGACCCCGGTCATGTACTACAATGTGGATATGTTCGCCAAGGCCGGCATCCAGCCCCTTTCCAAGACCGTGCCCATCACCTGGGACGAACTGGGCGAGATCACCAAGAAAATCGTGGATGCAGGCATTGCCCCCAACGGCATGGTAACGGCCTGGCAGTCCTGGATCCAGATAGAGAACTACAGCGCCATCCAGAACATCGAGTTTGCCTCAAAGGCCAATGGGTATCAGGGCCTGGACTGCGAACTGAAGATCAACAACCCCATGGTGATCAATCATGTCAAACAGCTGAAAACCTGGGCGGACGACAAGCGGTTCCTGTACGGCGGCCAGAAGTTCCAGGGTCCCATGGCAGAATTTATTGCCAAAAATGCTGCCGTGTATATGGATTCCGTGAGCGGCATTGCAAAAATGATAAAAACCATCAAAGACTTCAAATGGGATGCAGCACCCCTTCCTGTTGAAGCCTTGAACAAAAAACCCCAGAACTCCATCATCGGCGGGGCCTCCCTCTGGGTCCTGAACGGACACTCCAAAAAAGAGTACCAGGGTGTGGCCGCGTTCCTCAATTTCCTGGCCCAGAACGACATGCAGGAGTACTGGCACAAGGAAACCGGGTATTTCCCCATTACCCTCAATGCCTACAATGACCTGAAAGCCAAGGGATACTATGATGAGAATCCCCTTCAGACCGTGGGTATAGAGCAGCTGAACAGAGCCATCCCCACCACCATTTCCAGGGGGCTCAGGCTGGGATACTTTGTCCAGATCCGCAACATCATCAATGAAGAGCTGGAACTGGTCTGGAACGGTAACAAAACTCCCGAGGACGCCCTGGCATCGGCAGCGGCACGGAGCAACGAACAGCTCAGAACCTTTGAGAAAACCTACAAATAGCAGTTCATAACCCTGAAGGAGCTTCCGGATTTTTGCCCGGAAGCTCCTTCGGTACACCAGGCCCATGATAAAACGATCCTTTTTCAAATCCAGGTTTCTGCCCTATGTCCTGATCCTGCCCCAGGTGGTGGTGACCCTGACCTTCTTTTACGGGCCTGCGTTCAAAGGGCTGGTCCAGTCCTTTCTTCTCAGCGACCCCTTTGGGCAGCGGAGCCGGTTTGTCTGGTTTCTCAATTATGTGGACCTGTTCACGGATCCGTTGTACCTGAAATCCATCATTACAACCATGGTGTTCAGCGTTCTGGTTTCAGCCGTGTCCCTGGGACTGGGACTGTTCATCGCCACCATGGCAGCCCGGGCCCTGAAAGCCAAGGCCGTGGTCAGGACCCTTCTCATATGGCCCTATGCCGTGGCTCCTGCCATCTCCGGTGTCCTGTGGCTGTTCCTCCTCCATCCGTCCTACGGGGTTGTTGCCATCGGGATCAAGCGATGGCTGGGTATTGACTGGAACCCGGTCCTGAACGGGACTGACGCCATGGCCATGATCATCATGGCCAGCGCATGGAAACAGATCAGTTATAACTTTGTTTTTTTTGTGGCCGGGATGCAGGCCAGTCCCAAATCCCTGATCGAGGCAGCGGCCATTGACGGGGCAAGCCCGCTAAGGCGTTTCTGGAGCATCACGTTTCCTTTGCTTTCCCCCACGTTTTTCTTCCTGTCGGTCATGAATATCATCTATGCGTTTTTTGAAACCTTCGGGGTAATCCATACCGTTACCCGGGGAGGACCGGGCGGGGCAACCAACATCATGGTCTACAAGGTCTACCAGGACGGTTTCGTGGGACTCAACCTGGGATCCTCATCGGCCCAGAGCGTTATACTCATGTCCCTGATCATCCTTATCACCTTTCTTCAGTTCAGGTATGTTGAAAAGAAAGTGCAATATACCGGGTAGGAATTATGGTTGAAAAAACCCCTCTTCTGGATGTATTTACCTATGTTTTTCTGATGGTCGGCATTGCCATAGTCGGGTTCCCCATCTTTTACAGCCTCATTGCCGCAACCCTGTCCCTCCATGAGGTTTCCAGGGTTCCCATGCCCCTGATTCCGGGGGACCAGTTCCTGATCAACATGCATGAGGCCTGGACCAGGGGGGATCTGGGGACCCAGATCTTCAACTCTTTCTGCATGGCTACCGGCATTACCCTGGGTAAGATAACGGTTTCCATTCTGGGCGCTTTTTCCATTGTTTATTTTGACTACAAACTTAGGGCTGTGGCCTTTGCCTCGGTTTTCTGCACCCTGATGCTGCCCGTGGAAGTCAGGATCCTTCCCACCTATGAGGTTGCCGCCAATGTCCTGGCTCCCCTCCAGCCGGTATGGGATTTTCTCCACATGGACGGCATCATGTCCTGGATCACGGGCCACGATATGGAGGTGGTCCTGAACTGGTCCTTGCTTGACAGCTACACCGGACTGATCCTCCCCCTGGTTGCCTCGGCAACCTGCACCTTTCTGTTCCGGCAGTTTTTTCTCACTGTGCCAGAGGAATTGTGCGAAGCGGCAAAAATGGACGGGGCAGGGCCCATGACTTTTTTCAGGAAAATCCTGCTACCCCTGTCCAAGACCAATATCGCCGCCCTGGTTGTCATTGAGTTTGTATACGGTTACAACCAGTACCTGTGGCCCTTGCTCATCACCACCAATCCCAGAATGACCACGGCGGTCATCGGTCTTCGGGACCTTATCCCCCAGGCTGATGATATCCCGGAGTGGAATGTTGCCCTGGGCGGCGCCCTCCTTGTCATGCTGCCTCCTGTCCTTGTAGTCCTGTTGATGCAGCGATGGTTTGTCAAGGGTCTGATAGAGCGTGAAAAATAAGGAATGCCTTGACACGGCAGTGAATCCGAAATACTCTCCGGTCAAGTATTTTTTGTTTGTACCCATCAGACAGGCCAGGACCCTGGCTCCGGGATTAGACAATGATCAAGACCGCCGTCATAGAAGACTCCAGAGCTGTTGCCGCACTCTACACAGCCTATCTCCGGGAAACCGAATTTGAGGTTCACTGTTTCGGTTCAACGCCCCAGGAGGTTGACCGGCTTCTCATCGAAAAGGGGTTTCAGGTCGTTATCACACCCAGTTATCCCAAATTCCAGAGCGGACCGGAAATAGCCGCACACATTAAAAGCGATCCCGACCTTGCCTCGAGCATGTTTATCCTGTCAACAACCATGCAGAAGGGCGAGCTCAAATCCGACTGGGATTTCCGGGATATTGACGGCATCATTGTCAAACCATTCCAGAAGGAAGATCTCCAGAAGGCCCTGCACGATCTTTACTATGCCTATAAGCGGCCCAGCCGTTCCACCCCCCTGGCGCTGGTGGTGGATGACAGCAATGCTGTCCGCAAAGTTCTTTCGTCCTTTCTCAAATCCATGGATTTTGATGTGATCACGGCACCGGACGGGCGCCAGGGCTTGACCATGGCCCTGGAGTCCCGGCCCAATCTCATCCTGACGGATGTGGAAATGCCTGTCATGGACGGTCTTGAGCTGTGCCGCAGGGTTACCCTGGAACCCACGATCAAGAATACGCCTGTGATTGTCATCAGCGGCAGTATGGATGACCAACAGTTTTCCAGAGCCTTTAACGCGGGAGCCATTGATTTTCTCCAGAAGCCCGTGTCCCAGTCGGACCTGGCCTCGGTCATCGAATCTGTTTCTGTCAGGGACCATACGGCGCCGGCCGGCACCGCCCTGGTTCTGAGCAATGACACCACCTTGAACACCATTTTCATAAAAGTCCTGAAGCTGCTCAATTTCCATATCAACATCTGCTCCACACCCCAGGAGCTTGAAACCTATCTTTACGTGAGCATCCCCAATATCATCATCCTGGATCTCTCGGACCTTGAGAACCGCCTGGATCACTGCATGCAGGTCAGAAATCTTGCCCGTAAAAGCTCCCCGGTGATCATTGCCGTGGCCGATGAAGGGGACAGAAACACCATGGTCCAGTGCTTCAAGTACGGTGCTTCGGAATTCATCACCAAGCCCTTTGGACGGGATGAACTCAAAGCCAGGATCGAGAACCACATCAAGATGAAACGGCTCCAGGATGAGCTGATCCAGAAGAACAGGATTCTGGAGTCCCTTGCTTACAAGGACAAGCTTACCGGACTCATGAACCGGCGCTATTTTGATGAAACCCTGAGTAAGGAACTGTCAAGGGCCGATAAGGACGGATTGCCCCTTTCCTTTATGATGATGGACCTGGATAATTTCAAACAGGTCAATGACCGGTACGGCCATGACATAGGGGATGTGGTTCTCAAGGAGATTGCCGCCATCCTCATGAGCCGGGTCGATGACAGTGGTATTGTCTGCCGGTACGGGGGCGAGGAGTTCTGTGTCATTTTCCCTGGAAAGACCCTGTCCGAGGCCATGAAAAAGGGAGAGGACATCCGCCGGTCCTGCCAGGCGAACACCATTTCGGCCCATAAAATCCGCCAGACAGTCAGCGGCGGTATTGCCTGCTATCCAGAGACATCCTCCCTGGAAAGCCTGGTCATCGATGCCGACAACTTCCTGTACAAGGCCAAGCGGGCAGGAAAAAACAAGATCGTGTCAAGCCGCTGATCACCTGGAAACAGCCGGACACAGTAACGATCAGGGACGCGCTGCAGCATGACCGGTGTTTTTAGGGCTCGTGCCTTTACAATCCTATTGAGTGCCTTACCCTTACAGTATCGGTTGCCCTGCCAGCAGATTAAACCGGTTTCTTTCAGATTTCTGTGAGGTGCTGGAATTTAAGGTGCCGGGGCATGGGAGTTGCATAAATCAGTTGCTGAACAAAGCAATAAAGACCCAGGCAGGTGATTGAGGGCGCCCGGACGTAGATGTACAGTCCGGGAGGACTTTGTTATTGACACGAAAACGCATATCAACACTGTTCCATATAAGGAGATGATAATCATGGCCCAGATAACACTCAGGGGAAACCCCATCCACACCATCGGCGATCTTCCGGCAACAGGCACCACGGCACCTGGGTTCACCCTGACAGGTACTGATCTTGCCGATGTCACCCTAAAGAAATTTTCGGGAAAACGCGTGGTTCTCAATATTTTCCCCAGCATCGATACCCCGGTGTGCGCCAACTCCACACGCAGGTTCAACACCGTAGCCGGCGAAGCGGATAATACTGTGGTTCTCTGCATTTCAGGAGATCTGCCCTTTGCCCACAAAAGGTTCTGCGAAATCGAAGGGCTGAACAACGTGGTGCCCCTGTCCGTATTTCGGTCACCCGGCTTTGGCAAAGACTATGGTGTCGCCATTGTGGACGGTCCTCTGACAGGCCTTCTGTCAAGGGCAGTTATCATCCTGGACGGCCAGGGCAGGGTTGTATACAGCCAGCAGGTTCCGGAGATAGGTCAGGAACCCGATTACGAAGCGGCCCTTGCAGTATTGTAGCACCCGGACAGACTCGGGTAAGTCAATATGCTGACCGGCCCTGCACGGAGTGCGGGACCGGTCAGGGATAACATAATGATCGGGCAATAACCCCAGACACTGGAGAGGCAATGAAACATCTTGGTGAGCTCCTGCTGAGGGAGGATTCCTTTGACGAGATCGTCATGGGCAATGAGGCTGTTGTCAGGGCCATGGTTGAAACCCGGACACGGGTTGTGTCTTCTTACCCCGGGTCTCCCACCCCGGAAATCGCAGCGACCATACGCCAGATTCCCGAGGAGGGCCGGCCCTTTTACTTTGAATTTTCCGTAAATGAGAAAGTCGCGGCTGAAGTGGCGTTCGGTGCGTCCCTCAACGGGAACCTGTCCTGCGTATTCTTCAAGAGTGTGGGGCTGAACGTGGCCCTGGACACTGTTGTCCAACTCGGCATGATGAACCTTCCCGGAGGCATGGTGGTGATCGTGGGGGACGATCCCGGAGCCAACTCATCCCAGAATGAACAGGATAACCGGCACAGTTTCGCCATGGCAAGGCTTACGGTATTTGAACCGGCATCCCCCCAGGAGGTCTACGAGTACTACAAACAGGCAGCAGATCTTGCTATCCGGGAGCGGACAGCAGTTGTCCTGCGTATGACTACCCATGTGTGTCATGCCCGGGAAAAGGTCCGCTTTCAAGGCTATACACGCAGCGCAGATATTGCTGCTGCCCTGTTCAGCCGTGACAACGGTCCCTATATTCCAATCACGGCCCGGGCCATTGAGCTCAAGCGCAGTTCCATGAAAAAACTGGCCAATGCCCTTGATTTTGTCCGGCAGTCGGGTATCAACCGGATGATCCAGGGAAAGGATTCCGGAAATCGCGGTATCATCACCGCCGGCCTGACCTGCCTGTCTTTGCTGGATTGCCTGGAAACAGCCGATGCCAGGCCTGATATCCTGAAGCTGGGGGCTGTCTTTCCCCTGGACAGGGATGCCCTTGAAAATTTTCTTAAAAGCCACGACCAGGTACTGATCCTTGAAGAACTGGATGACATCCTGGAGACAAGTATCAAAGCCCTTGCCTTTGACAGGGGAATCAGGAGTGTCCTGAAGGGAAAATCGTGTGACGAAGATTTTATAGGGGAATATACACCCGATAAGGTGAACGGCATCCTACGAAAGACCTGGCCGGACCTGTTCACAACCCCTGCAGATCCAGCGCCTGTACCTGTCCCGGTGCCGGAGCGGCCGGCCCAGATGTGTCCGGGCTGCGGTCACCGGAGCGCCTTCCATGCCATTAAAATAGCGCTCAGGGACACGGATATAACCGTAGCCGATATCGGGTGCCATACCCTGGGATTTTTACCGCCCTATACCCTGGGAGAGGTTCTTTTGTGCATGGGAGCGTCCCCGGGTATCGCGGCAGGCCTGTCCCTGTTCAACCATGACCGGAGGGTCCTGGCCTTCCTTGGAGATTCCACCCTGTTCCACGCAGGGCTTCCCGGCATTATCAACGCCATTTTCAACCGTCACAACATCACCCTGGTGATCATGGAAAACGGGACCACGGCCATGACCGGCCACCAGGACCATGCGGGACGGGATATCCCCATTGAGCAGTTGCTCAAAGGGCTCGGCATCGTCAACGTTACCTCCTGTGACACCTATGACCAGGCCAGGCTAACCACCCTGGTGACCCAGGCCCTTGACGCTCCTGGCTTCAATGTTGTCATCGCCCGCCATCCGTGCATGCTGAAATTCATGCGGAGCCAGCGCAAAAAAAGCAATTTCAAGCAGCGGAATATAACTGTGGATCCCAATACCTGCACCCGGGTCCACCAGTGCGTGGAGGTATTTGCCTGTCCGTCCTTTGTCCGGAATGGGGACCAGAGTGTGGGCGTCAACCCGGACCTGTGCATCGGCGACGGATCCTGCAGGGCCGTGTGTCCGGAGAAGGCTCTTTCCCTTGACAAAGGAGTGTGACATGACTCAGTTCAATATCTACATCACAGGCGTTGGCGGACAGGGAATAGGCCTGCTCAGTCAGGCACTGCTCCGGGGGATAGATCATGCAGGCATACGGGCAGTCGCGGTTGATACCCACGGTCTGGCCCAGCGCGGCGGCATTGTCGTGTCCCGAATCCGGTGCGGAACCCATATTCATTCCCCCCTTATCATGGGAGGCCAGGCAGACCTTGTTCTTGGCATGGAGGTTCATGAGGCCATGCGAGGGGTGGGCTCAGCCTTGAAACCTTCAGGCACCCTGGTTTACCTGGATGTGTCCTGGCAGCCCCTGCCTGTCCGTTTGGGCCAGACTAGGGCAATCACCAGCCAGGATATAGAGACCCTGTGCAGGGACAGGAACGTGACCTGCTTCAAGGTTACCTCGAATCGGATTCCGGATGCAAAAATGCAGAACATGGCGCTCCTGGGTACTGTCGCAAAACACAGCCTTGTCCCGGGGGTTGACAGGGACTGCTATCAGCGAGCCCTGGAAGACCTGCTCCAGGGGAGCATGCTGTCGGGCAATCTTGACCTGTTCAGGGAGTATGCGGGTTAAGGGATAAGATAAACGAGTCATCAGGATTAGACAGACATGCCATCCATTGACATCATCCGGCGGGAAACCGGACCTTTCAGGGTCAACACCTATATCGTGTCCTGCCCGCGCACACAAGAAGCGGTCATCGTGGATCCTGCCGGGTATACGGATGAGCTTGTCAGGATTATCCGGGACAGGGGTTTCGTCATGACCCGGATTCTCAATACCCACGGCCATGCGGACCATGTATTCTCCAACCGGGAATTCAAGGAAAATTTCAATATCCCCACCTGCATGCACAGGGAGGATAACCGGTTTTTCCAGGATCCGGTCGTCCGGCAGGCAACCTGGAAGGAAACCGGCCTGCCGTCACCGGACCCTGCCGACATTGAGCTCCTGGATGGGGATACCATTCCTGTCGGGGATCACAGGATCACCGTGATCCACACGCCTGGACACACCCCCGGGTCGGTCTGTTTTCATGTGGACGGCCATCTCCTTACCGGCGACACCCTGTTTGTCGGAGATGTGGGCAGGACAGACCTGCCCGGAGGAAGTCTTGATACTCTGATCCATTCCCTCAGGACCAGGATCATCACCTTGGACGGAAATACCGTGATCCACCCGGGTCACGATTACGGCGTGACACCGGAATCGACCGTGTCCAGGGAAATGGAAGAAAATATTTATATAACCGATTTTATCCTGGACCCATGAATGGGGTGTCGCACCGGGTGTTGATACACATCTGTCCCATGAGACAGGTGGAACGTATCATGCATTGTTTCTAAACCGACTGACGTTCTGGACTGTTGGCTTGGCTGGATTTTGCAGGAGAGGACAGGACTTTTTTTGTTCTGGACAGGTGTTGAAAAAAAGACTATATTTTAGCAACTTCTTAACACGATAATGCAACACTTCCAGGAATAGAAACCAGGTTCTGGTCAGATCGAGCACAACAAAGTGAAATGGTTCGGACATGCCCCATGGCATGTTTTTTGATGGACTAACCGGAGGAAACGCCGCTGCAGTCGGGTCGCAGGATACGATACTGGTGAAATAAAGGAACCCCATATGAAAAAATATCTTATTATCGGAAATGGTGCGGCCGGAACAACCGCTGCCGAAACCCTGAGAAAATTGGATTCAGGCGCTGGTATTGTCATGGTGACCGGCGAGGATCTCCCCTATTACAGTCGTATCCGGCTTCCCGAATATGTCTCCGGGAAGCTCTCTGAAAAGGATCTGATCATCAAGGATCTCCAGTGGCATACCAAAAAAGGCATCGACCTGTTCACCGGGACGACGATCAAGACCATTGATTTCAAGAAAAAGCGGGTTTACGGGACCAATGGGGAAAATTTCTTTTATGACAAGCTGCTCATCGCCACAGGCAGTCACTCGTTTATTCCGCCTGTTCAGGGAATTGATCTTAAGAACGTATTCTCCCTGAGGGGGATACAGGATGCCAGAAATCTTCTCAAACTCGGACCCAACCTGAAACAGATAGTCCTCATCGGCGGGGGGCTCCTGGGACTTGAAGCAGGCTCCCACATCCTGGCAGGCGGCCGGAAAGTCCGGGTGGTTGAGTTTTTTGACAGACTTTTGCCCAGGCAGCTGGACGCACAGGGCGCAGCAATACTCCAGAAGATGATGGAATCCATGGGCTTTTCCTTTGAACTGGGCCAGGTGACGGAAAAACTGGTGGGCAAAATCCAGGTGGAGGGGGTGCTCCTGAAATCGGGCGAGACACTCAAGGCGGATGCCGTTGTCTTTTCCGCCGGGGTAAGGCCCAATCTTGAGTTGACAAAAGGATCGGATATTCATACCGATAAGGGTATCGTGGTGAACGAACGCATGGAAACAACGATGCCGGATGTGTATGCAGCCGGAGATGTGGCAGAGTTCAAGGGCATCAACTACTGCATCTGGCCCGAGGCTGTTGACCAGGGCCGGGTTGCAGGGACCAACATGGCGGGCAGCGAGGCAACCTACATTAATCTCCCGCCATCCAATAAACTGAAAGTGGCAGGCATTGATCTTGCATCTGCAGGAGACATTGATCCTGATAACGTTCACACCAGCGAGATTGTATCCAATGACACCGTTTACAGGAAATTGGTGAAAGACAAGGACGGTAATCTCATCGGGTGCATCATGCTGGGGGACACCAATGACTTTAACGCTGTTGTCAAACAGATAAAGGGAGGTAGATAGGGGATGAAAGATCTGAAGGGAACTGAAACTGAAAAGAACCTGCTCAAGGCATTTGCCGGAGAATCCCAGGCACGGAACCGCTATACCTATTTTGCAAGCCAGGCCAAGAAGGAAGGCTTTGTCCAGATGCAGGCCATTTTTGAGGAAACCGCCGATCAGGAGCGGGAACACGCGAAACGCCTTTTCAAGTTTCTCAAGTACGGTTCGGAATTGGAAATAACGGCGGCCTTTCCTGCCGGAACCGTCGGCGTCACAGTCGATAATCTTGCCGCATCAGCCGCCGGTGAACACTACGAGCAGACCACCATGTATCCGGAGTTTGCAAAAACGGCCATGGAAGAGGGTTTCAATGAAATCGCCGCTGTTTTCAAAGCCATCGCAGTGGCGGAAAAACAACATGAAAAGCGATTCCTTGACCTGAAAGCCAATATCGAGAACGGCCGGGTATTCAAACGTAAGACCAAAGCTACCTGGCGGTGCCGCAACTGCGGTTACCTCCATGAAGGTGAAGAGGCCCCGGAAGCATGTCCTGCATGTGCCCATGCACAGGCCCATTTTGAACTTTTCGGTGAGAATTATTAACAAAAGGAGAAGACAATGGCAGAAAAATTAGGTGTTTATCGATGTTCTTTGTGCGGAAATATCGTTGAAGTGCTCCATGGTTCAGCTCCGGTAATGGTCTGCTGCGGACAGGAAATGACCCTACTGAAACCCAACAGTGTTGATGCTGCACTTGAAAAACATGTTCCGGTTATCGAGAAGATCGAAGGCGGCTACCTGGTAAAGGTCGGCAGTGTTACCCACCCCATGGAGGAAAAACACTATATTGAATGGATCGAATTGAACGCGGACAACCTGGTATACCGGAAGTTCCTGAAACCGGGTGAAGTCCCCCAGGCAACCTTCATGGTCGATGCTGACACGGTTACCGCACGGGAATACTGTAATCTTCATGGATTCTGGAAAGCCTAACCGTCAAAAAAATTCACATCGTTCGAACACGGATTTATGGATATTCTCGGTATTACCTTCAACGGATTCGGGAATATCCATTTTTTTTTCGCAGTATGCAGTTGAATTCATAAACCTTTCAACCAAAGGAGGTATTCATGTCTGAGGCGATCGGTGCCGGCTGCACCCGTCCCACAGCCGATTCAGCACCACCGGCAAAATCTGAAGAAAAAGCAATGGCAGCAGCACCCAAAAAGGAGGTTTCCATGATACAGGTAGGAAAAAAAGCCCCTGATTTCACAGCTCCGGGGTTTCATAAAACCGCGTTTGTCAACGAACGTCTTTCAGATCACCTGGGCAAATGGGTTGTCCTGTGTTTTTACCCTGGCGATTTCACCTTTGTCTGAGCCACTGAAATTTCAGCAGTTGCTGAAAAATACCCAGAATTTCAGAAGCTCGGTGTTGATGTGCTTTCCATGAGCATTGACAGTATGTTCGTTCACAAGATGTGGAACGACAACGAGCTGTCCAAGATGGTCGACGGCGGTGTGCCCTATCCCATGCTGTCCGATCCGGGCGGAAAGATAGGAACCCTTTACGGTGTATATGATGAGAATGCCGGTGTGGAAAACAGGGGCCGTTTTCTCATTGATCCCGATGGTGTGGTCCAGGGATTTGAGGTCCTGACGCCGCCGGTGGGACGCAGCGTGAATGAAACCATCCGCCAGATCCAGGCTTTCCAGCTGGTGCGTGAATCCAAGGGAACCCAGGCAACACCCTCGGGGTGGAAGCCGGGTAAAAAGATCCTGAAGCCGGGCATCCACCTGGTGGGGAAGGTCTGGGAGGAATGGAAGACCGATATGGCCTTTGACTGATCCCTGGTTCCAGGATCATGAGATAAACACTGTCTGCCGCAGTACGGCGCTCGCCGGTTCTGGGGCAGACTTTTTTTAATCACCTAGAACAGTGCTTGCAGTCCGGGCCTGTCCCGGCCTGTGAATACAGGTTCGGGACAGGCGGCTTTTTCTCGCGGATCAGAAGGTAATGATGGTGAACCCATTTTCCCGGTATGCCGCTATTCCTGCATGGCCGGACATATCTGCCAGGAGTGCCAGCCCCTGGCTCATGGCATCGTCATAGGTTCCCAGTTTCTTGGCGCAGGCCATGCAGACACCGTCAACAAGGCCTGCTGCACGGGCCTTGAGCCACAGACCGTTCAAGGCAGATTCGGGCTTTGCCAGCTCTGGCACGAGCTTTACCGATTCCCCTTCCAGGATGATCCGGGCATCCATGCCCCTGGCTTTCATATCCAGGGCATTGAGAAGCACATGGATGAAACACATGGGGTTGCCATTAAATACAAACAGGGCATTTTTCATGGGAGAGTCCTCAGGCATCCTCAGGATGCCAGGTCTTTGAGTTTCCGGGCAAGGATCCGGATATGGCCCATCTCTTCCTTGATGATGCCGTCTATCCGCGTTTTGCCGAGCTTTTCAGGCACCAGCCCCTTCATGCCCAGGTAAAAGACGATGGAGTCCTTTTCAGCAGTGATGGCCGATTTGAGGATCTCCCGCATGACCGATCCCGGTTCAGGCTTTTCAAAAAAGACCTTGGTATCGGCAAGGGCCATCAGGTAAAGGCAGGATTCCTCGTCCGGATCAAAAACAGTGCCCTGTTTTTCATGGTCGCTGAGTTCCTTCTGCATGGCTGCAAAGGTTTTCTCGTGTTCGTCTTCCATCGCGGCCAGTTCCAGAAGAAAGGATTTCTCATCGTTTTTTTTAACGGCTGCTGCTGCGTTCCGGTAGAACTTTGCTCCGTTACGTTCCAGCTGTTTTGCCATCTCAAAAATTTCGTCAGCATTAAAATTGTAGGCCATTGTTCCTCCAATAGGGGTTTTCAGCAGGTTTGGATGATCTGTTGTCCGATTTTCTTGCCCAGATCAAAACAGCGGTTAAGGTCATCGGCACTGGGGACGTACTGTACGGCCAGACCCTCGTCGATGACGTCGAATTTCATGGCTTCAAGTTCCTTGTTCAGCAGTTTTACCGCCTCCCCGCTCCACCCGTAGGACCCGAATGCAGCCGCAATCCTGTTTTTGGGGCGGAGACCCTTGATGTAAGTCAGGACATCCGCAATGACGGGGAAAATGCCGTTGTTCAGAGTCGGAGAGCCCACAACCAAAGCTTTTGCATCCAGAAGCTCGGTCATGATATCGCTGCGGTGGCATTTGCGGGTGTTCATAAGCCTTACCCGGACACCCTGGGATTCAATTCCCTTGGCGATTTCACGGGCCATGGTTGCGGTGCTCTTCCACATGGTGTCAAAGATGATCACCGCCTTTTTCTCCAGATCCTGGCGGCTCCACCTGCCGTAAGCATCGATGATGGTTCCGGGGTTGTCCCGCCACAGTACGCCGTGGTCCGGACAGATCATGCTGATGGCAAGTCCTGACTTGCGCACATCTGCCAGGAGCTGCTGGACTTTCTGGGAGTAGTTCAAAAGGATGTTGGCATAGTACTTGGCCGCATGTCCCATGATGGCATCGCCGATCTCTCCGTCAAAGGTGCAGTCTCCGGCATAATGCTGGCCAAAGGCATCGGAGGAGAACAGGATCTTGTCTTCCTTGACATAGGTGAACATGCTGTCGGGCCAATGGAGCATCCGTGTTTCAAGGAACGTCAGGGTCCGCTTACCAATGGACATCTCCTGGCCGTTGGCCACACTGATCAGATTCAGACCCCGGGTAAAATGCTGTTTTAAATTCTTAAGCCCCATGGTGGAGCAGTATACCGGTTTGTCCTGACCTATCCTGTGCATGACCGAAGGCAGGGAACCTGAATGGTCCATCTCCGTATGGTTACTGATAACGATATCGATGTCAGTCGGATCAATGATCCTGCTGATATTGTCCATCAGTTCTCCGGAAAACTCTTTTTTGACCGTATCAATGAGAACGTTTTTTTCATCCAGGATAAGGAAGGCATTGTAGGATGTTCCTTCGTAGGTGGAATAGCCGTGAAAGTCACGTATATCCCAGTCCCTGCATCCCACTGAGAAAATTCCCGGTGCGATTTCAACCGGTCTGTACATGGGTGTATCTCCTTTGTTCCAAGTGAATCAGACTTTTTCGAAAAATTCCTTTTCTGCTCCGCACAGGGGACAGACCCAGTCATCTGGAAGATCTTCAAAGGCTGTCCCAGCCTCTATACCATGTTCATAGTCACCTTCTGCCGGGTCATAAATATAACCGCACGGGCATTCATATTTTTCCATCAGTGTCTCCTTTGTTCAGTATCAGTATTAATACTTTTTTTTGTTCTCCTGTAATCACCGGCAATGAACTGGAGCAATATATATGCCAAGATGCTGCTCCATAAATTCCGCTGTCCGGATGATTCCAGGGCTAGCCTGAGCCACGGAGAACCGGTGTGTCTGTTTCCGGCAATTGAGCAGCCTGTATCGGGCTCCAGGAAATTTTACGTAGTCAACACCATTTAGTCAACCCCTTTAACCCGATTATTTCATTGTGTCAGGTTAATCCACGACCCTGGCTAAGGCTTTTTCAAACCTGGAATCCACGTCGGTTAAAAACGCCTGCCACTGGGTGCCGAACCTGTAGAAGGCCAGGGATGCAAGTTTCTTGGTAAGGATGGCATTCCTGTAAGCCATGAGTTCCTGGGAGTTGAGGATACCCAGGATAGCCTCCCTGCCAAGGCGTTTGATCAGGATGCCCGGGATGTAGTGCTCCAGGATTTTCCATACCAGGTCAGGGTTTGCCAGCAGTTCGGAGATCCTGTCCAGGAGCTGTGCCTGGAATGCAAAGATCTGTTCACTGGTGGTTTCGGACAGGACAAACAGGGGGACAGTCGGCTCTGCTTCATGGATGCGGATGAGCATGTCCGTCTCGGCCCTTGAATACCTGTCCACAAGGAGCATGATATCACGGATCAGGGCCCAGCGGGTAGCCGTGTCGTTGAGGAGTTTGTCCTCATAATCGTCCCCCAGGAGAAAGGCTGTGAGCACTTCGGCAATGGAACTGGAAAATACCCCGCCCTTGTTGGCGGTGGAGTCTTTGATCTGGCGGATTGCCGTGTGGGTTGCCATGTACCGCCGGGACGCATCGTCAAAGAAAACGTTTGCCCCTTCCACAATGAATTCGAGTTCCTGGAACAGGGCCAGGAATTGTTTCACGTTGCCGTGGTTGATGGTGTCCTTGAATCCGCCGCAGGGGATGAATGCACGGATGCCGGCCTGGCTGATGAATTTCCGGTTGGCCGGATCATGCAGAAAGGTCCTGTGAAACAGTGCCCCTTCCTCCACCACTGTACCGTCGGGCAGGGTGATGTTTCTGGCGGAAATGGGTACCCTGAACCCCCGGGGGCCGAGCTTGCCTTCGGGATAGGCCAGGGAATTGGCCCTGGGGGAGGTGTGGCGCATGAAGGCGATCTTCATGAGCTCTGTCTTGTCCAGCCCGTCCGGATCGAACAGGACAGAGCCGCCGTCGATGATCAGGCAGATCTTGCCGGCGTAGCACTGGATCTCGTTGGCGCCCAGGTCTCCGTCGGGCCCGCCGGTCATCATGAGGTTTAAGTCCTCTTCCCTGGCCCCGGAGAGGTTGATCAGGGTCCTGAAGGAGCCCATGACGCAGGTTGTGGTCATGCCGCTGATTAAAATGT
Organism: Pseudomonadota bacterium; assembly: GCA_043806875.1. Taxonomy (GTDB): domain Bacteria; phylum Desulfobacterota; class Desulfobacteria; order Desulfobacterales; family Desulfobacteraceae; genus JAZDGN01. The sequence continues at coordinate 21,293 of JAZDGN010000060.1, forward strand.
GGCCGCCGATGGCCTTGAAAATGACGTCCATGTCCAGGGTTGTTGCAACTTTTTTCCCGTTGATCTGGAGTTCCACACCTTTTTCACCCCGGTCGAACAGGCCGAACAGGTCGTTGTTGTCCAGCATGCCGTAGGTGTCGTGGGGGATGCCGAAGCTTTTCCCCGTGGTGATGGTCCTCCAGTACCGGTAACCCCTGGCCCTGGCCCTCAGGGATACCGCATCCATGAGGGGGGCGGTGCCTTCGTCAGGACCGAAAAAGACCATTTCCGGTTTGCCGTGATAGTCAATGACAGCCGGATCCCCCAGCATCAAGTCCATGATGCCTTCGGTATAATCGAAAAGGGCGTCCTTGGCGTAACCGGCATACAGGGGATGGGGCACCACCACCCCCTTGGATCCGCTCTCACAGATGTCCTTGTGCTTGAGGCGCTGGGCCTTGGGACCCAGGGCGTAGTTGAGCAGAACAGTGTTGTCCAGTTCAGTGGCATAGTTGGCCTGGGACACCCGGATCAGTCTGAGGCCCCCCCGGGCGATGTCCGCAGCCCTGAGATGGGTGCCGCAGGCGTAATGGCCGTTGACATAGAAGATGCCGAAAACAAACTGGCTGAATACGATGGGGTCCAGGATCCGGTTGTCCAGCCGGAAGGAAAAAGAACGCTTTTCCGGCTTGTAGAAATTGGTTTTCAGGGTGCTGTCCACCATTTTGAGCAGAAAGTTGAAGATATCAAAGCCCAGACGGAAATCCATGAACCGGGTGGTAATGAGTTTGGTGAATTCCCTGTATTTTTCAGCCAGGGCTTCCTGGGAGAGCCTCATGTCCAAGACCGGATTGAACCTGGCATCAAACAGGCTGTAAAGAAACGATACAAGATCCGGATGGGCCTTGACCGTTTCCAGGATCAGGTCCAGGCCGTAGGTGGATTTGTTGGAACTCTGGATCCGGGATGCAAAAGCTTCCCGGTGATCCTTGCTGGTAAGGCTCTCCATGATTTCCCTGTCTGTTGCATTCTCGCTTTCTTTGAAAATGAACAGGTGGGTGAAATCCACTGCATTGCCCGCAAAGAGCATTTCACGGAAATTGAGCTTTCCCGATAGGTAAAGATCTTCCAGGCTGTTGACGCGAAATGAGAGAAATGCTGAAAGATCACCCAGGAGTTCTGATTCTTTGCGCCGTGACAGTTCTCCCAGTATGTAGAGTGAGCAGATGGACGAGGGTACGGCAGAGCGCGTCCAGTAGGGTTCCCAATAGGCGCGGATCAACTCCAGGCCATGGTCGTTGATGAGTTTTCTCAGGACCGGGAGTTGGGGAGAGGCAAAATCGGAGTTGAACATGAGCCGGGTTTCACCCGTATCCGGCAGATTGAACACTTCGATGAGGGGTGTGACCGAACTTTCACTGTTTTTCAGGAAAGCTTCGTAACGCTTCCGGGTGGGCTTGGGTGTGGATGTGTAGTCACCGGCCAGGGAGAACAGGAACCGTGACTCCCTGAAATCCTCCCGGGTAAAGTCCCGGACGGTTTCCGGCCTGATGATGTAGGTGTAATAGTGATTATCAGGGCTGAAATAGTATTCCCTCCTGTGACCCGAGATAAGATCCTCCAGGAGTTTTTCCATGCTGTCCCTTGTTTCCTGGGTCGCGATGCGGACCCGCTGCACATTGCTTCCCTGGTCCAGGTCAAAATCAATGTGGGCGACACGGCCATAGAGCATTACTTTTCCATCTTTGAGCGTGATGCTGGTGGCAATGGACTCAAGGAGATGTTTCAGGGATTCGGTCCTGATGTTCTGGAAGAAGTAGTTGGGAAGACCCAGATCTTCCAGGAGGATGCCTGCCGCCATGTTGATGCACCTGGCAGTGAAAAGGCCTTCCGATGAAAGGTCAATGACGGCTTCATACAGGACCCGGGGATCAAGATTGAGGCTCTGGGCCTTGTTGATGATGTACGTTCCTTTGGATACCGATGCGTACCGGCTTAGATGGCTGTCCATGGCACCTCCCTGGCTGGGTTGTGAACAAAACGGCTCGGTGGAAACTGACCGTGACTGTTATTTCTTTCAAGGGGAACTATATAGGAATCGTCATTTTTTTTCAACCAGTTCCGGGGGGGACACCCCAAAAGATGTCCGGCGAGTTTTTCGCTCAGGAAAAGAATGGATTCTATATCCAGGTACTGGGTAATGGTTTTCCGTCACGCTCTGCAAGACAGCCGCCGATTCTTGGCGGCAGGTCCTGGAGTACCATGGATGAAGCCCGCTTTCTGGCCCATTCAAGGGCTTCCGCCGCCATATCCTTTTTCAGCCATTTGCCCTGGCTGTACTGCTTTGTAAAGATTGATAACCGAAAGGGGCATGGAGAAATCCTTGTCTGTCCGGGTTGATACATCCACGGCCAGGAAGGAGATCATGGTTCTTCTCCGGCACGTGCTGTCAAGCTTCAGATCGGCAATATCCATGCCTGGAAAGGTGCAGTTCCGGAACCGGGAACCATAACCTGGAGATGCCGTAAACATCGGTGACAAAACCCCTGGCATGATTGTTGAAATAGCTGTCTGAATTGAGAGTTCCTGTAAACAGGCTGATCGTTTCATGGCTTGATACAAAAAACTCATTTGATAACCATAAAATGCCGGCACGGACCGTTGCCGTAAAGGAGATGAAACATGAAGATTGTGATTGATAAGAATCTTGTTGAATTTACCCCGGAAACCGCTGATGAGAAAGTAAAGCTTGAATCTCTATGGAGAACTCTTGTAGACTGTGCCAGGTTCAACAAGCGCATGGTCCCGGTGGGACAGTATGTACCGGCTGTGGACACTTTTGCCCGGTTTGCCATTGAAGGTATAAGCGAGCCTTCCCCGGGTGATGACGGATACCCCAGAGCCTACGCAGACTCGGATTGCCGGTGTTATTGCCAGACCTGCAACAAATATGTGGAACTCAAGAGAGGTGACAGAATTCCACCCTGTTGCGGCAAACTGATGGAGGTCCTGGACTGATACTCAGGAAATCCGTGATCGGGTCCGAAAGTTTACCTGGGGCCGGTGATACACCTCTGATTCACAAGTGTATCATTTTAAATTCCGGACAAAGGGACCAGACACTGGCCGGATCTAATCCGATGCCAGGTTCCACATGGGTACGACCGGCGTTTTTCGCGCCATTTGATTGCAACACAACCAACGAGAACAAGGAGGTTTTATGGTAAGCTGGATCTGCAGTAAATGCGGTTACAAGATGGAAGCAGAGGCACCGCCTGAAGAGTGCCCGTCCTGCAAGAACAAATGCTCCTTTGTCGATAATTCCTGCTATACGCCCGATTGTGCCGGCCAGTCCAGTGATCCCAGAATCGGGAATAAATAGCCCTGGCAATGGTCAAAAAGCATTATGAAAATGTCAAAAGGCTTAGGGGCGTTTGCGATCGAGCCATGGGGCCGATGTTTTGCAGGCGTCTGGTCATGGCCGCATGGTGTCTATGTTTTGCAATGGGTTGCTTACCGCTCCATGCCGCAGAGGATGACATGAAAGCAATTACGGAGCTTGCTCCCTGTCCTGACAGGCCCAACTGTGTTTCCAGCCTGAGTCCTGACAGGGAGCATCATATACAGGCCATGGTCTATGACTCGGATCCCGGGGGTGCCCTTGAGCGGATCAGGGCGATTATCGAGTCCATGCCCGGTGCCAGTATTGTGGAACATGAAACCGGATACCTCCATGCCGAGTTCAGGACCAGGCTGTTCCGGTTTGTGGATGACGTGGAATTCAGGGTTGACGATAAGCACCAAGTCATCCACGTCCGGTCCGCATCCAGGGTTGGATACTCGGACCTGGGTGTGAACCGTAAGCGCGTGGAGGAAATCCGGAGCCGGTTTAAGGGTGAGCCCTGATGGCTGTCCGGTCTATCACTGAGTCCACAGGCGGGTCAGATCTCCGGCATTGTCCATGATGAGCTTCATGTAAGTCATCTCCAGGTCTATCATCTCCCGGTCATCCTTTCTGAGCCATTCAGCCAGCCAGGCGAACCTGACGGCGCACATGAACTGGGGAAGGATCGGCCAGCCGGCATCTGATATAATCCCGGAGACTCTCAGGGTGGCGATAAGCTCCAATACCATGTCTCCGGCAAGACAGCGGGGGTCTTCCATGCCCAGGCACCCCACAAGGTTCGCAATATCGTATACCTCCGGCTTGAATCCAAGAAATTCCCAGTCAATGACACTGGATATCCCTGCCTCTGACCAGATGACGTTCAGGGGATGCAGGTCCCCGTGGCAGAACCTGATGGGCAGACGGTCGTGGACTGCCATGAAATCCTGGTTGAGCCAGTCCAGCACCGGGGCCAGTTCCCTGGAAAGGCCTGCCCGGTGCCGTGACATGGTATAAACCATGTCGCGTATGTAGGCTGTGATGGAGAAAACCGCCGGCAGACTGGTCCGGGAAAGTACACAACTCCTGTGCCGCAGGTCCAGGATAAATCCTGCCAGGGCTTTTCCCCGCCACCTGTCATGAACGTAGGCAGGCCTGTCAAGCACCGAGCCTGGAACAAAAGGAACGATCTGCCAGTACTGGTGATCTATGCAGGCGATGAACCCGGACTCTTGATTTTTCAGGTAGGGTTGAACCTGGACCATGCCGTTTTTTCTGAGACAGTCCAGTGTCTCTGCGATAATTTGTTTATGAGGCAGATCTTTCTCAGCAATCTTTTCAACCACAAGCCTTTGGCCGCATGTATCATCGGCCACAAGACGCATCTGTGTTCTCTCGGGGCTTCCGGCAAGGTCAATGCCTTCGGGAAGCCGGCCCAGTTCAAGCCCCCAGGCCCCGAGGACCTGACGTATCAGCTGGAATGGTTCCATTTGTTGACGGTGGGTGGTCCCATCCCCTTTGAAGTTCTCCGGGAAGAGGATGGGCGGGAAATGGATTTGAAGAGGCTAAACAAGGGCAGCCAGTTTGTATCCGTACTCGTGGGCCATGACCATGCCCCCGCCAAGCCAGCTGGCTTTGAGCATGAGGGGTGATCCAACCATTTTCATCTTGTAGATGTTGGCCATGGTGTCGTAGATTCTCTGGGCAGCTTCCCCGCTCCACCCAAAGGATCCGAATGAGCCTGCTACCTTGTTTTCCAGGTTGGCCCGTTCTGCAATGAACAGCATCTGTTTCATGGATGTGATCATTTCGCCATGATAGGTGGCTGAGCCGAAAACATATCCGTCATACCCGTCCAGGTCTTTTTCGGTTTTGATATCAGCCACTTTTTTAACAGTAGCCCCATGCCCTTTCATCCGGATGCCTTCGGCAATGAGGTCGCCGATTTTCTGGGTTTCCCCGGTACGTGAAGCATAAACAATTAAGAATTCGCCCATAAGAGTCTCCTTGAAATATTCCTGTTAATAGCGGTTTGATACTTTTCAATCTCAATCCGTACTCAGTTTGTTCTTAATTAAGCACATCCCATGCCAGGCACGGGGGAATCAGAAGAGAATTCTTTTACTGATATCACCGACGTTTTTCAGCCCTGTCATGAACATGGCCTTTTTGAAAACACTGCGGATATGGGTCAGGTGAATCTTTACACCCAGGGTGCCGCCTCCCACTGCAGCCCGGATAATATCCCTGCCAAGGAGAACGGCATCGGCGCCCAGGGCAAGGAGTTTCAGAACGTCATAGCCGGTCCGGACGCCTCCGTCTGCAGTGACGAGAACCCGTCCCTCCAGCCGGTCACAGATTTCAGGCAGGACTTCGGCAACACCCGGAGTGGCATCAAGAACCCTTCCCCCGTGATTGGATACGGATACGACCCGGACCCCTGCCTCGGCGCAGATTTCAGCATCCTCTGAATCCATTACTCCCTTGGCGATAAAGGGGAGCTTCGTGTATTCAACCAGTTCGCGGATATCCTGCATGCTTTTTCTGAATACCGGCTGGCCGTGGCGTGCCATGATGGTGGAGCCGCAACCGTCAAGATCCACGCCCACGGCAGGACACCCTGCCTCCTCGGCCATGTGGATCAGTTGTTTGAGTACATCCTGGGCCCTGGGTTTAAAGATGGGGATTCCCTGTCCTTTTTCCAGTTTCAGGACCCTGAGGGCCGGATTGTTCTCTGGTGTGTAAAACCATGTATCACCCCGCCAGCCGATGGTTCCGGCTTCCCTGCTCCCCCGGACCACAGCCCGGCAGAAGTCGGTCTCACTGATGGCATCGTTGTATTTTTCAATGCCGGCCGTGGAGGCGGCCATGACCGGAAAATCCAGGGGAATGCCGAGAAATGATGTGGATGTGTCCGGCTCCGAATGCTCACCCACGACCCGCATTCTGAGCCGCAGGTTTCCCAGGGCCTGGACATTGTTTCTGAACGAGTATCCCTGGCCTGCGCCTCCGAATCCTATGGGCTTTCCATAGGCTTCCTTCTGGCAGATCTTGTCAAAGCTCCCATCGCACATGGGATAGGCGGCGCAAAGTCCTTTCAATCGTTTTCTTGCACTGTCCCGGACATCTTCCACGCTGTCCGGAACCCCTTCAGTATCCAGGATCATGCGCTCATCAGCCGCGCAGCTCGAACAGGTGCGCGGTTTTTCCGTTTCCCGGGATCGGTTGTGGCATATAGTGCAATACCAATCTGTCATGGTGATCTCCCTTCGTGTTTTTAAGTCTGTCATGGGGCCTGCCTGCAACTCTATCGGCAACACATTCCGGTGTCAAGGTGTATCCGCCCGCCCTGTCCCCGTGTTTCCTGTTGTCGCTTTACCCTATAATAATAGTTGTATCTGCCGGTTTCCAATGGTATTGTGCCGTGTATGTCCTGGCATGGTACATGCTAATAAATTATGGCAGATTATAACGGGATTACTCCTGGAAGACATCTGCCGGGGAGTCGCCAGAGCAAGACATCTGCCAGGGAATCATCAAAACCCGATGAATGGAGGTTGACATGAGTGATAGATACACGATCAAGACAGCCTGTCCGCAATGCGGATGCAGTGCCGTTTCCCACCTGTCCAAGGAGGAGATCCAGCAGCGTTACAAAGATGTTGCCAACGTGGAAATGACCTGCGGCGAATGCATGGTTCAGTTTGAAACTCCCATGGAAGAAGCATGTCCGGAATGGGACAAGGAATGCAGGATGAAGGAAGAATAACCATGGATGATCCGAAAGCCAAGCTTTACTCGTTGAGTACCTGCAGCCACTGCAAGTCCGTCAAGCGGTTTTTGAGCGAATGCAAGGTTCAGTATGATTTTGTGGATGTGGATACCCTGGTCGGGGACGAACGCAAGGCCATTATCGACGATATCAAGAAATTGAACCCCCGGTGTTCCTTTCCCACCATTCTCATCGGGGATACCGTAATCGTAGGATTCCAGGAAGACAAGATAAAGGAGGCGCTGGGAATCACCGATGGAGATTAAACAGCTGTACGAGAACCTGAAAAAAATTCAGGAACCCAAGGGTTATTTTTTCAATAAGGACCTGGACCTGGTTTATGAGCTCCTGGAATCGCTGATGCTGAACAAGGAGACATACGGGTACATGGCCTGTCCCTGCCGCCTGGCGGCAGGAGATAGGGAATGGGACAAAGATATCATCTGCCCGTGTGTGTACCGTGAACCCGATGTCAGGGAATTCGGGACCTGTTATTGCGGACTGTATGTGTCCCGGGAGCTGAACGAGGGCAAAAGGGACGCCCTTTATGTGCCCGAGAGAAGACCCCCGGAGAAGGTTATATAAGTCCTGGAATCGGAGGGAAAATCCATGAACGAATGCATGCCGGTCATGAACACCGGACTCAGGGGACTGGATGTCGCCAGTACCAAAATCAGCGATGTTGACGGCAAAGCCGGCAAGCTGATCTACAGGGGGTTTCTGGCTGCGGATCTGGCTAGGAACGCCACCTATGAAGAGGTTGCATTCCTTCTCCTGTACGAGAGGCTGCCCAAAAAACAGGAGCTGGCCGATTTCCAGGCCAGCCTGAAACAGAGGCGGGCCATTGCTCCGTTTGTTTTTGAATTGCTTAAAACCATCCCTGCCCATACCAGCCCCATGGATGTGCTGCAGGCAGCCGTTCCCATGCTGGCCCAGGGGGACGACGGGGTGTCGGACCGGACCATGGACAAGGTCCTTGGGAGCGCCGAGAACCTTATTTCGGGCCTTGCCGTTGTAACGGCGGCCTGGCACAGGATCAGAAGCGGCCTCGGGCCTGTGGCGCCGGATATGACCCTGGATTACAGCGCCAATTTCCTTTACATGCTCACCGGAGAAAAACCCCTTCAGGAAGTGGCCCGGTTTTTTGATGCGGGCCTGGTGCTGCATGCAGAACATTCCTTTAACGCGTCCACTTTTACGGCCCGCCAGGTGGCCTCAACCCGGGCACACATTTATGCTGCGATATCGGCAGCCCTGGGGTCCCTGTCCGGTGAACTCCACGGCGGTGCCAATGTCCGGGTCATGGAGATGCTGAAGTCAATCGGGTCCGTGGACCGTATTGATCCTTACATACGGAAGGTCCTGGATTCGGGAGAAAAGATCATGGGGCTCGGTCATGCGGTTTACCAGGTTGACGATCCCAGGGCATTGATCCTGGCGCCCATGTCAAAGCGTATGGGGGAAATTGCCGGGGATACACTCTGGTACGATCTCTCAAGGGAACTCGAGGTTCGGGCAAAGACTGCCTTTGCCGAAAAAAAGGAGCGGGAGATTTTCGTGAATGTGGATTTCTACTCCGCGTCCCTGTTCCATTCCATGGGTATCCCCACGGACCTGTTCACACCGGTGTTCGCCCTGGCCAGGATCAGCGGATGGGCCGCCCATGTCATTGAAGAGCAGTTTGCCACTTCGGCCCCCAAACCCATGCTGTACCGTCCCGGAGCAACCTATGTGGGGTCGTACTGCGGACCCGATGAATGTATGTTTGTAGACATCAATAGCCGATAAGGAGACCATACCGTCATGCGAAAATGGCGATGCACCATCTGTAACTACATCCACGAAGGGGATGCGCCGCCCGAGCGGTGTCCCATCTGTAAGGCTCCGGCTTCAAAGTTTGTTGAGATCACATCCGAGGATTCCGCTACTGCGGCAGCAGCGCCCAAGGGCGTAATAAAACCCGGCCCGGCCCCGGCCCGGGAAGCATCCCAGCCGGCACCGGCCAAACCGGCAAAGTCGCCGTCACCTGGGCCGGAACCAAGGCCGGCAGCGCCTGCCAATGGGCTTGACGCCATCAAGGACCTCATGGTCAAGCACCATGCCCATCCCGTATCCGTGCATTTCCCCAACGGTGTCCTGCCGGTTGCTGTGGTGATGTATGTGCTCTCATTCCTGTTCGGGTCTTCCGCCCTTTCCCTGGCCGGATTTTACAATACAGTCTTTGTTGTTCTTGTCCTGCCCTTTGTTCTGTTCGCCGGTTATGTGGAGTGGGAAAAGAAATACAACAAGGCCATGACCACCCTTTTCCAGGTCAAAATCGTTGCGGCCAGCATTACTGCGGCCACAGCCCTGATCAGTCTTGTCTGGTACCTGATTGACGGAAGCGTGCTCAGTTCATCCCTGGGGTGGCTGTTTGTGCTTCTGAACCTTGTCATGCTGGGCTGTGCCGGCGTGGCCGGATTTCTCGGCGGCAAGCTGGTGTTCAAGGACTAACCTTCCGGGACAGGAGGCAGTATGGGCAGTTTGATTCGTCTGACAGAGGCTGGAGCGCTGGACGTTCCCTCGGACCCCATCATTCCGTTCATCCAGGGAGACGGTACCGGACCCGATATCTGGCGTGCTACCCGCATGGTGATCGATAAAGGTGTCGAGGCAGCTTACCAGGGCAAGCGGAAGATCGAATTTCTGGAAATTCTTGCCGGTGAAAAAGCCTTTTACACTGTTGGTGAATGGCTCCCCCAGGCAACCCTGGATGCCATTGAAACCCACAGGGTCGCCATCAAAGGGCCCCTGACAACTCCTGTGGGACGCGGCATCCGCAGCGTCAACGTGGCCATCCGCCAGGCCCTGGACCTGTTTGCCTGTATCCGGCCCGTTATTTATATAAAGGGGGTTCCCAGCCCGGTGAAGGAACCCGAAAAAATCGACATGGTGATTTTCCGTGAAAATATGGAGGACCTGTACCTGGGCATCGAGTGGGAAGCCGGGTCCCAGGATGCCAGGGATATACTGGCCCTGGTCGAGGCCAAGACCGGCCACCGGTTTCACGAGGTAACGGGCGTGGGGATAAAGACCATCAGCGAATTCAATACCAAGCGTCTGGTCAGGAAAGCCATTGTCCATGCCATCGACAATAACCGCGCCAGCGTCACCCTGATGCACAAGGGCAATATCCAGAAGTTCACCGAAGGTGCCTTTGCCAAGTGGGGGTATGAGGTGGCTGACCAGGAGTTCCATGACAGGACCATTACTGAGGCCTTGCTGCTAAAGGAACATGGGGGGCGCGTTCCTGACGGGAAAATCGTGATCAAGGACAGGATCGCAGACAATATTTTCCAGCAGGTGCTGCTCCGTCCCGAAGAATATGATGTTATCGCAGCACCCAATCTGAACGGGGATTATATCTCCGATGCCCTGGCTGCCCAGACCGGGGGGCTGGGACTTGCTCCGGGGGCCAACATCGGGGCAACCTGTGCCGTGTTTGAGGCCACCCACGGTACCGCGCCCAAATATGCCGGCCTTGACAAGGTCAATCCCGGTTCCCTGATCCTGTCCGGGGTGATGATGCTCCGGCACATGGGGTGGAAAGAGGCTGCCGGTCTGATCCAGACCGCCCTGGGAAAGGCCATATCTGACCGGGTGGTCACCTATGACCTAGCCCGCCAGATCCCGGGTGCAACCCTGGTGAAGTGTTCTGAGTTTGCGGAAGCGATCTGTTCCCGTATGGCGTGAGCCTGACAGAAAAAGTGCAAGAGATCTGTATGAAGACCCCTGCACCGGGCAGGACGGTCTTCATACAGTACAGGTATGGGGTTACAGGCAGGGATCAGTTCTCATTGTCTGCAAGGAAGTCATCGTACATGCTCTCCAGGGCCAGCTTGTGCTTGGATTCTTCCTGGACCAGGATCTGGAATATCTTTTTGAATTCGGCGCTGTCCGAGCGTGAACCAAGGTCCTTGTAGAGCTTTACCGCATTTTCTTCCCGTTTCATGGCCAGACGGAGGATGTCATTCATGAACATCCCTTCCTCGTACTCAATGTCAACGAGATAATCACTGATTTTTAGGTCAGGGATGGATTTGACTTCATAGCCGACGATGGAGGCTTTGTTTTTGGTCAGGCCCTGGAGCATTGCCACATGCTTTTGTTCCTCTCCGGCAAAATTTAGAAACGTCTCCTTCACGGACTTGAAATTATCCTTCTGGCTGAGTTCGGTATAAAAGGCAACAGCCTCTTTTTCCTTGTCAATGGCATAGGCCAGAATATCATCAGTGGACTTGAAAGACATATACTTCTCCTTTGGAAAAAATAGATTATTTGCTCTTTGCCTTACACTGGGCGAAATCAATGGGTTTGCCACAGCCTACGCAGGTATGCTTCCTGTTATACTCATCCGAGAAAATCTCGTTCTCCTTACCGCATAAAGGACAGTCGCAGACAAACGATTTAAGCTCTTTCAACTGTTCAAAACCCGGGCAATGGTTCGGTGTGGTCATGATCCCCTCCTTAGGTATGGGTTGGTAATAAACAATAGCAACTATATGCTCAAAAAAAAATGGTTTTGTAAAGCATAATGCAACTATTGATCCAGATTCGTCATGCCGGGTAAATTCCCTCAGATCCCGGGAATTAAACCGTAGTCGGGCCTGGAATTTAAGCCCTGCATCCGGAAAGTTCAGGTTCCGGGGTGTATCACGTTCGTGATACACCCATACATATCTGTATCACAGGGCCTCCGGATCAAAGCAGCATCTGGTCGCTGGGGGCAGGACCTGATAGGTTCAGAGCCCGGCGCCGTTCAACGGATCAGGGGGTCAGGCAATTCCCCGGATTCCCCGGGAAACCTCCCCGGTGAGGCGCAGCACTGTCAGCGCCGAGTCAAGGTCCAAAGATCCTGTGCCGCAGCTCGGTGTAATCAGGGCCTGTTCCAGGATCTGCTGCCTGCCAAATCCCAGGGCTTCCACCTGGCGAAACTGGCTTTCCAGATTCCGGCAGAGACTGCCGGTACTCTCCCCGGCTATGGTAGCGGCGTCGCTGGTTGGGACAATGCCCCAGGCCAGGATTCCCCCCCGGTTAAGAAAGGCCTTGATCCCCCTGGGGTAGAGGATGAACCGGTCAAAAAAGGAAAAGGCGTCAAAACTGATGATGTCGATGTCCGAATCCAGGAGCAGGTCCCATTCCGTATTGGCACAGACATGAACCCCTGCCAGCCCGTCTTCAAGATGGACACCCTGGATGACTTCCCGGATTGCCTCGGCAACGTCTTCCCGGGATATGGTGATAAAGGCCGAGGTTCCGAATCCTGCCAGAGCCGGTTCATCAAAGAAGACAATGGGTTTCAGGCCCCGCCTGGAGAACTGTCTTGCCTGCCACTGTCCATGAAGGGCAAGGTGTTTGATGGCAGCGTCTCTGAGCTGGTCGTTGTAGAAAATTGCCCTGTCGTTCTGGTCCCGGACTCCTGTTGCAAAGGTTATGGGGCCGGATACCTGGCCCTTGAGGGCCCGGCAGGCGCCCGGGTTCAGGTCGATCTGTTTTAAAAATTCCCTGAACCCCCTGCCCGTTTCCGGGGTCAGGGTGAACCGGGATGTGTCAAGCCGGTCATTGTCATCGGTGACACTGAGATATTCCTCGTAAAATGCCAGGTAATCCCTGTCAAATTCCGGGGATGATGTATCGATGAACTGCCGGGTTTCCAGGGAGCCTGCCAGGCCCGGCATGCCGGAAACGAACTGGGATATCATGCCCTCTTCCCTGTAGGCCGGCAGCTGGGGCCACAGGGGGATTTCCGGTGTGCTGTCAAGTATGAGCCGTGTCGCCTTTTCATGGCTTGTTATGGGAAGGCTTCCGATGAGAAGGGGAAGGCCGTTGGTTTTGAAATCGGTCATGGCCGGATTTTCCTTTGGTTTTTCAAGATAGTAGGGTCAGACGGGAGCCGCAGGTTCTGTCAGCTTCCCTGTCCGGAATCTTTTCCAGGGTATCACCTATCATGACAATAATGGAAAAATCGGGTTTTGTCGAGCCGGAAACGCGATTGTCCCGGAACCCTGTAAGAAAATGGGTGTAAATTCATGGATTCCGGTAAAAAAAGATGTGGGAAATTGAAAAAAATCCATTGTATTCCGGCCATGTTTAATGTAACACAGGGCAACGGAAAATCAGACGTGTTTTAATTCACCCCGGGATCATCCATGGATAAAAAACCCACTTACGAACAGCTCCGGCAGAGGATTGCCGAACTTGAGGTGCGGGAGCAGCAGGTGCTCTGGGAGCGCGAAACCCTGCCTGCCATCATGGCGGCCAGTCCGGTCCCCGTTGTTGTTGTCTCTGTTCAGGGGCATATAACCTTTGCCAACGCCAGGGCCGAGACCCTGTTCCATCTGACCCGGAGCAGCCTCTCAACCCGGACCTACGACGATCCTGCCTGGAAGATCACCGCCTGCGATGGTCAGCCCCTGCGGGATGGTGAACTGCCTTTCAGGAAGGTTGCTGAAACCCTCAGCCCTGTCACTGATGTCCGACACGCCATTGCCCGGCCGGACGGAACCCGGGTCCAGATCTCGGTCAACGCTGTCCCCATCCTGGACAGAATGGGCAGGTTCGACGGTATGGTTGCTACAGTGACCGATATCACAGGCCAGATGGCGGTATTGGAAAAGCTCAAGCAGAGTGAGGAGAACCTTCGCGTAACCCTCCAATCCATCGGGGACGGTGTCATCGCAACCGACGTCCAGGGCCGGGTTACCCGCATGAACGATGTGGCCCAGCGCCTTACGGGATGGTCCGTTGAGGAGGCCCTGCAACAGCCTCTGGAAGAGGTGTTTTGCATTGTCAACTCCAAGACGCGGGAAGCGGTATCAAACCCGGCGGGAAAGGTTCTGGAAACCGGTTCCATCATCGGTCTTGCCAATCATACGATGCTTCTTTCCAGGGATGGCCGTGAGTATCAGATCGCCGACAGTGCAGCCCCCATCCGGGATTCCCTGGGAAATACCCTGGGGGTCGTCATGGTGTTCCGTGATGTCACCGAAGACTATGCCAAGGACAACCAGATCCGGGAGAGTGAGGCCGCCTATCGAAGCCTTATGAACAATTCACCCGTGGGCATTTTCAGGACCACCTCCGACGGCAGGGCCCTTCATGTGAATCCGGCCATGGCTGCAATCCTCGGGTGCCAGACCTCTGTCGAAGCCCTGGAGAATTTTAAGGACCTTTCCCGGGATTTGTACGTTGATCCACAGCGCCGCAACGAATTTCTGAAGCAGCTCAAGAATTACGGGCAGGTAAGGAATTTCGAATATGAGGCCGTGCGAAGAGACAGCTCCCGCATCTGGGTGAGCATGAACGCCCGAATCAGCCGGTCGAACCCGGACGGCACCTTTGTCATCGACGGGTTCGCCGCAGATGTGACCGAGCATAAACGCATGGAAGAGCACCTGCGGCGCATTGATAAAATGGAGGCCGTCGGCAAGCTTGCAGGCGGGATTGCCCATGATTTCAACAATATCCTCATGGGTATCTTCGGTAATATCTCCTTTGCCCGGGAGGAGTTGGATTCTGCCCATCCTGCCCAGGTATACCTGGACCGGTCGGAAAAGGCCATGAAGAACGCCACTCACCTGACCGGCCAGCTCCTGACCTTTGCCTCGGGCGGACATCCTGTCAAGGAGGTGGGAACCATCCAGGCAACCATCCGGGAGACCGCAGAGTTCAACCTGGCCGGAAGCAATGTACGGCTCAAGTTTGCCGCAGCCCCTGACCTGTGGCCTGTGGATGCGGACCAGAGCCAGATGGCCCAGGTGATCGCCAATCTGGTCATCAACGCACGCCAGGCCATGCCCGATGGCGGTGAACTTGAGATCTCCATGGAGAATGCTGCTCTAAAGGAAGCCAATCCTGCCAACCTGCCCCAGGGCCGGTATGTGCGGATAAAGGTCCGGGACCAGGGAGTCGGGATCCCCGAGCAGTTCCTGGACAAGATCTATGAGCCCTATTTTACAACCAAACAGTCCGGAAGCGGTCTGGGAATGTCCATAGTCCACTCCATTATCAGGCGTCATGACGGGTATATAGGCGTGTCATCCACCCCGGGCAGGGGAACGGTTTTTGAATTGCTGCTCCCAGCTTCAACGGAGGAAGCGCCGTCCCAGGCGGAGGATGCCGGGGCAAGGTTCGGTGGGGGCAGTGATGACCCATCGGCATCCAGGATACTGTTAATGGACGATGATGCAGCGATCAGGGAAGTTTCCATGCTGATGCTCCAGCGTCTGGGCTGTTCCGTGGATGTGGTGGAGGACGGGAAAAAAGCCGTGGCAGCCTATGACAGCGCTTTAAGGGCAGGGACGCCTTACGCTGTTGTCATTGTGGACCTGACCGTTCCCGGCGGCATGGGCGGGACCGAGACAGCAGCACGGATCCTGGCCCTGGATTCTGATGCAACCATCGTGATTGCCAGCGGCTACTCCAGGGACCCGGTCATGGCCCGGTATGCCGAATACGGGTTCAGGGATGTCGTTGTCAAACCCTACACCATGGAAGAGTTGAAGCGGAAACTGAAGACGCTTCTGTGATAGGGTCTATCCTATCGGACGTAATCCATTTTTTTCAGGGCCTTTACCCGGGCCCCGTAACTCCGGACCAGATCCATCTCTCCGGGCGAGAGCTCTCCCCCGGCAACGGCCTTGAGGTTAAGGGCCAGCTGGTCCCGGTTCCGGGGACCCGTGAGCACAAGGTGGATATGGGGGTTTGACAGAACAAACCGGTAGCACAGCTCCGGCGTCAGGGGATCCACATCCATACCCTTTATGGGGCGGATGAGCTGCTCCCAGGCCAGGGCCGTGTAGCTGACCACGGCCGGGTTGCGTTTGGAAAGGCAGGGAAAAATGTCTGTTTCCGCCCCGGTGTGCTTGGCATTGTACCGGATCATGAACAGGTCGATGTCCGAGTCCAGGACCAGCAGTCCTGCCCGTTTCCGGTCATGGATGCTGGTGCCGATGGCCCTGATTTTGCCTTTTTCCTTCAAGGTCAGCAAGGCGTCCATGACACCTCTGCTGTGGGCCGAGGTCCGTCCCATCCATCCCAGTTTGAATACGTCCAGATAATCGGTGTTGAGTTTTCGCAAGGCAAGATCCACGGACCATTCCACCTGCCAGCCCATCAGGCCCCATCCCAGCATGGCAATGACATGCTTTTCCCGGTTCTGGCGGATGATTTCCCGGAGACCCTGGGTAACTTTGCCGTAGCTGGCTCCCCAGATCCAGTAATTGGCCCCGTGTTCAGCGGCAAACAGTACGTCGGATGCGTTTATTCCGTAGTTTCCGGCAATGCCCATGCGAAATACGGTCTTATTTACAACCGGCAGCAGCCTGTGTGCGAAATCATCTGCTACGGCTGCGGTATCTTGGGTCATGTTTTTCTCCTGTGTTCCTTCTTTCCTGGTTTTTCCTTATCACTGCCATCATGATTTGTTTCAGGTTCCAGGGGAAGACTCCCCTGACAGCTGTCCGGTCATGCTCCAGTTTTCCCGGCAGTTGGGGCAGGTTCTCGCCTTCCCGGTCACTTGGGCGGTGGGATGGACAGGGCTGGGCCCGGCAGCTCGGCTATGGCATAACGGGCGGTTCTGTCCTTTCCCCGGATTATCTGGAGAACATAATAGTTGCCCCTGTTCTGCCGGATGAAGTATTCCACCACCTGGTGGGCCTTGCTGATTTTGATGGTTTCCGATCCCTTGAACCAGAGGGCCTTTTCCGCAGGGTACACGGCATGGAGGTTAACGGTCCCGGATACCTTTGCCAGAAACCGGGTAAACCCGTTGTCCGGAAGGGGGGTTCCTGACTGCAGACTGGCAACGGCATCCGATGCGTCCTTGAATTCCCGGTCATTTTCAGGATTGGGATCAAACAACCGGAGGGTGGGATACTCGCTGTCCCTGTAGGACCAGAGTACAAAGACCCGGTCTTCCATGCCCTGGCTCTGGTCTGCGCCTACCAGGACAGCCCTGCCCAGGGTCATGCGTTTTCCCATGGGAAAACTGGGAAGGTCCCCTTTGGAAAACAGCCGGATCATCCTGCAGGCCTGTGTATCAGTCCCTGAAGTGCACAGCGCCGGGGCAGCCTCACGCAACGCCTGCCGGACGGTCATGGCATCGCCGGACAGGCTGGAAGACTGCTGTGACGTACTTTTCGTTTCCTGGGATCCGGTAGCAGAGACGGGTCTGTCCGGAGCGCATCCGGCTGCAAGCATAATGGCAGCCGTTGCAATGACGACGATGGGATGGATGGTTTTTTTGATCAGGTCCGGTTTCATGGGATCCCCCTGTGGACTTAATGGATTATTCGGACTGTGTCCGGAGACTTTCATAAAATGCCCTTTCCAGTTCCAGAACCTGTTTTTTCCGGTCCGGTTGGAGAAATATGCCATAGAGAGGATCATCCCCGGGTATGGGACGGCTCAGAATCTTTGTTTCAAGGATAGCCAGTGTTTCAACGGATTTGTCACAGGAGGGATACCCCTTGTCATCAATGGGTATGGAGTCGTCCCTGCTGATGGGAACGATATTGTTGATATCCACCAGCTTCAATGTCCCTTCCGGTGTCAGGAGAAGGTTCCCGATACCTGCAAGGTCGGGAATGAAGCCCGATTCAGAGATCATTTTCCGCGTTCTTTCCACAAAGGTATCAATGCTCTGGACTGCAGTGGATACCCGGTCCCCCCGGCAATTGTCGGGATACGGCATCCGATCGAACAGGTCGGCCAGGTACCCTGTTCCGTAAAGACCCCAGGGGTCCAGGATTTCACCGTCTATGTACTCCTGGAGCCCGCACAGGACGATGTGGGGGGTCCCGTCCAGGAGGTAGTCCACCACGAATTCGTTGGACCTGGCGATCCTATCAGGGCCCAGGAACTTGAGAACCAGTTTGTACTTGTCAATGTCCTCCAGGACCTGGTCCAGTGATGAGAACCGTTTCCTGAAAATCCTAAGAATCCATTCCGGTTTTGCACCGTGAAATCTCCGGACTCCATGGATAACTTCCCCGCGGGTTTCCCGGATCACATCCTCCCTGCTCAGGAGTTCGGTGATATGGGATCTGAGTCCTGCCCGGAAATGTTTCCGGAAAACACAGGCGCCGGGCTTCCGGATAAAGTTCAGGTCCAGAATCTCCATGGGGGTTAAGGCGGCTTTGTCCCTGATATCATAGCTCATGGGACAATTTTACAGCCAAACCAGCAAACACGCAAGGATCTTTAAAGGGGTTCCTCCAGATGGGCAGAACAGGCAGCGGGAAAATTTCAGCCGGACCAATGTGCTGCATGCCCAGTCAGGATGGTTTGGGTCGCGGGTGGTTGCGGCGCCAAGGGCAATCCCATGCACAGGTTCAGAGCCTTCCATGACCGGGCCAATGCATTTTTTCGTCACCAGTCTTCATGCGGTGAAACGGAGATATTTATTTGCATTATATTGACAAGTTGAAAACCCGCTGATAAGGAATATGAGATTCCGAAGAATATAATTGATATTGTATTTCATATTCAGAGCTTCTCCTAGGAACGCTGCAGAGCCGAGCAGCCTAAACTGCAGAGATATAGACTCATCCTTGGCGACTCACTTTTTCTTAGACCACGAGTATGTAATCATCCAAATGGACAAGTGATTAAAGACACATGGAGATGGCGATGCAAAGAACAACGGCCAGTGGGATCTGTTTCCTTATCGTATTGGTTAACCTGACCATATCACTCTGGGTGCCGCACCTTGGAGCGACAGATCTGTCTGCCATGGTGGAACTGGAAAGATCGCGTCTCCGTTACGATCGATTTGAAAAAATCAGCTATGTTGACATCACTTTGCTGAACACTTCCAGTCAGACCCTTGCCGCACCCTTGCGTGTCATTATCGATACCATCACCCCCCCGGATGTAACGGTGGCCAATGCCGACGGTTTTACCGGCAGCGGCAAGCCGTATTTTGACTTCCAGTCGCCGTCTTTTCTGCTTCCTGCCGGCGTATCCGGGGTGCGACAGTTCCAATTTAACAATCCCCAGCGGCGCCGTTTTGACTTTACCGTGGGAGAAATTTCAGGGGACATCAAACAGCCCGATAGCTCGCCGCCCATGGCCGACGCCGGGCCCAACCGGACCTATGTTCTGGCCCAAGGTCAGACTCAGGTTACGGTGACCCTGGACGGATCCGCCTCCTCGGACACCGGCGGCACGATCATCGCCTACATCTGGACCGGAAATCCCGATCCCGGCGATACGGTAAACCCCCAGGTGACCCTGTCCCAGGGCAGTTATACGTTTACCCTGGTTGTGGTGGACAACGATTTTAATTCAAGCAGTCCCGATACCGTAACCATTACGGTGGAATCTTCTGGTTCGTCCCGGATCCATCCGCCGGAGATTGAGCTGGATACGGCTGCGGTTACCGTGAATCCCGGCGGGAGCGCTATCATCAATGCCTGGGCCAGCGATCCCGACGGTGAGATCCTGACCCTGTCCGCCTCGCCCGCCTTTGGCAATGCCAGGTTCAGCACTGTACCCGGGACCCATCCCACAGGGACTTTTATCCTGACCCCGGACGCCACCCAGCAGGGATTGTATGTGATTTCCTTTACAGCCAGAGACCCCCTGGGCTACACCGCCGTGAAAACGGCCCAGATCCGGATCAATAAGCAGAACCGGCCGCCTCAGATCACTGTTCAGCCCAATGCATCGGTAAAGGAAGGGGGCCTGATCACCATTCCCATAACAGCAACAGACCCTGACTTTGATATCCTGACGCTGACCACTTCTCCGCTGCCGGATAACTGCATCTTTGTGGCAGCAACCAAAACCATCACCTTTGCTCCTGATTTTACCCAGGCAGGCAGTTATCCCATCACCTGCACCGCCGATGACGGTAATCTCACCGATTCCAAACAGGTGACGGTACTGGTAAGCCATGTTGCCCAGGAACCGGCAGGCAAGCTGGATCTCAAGGTCAATCCGTCTGAAAATCCCAGTCTACAGCCCCAGACCCGGGTCACAGGATCGGTTAACATGGCCCTGACCCAGCCTGTCACCATCGACTCGGCCCTGATCACCTCGGTCGAGCCGTCCACGGGAAAGCAGGGGGATACAGTGTCGGTGACATTGATGGGCGAGCCATCCGGGGATTTTGCCACCCATTTTGCCGCCAAGGAAAGCCAGGCCAGTTTCGGCCAGGGGATTACGGTAAAGTCTGTTACGGTTTTCAGCCCCAACCAGCTTGAAGCAGAGATAATCATAGATGCCGGCGCTGAAATCGGCATCCGGGGTCCGATGGTTAAAACCAGTAATGAAAAGGCTGTTTCCATGGTGGCCTTCAGGATCGCCCAGGGAACTGCCGGCCTTACCGGCAAGGTCATTGATCCGGAAACAGGCAAGCCCATTGCCAACGCTGTTGTAACCCTCCAGGGAACCGGATTTACAACCCTCACCAATGCCGGCGGCACCTTTTCCTTTACCGATGTCCCCACAGGTAATCACACCCTTGTCGTCAACCCGCCGGACCATGAGCTCATGACCTATGAGGTGGCTGCCGTTTACGGTGAGACGGCAGACCTGGGGAACCTGGAATCCAGATCCCTGGTTTTTGATCCCACGGCTGACCCGTCTGCCAGCATTCACAGTCTCCTGAACCGGGGAATCAATGATGTGACCGGACGGATCACCCTGGACGAGGCTCAAAAACTCATCATCGATACCATGATCCTTGTGGGGGGCAACGAGGCAGGGGTCCTGGACCCCTACGGCAACCAGCTCAACCCCTATGTGGACGGTGCAGGGATCACCAGCCTGAAAAATCACGGAGTTCAGATCTACGCTGAAAAACTGGCGAGAGGCGGCGGTGTCCCCCTGATCGACATGCTTTATGATATCAGCTTTGCCTTTGGGTGGACCCCGAGAAGACCCACCCTCCAGGAACTGCTGGGCGGTCTCCAGTCCCGGGTGAACCAGGCCTGGGCCAACCCCAATGATCCTGCCAGCGCCCTGCCCATTGTCCTGTTCAATTTCGGCAGGACACTCACCCCCAATCCGCCGACCCTGACCTCGGAAACCCAGCTGACCCAGTTTCAGGCCTACATCCTGGTAAACAGTTTCATGTGCTCCAATTATACGGCTAAGAGCAAAACCTTTGGTTCCAAATTGAAGCCTGAGGCCACGAACGGGGCTGCCGGTTCGCCCATGGATGCGTTAAGCTCCCGGCAAGCCACTGTCCGGTCAGCCGATGATTCCACTTACTCCATTACCTGGGAAACCCTGAAAACCGGTCTGGGACTGGCAGCAGCCGATCCTATCAGCGATGTCGTCACAAAAGATCAGGCGCCGTTCCCTTCTGCCGAGGATATCTACAGGAAATACTACCTGGGACTGAACACTGAGACGGCCAAGAATGGTGTGGAGGAACTGAAGGCCCTCCTCATCGCCCATGCCGGTACCACCAAAGACGAGATCGAAGAGGCCCTGAACATCCGGGGAAATGCGGCATTCCACTGGGCGCTCCAGGAAACCATGAACAAAGCCAAGGACCTTAGCGTGCTCCGCCAGGAACTTGAAACCTTTACCGGAAATATCGGCTCTACCATGGAAGTGGACACCGGTGTAATCCAGGTCGGTGATACCTCCCATTTTACCGGCAGTCTGAATAGTACCGTTCTTCTGAAGTCCCTGGCTCCTGACCCGCCGTTCATCAAGGTCAAGGAATCAAAGGAAAAGGTCAGCCCGGTAACCATCGGTACCCAGACCATCAATCTGCCCTCTGCTGAAATTGTGTTTTTCCGCAGTTCCCAGGAAAAATCCAACGCTGACGCCAATGCCAGATATTACTACCGGCTGTGGCGGGCCCAGTCCTCGGAAAAAATCAAGACCACGGATCCCATCACCGGTAAGGAAAACGAGGACCCATCTGACATGGTCCTGTTGAATGTGGGCCGGGCTGGAAGCTCCTCCATCGGGGCGCCGACCGTAGATAAAGACAACGACCATCTGATGCGGTTTGTGGATCCGATGCCGCCGCCAGGGAGAAACAGCTACCGGGTAGACTGCGTAAAGGTGACCGGGGAGGCCTCGATTATCGAAGACCTGAAAGACAGCGACCTGGCCAAGCTTGATCCATGGTTTGCCGGTTTCATGGGTGAGCCCATTGTCCTGGGCTCTGACAAAGATGCCAACATTCTGTCTGCCCTGGGACGGCTCAAGGTTCATCCCGGCCAGGGGTTCCTGAAGGATAAGAAAGATGTCTGGCATTATACCAGTCCCCTGTCCAATACGGTGGCCATCTACATCACCGGGGAGCCGGCCCACCTCAGGACCTTTCCCCGCATGGATTTGGCTGTGAGGAACGCAGTCCCGGAATCGTGCATCGAAACCTATGAAAAAACCATCAACAGCTGCGCGGAAGAAGCCGGTAAAAACATCAAAACATACTGCAGCAGTATCACCGATCCCGAAGCCTATGCGGACTGTGTCGGCAGATATCTCCGAACCAAGGCTGACTGTATCGCTTCGGCAAAAGTGGCAAAACAGGCCTGCGTAAAAAACAGCAACACCGTTTACCTGAGTATCCCCAGTATCGAAACATCGGACCGGGGTTCCGGAATCATCTTTTCCTATGACTACGACACCAGTTCGCTGACCCAGTTCACCGCCGCATCTTCCATGTTCATGAAACCGGGCCAGTCCGGGCTTGCCATTGACAGCCAGGGGGATCTGTTCACGGATAATGCCGCATCCGATGCCAGCTACGGCGGAAGGATCTTCCGGTTCGGGGGCCTGGCATCTCCCAACTACGGGACGCGAATCCTTGTCGGGTCCGTCAATTATTTCAGTCAGCTGGTCAATTTCGCCCACCCAGCCTCGGTGCAGCAGCTCATCTGCGGAGCAAAGGAAGAACTGTTCGTTGCCGATGCTCTGTCCAAAACCGTAAAACGCATTGGTCTGAAGGACAGTGACATTGCCAATGCCGGGCACAACGTGGGTCACGACTGGGCCAAAAACCCGAATCCCCTTCCGGCGGGCGCGGACTCACTTGCTTTCGGTCCCCAGACCGATATGGCCTTTGACCGGGATTATACCAGACTCTTTATTACCCAGGGATCCAAAGTCATCTTCACCCCTGGAGGAGAAGTGATCCATTCCGTGGCTTCAGACCCGACTTTTTTCACCAATACGTCCGGGTGCACGGTATGCGGAGACCAGAAACAGTACCTGTTCATCTCTGACGATATCCCGTCCCCGGACCCCAATGATCCCAAGGGTAAAATCTACCGCATCCCCATGGAAGACATCCCCATCACAGTACCGGTCGACCCTGTTGAACGCGCGAAACTCCTTGTCCGCTACACCTTTCTCGAGGGGCTGGACCAGCCGGGCCAGATCCGCATAGCCGATGACTCCAGCGCCTTGATTATCGTTGACAACAAGGGATTCAGGTACCTGAGGTTCGGGTTCACCGGCATTGCAGTGGGTCTGGATGACCGGCCCCTCATCGGAGCGGTGGTGACGGTGAATACACCGTCAGGGACCTATTCCACCACCAGCGACACCACGGGCAATTACCAGTTTGTGGGCATCAACCTATCCCAAGAGCCCCAGGCGTTCACCGTCCATATTCAGCATCCGGATCATTCCTATACGGACCGGATTTACCTGGGCGGAAAGTGCCATTCCAACCTGGACCCCGCCCCCTGCGTCAACATTACTTCCCCTGCCGATGGAGCGAAAACCGCATCAGCCAAAGTAACCGTTAATGGCGTGGTTCTGCCGAAAACCTTTAATTTCGTGGACGGCGTTCTCCTGGTGAACGGGGAGGATTATCCGGCAACCCTCAACGGGGACAACGAATTCATCGTACCGGATGTAATACTGGCATCCGGGGAAAACACCATCAGCTTTGTGGTCAATGCGGCAGGACCCTATACTGCGGCATCATCTCTGCCGGTAAAGATTTACAAGACCGGCAGCCCACCGGACACCCAGGCAACGGCCGGAGTCATCTATGCCGCTGACGGGGAAACACCCCTGGCCGGTGTCACCGTTAAGATCCTGGTAGACGGCGACCTGGCCGCGGAACGGGAAACAGACTCCTGTGGCTATTACCATGCCGGTGAGCTGCCCCTGGGCGCGGTGAGCGTGGACATTGAAGAGTAAATTAACGGGATATCAGATGTATATAGCGGAGGGTTTACAATGAAAAACACCAGCATGGGAAAAGGTCTTCTCATGGCGGCAGTCACAGTGATGTTCTCGCTTCTCATCGGGGCTGTCCCGGCACCGGTCTTTGCAAATATAACTGTGGCGGTTTCAGGTCCCGGCGGAACACAAACCCGGAGTCTTCCCGATGCCGGCGGTGTCTTTGACCTGAACATGCCGCTCAGCCGCAACGCAGTGAACGCCATCACAGTGACAGCCAGGGACAGCAGCGGCAACAGTGCATCACAGGAACTGTCCGTCACCCAGGTCTCCCTGGACCAGATCGTTGTCGCCAAGATTACTTCCGAGCGGCTGTCCGTGGAGGAGGTTGAGCAGCTGGTGGCCAGCGGTGTTATTCAACTGGATGATCCTCAAAATTTCAATGTCTCCAACTTTGTCATTGTTCTGACCATTGGCAAGAAGCCTGTGACCTTTAGCGTACCCATTGCCATCCCCATAGGGAATCAGACGTCGGGCGGGTATGAAGCCATAAAGCTGCTCTTTGGCAATGACAGCGGCGGTGCCCAAAAAACCCAGCAGCCCATACAGATCATCGCCTTTGACGAGCCCGTCGAGTCCCCGCCCGGAGAACCGCCCGTTCCATCTATTCCCGGAGTGATTATTATTGAAGGCAATATCAAAACCCTGAAGGAATTTTTCAATGTAAGACTGCTGCTCATGAACCGGTCCGGAATTTTCACCCTGTCCGACGTATCGGCCCGCATCGTCCTGCCTGAAGGCGATCTGAGCACCGTGCTCCCGGCAGACGGCGTGAACAGCTTTGGCGATATCCTTCCCGGAACCGGGGATCAGCCCGGTCAGAAGGAGATGGAATTCATCATCCGGGGAGACACCGTGGGCATCCACGATGTTGCGGTCAACTTCGGCGGAAGTGTCAGCGGCCCGGGAATCACAAATCCCATACCGTTCAACGGCAGGGCCGAGACCAGTGTTGAAGTCAAAGGCCCCCCCTCCCTGGCAGTCCAGGTGTTTCATCCGTATCAGGTTGAAGCCGGTGTCCCCTATGATCTGGTCGTGGAAATCACCAACACCGGTGATCTCCCGGCCCTCTACACCAGCCTGGATCTGAGTGTGGATGCCGATGCCGCCATTTATTTCTGTAATGCCGATGCCGGCGGCAGTCCGGTATGCGGTTTTGGTGACGGGCCTGCCACACGCAGCTTCGGCCATATTCAGCCCGGAGCCATGGTCAGCGGGATATTTTCCATTAAACCCGGCAAGACCGGCATCATTTCATCGTGCATGGCTGCGGCTGACCAGAATATCAGTCTCCAGGTCCTGGTGGGCGCCATTGGGTGCATGGTGGGAACCTTTCCTCCGGACCAGGCCGGCGGTTCCGGAAACGTTTCCGTTCATGTCCTGCCTGCTCCCAACGCGTTTGGCATCCACGAGGATTCCCCGGTTACCGCTTTTTTCAGCAGGAAGATGAATCAAAGCTCCATCACAACCGGCGCGATCGGCTCATTTAACGTCTATGCCGGGTCCGATGTGAGGGTGCCTGGGAAAATCCGGTTCGAGACCATGAACGAAGGGACAGACAACGAAAAAACCGTGGCCATCTGGCAGGTGAATGACGGTATCACAAACCGCCTGGCACCCAATGCCACCTATACCATTGTTTTGTCCCGGACCATCAGCGATCTATCGGGCAACACACTTGCCGGAAAATATGAGAGTGAATTCACAACAACGGATACCGGGCTGAGCGACATAACGCTTCCTGACATAACTCTGTCGGTCCGGCCTCCGGTCAATCCCAACGCTGTTCTTCCCGGTCAGATCATCGCTGTCAATGCCTATGCTTCGGACCAGGGCTCCGGTATCGCCAGGGTGGAACTGCGCCTTAAGGACATGGATATCCCAGGCAGTCTGTTTGAACTTGTTGGCCAGAAAACCGTGTTCAGCGGGGATCTTCCCCCGTATATCTTTTCTGTGGATTCCTCAAAACTGGTGCCCGGCCATACCTACCAGGCCATGGCCACAGCCTATGACATGGCCGGCAATGCCCAGAATGGGACCATCTCCCTGATCATTCTGACTTCTGCGGCAGCGCCCACGCTCACCCTGCCAGCCAGCCTTCCTGCCCAGGTACTCCACGGAATCAGCATCACCCTGAATCCCACGGTCACCGGCGGGGTAACCCGGGTAGAGTATTTTCTTGACAGTGCCTCCCAGCCGTTTAAGACCGTTACCCTCAGTCCATGGCAGGGGTCTTTGTCCACGTTGAACCTTTCCCTGGGCAATC
Organism: Pseudomonadota bacterium; assembly: GCA_043806875.1. Lineage (GTDB taxonomy): Bacteria > Desulfobacterota > Desulfobacteria > Desulfobacterales > Desulfobacteraceae > JAZDGN01. The sequence continues at coordinate 47,903 of JAZDGN010000060.1, forward strand.
ATACCATCACGGCCAGGGCAACAGACGGTCTGGACCAGACAGGCCAGGCCACCTACGCCTTTGAGTTGATCCAAAACATCAACATGCCGGTGGTGGGCTTTTCCGGGATCAACGACGGCATCACCTACCTGAGAGGTGAACTGATCCATGTCAATGGTACTGCCGATGACCCGGTGGGTGTCGCCTCCATGAGCTATTACCTGGACGGTACAGGCGGCAGTCCGATCTACACTGGAAACCAGCCCATTCTCCTTGACAGCAGCGGCCTGATCCTGGGGAATCATACCCTGACCATCATCGCCACCAACAACCTGGGTGTGCAGAACGATCCTGCTGATCCGGGTTCGGTCTTGGAGTTTTCGGTGACAGACGCGCCCTCCGGGCCACCCCCGGCAGCCCCCCAGATAACATCAACCGGGGCTCCGGAAAATGGGGCTGCGGTCATAACCGGTACCGCAGCCGCAACCGCCCGTATTGATGCAACCAACACCGCTTCCGGACTGCTCCTGAGTGTCTATGCCGATGCCGGGGGGAATTTTACCGTTACCATGCCGGGTCAGACCGGAAACATAATAAGCCTTGTGGCCTATACCTTCGCAACCTCTGACAAGCCCAGCAGCCCGGCAACCACCACCCTGGGTGCCCCGAAAGTTCTTACTTCCATTACGGTGGTCCCGGATACCATCACTTTCACAGCCGTCAATCAGACCCGGAATGTCACGGTCACGGGCCACTACAGCGACAGTTCCACAGCGAATCTGACTGGCCAGACTACCTTTTCTTCCACGGTCCAGGACAACCCCGGTGTGGCCGCCATCAACAGCGCTGGCACTGCAGTGGCCCTGAAAAACGGTACTGCCGTGATTACGGCAGCCTATGGAGGCCAAACGGCCCAGATCAACATTACCGCAGATATCCTGACTTTGACCCATATCACGGTGGCTCCGGCCAGTATCAATTTTACCACCATCGGCCAGACCCAACAGCTTGTGGTCACTGGCCACTACAGCAATGGCAGCACAGCGGTTCTGGGGGGCACCATCACCTATATGCCGGGAAACACCCAGACTGTGGCAGTAAGTTCCAGTGGCCTGGTTACGGCAAAGGCAAACGGTGTAACCCAGATCAGTGTCAGTCACCCGGACGCACCTGCTGTCACAGTGCCGGTTACCGTTGACACGGGCCTGGATCCCGCCCCGACGGTGTCAATCCTGAGCCCGGCCGACGGGGCATCTGTCAGCCCGGGAGCATTGGTTACCGTCACAGTTAAGGCCGATGACCTGCTGGGCGGGGTTACCCGGATTGAGTTTGAGACAACAGGCGCAACAGTGTTCTCGGACAACCGGCAGATCAGTCCGCCGTCCCTGTCTAAAACGGTTGGATTCCAGTTTACGGTCGATCCCGGAGCCGCCGTGGGCAGTACTGTAACGGTTAGGTCCTGGGCTGTTGATACCAGCAGCAACACCTCGACGGTCAGCCAGATCACCCTGAACGTCATCGACCCGTCAGCCCCTGTGGTAACCATAACCCAGCCGGCTCAACTGACGGCCTACAATTACGGAGATACCGTCAACATCCGTGTAACGGCAACCGATGCCCAGGGCGTCAACCGGATCCGGTATGAAGCCACGGGCTCAGTCTCAAGCTCCGGCAGCCAGACCGTGAGCGGAATCAGTACCTCGGCAGATTTCAGTTTTACCATCCCGCTGGGTGCCCCGACCCCTGATGTGAGGATCCAGGCCTGGGCCAGGGACATCAATAACAATGAAGGGGTTTCCACGCCTGTGGATATTGTCATCACCAGTGCCGATATCACGCCGCCTGCCACCGAAGCAACAGCTGTCAGCAATCCCGGCGGTTCAACATCGGCCACAATCACCTATGCCGTGACCAGCGGGCTGTCGGATCTGGACCATGTTGAACTCTATTTCCGGCGGGATGGCCACGGCACCTTTAACCGGTACACCGGAGCTACTGGTACAGGCGATGGAAAGTACACGCCCCAGTCCGGCAGCACCGGAACCATCGTGTTTGATTCAACCCGTATGGGCGGCGACGGCAGTTATGACTTTTTTACCATCGGAGTGGACGCAGCCGGTAACCGGGAGGCCCCTCCGGTTGATGCTGGGAACACGGTTGTTGCGGACCAAACCAGGGCTTTTGCAGCCGGAACGATCTGGACCGTGATCACGACCAATACGGTCATCGGCCCGGCAGACGTTTCCCTTGACAATAAAAACATCCGCATTGACGGTGCAACCCTTACCCTTGAGGGGACCCATCCCTTCCATAACGTGGAGATCATCAACGGCGGGGTGCTGACCCATCCCGAAACCACGGCCGTCCTTGCGTACACCCTTGATATTACGGCCTGGACCCTTTCCGTGAATCCTGACAGCAGAATTGCCGTATCCGGGCGGGGCTTTCTGGGCGGCAAAGGCTATGATGAGCCCGGCAGGACCCTGGGCAACGATGCGAACGGTTCTGCAAGCGGTGCAGGCGGCTCCTTTGGCGGCATTGGTGGCTCCCACGATGGGGCACTCCCCAACCCGGTCTACGGTGACCTGACCAACCCCGTTGACCCAGGTTCAGGAGGCGGAGCCTGGGATAGCTATGACGGTGGTGACGGTGGTGGATTTATTAAAATGACTGCCATCAATCTGGTGGTTGATGGAATCATGGCAGCCACCGGCGGTGAATCTGCCGGAGCTGCTGCCGGCGATGGGTCCGGCGGCGGGATCAATCTGACAACCCGATCCCTGTCCGGTTCAGGAAGCATCAACGCCGACGGCGGAGGCCAGAGCACGGCTACTGCGGGCGGCGGAGGGCGAATTGCCGTCCGGTATCTTGACATGGCCTTCATGGATATGGACGCCATCACCGCCCTTGGCGGATACGGTTACTACGCCAATGGCGCCAACGGCACGGTTTACCTCAAACAGGAAAATGAAACCAACGGTGCCCTGGTTATCACTGGACACGGCCCGGGCAGCCCATGGACACAATTGACCATTCCCGGCGCCTACACCTTTGACATAATAACCCTGACCAACCAGGCCAGGGTCCTGGCAGACACACCGGTTATTATTACAGGCCTGCTGCATATCACTGGTGATTCCATCCTCTCCCATACCCAGGGCAGTGAAGGCGGTTTGTCCATTACCGCCGATACGGTGCGGATCGATGGCGGCAGTGCCATCGACGTAACCGGCAGGGGATACAGGGGCGGCCTGGATTATGATGAGCCCGGGCATACCCGGGGTGATATCGAAGGATCCCAGACAGGAGGAGGAGGCTCCTTTGGCGGCCTGGGTGGGGGTCATGAAGGCCGGGACAGCTATACCGTTTACGGAGACCCAAAGCTGCCCGTTGAACTGGGTTCAGGGGGCGGGGCCTGGGATAGCTATGACGGTGGCTGCGGCGGCGGCAGGATCACGATTACTGCAGCCACGGCTGTGATCGTCAACGGGGCTCTCCTGGCCAACGGCGGTGAATCCGCAGGGGCTGCAGCTGGAGACGGGTCCGGCGGAAGTATCCTGATCCGGACGTCACGCCTTGCCGGAACCGGTGCCATCCAGGCCAACGGCGGCGGCGGCTATACCGGCACCGCCGGCGGTGGCGGCAGGATAGCAATTGAGTGCGATTATGTAAGCCCCGTTGATAATCTGGGCGACCTTCGCAGCATTACCGCAGCTTCAGGCCGGGGGTATTACAATGCCAGGCCCGCAGCGGCTGGAACCGTTCTCATCCGGTACAGCGGTCAGGAAAACGGGGATCTCTATATTGACGACACTGTGGTGGATGGCAGCGGCTATCCCAACGGGACCTCCTCCTCGTCAACCCACCTCACCCCCATCGGTTTCGGACTATCCGGTGCCATCAGCGATCAGACGGCTGACGGGAAGGCCGACACACTGACAGCGGACGGCCAGGTGCGCATGGTACCCGATGGTCTTGCGGGCCTGAAACTGAATCCGGATATAGACCAGAACGAGACCTTTACCGTTCTGTCAAACACCGGTACCACCATTACCGTGACCACGCCCAACGAGAACGGCATCCAGTTTTCCGACGTGGCCCAGGCCGGAAAGACCTATGCAGGATCCTTTACCTTTGACAACCTTGTTTTCCGCAGGGGTGGAAACCTGATGATAGGGGATTTCCTGACGGTCACCCATACCCTCACCCTTGATGAATACGGCCTTCTGACCCATTTTGATGCCACAACTGCCTTTGAATCCAGACTTGACCTGACAGTGAACACCCTGGTTATCGGGGATACCGGCCGTATCGATGTGACCGCCAGGGGTTACCTGGGCGGGCAGGCCTATGATGAACGCGGCAGAACAACCGGCAACGTCTATGGCTCTGACGATGGGGCCGGCGGCTCCTTTGGCGGCCTTGGCGGTTCCCACAGCGGGGCCGTTCCCAATAGCCTTTACGGCAGCCTGACCAACCCTGTGGACACCGGTTCAGGCGGCGGGGCCTGGGATAGCTATGATGGCGGCGACGGCGGAGGCAGGGTTCGTATCACTGCCACCAGCGCCACCGTCAACGGAACCATCCGGGCCAATGGCGGGGAGTCTGCAGGGAGCGCGGCCGGAGACGGATCGGGAGGCTCTGTCAGTATCACCACCCATGCCCTTGACGGAACCGGCTTTATTGAAGCAAACGGCGCTGGCGGCAATACTGGTGTCGGCGGTGGTGGAGGCCGCGTCAGCATTGCCTGCACCGGGCCTCTTACACTGAACGAAGCCCATGTCCATGCCTTGGGTGGCCAGGGATACTACGGTGGCAGGGCCGGTGATGGAACCGTTGTTTTCAAGAGGGCCGGCCAGACCCACGGTGAGCTTGTGATCGATGGGCAGGGCTTGTCCCCATCCAACAATACAACCTTTATCCCGGGCGGCTACACCTTTGACTCCCTGGTGTTGCGCAACAATGCCGTTGCCATTGCCGATAACGGGCTCACGGTTATTGATACACTCCTTCTGACCGGTAATTCAACGCTCTCACACAACCAGGGCCTTGAAGCGGGCCTGTCCATTACTGCCGATACAATCCAGATTGATAACGGCAGTGCCATTGACGTAACCGGCCGGGGATACAGGGGCGGCCTGGATTATGATGAACCGGGGCATACCCTGGGTGATATTGAAGGATCCCAGACAGGAGCCGGCGGCTCTTTTGGCGGCCTGGGGGGAGGTCATGAGCACAGGGACAGCTATACCGTGTACGGAGACCCCAAACTTCCCGCCCAGCTGGGTTCAGGGGGCGGGGCCTGGGATAGCTATGACGGTGGCTATGGTGGTGGCAGGATCACGATTAATGCAGCCACGGCTGTGATCGTCAACGGGGTTGTCCTGGCCAACGGCGGTGAATCAGCAGGGACTGCGGCAGGCGATGGGTCCGGCGGAAGCATTCTGATTCAGACGTCGCACCTTTCCGGCACCGGGGCCATCCATGCCAACGGCGGCGGCGGCTATACCGCCACTGCCGGCGGCGGCGGCCGGGTCGCCATCTTCTGTGATGACGTGGACCCGGTGGACAATCTGGAAAACGGTCGTGCCATTACCGCCCTTTCAGGACGGGGCTATTACAATGACAGGCCTGCAGCTGCGGGGACCGTATTTATCCGGACCACCGGCCAGGAAAACGGGAATCTCTATATTGATGACAACGTGGTGGACGGTGGTGGTAATCCCAACGGCACTTCAGCCTCGTCAACATTCCTGACCCCCATCGGGTTCGGGATTGCCGGAACCATCAGTGACCAGACAGCTGACGGCATGGATGACACCCTTATCACGGACGGTGAAATGCGGATGGTTCCTAATGGCCTTGTTGGATTACGGCTCAATCCGGACATTACCCAGGGAGAATCCTTTGTCATCCTGGGCAACACGGCTGATGCTATTACCGTACACACGCCCAATGAAAACGGTGTCAACTTCGCGGGTGTCGCCCAGACCGGCCGCACCTACGCCGGTTCCTTCACCGTTGACAACCTTATCTTCAGGCGCGGTGGCAACCTCATGGTGGGCGACCTTCTCACGGTCAGTGATACCGTGATCCTTGACGAGTACGGTCTGCTGACCCATTTTGACGCAACCGAGACCTTTACTTCCAGACTTGACTTGACAACGGACACCTTGATCATTGAGCCCACAGGCCGTATCGATGTGACTGCCAGGGGCTACCTGGGCGGGCAGGCCTATGATGAACACGGCAGAACAATCGGCAATGCCTATGGCTCTGAAGATGGAGCCGGAGGCTCCTACGGCGGCCTTGGTGGTTCCCACAGCGGTGCCGTTCCCAACGCCCTTTACGGCAGCCCGACCAACCCGGTGGATAACGGATCAGGTGGCGGTTCCTGGGATAGCTATGATGGCGGTGACGGCGGAGGCAGAATTCGGATTACTGCAGCCACTGCCATTGTCAACGGAACCATCCGGGCTGATGGCGGTGAATCTGCAGGGTCTGCGGCTGGTGACGGTTCCGGAGGTTCTATCAATATTATCACACATGCAATTGACGGAACCGGTACCATTGAGGCAGACGGCGGTGGCAGCGGGACCGGTGTCGGCGGCGGTGGCGGCCGTATCAACGTTACCTGTACCGGGACGCACACCCTGGACGGAGCCAACATTCACTCCTCGGGTGGTGTGGGTTATTACAGTTCCGGTCATGACGGGTCAGTGGTATACCCCTAGCCCGATGACGGAAGAATTCCACCGGGTTGACCGGTGAGTTATATTCAAATTTAGGATTGATCTGTACAGGAGAGACCGATGAAGACTCTGAATAACGCGAAGGCCATGGTGTTTGCCATCCTGATCTTTATTATTGCAGCACCGGCAGGGGCGGAACCTCTGGATCTGGGTGGATTTGCTCCGGATCCGATCTCCCTTGATTACCCGGGCACTTCAATTGGCAACACCCTGGCCACCATATCCCTGGATAGCATAATCATCCACGAGGACGCCTCCCATGGATGGTGGAGCATCTACGTTGCCAACGATTCACTCCAGGTCCCGGCCGGCAGTCCGTTGTTTCTGCAATTTGATTATTCCCTGGTGCTGGGCCCCTGGGATTATGACTGGTTGGTATTCACCATTGATGATGTGTATCTCCTTGAAGTGGAAGGTAATAACAGCCTGTCTGGATCCCCCCTGACCGTAACCGGGCATGCCAGCATCGACATGGCCGGTTACAGTGGTTCCTTTATCAGCATGGCCTTTGGTATTGAAGCAGACTGGGAAGACAGCGCTTTGACATCTTTGGCAACATTTTCCAATATCAGGGTTGGCGCTGCGGATATTCCCACTGTCAATGAATGGGGAATGATCCTGCTGGCCGGTGCCCTGGTGTTTCTGTCACTCTCCGGAATGAAACGCGGTTCAGTGTGACTCCGGTGGGTTCGGAAGAACTTGTTTTTGACGGTTGCTTTTCCATGAAAAGCTGTGGTAATGGAGAGAGCTGCACTGCGGAGGAATTGTGAATTCCGTCAGGCAACCACAGAAAACAAAAACAGAGGAGAGGAGAATGAAAAGAGTCGGAGTTGTCGGCTGGCGCGGTATGGTAGGTTCCGTCCTGATGGACCGGATGATTGCAGAAAACGATTTTGCCAGGTTCACCCCCCTGTTTTTCACCACCTCCCAGGCCGGCATGAAGGCTCCGGACATGGGGCTCGACCTTCCGCCCCTGGTGGACGCCAACGACATCAGTGCCCTGATGGAAATGGACATCATCCTCTCCTGCCAGGGAGGGGCCTACACCGAGGCGGTTCACCCACAGCTCATGAAAAAGGGCTGGAAAGGATACTGGATCGATGCTGCCTCCACCCTGAGGATGGACAGGAAGAGCATCATCGTGCTTGACCCGGTCAACCGCGCTGTCATTGACAGGGCCCTGTCCGACGGCATCAAAAACTATATCGGCGGCAACTGTACGGTTTCCCTGATGCTGATGGCCCTGGGTGGCCTGTTCGAGAAGGACCTGGTCGAGTGGATGACTTCCATGACCTACCAGGCGGCCTCGGGTGCAGGTGCCAGCAACATGCGGGAGCTGGTTGCCCAGATGCGGTATCTCGGTGATTCGGCCGCAGCAATTCTGGACAACCCGGCATCGGCCATCCTGGACCTTGACAGGAATATACAGGGTGCCCTTCGGTCCGACGGTCTGCCTAAAGGAACCTGGGTGGTGCCTCTGGCAGCCAGCCTGATCCCCTGGATCGACAGGGCCATGGAAAACGGCCAGACCCGCGAGGAGTGGAAAGGGTTTGTGGAGACCAACAAGATTCTCGGGCGGTCCGACCGGCCCATACCCATTGACGGGCAGTGCGTCCGCATCAGCTCCATGCGCTGCCACAGCCAGGCATTTACCATCAAGATGAAAAAAGACGTGCCCCTGGCAGATATCGAAGCTCTGCTTGCCTCAAACAACGACTGGGTCAAGGTGATCCCCAATGACAAGGAAACAACCATAAGGGAACTGACCCCTGCAAAGGTGACCGGCACCTTGAGCGTTCCGGTGGGCCGTATCCGCAAAATGAACCTGGGGCCTGAATACCTGACGGCATTCTCCGTCGGGGATCAGCTGCTCTGGGGGGCGGCCGAGCCCCTGAGGCGCATCCTCAATATTATTCTCGATTAAGGGAAGGGTTTTTCAACGCATCTGAATGATGCTTCAAGGATTTGACGGCTTCCTCGCCGGCCATTACCGGGCTGGGCAGAGGAAGCCGTTTTATTTTTCACAAGCTATCAGAGCATCTCGATGGCGCAGGCCATGGCTACACCGCCGCCGCCGCACAGGGTGGCAAGGCCCAGGGTATTGCCCCGTTTTTTCATGGCATGGATCAGGGTGGTCATGATCCTTGCTCCCGTGGATCCCACGGGGTGTCCCAGCCCGATACCGGACCCGTTGACATTGGTGATCTCCCGGTTAAAGCCTATCTCCCGTTCACAGGCGATATACTGGGCTGCAAAGGCCTCATTGACTTCGACAAGTTCGAAGTCCTTGACCGTGAGGCCCGATTTTTTCATGAGGTCGTTTACGGCAGGCACCGGGGAAAGTCCCATGATGGTGGGATGGCAGGCGCCCATTCCGCTGGCCTTGATCCTGGCAATGGGTGTCAGGCCCAGAGACTTGGCCTTTTCCGCGGACATGATGATCATGCCTGTGGATCCGTCGTTGATGCCCGATGCATTTCCGGCAGTGACCTTGCCGGTTTTGGGGATAAAGGCCGGGGGCAGGCTGGCCAGCTGCTCCAGGGTAATGCCAGGCCTGAAGTGCTCGTCCCTGTCAAAGACCAGGGGGTCTTTCTTGCGCCGGGGTACAAGGATAGGCACGATCTCATCCTTGAACGAACCGTCGTTTGTTGCCCGCTCGGCGTTGTTATGGCTTCTCACGGCAACTTCGTCCATTTCTTCACGGCTGATGTTCAGGTGCTGGGCCACAAACTCAGCCGTATGCCCCATGATGTATGGCTTTCCCAGGAACTGGCTGGCAGGTGCCTGCTCCGTGTTCAGGGGGGTTGTCTTGTCAAAGGGCAGGATGTGGGAGCCGCAGTGGAGGGCGTGGATCATGGCATCCACCAGCTGGCTGTCCTGGAGCCGGCATCCCCACCGTGCACCGGGTGCGGTGTAGGGAACGCCTGACATGTGCTCAACGCCGCCGGCCAGGATCACCTCGGCCATGCCTGCCTTGATCATGGCGGCACCGGACAACACCGCTTCCATGCCTGAAATGCAGACCCGGTTGATGGTTACGGCAGGGACGGTGTCGGGAATTCCGGCCATGAGTGCAGCCACACGGGTGGTGTTCAGGGTATCGTGGTGTTCCACGCAGGTGCCGTACCGGACATCATCGATGATGGCCGGGTCGATGCCGGCGCGTTTAATGGCCTCTTTCATGGTCACGCTGCCGATAAAGGCGCCGTTAAGATCCTTGAGGGTACCGCCGAACGCGCCGATGGCTGTTCTGCAGGCGGAAACAATGACTACGTCTTTCATGTTCATATCCTTTCCATATCAGGTTTCAATTCCAAGTTGTTTTCTTGTATCCCATGTTTCCGGCCGGGTCAACTGCCGGCCGGTCAAATATCTATCCAAAGGCTGCTTCGGAAATATCCATAACCGTGGTATCCCCGGCCATGATCACATCCATCTTGCTGCGGCTCAGGGGAAGGACCGTGGTGATGAAAAACCGGGCGCTGCTGATCTGGCCTTCATAAAATGCCAGGTCCTTTTTCTGGGGTTTGGCAGACAGCTCCCCGGCAGCGACCACGGCCCGCCACAGGAGCATCCAGGCCATGAGGGTGTCGCCGGTAACATCCAGGAACGGATGGGCGCAGGCAAAGGCAGTCGTCATTTTCCCGGACCGGATCTGGTCTGCCAGGTGCGCTGCTGTCGCCCTCAGCTTTGTCAGGGTTTGATCCACACCCTCGGCCAGGGCGGAGAGGTCATCGGTTTTTTGTGCAGCGGCCGTGATGCCTGCAACTTCATCCAGGAGGCCTGAAAAGGCTTTGCCGTTGTTCAGTCCCAGTTTCCTGCCCAAAAGGTCCATGGCCTGGATCCCGTTGGTGCCCTCGTAGATCTGGGTGATTTTGCAATCCCGGAGCAGCTGCTCCTGGGGGTATTCCCGGGTGAAGCCGTATCCCCCGAAGACCTGAACGCCCAGGCTGCACATCTCAAAGGACCGGTCTGTGATATATCCTTTGGCCACGGGGATGAGCACGTCGATGGCTCCCTGGTAGCGGGCCTTGTCCGCGTCGGTGGTGCTGACCTTGACCATGTCTTCCATGAGGCCCACATAGTAGAGGATGCTCCGCATGCCTTCGGAAAAGGATTTCATGGTCAGCAGGATGCGCCGGATATCCGGATGGTTGATGATGGCAACCCCTAGGGAATCCCTGGAAGCGTCCAAGGCTTTTCCCTGGACCCGTTCCCGGGCATAGTTCAGGGCATTGAGATAGGATGCCGAAGCGCAGGAAAAACCCTGCATCCCTACGTGGAGGCGGGCTTCGTTCATCATGACGAACATGGCGGCCATGCCTTTGTTTTCCTTGCCCAGGAGGGTCCCGATACAGCCGCCCTTGCCGCCCAGGGCCAAGGAGCAGGTGGGGCTCCCGTGGATACCCATTTTCTCTTCAATCCCGGTGCAGACAACGTCGTTGAACTCGCCCAGGCTTCCGTCGTCATTGACTCGGTATTTGGGGGCCAGGAACAGGGAGATCCCTGCCGTTCCCGCCGGTGCGCCCTCAATCCTTGCAAGGACCGGGTGGATGATGTTTTCGACAAGGTCATTCTCTCCCGATGAGATGAAGATCTTGTTGCCGGTGATGGTGTAGGTGCCGTCTTCGTTTTTTACTGCTTTTGTGGTAAGCGCTCCCACATCCGACCCTGCGTCCGGTTCGGTCAGAAGCATGGTTCCGCCCCACTGGCCGGTATAGAGCTTTTTCAGGAACAGGTTTTTCTGTTTTTGTGTGCCGAACCGCTCCACCAGTTTACCCGCCCCGTGGCTGAGGATGATGTGCAGCATAAAGGGATAGTTGGCGCCGTTGAAATAGTTGTTTGCTGCCAGGGCCACGCTGGCCGGCATACCCTGTCCGCCCCAGGCAGGATCGTCACACATGGCGATCCATTCCCCTTCCCGGAACAGTTCGTAGGCCCTGTGAAAGGCTTTGGGAACCAAAACTTTGCCGCCATCAAAGGTGCAGCCCTCTTCGTCGGCTTCCTTGAGATAGGGCAGCAGTTCCTTGATCGCCAGGTTCCGGGCTTCCGATACCACCATGTCAATGGTTTTCCGGTTAAAATCAGCGAACATCTCATGCCGGCTCAATGACGCTACCTTGAACTGCTCATGGAGTACAAAATCAACGTCCCGCCGGTCTGCAACCACCTGTGCCATAGTTTCCTCCTCGTGTTAAAGCACTGTTACTCTTGCCTGCTATTTTGTGTAATCGTAAAAGCCTTTTCCGCTTTTCCTGCCCAGATATCCTGCCCGGACCATTTTTCGGAGCAGGGGGGCGGGCCTGTATTTGTCTTCTCCCAGCTCCCTGTGAAATCCCTCCAGGACAAGGAGCATGGTGTCCAGACCCACCATGTCGGCCAGGGCCAGGGGTCCTATGGGATGGTTGGCTCCCAGGGTCATGGCGTTGTCGATATCTTCCGCACCTGCAATACCTTCGGCCAGGACAAAGATGGCCTCGTTGATCATGGGGCACAGGATGCGGTTTACGGCAAAGCCCGGTGCCTCCTTGACCTCTATGGCTGTTTTTTTTATGGTTTCCACAAAGTCCCTGGAGATGCCCATTGTGGTATCGGATGTGGAGAATCCCCGGATAAGCTCAACCAGGCGCATTACGGGAACCGGGTTGAAAAAATGCATGCCGATAACCTTTTCCGGCCGTTTGGTGACGCTGGCCATTTCGGTGATGGACAGGCCCGAGGTGTTGGAGGCAAAGATTGACTCTTTTTTGCAGATGTTGTCCAGTTCCCGGTAAACCTGCTTTTTGATCTCCATGACTTCTATGATGGCCTCAATGACCAGGTCGGCATCCTGGGCAGCCACGGTCAGATCCGTAGTGCCGGTTATCCTGGCCATCACTGCTTCGGCTCCTGCCGGGTCCAGTTTCCCCTTAGATACTGCCCGGTCCAGATTCCCCTTGATCACGGTAAGGCCGTTGGCCACAAACCGGTCTTCCATATCCCGGAGCGTTACATCGAACCCGGCCTGGGCGGCGCATTGGGCAATGCCCGCACCCATGATGCCTGCACCCAGAACACATATTTTTTTGATTTCCATGTGATAGTCCTCCTGTTATGGTAATGTCAATCCGGTCTGACGTGGCATAAACCGTACCAGAAATGAAGATCCGGTATTGACGGGCTTTCCCGGTTTCTGATCCCTGGGAAATGAAGTTTTCTGTGCCATGGCAAAGAAAATTCTATGCTATTTTCCGGTTATTGTTTAAACTGTCAAATAGAACAGAAAGATTCGGGAGGTTCCATGACAGTTGATGATAAGGATTTTTTCAGGGAAGCCACATTGAAACTGTGTTCCAGTTTGGAAATCGAGCGGGCCCTTCACCAGTGTCTGGTGTATGTCCAGCAGTTCATTCCGGCCGGTCAGATGGGATTCCATGTGTATCACAAAGAGTCCGGCATTGTGGAGACGGTGGCCCATGCCAGCCGGCATGAAGGCCAGGTCATTTCCATGAAAACCCCTCTGTCGGCCAAGGCTAGAAAACTCATTGACGACAGGCGGCTGGTCCGGGTCAGGGTCATCGACAGGTTGGGGGACGATCCGGTAGCCGGCCCTGTGGCAGCCAGGTTTAATGCCTCTGACCGGTCTGCGGTGGTCATGGATCTGGTACTGGAAAAAACCATGCTGGGGGTTCTCTCCATCTTCAACAACGGCCGGGAATCATTTAATTCGGATCATGTCAGGCTGCTCAGTCTTTTGGACAAGCCCTGCGCCATCGCCCTGACCAACAGCCTGAGGTTCCGGGAACTGAAAAACCTAAAGGAACTTCTGGCCGACGACAACCGGTATCTTCAGGACGAACTCAACCGTATGGCAGGGGAAAGGGTGATCGGTGCCGGCAACGGACTCAGGAATGTCATGGACATGGTCCACCAGGTCGCTCCCCTGGAGAGCCCGGTCCTCCTTCTGGGTGAGACCGGTACGGGCAAGGAGATCATCGCCAATACCATCCACAATCTCTCCCTGCGCAAGGACGGGCCGTTCATACGGGTCAACTGCGGCGCCATCCCCGCATCCCTTCTGGACAGTGAACTTTTCGGGTACGAAAAGGGAGCGTTTACCGGGGCTGTTTCCCGGAAGCGCGGGCGGATTGAGAGGGCCCAGGGAGGTACCCTGTTCCTGGACGAGATCGGGGAACTGTCGGCCCAGGCCCAGGTCCGGCTTCTCAGGGTTCTCCAGGAAAAGGAGATCGACCGGGTGGGCGGCAGCGAGACCGTAAGGGTTAATATCCGGATCATTGCAGCAACCCACCGGAACCTGGAGGCCATGATGGAGCAGGGGACTTTCCGGGCGGACCTGTTCTTCCGGCTCCGGGTGTTTCCCATCGTCATACCGCCATTGCGGGAGCGTAAAGAGGATATCCCGGATCTCACGCGCCATTTCATCCTGAAAAAATCGCGGGAGATGAAGCGCCATACCATCCCGGCACCATCAGCCGACGCCATGGACCGGCTGAGGCGTTACCACTGGCCCGGCAATGTCCGGGAGCTGGAAAACGCCGTTGAGCGCTCCCTGATCCTGAACCGGTCAAGCCTGCTGTTTTTCAAGGAGATCGGCACAAGGGAGCATGTCCTGCTGCCGGCTCCGGAGCTGCCAGGGCCAGGAACCGCCGGGGCAACCCTTGATCTGGAGCAGGTGACGGCCAATCATATCAGCCATGTCCTTGATCATTGCAAAGGGCGTGTGGAAGGAGAAAAAGGGGCTGCAAGGCTGCTGAACGTCAACCCGTCAACCCTGAGAAAGCGCATGAAGAAACTGGGCATCCCCTTTGGCAGGAGCGGAACCGGTCTATAGCCGGTCCCGGCAGGATGCGACGCAACTTTCGTAAAATCCTTAAATACCGGCACATCCCCCTTAGGGTAACAATGAGTAACCATTGGGTGCCACCGCAGTCGGAATGCCAAGGTGAATAGTGTTGACAACCAGAGGGGTCACTGATAGAGAATTCTTATAATAATCACAAGAATTGATCTATTTCGTCGATCATTGCCAGGCTGATGCCCTTGAGTGATTATTCCATGTCATGGTTTACTTTTCCCAGGAGTAAATCGTGTTTGCTTCGAAACGATTCAAAAGGAGGCAGATAATGGACAACAACGACCTGAAGAAGGTGCTGGCAGGATTCTGCATTGCCAGTCTCCTGGCAGGATCAGCAGCTTCATTCACAGGCTGCGCTGCCAAAAGCGGCTGAACCGGTGAAAAAAAGACGGAGACAGTTAGTCCCCAGAGCGGTTGAAGCGGCAGCAAATCCGGTGCAGTTGGCACCACACCTGTTCCTGAAAAAAAACCGGCAAAGAGTGGCTGAAGTTAGCACCAGGCATGCGGTCCGCATGCTTTTCCAGGGCGCATTGGCGCACACCCATTGCTGAATGATTCTGATGGATGACAATTATCTGACAATCTATCCCACCTGCCGCCGGATTCTGGGTGATGAAATCTGGGACCGGACTCTGGCGGCACTGGGAGATGGGGACCCGGGCTCCTTTTCCGAAAGGCTTCGCCGTGTTGAACCCACCCGGTCTTTTCCAGGATACATGGCTGATCTTGCCCTTCTGGAGTGGACAGTAAAAACCCTGCTATCACGTGCTGTTGATTTTTCAATTAAGCCGGACACCACTGCCGTGAACCCTGCACTGGTGTTGTTGCCCCTGGCCTGGAAACAGCTTCCCCTGCTTTTGGAAAGTCCAGATGCCGGCCAGGCACCTGCCCCGGAACCCGGCCAGACCCATGTGCTGGCATGGGTTCATCCCAAAACCGGCAGGCCCATGTTCCGGGAGGCTCTTGATGACGACCTCCTGGCGTTGAAACTGGTCGTGGAGGGCATTGATTTCAAATCGGCAGCCGTGGCAGGCAATACATCTGTGGCCAGGATCCGATCCATCCTGGTACAGGGCGTGGAGAACGGAATTTTGGTGGCCCCGGAATCAGGTATCAGACGGGACCTTTCATTCATGCCGGTAATCCCGGATCTTGAACCGTTCCTCGCAGCGCCCGTGTTTACATTGCAATGGCATATCACCCAGGCCTGCGATCTTCATTGTCGACACTGCTATGACCGCAGTGACCGCAGCCCCCTTGAGCTGGAAAACGCCCGGCGTATCCTGGACGATTTTGTTGATTTCACATCCCTGATGCATGTGCAGGGCCAGGTCACCTTCACTGGTGGGAATCCACTTTTATATCCCCATTTCAAGGATCTTTACCGGGAAGCGTCGGAGCGGGGTTTCAACCTTGCCATCTTGGGACATCCATCCCATGCCGGACAGATCGACCCCATTCTGGAAATTCAGGAACCTGGCTTTTACCAGATAAGTCTCGAAGGGCTGGAATTATACAACGATTACATCCGGGGTGAGGGACATTTCCAGAGGTCCCTGGCGTTTCTGGATCTTCTGCGTGCCCGTGGTGTGTATGCCATGGTCATGCTGACCCTGAACCGGGACAATATGGATCAGGTGCTGCCCCTGGCAGAGGTCCTGAGAACCAGGGCCGACGCCTTCACCTTCAACCGGCTCGCAATGGTGGGCGAGGGTGCAAATCTTTGCCTTCCTGATCCAGCGGATTTTAAGCGGTTTCTGCAGAGCTATGCCAGTGCTGCGGCTTCCAACCCTATCCTGACACTCAAGGACAATCTGATCAATATCCTGTTCAAGGAAGCGGGGCGTGAAGTGTTTGGCGGCTGCACCGGTTATGGATGCGGGGCAGCCTTTAATTTTGTTTCCTTGCTTCCCGACGGCGAGGTCCATGCCTGCAGAAAATTTCCTTCCTCCATTGGTAACATAAACAACAACACCCTTGCAGAAATTTTTAACTCACCCCGAGCCAGGCAGTACCGGGAAGGAAGCCGGGCATGCAGTGGGTGCAGTCTTTCTGCCGTGTGCAGGGGGTGTTTTGCCGTGGCGTACGGCATGGGTCTGGATGTCTTTGCCGACAGGGATCCTTTCTGCTTTTATTCCCGCCATTCATGATGCATGTCCTTTTAATCTGTTTCACCATCATGCACCATTTTCCGTCAATGGCTCCGGGAGGTGGCGAGGCTTCTGGAGATCAACCCGTTAACCCTGAGAAAGCGCATGAAAAACAGGGCATTTTCTCTGGCCGGAGCGGGCCGGGTCTTTAACCGCTCCCGGAAAGGTGAAACGAAACTCTCATAAAACCCTCATCACCGACACATACCCTTTATGGTAAAAAAAGGCCAAAATTAACTGTTAACCTCAGGGGGTATCATGGCAACCATCGATCTGCATCTCCACTCATGTTATTCCAAGCATCCTGCAGAATGGTTCCTGAAGCGGCTGGGAACCCAAGAATCCTATACGGACATCGATTTGATCTACACCTCGGCCAAGGAACGCGGGATGACATTTGTCACCCTCACCGATCACAATACCATTGAAGGAGCCCTGGAACTCAACCGCCGGTATCCTGCGGACACGTTCGTAAGCGTTGAGGTAACCACCTATTTTCCCGAGAACGGCTGCAAGATCCATGTGCTGGTCTATGACATCGACTCCGATCAGTTCGGGGAAATCGAAGCCCTGCGACCCGATATCTACGATCTCAGAGATTATCTTGTCGAGAACGGCATCGTTCATTCCGTGGCCCACGCCACCTACGACATCAACGACCGTCTTGAAGCAGACCTGGTCGAAAAGCTGCTCCTGCTGTTCAACACCTTTGAGGGGATCAACGGAGCCCGCAGTCCGTTTTACGCCCGCAGGTGGATGAGACTCCTGAAGGGGCTGACTCCCGGAGATATCAGGAGGCTGGAGAAAAAACACGGGATCCGGCCCCATGGCAAGCAGCCATGGTCCAAGGGCCTTACCGCCGGTTCCGATGACCATGCCGGTCTTTTCCAGGCCCTGACCTTTACCGTCGGCCCTGACTGCAAAACCCCAAAGGAGTTCCTTGCCGCTGTCTGCCAAGGGATTACCAGGGCTGAGGGGCGGAGTCACGATTTCAAGACCTTTGCCTTTTCCATCTATAAAATCGCCTATGATTTTTCAAGGCACAAGGCCAATCCGGATGGCGCTGGTCTCATCTCCATGATGAATGCCATGCTGTTTGAGCACAAGAGCACAGCGAGCGCTGAAGCCCTGTGTTCCGGCGATGGTTCCATGCCCGGGTCCGGCGCTGCCATGGAGCAGCAGGACCTCCTGATGCTGCAGTTTTTCTCGTCCTTTGCCCGGGACCTGTCCGAAACCCGGGAAGGGGATATGGATGAGAAATTCAGCCGTATTTACGATACTATCGCCTCTTTGGTCGACAGTTATTTTGTCATGGTCATGGACAGTGCTTCAGCAGCCGTCAAAAACGTCTCCCTGGTCGCCTTTGTGAAAGACCTGTTTTCATCCCTTCCGTTTTTCTTCCTGTCAGCACCGTTTGTAACCAGCCTGAGGCACCTGTCCAGGGACCGTGTCATCGTGGGCCGGCTCATGGAGCAACTGGGAAAAGAGCAGGTCCAGTCCCGGAAGCGGGTGCTCTGGTTTACGGACACCATCCAGGATCTGAACGGTGTCTCGGTGAGCCTTAGGCAGATAGCCTGGTATGCAGTTAAAACCAACAGGGAACTGACCATCGTTGCCTGTTATCCTGAAAAAGAGCATCAGCGGGCCCTGCCCCCTAATGTTTTGAACCTCGTGAGTGCTTATTCCTACACACCGGAACTGTATAACGCCTATACCCTGCATTTCCCCTCCCTGCTCAAGGCCATTGACCAGATCAGTCGGCGCAATCCAGACAGGATCATCATCTCCACCCCGGGCCCTGTGGGCATCATCGGCCCCCTGGCAGCCAGGATGCTCGGCATCCACTGCACCGGTGTTTACCACACCGATTTCAAGACCCAGCTTGATCTTACCATCAAGGATCCTGCCATCTCCTCCCTGGCCCTCCAGTATGACCGCATGTTCTTTTCCATGATGGATAAGATCCTGGTGCCGTCCAGAGCCTATGTCCAGATCCTGAAGGAGCGTAACTACCCCGGCGATAAGCTCAGGGTTTTTGAGCGGGGTATCGATGCCTCCCTGTTTCATCACAAAGGAACATCCAATCAGGGGTTTACCCTGGTCTGGGCAGGACGGGTGAGCCATGACAAGAACATTACCTATCTCATGGATGTTTTCCAGCGGGTCCAAAAAGAGGTGCCGGGCATCCGCCTTCTCCTAGCTGGAACTGGTCCTGACTATGATCATTTTGAGAAGCGTGCCGCCAACATGAACAACGTGACCATGGTGGGCCATGTTCCCCACGAAAAGCTTCCGGATTTTTACAATGCCGGCGATCTCATGGTGTTCCCCTCCACCATGGATACCTTTGGCATGGTAGTTCTTGAGTCCCAGGCATGCGGCCTCCCGGCCCTTGTCACAACCATCGGCGGACCCCAGGAGATTGTGGAGGAAGGTATCACCGGACAGGTTCTTTCCCTGGCAGACAAGAAGGAATGGGTGGCGGCCGTGAAATCATACGCCTTCAGGAAGGCTGATGATCCTAAGGAGTATGCAGCCTATAAGGAGACCATCAGCCGGCGTGTCCTGACCCAGTTCAGCTGGGAACGGGTCATGGCAGACATCATAGACGAATCTGCCCCGGTGGCGGCAACCCAGGAAGATCAGCCCTATTCCAAGTCGGCGTAACCATGAATCCAGATGCCTCAAAATCATCCTGGCGCCGGAGACTGATCCGTCATACCCCCGGCCAGTTGGTC
Source organism: Pseudomonadota bacterium (assembly GCA_043806875.1). Lineage (GTDB taxonomy): Bacteria > Desulfobacterota > Desulfobacteria > Desulfobacterales > Desulfobacteraceae > JAZDGN01. The sequence continues at coordinate 67,377 of JAZDGN010000060.1, forward strand.
ATCCAGATCACAGATCAGTGCAATGCCAGGTGCCCCCAGTGCTCCATGAGGATTTCATCGGATTTCAAGCGCAGGACCCTGGACCCCGGGACAGTTTT
>JAZDGN010000061.1:0-8079 GCA_043806875.1 Pseudomonadota bacterium
GCAGATCATGAATTTAAAGGAATCTTTGGAAAAAAAGAGATTTGTTGTGACATCCGAAGTCCAGGTTCCCCTCGGTGATGAAGAACCCGAGGCGGTTGTTGAAAGTCTGAACAAGGTCAAAGGCCGTGTGGACGGTCTCTCTGTCGCTGAAATTGAGTTTGAAGGGGTTGTCAGTGATACAATCAAGACCTGCGGCTTTCTGAAACAAAATAATCTGAATGCCATTTACCAGACCACAACAAGAGATAAAAACCGTTATCAATTACAAAAGGATCTGACCCTTGCCCATGAAACCGGTGTTGAAAATCTTCTGGTGTTTACCGAAGATTACCGCATTGCCGGGGATACCCTCCAGGAATCCATGTTCTTCCATGTGGACTCGGGAAAGCTTGCATCGGTCATGGATCATTTAAGGCAGGGCGTGACCATTGAAGGAAAGCAGTTGGATGGCAAAATTGATTTTGTCCTGGGCTCCGGAGTGGAAACCCCCTGGGGAAAAAACATGCCCAAGCGGGGCATGGAAGAAATGGAAGATATGATGAATGTGGGTGCGGGATATTTTCTGACCACACCGATTTTTGATGTGGATCAGTTTGCAAGGTTCATGAAACAGGTGGAACCCTTTAAAGTCCCTGTCATTGCGGAAGTCATGATTCTGAGGACAGCGGGCATGGGTAAATTTCTGAACCGGCATTTTAAATCCGGACTTGTGCCTGACTGGGTTATCCAGAAGCTGATGAGCGCACCGAACAAGGCTAAGGCGAGCATGGAGCTTTTTGCCGATACTGTTAACAGCCTGAAAGATATCTGCCAGGGGGTCCACATCATTACCATCGGTGGGGTGGATAACCTGGTTCAGTATCTGAACGCAGCCAAACTAAGATAAGGGAGAGCTTTACAATGGCAGAGGCGATTAAGATTGATGAACTTGATATTGAGTTTAAAGACGAGGTCCTGGGTAAGGTACCAACCGCGAATTTTGATCTTTGTCTGACCTGCGGGACATGTACCGGCGGGTGTGCAGCCTCGGAGCTGATGGATATGGACCCGAGAAAGCTTATCCGGATGCTGAACCTCGGGATGGATGACGTGATCCTGAAAAGCAACTGGAAATGGGTATGCAGCATGTGCCAGCGGTGTGTGGCTGCCTGCCCCATGAAAATCAACATCCCGGCCCTGGTATTCAACCTTCGGGCCGCTATCCCAAGGGAAAAGCGGCCCAAGGGAATCCTTGGGTCCTGTGACCAGCATATCCGGACCGGCAGCGCCATGGGTGCCAAAAAGGAAGATTTTGAATTCACGGTTCTGGATGTGGCTGAAGAAATCCGGGAAGGACATCCCGGGTTTGAGGATCTGGAGGTCTCCGTGGACCGCGTGGGAGCGGCCATGGTGCTGAACCAGAATTCGCGCGAGCCGGTGACCGAGCCCGAGGAGATGGGGCCCCTGTGGAAGGTCCTTCATTCGGTGGGGGCCGACTGGACCTATCCTTCGGTCATGTGGGCCGGTGAAAATTATTGCATGTTCATGGCAGACAATGAAGGCTGGAAATATATCATTGAGGAGTTTGCCCATCATATCGACAATAACCTGAAAAGCCCCCTGGTGGTCAACACCGAGTGAGGGCATTCCTATTTTGCAATCCTGGAAGGATTGCGCAAATTCAATATCCCCCACAAATTCCAACTGGTCACCATTATCGAACTTTACGCCCAGTGGATCAGGGAAGGAAAGCTGAAAGTCAATTCAGACTGGAACAGGGACATAAAAGCCAAATTCACGGTTCAGGACCCCTGCAATATAGGCAGAAAAAGCGGGTCCAATAAAATTGTGGATGATTTAAGGTTTGTCGTCAAGACCGTTGTGGGGGAGGAAAATTTTATCGATACCGTGCCCAGCCGCGATAATAATTATTGCTGCGGCGGTGGCGGTGGCGCCCTGCAGGCAGGGTTCCCGGATGAGAGAAGGGCCTTTGGCAGGATCAAATTCAACCAGATTACGGCCACTGGGGCAAACTATGTCATTGCCCCCTGCCATAACTGTCACGGCCAGATTGAAGACATCGGCCATCATTATGGCGGCAATTATCACGTGGTTCATCTGTGGACCATTATCTGCCTGGCCATGGGGGTCCTGGGTGAATCTGAACGAACCTATCTCGGGCCGGACCTGGCTGAAGTGGGATTATAAATAAGGAGGGTATCAAATGGCCGAAAAAGGTAGAGGGTCGGTGATGGTTGTCGGTGCCGGCATTGCAGGTATTCAGGCTTCGCTGGATCTGGCGGGGTCAGGGTATTATGTATACCTCGTAGATAAAAACACAGCCATTGGCGGAACAATGGCTCAACTCGATAAAACCTTTCCCACCAATGACTGCTCCATGTGTATCATCTCACCAAAGCTGGTTGAGGCGGGAAGGCATCTGAACATCGAACTTCTGACCATGACGGATATTGAGGAAGTTTCAGGTGAGGAAGGTGATTTTACGGTAAAGCTGAAACAGAAACCCAGGTTTATCGATCTTAAAAAATGCACGGCCTGCGGCGAATGCGCCAAGGTCTGCCCGGTGGAACTGCCCAGCCAGTTTGATGAAAACCTCAGGGACAGAAAAGCGGCTTTCAAGCTCTATCCCCAGGCCATGCCTTCGGGCTTTGCCATTGAGAAAAAAGACAAGGCTCCCTGCCGCTTGACCTGCCCTGCCGGACTCAATGTCCAGGGCTATGTCCAGATGGTCAAACAGGGTAAATATGAACAAGCCCTTGAAATTATTATGGAACAGCTTCCTCTGCCCGGAGTTCTGGGAAGGATCTGCCCCCATGAATGTGAAAATGCCTGCAGAAGATGTGACGTGGACGAACCCGTGGCCATCCGGGATTTAAAACGCCTGGCAGCCGATAGTTTTGACCCGCGCAAGGTCAAGATCGACTGTGCAGTGAAAATCGGTAAAAAAGTGGCCATTATCGGATCAGGCCCGGCCGGGCTTTCTGCCGGGTATCATTTGGCAAAAAAAGGCGTGGATAGCGTGATCTTCGAAGCCCTGCCCCAGGCCGGTGGCATGCTGAGAGTCGGGATTCCCGATCATCGCCTGCCCCGGGAAGTCCTGGACAAAGACATCGAAGTCATCACCAATCTCGGGGTTGAAATCAAACTCAATACCTGTCTTGGCAAAGATTTTACCGTGGACAGCCTCCTCTCTGACGGATTTGATGCGGTTTTCCTGGGCCTTGGCGCCCATAAGGGCATTACCCTGGGCATTCCGGGCGAGGATCTGGACGGGGTTTGCCAGGGTGTGGATTTTCTAAGAGAGCTGAACCTTACCGGAAAAACCCGTGTGGGTAAAAAAGTCGGGATCATCGGTGGCGGCAATGTGGCCATTGACGTGGCAAGGGCAGCCCTTAGAATGGGCGCAGAAGAAGTTACCATCCTCTACCGCAGGACAAGAAAAGAAATGCCGGCCTGGGAAGAAGAAATCTGTGCTGCTGAGGATGAAGGGACCAAAATCGTTTATCTGGCTGCTCCCCAGACACTCATTGAAGAAAACGGCCATGTCAAGGCCGTAAGAGTGATCCAAATGGAACTGGGCGAACCTGATGCCTCGGGCAGAAGACGTCCAATCCCTGTGCCGGGCAGCGAGTATGATATTGAAATCGACCAGCTCATCCCGGCCATTGGCCAGAGACCGGATCTGTCAGCCCTGGAAAATCTGGCCGGCGTAAAAATCAGTAAATGGGATACCACCGAAGTCAATCCTGCGACCCTGGCTACTGACCGGGAAGGGGTTTTTGCAGGCGGTGATGTCCAGACCGGACCCGGCGTAGCCATTGCAGCCGTTGCAGCCGGTATGGAAGCAGCCGAATCCATTTACCGGTACCTGAAAGGGCTTGACATGGAAGAGGGAAGAGCGCTTCCCAGGGTAGAGGACCCCCAGTACCGGCCAATCGATGAAGACATGAAAAAGGAAAAACGGGCGAAAATGCCCGAACTTGCCGTTGCAAAACGATTCGGGAATTTTACCGAGGTGGAACTGGGGTATGGAGAAGAAGAAGGCAAAAAAGAAGCGGGAAGGTGCCTGAACTGCGGGTATTGTTCCGAATGCCTCCAGTGCGTGGATGCCTGTCTTGCCAATGCCGTGGATCATTCCATGGCCATGATCGAGCATACCCTGAATGTGGGTGCCGTTATCCTGGCTCCCGGCTTCACGCCGTTTGAACCCACCCAGATGACCACCTACTGTTATGGTCACAGCCCCAATGTCATGACCAGCCTGGAATTTGAAAGGATACTGTCAGCCTCCGGCCCCTATGGCGGCCACCTTGTCAGACCCTCTGACCATAAGGAACCTAAAAAGATTGCCTGGCTCCAGTGTGTGGGATCAAGGGATATCAACAAAGGGGATCATGCCTATTGTTCCGGTGTCTGCTGCATGTATGCCAATAAACAGGCAGTCATTGCAAAAGAGCACAGCGATAAGGACCTGGATACTGCCATCTTTTTCATGGATATGAGAACCCATGGAAAAGAATTTGACAAATACAATATGAGGGCTATGGATGACAGCGGGGTCCGCTTTATCCGGTCCAGGATTCATTCCGTGTTCCCGGAACCCGGGGATACCTATCGCCTGGTCTATTCCACTGAGGCAGGATCCATGGTGGAAGAGATTTTTGATATGGTGGTGCTCTCCATAGGGCTCGCCCCCAATAAGGAAGCCCGGGTCCTGGCTGATAAAATGGGGATTGAACTCAACCAGCACGGGTTTGCAAAGACCGACAACCTGTCCCCGGTCAGCACCAGCAAAAAAGGGGTCTATGTTTGCGGGACTTTCCAGGAACCCAAGGATATCCCGTCTTCGGTCATGGAAGCGTCTGCGGCAGCCTCCAGCGCCACCATGGCACTGGCTGACAGCCGGTGGACCCAGACAAAAACAAAGGAGCTGCCGCCTGAAAATGATTTCACCGGTCAAAAACCCAGGATCGGGGTCTGGGTCTGCAACTGCGGGATTAATATCGGAGGGGTTGCAGACGTGCCGGCAGTCCGGGATTATGCAGCCACCCTTCCCTATGTGGTTCATGTGGAAGACAAGCTCTTTACCTGTTCTCAGGATTCCCAGGATCATATGAAGCAGATGATCAAGGAACATAATCTTAACCGGGTCATTGTGGCTGCCTGTTCGCCCCGGACCCATGAGCCCCTGTTCCAGGAAACCATCCGGGATGCAGGCCTGAACAAATATTTGTTTGAGATGGCCAATATCCGGGACCAGAATACCTGGGTCCATATGAAAGAGCCACAAAAAGCCACTGAAAAAGCAAAGGATCTGGTCCGCATGGCCGTGGCCAAGGCAGGACTGATTGAACCCCTCCACCAGGTCAGCCTTGACATCAAGAAAACCCTTCTGGTGGTGGGCGGGGGCGTGGCCGGTATGGAGGCTGCCCTTGGTGCGGCAAACCAGGGAGTTTTTGTCCACCTGGTGGAAAAAACAGGAGAACTGGGCGGGATCGCCCGGCAATTGAATACCACCTGGCAGGGAGAGAACATCAAGGGTTATCTTGAGACCCTGGTGGCCGGAACAAAAGCCCATGAATTCATCAAGCTCTATCTGGATTCGGAAGTGGATTCTTTTACAGGTTCCATGGGAAATTTTATCACCACGGTCAAAGGCCAGGGTGAGAAAACCACCATTGAGCATGGAGCCGTGATCCTCGCCACGGGTGGAAAAGAATATAAACCCCATGAATATCTTTACGGGGACCATCCCAATGTACTGACCCATCTTGATATGGATGCAGCCCTCCGGGACAAAGACGAAAGGATCGATAAGGCAAGGGCCATTGTCTTTGTCCAGTGTGTGGGGTCGAGAAATAATGAAAATCCTTTCTGCAGCAAGGTCTGCTGCACCCATAGCTTAAAGAGCGCCATTGCAGTTAAAACCATGGACAAAAGGAAACGGGTCTATGTGGTGTATCGGGATATCCGGTCCTATGGCTTCAGGGAAGAGCTTTACCAGAAAGCCAGGAGCCTTGGGGTCCTGTTTATCCGGTATGATCTGGAGAAAATGCCGGAAGTCCGGGTCAATTCCAATAAAGAGCTGGAATTCACGGTCATTGACCATGTCCTCCAGATGCCGGTTACCATTAACCCGGATCTCATCGTCCTGGCATCCGGTGTCGTTCCCGGGGACAACAAAAAACTGTTTGAAAAATTCAAAGTCCCCACCAACAGTGAAGGGTTCCTGGTGGAAGCCCATGCAAAGCTGCGGCCTGTTGATTTTGCATCGGACGGCCTGTTTGTGGCAGGGCTGGCCCATTATCCCAAACCCCTTGAGGAGAGCATTGCCCAGGCCAGGGCCGCCGTCGCCCGGGCCATGACCATTCTTTCCAGGGATTCATTGATGGTGGGCGGTGTCGTGGCAGAGGTGACGCCGGAAAAATGTGCGGTCTGTCTTACCTGTGTCAGGACCTGTCCCTATCACATCCCTTATATTTGTGAGGATGGGTATGCAAAGATTGAGGCATCCGAGTGTCACGGGTGCGGTGCCTGCGTGGCGGAATGCCCGGGCAAGGCGATCCGGCTGAACCATTTTACGGATCAGCAGATCATGGCAAAAACCGATGCGCTTTTTCAAGAGGCATAATTTAGCGAGTTAATCGCTACGTAACGGAGGATCATAATGACCCAAGAATTTGAACCTAGGATAATCGCTTTCTGCTGCCAGTATTGAGCGTACGCAGCCGGGGACCTGGCAGGTTCCATGAGACTTTCCTATCCTTCCGACATCAAAATCATCCAGGTGCCGTGCACGGGAAGGGTGGATATTCTTCATCTTCTGAATGCCATTGAAGACGGAGCTGACGGGGTATATGTGGCTGGATGCCTTGAAGGCGAGTGCCATTATATTTCAGGCAATTTAAAGGCCAGAAAAAAAGTGGCCTATGTCAAAAAGACATTGGCGGAAATCGGTATCGAGCCTGAGCGGGTGGAAATGTTCAACCTGTCTTCGGCCCAGGGTGCGCGGTTTGCCGAGATTGCAAGGGAAATGACGGACCGGATAAGGCAGTTGGGCCAAAGCCCGATCAAAAGAAAAAACCATGCGGCGTAAATCTTTGAACAAAAGAATAAACGGAAGGTGAACCATGATAGTAGCAGATCGAAAATCTCTCCAGGAAATATTGGCCATGGTGGCGGATAATAAAAAAATCCTCATTGCAGGATGCAAGGGATGTGTGACCGTCTGCAATGTCGGCGGGTTAAAGGAGGTTGAAATCCTGGCCGCTTCCATGAAAATTGCCAGGAAAAAAGAAGGCAATGATATTGATATTGACGTCAAAGTATTGGAACGACAGTGTGACACCGAATATGTGGCCGGGATCAGTGATGTGGTCGGAAACTACGAAGCCGTCATCTCCCTGGCCTGCGGGGTCGGACCCCAGTTCCTGTCTGAAATGTACAGAAACCAGACCTTTTATCCGGGTGTCAACACTACCTTTTTCGGCGGTGCAACAAAACACGGGGTCTGGGAGGAGCGCTGTGCCGGGTGCGGCACCTGCGCCATCCACAATTTCGGCGGACTCTGCCCCATTGCAAGATGCGCCAAGAGCCTCATGAACGGACCCTGCGGCGGATCATCCAAAGGGGTCTGTGAAGTGAACAAGGATACGGAATGTATCTGGGATTCCATTGTCAAAAAGAAAATGGAGGCAGGAAGGCTCGAAGACCTCGTCGGTGTCAAAGGGATCAAGAGCTGGAAAACCGCAAGAGACGGCGGACCCAGGAAAAGCATCAGGGAAGAACTGATTCAGGGAAATATTTAAATAAGGAGAGAACCAGAAAATGAGCGAGCTAAAATCAGGCAGTAATCTTGAAAAGGTTCTGAAAGCCGGGCATTTTGCATTCACAGGAGAATGCGGACCCCCAAAGGGTGCCAATGTCGCACACCTCAAAGAAAAACTCAACCATCTTGTCGGCATGGTGGATAGCGTCAATATGACCGATAACCAGACCGCTGTAGTCAGGATGTCGTCCTGGGCCGGGTCCATCCTCATGATGGAACAGGGACTTGAGCCCAATTTCCAGATGGTCTGC
>JAZDGN010000062.1:0-2061 GCA_043806875.1 Pseudomonadota bacterium
GGGAGTCTGGGTGTCATGTGCGACGTCTCCTTGTCCCTGGACAACCTGACACGTCTGATGACACCCGGGGTCATGATCAAATGGGTTCCCGGCGTGGGGTTCGGAGCGGCTATTTTTTTCATTCTTCTGAAAAAGGCCCAGGTCCTTATCCTGCCCGCCAGCCTTGTGATCGGAGCCCTCCTTTTTTACCTGGTTCTTGCTGTTACAGGAACAGGTGTTCACGAAGCGAAAACTGCCGGCTTTCTCATTTCAGGGGTTCCCAGCCAGGGGCTCTGGCCGGCTTTTTCCTTTGCCGATCTCTCCCTGGTCCAATGGCGGACCGCCATGGGTCAGGTCCCGGCCATCTTTTCCGTGGCCCTGGTTTCCGTGGTCGGGATGCTCCTCAACATGAGCGGTATTGAGGTCGGGGCCAGAAGCGACCTGAATATCAATGGCGAATTAATGGTTTTTGGCGCAGGGAACATGGTGGCCGGAGGATTCTGTTCCGTTCCCGGTTATCCGAGCATTTCCCTGTCCCTGCTCACCCATAAGGCGGGTGCCGACTCCAGGCTGACCGGAATCATTGCCGCCCTGATCGTTGGCGCGGTTTTATTTTTTGGCGGGAACCTGCTGGAATATTTCCCCAAATGCATCCTGGGGGGACTGGTACTGCTTCTGGGCCTGTTGCTTGTTCACGACTGGATTATCAGCACCAAAAAACGCCTGCCCATGGTCGACTGGCTCATTGTCGTCTTTATTTTCCTGGTTACCGGAATTTTTGGTTTCATGGAAGGGGTGGGCGCCGGGCTCGTTGCCACCATCATCTTCTTTGTAGTCCGTTTCAGCCGGGTGCCGGTGATAAAGCAGTCCTTTACGGCAAAGGAGAGAACCAGCCCCAGGGCGCGTTCCGTCCCCCACCGCCATATGCTCCAGTCCGGGGCGGCCGGAATACAGGGATATGAATTGTCCGGGTACCTGTTTTTCGGCTCTGCGTCCGCTCTGCTGGATTCCCTTAAAACCAGACTGATGACCAGACCCGCACCGGCTTACATGCTGCTTGATTTCAAACAGGTGACAGGGTTCGATATCTCGGCCATCAATCACTTCCAGAGAGTTGTTCTCACAGCCAAGACAACCGGCTGCGTCATTGTCGTCACTTCGGCCCCCCACCGTTTTGCGGACGCGGTCCGGAAAAATTTTCCCCAGGATGTGCTGGAGAATATCTCCTTTTTTGAAACCCTCAATGATGGCCTGGAGTGGTGTGAAGACGACCTGATCCGGAATCTGGAAGCGGCCCTGTCCGCAGAAACCGGCCTCAGGGAGACCATGTTTGACCGTTCTGTGGACGATGTCCTGAAACAGCTGGAAACCCAGGAATTTGTCGAACTGCTGGTTCATGAACTGGGAGACTGGCTGAGGCCTGAAAATTTCCCAGCAGGCAGCATCATTATTGAAAAGGGCCAGGCAACAGATGCCTTTTACCTGATCACCTGGGGCAATGCCATTGAGTACGATCCCGGATCAGGGCGACGTTTCCGCTTCCTGGAGCAGGGGTGTGTAATTGAAGGCCCGGCGCCATTTGCCCCCCATCACACCGCAGCAGCCACCATCATGGCAGACACTGACTGTAAAACAGCCTCGCTGTCATTCCGGTCAAGGCAGATGCTGGAAAAGGAAAATCCGGAACTGGCGATACGGCTTTACGGTTACCTGATCCAATCCGCAGGCGACCGGACCCAGATGTCATGAATTCCCGGAAGGACACCCGGAATTCAGGGTGTCCATGTTCCTGACAAGGAAAATCCTGCCGTTGCGTTTGGCTGCCAGAATTAATCATTAGACATTTGCCAATATTTATTCTTGGTTCGTTCTATTTTATTGCTCCAGGCCAAATCCATTTTACTGCACCAAAAGCGATTATATAAAGTGCAAATGAAATATAGTTAACGTACAATAGCTTTGCCAATACGATTTCTGTTTTAGAAAAGTGATTCGTTATTTTTTCAGGATTATTGATGTCTTTGAAGTGTTTTCTTGTCCTCCACAATCTCCATCCCCATAGGCACATCATTAGATGACTCA
>JAZDGN010000063.1:0-74209 GCA_043806875.1 Pseudomonadota bacterium
AAGGGTTCACAGTGTTGTCATCTCCCCGTCAAACGGTCTGATGATCTGGAAGGTGATATTGTCCTTGCCGCCATTGGCACAGGCTTGCTTGAGAAGGATATCCCTTGCTTCGAAAATCGATGATTGCCTGAGCACGCTGCAGATGTAGTCTTCTTCAACCATGTTGTAGAGGCCGTCGCTGCAGATCAGGTAAACAGTGCTGCTGTCAAGGGGCTCGTCAAGGATATGGGGTTCAACGTCAACCGATTCGCCGGTAATGGCCCTGGTAAGCACATGCCGCCTGGGATGATTGCGGGCCTGCTCCGGCGTAATACTGCCCGAGGCCACAAGGTCATTGACAACCGTGTGGTCCCGGCTTTTCTGGATCAAAGATCGGCCGTCGAATCCGTAAATCCGTGAATCTCCGATGTTGGCACACAATACCCTGTCCCGTATAAATACGATGGCTGACAAGGTGGTTCCCAGGGATGTGGTCATCCCCTGGTTTTTTTTCAGGGCGTAAAGGGCTGACTGGGCCTGGGAAAACAGGGAGCTCATGAGGGAAGGCCCCGGGATATCGACATCCTGGGCCTTGAGCGCAACAAAAGCCTGGACCAGGGCCTGGACCACAGTGCTGCTGGCCACATCTCCGGACCCGTAGCCTCCCATGCCGTCCGCAACGCAGAAGAGTTCCGCTTCGATGGCCTCATTGGCGGCCTGATCCACAGAGTCCTCATTCTGCTGACGGACGTTCCCGCGATCGGTACAGGTAATGTAAGTATGTCTCATGGTTGATAAAGCTCCGCTTCTTGAATTACCATTCCCTGAAAACAGGGGTGTCCTTCATAAGAATTCCAATGGTTGCAACCGAGACCCTACTCCTGTGCATTATCACATGGCGCCCAGAAGTTTATTCGCTGAATACCTTGATAAAAATATGTATCAGATATCTCCTATATGTATAATTTTGAGTAATTCTATCCAGAACGGTCTTGGATTGTCAAGTGATTTTACGCAATGGAACAATGGTGGGAATACGGTCGTCCAATCCTGTGAATTCTACAACCTCTGAAAGGGAAAATCATCAAATGTCCGGTCTGGGAAGGGCATTTGAACCCGTGGGCGTGAGCGGTTTTCTCAATAGTGCAATCGTGCGACACGGTTGAAAAACTGTCCGACAGACTCGGGGTTGTGGGCATCGGAGCCCAAAATGATGGGAATGCTTCGCATCCGTGCTTCCCGGATGACCCACTGGCTGGGATACTGAACCCCCACGGGGTGATTGAACCCTGCCAGGTTTATTTCCATGGCCATTTTTCGGGATTTGAGTGCTTCCAGTGCTTCCAGGACCTTGGTCCGGTACCAGTTGCTGTTTTCGTCAAAAAACAGGTTGTCCCTGTTGTGCTTTTTCAGGACGTCCAGGTGTCCAACACAGTCAAACCACCCTGTGTTTATCGCCTGCACAAGGCAGTCATAATAAGCACCGCACATGGCCTGGATATCTCCATTAAATCCATTGGTTAGGGATATGTCAAACTCCTGCCTGTTGCCATTGATCATGAAGATACCGTCTTCCTTGTGCAGGGTGTGGACAGAGGCAATGGTATGATCCCATCCCAGGGCCGCGATGGGTTCGATCCATTCCAGGAGCCTGGGAACGAATTCGAATTCAAGTCCCATAGCAATATCAAGACTGCCTGCGAAACGCTTTTTGAGATCCTGCAGGGTTGACCGGTAAGCACTGATGCCATCCTTTGCCATGGCGTACCGGTTCGGATGGGGCAAGGGCATGTGGTCGGTTATGGCTATTTTCCCTAGGCCCTTCTTTACAGCGGATTGGGCCATGATTTCAGCCGGTGCCCTGCCGTCCGAAAATACTGTATGCATGTGGTGATCAGCGCCCGGGTCAATCCAGGCTTTGTTTTCAGGGCTATTTGCGGGCCTGGTTGTCTGATGGTATGTCATGGGGATCCCTTGCTTTCGGTTGCTGCCCGGTTGCAGGTGTAGATAAGGAACACTACCAAAAACCCGGGATCTTGTCACCTGAAACCTAAACGCCTCGGCAAAGGATCCTATATACGTATGATCAGGCTCCCTGAGTTACAGGATCAGGCGCTGGGGATCGCACTTTTCCCGAAGCAAGGAGAGTTCCTGTGCGCTGGGGGGCGTTTCCTGCCGTGACCTGGAAATGTCCACCGGAAACTCCATGTGATCCAGTACGGTTTGTGGGGATATCCCCGGGTAATACCTGCTGAGATACATCTGTTTTGTTTCATCGTCAAAACGCATGACCCCCATGTTGGTCACCACCATCACCGGGCCGCCCTTGGGAAGCCCGGCTTTTTGCCTGCCGTCAGGGCCGTCCAGGTACCCGGGGCTTGTCAGGTAGTCCAGTTGTCTGACAAACTTGCGCTTTTCATGCTGCATGAAGATGATGCTCCTGGGAACAAAAGAAGCGACATCACAACCGCCTCCTGATCCTGAAAACCTGATTTTCGGTTTCAGGTAGCTGCCGATGGCCGTGGAGTTCAGGTTTCCGTAGATGTCGATCTGGGCAGCGCCCAGAATTCCGATGACATGGGCACCGGTAATGGGGTTCTGCATGGTTGCAAAGGAATCCAAGAGGCCGCCGTTGGCCGATGTCTGGTACATGACCCGGGAGTCCGCTACGGCCAGGGGAAGTTCCTCCAGTTTTGAATCAATGGCTCCGGTTTCGAAAAAGATTACACTTTCAGGCGCATTGATATTTTTGGCGGCCATGGCAGCCAGCATGGAGATGCCGGTCCCGCAGAAAACAATATCACCGTCCTGGATTTCACGGGCGGCAACGATGGTCATCATTTCTTTTAATGTATAGTCCATGGGGTCTCCCGGTTTATCCTCTCTCAATATTAACGGCATACCCGGTCCTGGGGTCCGCGGCAATGGATTTCAGCCTGTCCTGCCCGATAAGGGCCAGCAATGCCTGGTGATCATTAGGTTCATAAATGTAAGTGTTAAGGTAATCGGGGTACCTGGTGTCATCCCTGGCGTGGTCGGCAAACATTTTCAGGTATTTGGGATCATAATCGTAGTGGGTGTAGCAGGCAGTGGGATAGGCGCCAAAGGGTTCATGGACCACAGCATCCACATGGATAAACGGGATCTGATTCCTGTCGGAATCGGTTTTTAATTCATCACCCTCGCAGAGTTCCTCACAGGTTACTATCAGGTGGCGAGCTGATTTCGCCTGTTCAACATCGGCAAAGGTCAGCCCCTGGATCCTGCAGTTGCCTCTACGGTCAGCTTTCTGTACGTGGATGATCGTGACATCGGGATTGATGGCAGGCACCAGCACCACTGTTTCGGTATCCATCCAGCCGTTAAAGGGGTTTTGCATCACGATGAGTTTATCATCCGGGATCCGGGGAGTTTGTTTTCGCATGTCGCTGGGAAATCCCCACCGGTTGATGATATCCGTACCAAGGGACGACCGGGTTGGAAGAAAGGGAACCCCCATGGCTCCGGCAAGGAACCTTAAGGTCATCTGGTAATTGGTATAATCTTCCACCTGCAGGGTTCCCTCCTGGATGGCCTTCCTGAACCGGATGCAGGTGGATGCGAACTTGCCGCTGCCCCCGTAGGCGATTTCAAGACGTTTGATGCATCCTCCCCCGATGAGTTCATCCGTGGCCTGACCGTTGGAATGGACGTACAGGTGGATACCGGTTATCTTCTGCCGGATGATTTCATAGACTGCGGCCATGGGGTTCCTGTTGATGGTGAATCCGCCAACGGACAGGTGGCATCCTGGAGTGACAAAGGTCTGTATCGCTTGAGCCAGTGGCATGACTTTGTTCTGAGCAACGTTCATACGGAAAGTTTCCTTATATTCGTTTTATATAATGGAACAACGTTTTGTATAGCAATATGAATTGCCACAGTTTCGTGTTCAGGTCAAGATTTTTTTTGGGTGTTTGAAAAATGGGGTGGTATGTAATCTGCCGGGGTTCAGGAAAGGCAGGGTCAATTTCTGCAGTATAAAAAAAGTGCTTGACTTAGCCGGCGGTGTGACAGATAACAATAACACTATTCGGAACAGTGTTTTGTATAGTTGAACAATTCGAATTTGATGTCAGATTATTGTCGTGGAGCAGAACCATGGCGTTGTCATCAAAAACATAAAAATTATTCTTCGAACACAGGAACAAAGGAGGCTGGACTATGGCTGAAGAAATACTGGCACCGCTGGCGGGAAAGATCGTTAAGCTGTTTATCGCACCGGGCAAAGAGGTGGAAGAAGATGACGAGGTTCTGATCATCGAGGCCATGAAAATGGAGACCCCGGTGTTCGCTCCCTGCGACGGTGTGGTGAAGTCCGTGAAAGTCAAGGAAGGTGACACTGTGGAAGAGGATGACCTGATCGCGGTTATTGAATAACTTTTTTCCCAAGCCAAGGAGTTTTATACGACCATGAGACCCTATTTCCCCGGCATGGTTGATGAGCTGGTGTGCCTGGAGGACCTGAGAAAATACATGGTCGCCTTTGCAGGCAGCACCTACCAGAACCCCAGGTCCATCTGTCCCCATCATCAGAGGATGCTGCCGCGCATCATCCGGGGGTAGTGTCATATTTACGACGTTTCAGAAAAGGAATCATCCATGGATAACTCCATTTCCATATTCGTTTCAGGGATTACCGGTGTCTTTTTCGGCATGGGGTTTCTCTATCTTTCCATAAGGGTCACGGCATGGATCATTGACAGGTTCGGAGCCAAAGGGGAGGAGGGAAAATAATGCTGGATCAGTTTATTGTCCTGTTTAAAACAACCGGTTTTTTCTATCTCACCCCTGGCATGGTTGTCATGTGGGTGATCGGTCTCACATTGATTTACCTTGCAGTGGCCAAGAATTATGAGCCCCTGCTTCTCCTGCCCATCGGGTTCGGCATCCTCCTGGTAAACCTTCCCCTGGCAGGCCTCATGGCGCCTGAGGAAGGTCTGTTGTGGCGGTTCTACCACTACGGGATCCAGTGGGAGATCATTCCGCCCCTGATTTTCCTCGGCCTTGGCGCCCTGACCGACTTCGGCCCCCTGATTGCAAATCCGAAACTGATTTTCCTGGGCGCAGGTGCCCAGGCCGGTGTCTACATTACCTTTTTTGTGGCCCATGCCATGGGGTTTGACCTGAAGGAGGCCGCCACCATCGGTATCATCGGCGGGGCAGACGGTCCGACCACCATCTTTCTTGCCACAAAACTGGCGCCCCAGCTCCTTGGGACGTGCGCCGTGGCAGCCTATTCCTACATGGCCCTGGTCCCCATCATCCAGCCGCCTGTCATGCGCCTCATGACCACCGTTGATGAACGCAGGATACGGATGAAAAAGGGCAGGAAAGTGTCCAAGCGCGAGAGGATCGTTTTTCCCCTGGTATCCACCTTTGTTATTATCCTTCTTGTGCCGGCGTCCGCGCCCCTGATGGCCATGTTCATGCTGGGAAACCTCTTCAGGGAATCCGGGGTGGTGGAACGGCTGAACCATGCCGCCCAGAACGAACTTCTCAACATCATCACCATATTCCTGGGCCTGCCCGTGGGGGCGACCATGAATGCGGAAAATTTCCTCCAGCCCCAGGTGATCTTTATATTTATCCTGGGTCTGTTCGCGTTCATTGCCAGTACCATGACCGGCATTCTCCTGGCCAAGCTGATGAACCTGTTATCAAAGGACAAAATCAACCCGCTCCTTGGGGCGGCCGGTGTTTCCGCGGTTCCCATGGCAGCCCGCGTCGTGCACAAGATGGGCCTTGAGGCAGACAAGAAGAATTATCTTCTCATGTACGCCATGGGACCCAATGTGGCTGGTGTTATCGGAACCGTTATTGCCGCAGGCATATTCCTGACCCTGTTGTCCTGATCTGACCTGCGCCTGCGGCTTTTCCAGGCCGGCTTCATTCCCGGTCCCCCGGATCGCTCCTGGGACTTCTGGATTCAAGGGAATGAAACCGGCTTATTTTTTCTTCTTCCGGCTGCGGTCCGCTTGCCTGGGTCACCTCCGTGCTGCCACCAGATAGACGGTTCCTGCCGTTTAAAAAATGCCGGTAAGGGTTTTCCGGGTGTCCATCATGGGAAAATTATAGTCGACAAAAAGATCTTGACACCGGGCCTGACATATTTTATCGTTAAACGCCGATAAACGATGAACTCAGTTAATACATGGAGGACCCTTGACCGATACCATTGCTTGTGAATCAAACAGGTCAGCGCAGCAATCTTGTCCCTTGAGTGCGGACCAGCTTGCCAGGATTTTTAAGGCCCTGGGGCATCCCACCCGCATCAAGATCGTGGAGCACCTCATCGCCATCAACACCTGTGTGTGCGGGGAAATTGTGGGCATCTTTCCCTTTTCCCAGTCCACCATCAGTCAGCACCTGAAACAGCTCAAAGAATCCGGGATTGTCTGCGGGGAGGTCGAAGGACCCAAAACCTGGTTCTGCGTTGATAAGCGGGTCCTCAATGATCTGAAGGCCTATATGGAGAAATTATAGTAACCGAACCTGGATTGAATAAAGGGAAATTCAGTTAATGATACAAGACAAGGATAAGTCAGGAGCGACCAATACCCTGAATGGGCTGTCTACGGAAGGTTTAACCATTATGGCGTCCATGGACAAGAAGGAGGCATCCTGCGCTCAGCCATGGCCCGAGGTTGATCCCGGAAGAATTTATGACAGGCCCGGTTACAGGCTTATGGGCTATGTGGATGGATTCATCCAGGCAGGTGAGGTGCCCGTGCCCCGGGTCAGGACAGTCCTGACCCGGGAAGACCGTGTGGCCACAGGGCTTGTCCGGTGCGGCATCAACCGTTACAGGTACACCGTGGTTCCCGGACTGTACGCAGTAGGCAACCCGGATGTATCATCGGAGGTCCTGGTCACCGCCAATTTCAAGCTGACCTTTGATCATCTCAGAAAGGAGCTCTCGGGGATCAACGCCTGGATTCTGGTACTGGACACCCGGGGCATCAACGTGTGGTGCGCAGCAGGCAAGGGAACCTTTGCCACACGGGAGCTGGTCAGCCGGATACAGGCGGTGGGACTGGACAAGGTCGTGGACCACCGGCGGCTGATCGTCCCCCAGCTTGGGGCAACGGGTGTATCTGCCGGGGAGGTCAAGTCCCTGTCCGGGTTCCGTGTGGTTTATGGTCCTATCCGGGCCCACGACATCCGGGCCTTCCTGAACAACAAACAAAAAGCGGACCCGGCCATGCGGGAGGTCACTTTTAACCTGTACGAGCGTTTGATCCTGACCCCGGTGGAATTTCAGATGGCGTTGAAACCCGCCCTTATAACGGCTGTTGTTCTATTTGTGCTGTCGGGGTTGGGGCCGGGTTATTTTTCCCTGTCCCATGCCTGGCCCCGGTGGTTAACCACCCTTGCAGCCCTTGGACTGGGCATCGTGGCCGGTGCGGTCGTCACCCCGGTTCTCCTTCCCTTTATACCAGTCAGGGAATTTGCCCTGAAAGGAACCATTGCCGGGACGATTGCCGCCCTTGCCCTTCTGGCGTTCTTGCCTGGAGCCACGGTTTCGGTTGCAGCAGGTTTGTCAGTATTTCTGTTTGTTGTCACTGTCAGTTCGTTTTTGGCAATGAATTTTACCGGTGCCACACCGTTTACGGCACCTTCGGGTGTTGAAAAGGAGATGAAGCGGTATATCCCGTTTCAGCTGGCTGCACTCCTCGTGTCCACCGGGACCTGGATTTACTCGGCCTTCTGATCCTGCTTACGGCCGGACTTGGAATGACCTGCAATTGAATTATGAGGATGAAATCCAATGAAAACATTCAGGCATCTGGATGATGTTTCGACCCTGGTTTTAAACAGGGACAAATGCATCGGCTGCAGCCTGTGCACCCATGTATGTCCCCACCATGTATTTGATATGGACCAGGGCAAAGCCATGATTGTTGACTTCAACGCCTGCATGGAGTGCGGCGCTTGTGTGAACAACTGCCCGTCAGGGGCCCTGGTGGTCAATCCGGGAGTGGGGTGAGCCGCCTACATTATCCAGGTCTGGATAAAAGGCAAGGAAAAAGCCTCCTGCGGCCCGGGCTGCTGCTGAGACCATACGCTTACAAAATTGTGGATTTTCTTGCCCGTCGTGTTGCGTCATCTGAGTAAAAAAATTTATAAAAAGCGTATAGCTTATATACGCTATAATGCTAGAATCGGAGGCAAGCATGTACAATACAAAATTCAAAGGCGATGTATGCAGTCACAGCCATTCCTATTTTCTGGATAACAGCTTCCGGAAATTTTTCCAGAATCCCAGGCGGCTCCTGGGGGAATACATAGACCCGGGAGACCTGGTCGTGGATCTGGGGTGCGGTCCTGGATTCTTCAGCATTGAAATGGCACGCATGGCAGGTGAAACAGGCCGGGTGATTGCTGTGGATCTCCAGACAGAGATGCTGGAAAAGGTTAAAGCCAAGGCAATCAGGAAAGGGCTTCTGGACAGGATGCGTCTCCATGCCTGCACCCAGGATCGGATCGGCCTGGAGGATACGGTAAAGGCTGATTTTGTCCTGGCCTATTACATGGTGCATGAAACCCTGGATCATCTGGATTTCCTGAAACAGGTAAAACAGATCCTGAAAACCAGCGGACGGTTTCTCCTGGTGGAACCGGTTTTCCATGTATCAAAGTACCACTTTCAGCAGATTGTCGACGCGGCTGTTTCCGCAGGTTTTTCCCTTGTTGATCTACCCGGGAAAAAAGGGGGCAGGAGTGCCCTGCTCACGGTTTAGCCTTTTGGGGGACACGTTCCCGGGAAAAGATCATATGACCCGGATCCTAGGGCTGTTCCATGACTGGCCTGAATTTTCTTATCCTTTGCTTCTGGTGCTCCCGCTTGATTTGTTGAATGATCAAAATAGTGCCGATTGCCTGAATCGTTTAGCCATGTTGCTTATCCCACCGGAATCTGGTATGAGAATCCTCCATGAAATACGTACCGAGAGCTTTTTGATTTAACTGGAGTCCGGGAAGTGGGTGCTGAGAAAAATCAAGAACTTGTGGCTGAAATTCTCCCCCCTGGGAGCCTTGCTTTGGCGTGGGAGGCAGGCAGCGAACGTCTGGGTCGGAAGCAGGTCCTGCTGAACCAGGAGATCCACAGGCAGTACCAGGAGAGTCCAGGGACCTGGCTTCTCCGTTTGGGAGGCTCCCAGCCCGGCATCGCCCTGTCCCCATCCCTTGATTTTTTCCGTGGTCTGGCCAGGCTGTTCCTGGACACGGTGGCACGTTACCCTGACATTGAGGGAGTTCGCCACCAGGCCGATATATCCTGCGACCGTAAAACACTCCAGGAATTTATTGATGCGGCTCCCCTGATGACCGGGTGGGAGTATCTCAATACAAAACTGCTGGCCGGGATCTGGGATGATCTCACCCGGGCCTTTGTTCATGGTATCCAGGACTGGTCCGGGAGCGTAAAAGCATTTTTTCAGGAATTGAGCCCCCATATTCATCTGAGCGGCAGAGTCTATTTCCACTTGGTGGAAAGCAGGGATGAGGCATACCCGTTCCAGTTTCTTGCCACCTATGCGCCTTTGAGCAGCTCATCCGGACCTAAAAAGCACAGACCCCTGCGCTATGCCCTGGAAGAGTATTCCGGAGAACAGCTCCTGGAACTGTTGACCACGGTAACCCTGGCAGCAAAACAGAGTGACCTCATAAAAGAGTTGATGGATACAGGGGAGCTGTTCCACCATCTTGCCTGGGACAGCCGTGAGGCCCATGTGTTTCTTCAGCAGGTGGAGCTGTTTGAAACCTGCGGTATCATCTGTCGTATACCGGACTGGTGGAAAAACCGGAAGCCTGCAGTACGACTGTCCATCAGCATGGGAAACCTTGAGCCGTCCTTTGTGGGTATGGACGCGATCCTTGATTTCAGGGCCTTTCTTTTCATCGGGGACGATCCGGTAACGCCCGAGGAGGCCAGGGAGATTCTGGCCAGGAGTGCCGGTCTTGCCTGGATCAAGAACCGTTGGGTCGAGGTGGATACCGGGAGGCTGGAGAAGATCCTGGCGGCCTATGAGAAAGCCATGGCCATGTCTGAGGCAGGAGGGGTAACCCTCAGGGATGCTCTCCAGCTCCAGCTCCATCCGGAACGGTTTCAGGTGTCAGACCATGAAAACGGTCTGGAGATTGTTCCAGGTGACTGGCTGGACACCGTGATCAAGAATCTGTCCGGCCCTGAAAGGATAAAGACCGCTGGAATTCCGGAAAGTTTCACGGCTACTCTGAGGCCTTATCAGCATCAGGGAGTCAACTGGCTTTTTTTTCTGGACTCCCTGAGAATCGGGGCCTGTCTCGCAGACGATATGGGATTGGGTAAAACCCTTCAGGTCCTGGGGCTTTTCAGTATTGTCAGGGCCCAGGAGCCGGACAGGATGTCCCTTCTCATCGTACCGGCCTCCCTGATCGCGAACTGGGAGCAGGAAATCCTGAGATTTTTTCCCAGTTTGGCCTATGGGGTTGCCCATCCCGGAGGTTCCGGTCAAGTCGTCCTGAACCTGTCCGAAGCGCCGGATCCCGGCAGGTTAGACCTGATTATTACCACCTACGGAATGGTCCAGCGCCTGCCATGGATGGATACGGTTTCCTGGAGGATCATTATCCTGGATGAAGCCCAGGCCATCAAGAATTCATCTGCACAGCAGACCCGGCGGATTAAAACACTTAAAGGAGACTCCCGGATCATCATGACCGGGACACCCATTGAGAACAGCCTCGGGGATCTGTGGTCCCTTTTTGACTTCCTCAATCCCGGGTTCCTCGGCAGTGCCGGTAACTTTAAGTCCTTTGCCCTAGGTCTCAGGAAAAACCCCTCGGGGTATGGCAGGCTCAAGCGGGTCATCGCACCGTATATTCTAAGGCGGATGAAGACCGACCCTGCCATTGCACCTGAACTGCCGGCCAAGGTGGAGATGAAAACCTTTCCTGATCTGGGTAAAAAACAGGTGGTTCTGTATACTGATTTTGTCCAGGCTCTGAAAAAGCAATTGGAAACAGCGGGTCAGGGGGTGGGGCGAAAAGGGCTTATTCTGGCGTCCCTTGTGAAATTCAAACAGATCTGCAATCATCCGGACCAGTTTCTGGGTACAGGCGGTTTTGATCCCGAGGAGAGCGGCAAGTTCATCCGGCTCAGGGAACTGTGCGAGACTATCCATGCAAAGCGGGAAAGGGTCCTGGTGTTTACCCAGTTCAAGGAAATGGTTGAGCCCCTGGCCGGATTTCTGGAGGACATCTTCCGGCGCAGGGGATGCATCATCCACGGAAGTCTTAATGTTGCCAGAAGAAAAGAGGCTGTTGAGACATTCCAGGGTACTGAGTATGTGCCCTTTATGGTTCTCTCCCTCAAGGCGGGTGGGGTCGGCCTTAACCTGACCCGGGCAAACCATGTAATTCATTTTGACCGGTGGTGGAATCCGGCTGTTGAAAATCAGGCCACGGACCGGGCATTCCGCATCGGACAGAAAAAAGGGGTTCTGGTGCACAAGTTCATCACACGGGGAACCATAGAGGAGCACATCGACGCCATGATTGAAGGTAAACAGAAGATGGCCCGTTCTGTGATTTCCGACACCACCGGCAGCTGGATAACCCAGCTTGATAACACACAGCTGGCAGAGCTCTTCAGCCTCAGGCTGTGAGGGAAATCCGCTGCCCATGGCAGAATCAGCGAAAAGTATGACGTTTCGGGGAGGGACAGGCAATGGGTAAGAATTATTACGGCTACCCACGGTATGTAAGCGTGGCTGAGAAGCGGGCCAAGGCAGAGAAGAAACTCAAGCAGCTCATGAAAAAGAATCCGGGCCTGGCACCGGTGATCCCCAGGGGTAATAGTCTGGCAGAGTCCTGGTGGGGCAAGGCGTGGAACAAGAACCTTGAAGACTATGCCGATTACAGCAACCGTATCGGGCGGGGGCGCTCCTATGTCAAGCATGGTGCTGTCCTGGATCTGAAGATTGAACCTGGAACCATAACCTCCCTGGTCCAGGGTTCCGCGGCTAGGCCGTACCAGGTTGAGATCTCCATCAAGCCCGTGAAGAAATCCGTATGGGATACGATCATCGAAGATTGCAGGGGGGCCATCGATTCCCTTGAAGCACTCCTGGATGGCACTCTGCCCAAAGCCATGGAAACCGTCCTGACCCGGAGGGGAAACGGTATTTTCCCGTCCCCCCAGGAAATCCGGTTTGACTGTTCCTGCCCGGACTGGGCATCCATGTGCAAACACGTTGCTGCCACCCTTTACGGGGTGGGTGCAAGGCTGGATTCAGATCCGTCCCTGTTTTTTCTCTTAAGGAAAGTGAACATGGACGATCTGGTATCAAGCGTTGTCCGCACCGAGGCCGATGGATTGCTGAAAAAAGCCGGATCCCGAAAATCGGCGAGGATTATCAGGGATGCGGACCTGTCATCGGAATTTGGCATTGAGTTCGAGGATGACGCTTTGCTGGTTAGCCCCCTGTCGTCCATGTCCGGAAAGAGGTCCCCGGAAATTACGGCTCCAGGCAAGAAGGACCCAGGCAAGAAGGACCCAGGCAAGAAGGACCCAGGCAGAGCCATCTCCCAGAAAAAGCCCGGGGGCGGGAATGCTTCACCAGAAGCAGAGCCTGTCAGGAAAGCTGCACTGTCGCCAGCGGCCGCGGACGTCACGCCTTATGAGACCGTGGTCAGGATCATCTGCCGGAGACGGGTGAACGGTATTGGCTTTCAGGAAATCAAGGAAAAATCCGGGTTGGAGGAAACTCTTCTGAGGAATATTATTCAACGGGCACGCCAGAAAAAGGATATCAGGAATAACGGGCGGGGATTGTATATCAAGGGGTAACGACAGGGAGGGGCTGCCGCCCCCGGGACAGGGTGATGGCTATTCAAGTTTATAGGTCTTGATTTTCCGCCACAGGGAGACCCTGTCTATTCCCATTATTTC
Source organism: Pseudomonadota bacterium (assembly GCA_043806875.1). GTDB lineage: Bacteria > Desulfobacterota > Desulfobacteria > Desulfobacterales > Desulfobacteraceae > JAZDGN01. The sequence continues at coordinate 12,956 of JAZDGN010000063.1, forward strand.
AGCGGCCTTGGTTTTATTCCAGTCTGCTTTTTCAAGAACCCATTGGATGTATTTTTTTTCCTGCTCCCGCATGGTCGGTATCCGGGTGTCCGAGGGAGACCTATAGGTCTCTATGGCAAGCTGGGTGATGTGATCCGGAAGGTTTTCAGGATGGATAACGTCCCCTGAAACCATTGCCACAGCCCTTTCAATGACGTTTTCAAGCTCCCTGACGTTTCCCGGCCAGCTGTAATTCGAAAGATGGTTCATGGCGGTTTTATCGATTTCATTTACGGCTTTGCCCATTTCCCGGTTTTTTTTGTTCAAGAAATGATAGGCCAAAAGAGGGATGTCGCCATGGCGGTCTGCCAGGGGAGGAAGCTGGATGGTAACCACGTTCAGCCGGTAATACAGATCCTGCCTGAACGTTCCTTTTTCCACTTCATGTTTGAGGTCCCTGTGGGTTGCGGCGATGAACCGTAAATCCACGGGTACCGGATGGGTGCCCCCCACCCGCATCAGTTCCTTTTCCTGGATGACCCTCAGGACTTTGACCTGCATGGACGAGGGCATGTCACCGATCTCATCAAAAAATAGGGTTCCCTTGTCCGCTATTTCAAACAATCCCTTTTTAGTTTTTCCGGCCCCGGTAAAGGCCTCTTTCTCATGGCCGAACAGTTCGTTTGCCATGAGGTCCTCGGAAAAGGAACCGCAGTTGAATGCAACCATCTCGTGGGCATGCCTGCTGCTCTGGCTGTGGATGGACTTGGCAACCAGCTCCTTGCCGGTTCCGCTCTCTCCCAGGATAAGGATACTGGTATCGACCTGGGCAACCTGGGTGATCATCTTTTTGACCTCAGCCATGGGGGCGCTGTTGCCGATGATAAACGGCAGGTGGCCCTTTTCTTTCATGGCATCTTTCAGGGCCTGGTTTTCCAGGCGAAGGGATCGTTTCAGGAGGGCCTCCCGCACGATCTTCCGGACCTCGTCAATTTTGTAAGGTTTGGCGATGTAATGGTAGGCGCCTTCCTTCATGGCAGTCACGGCACTGTCCACGGTGGCGTATCCCGTAATCATGATGACTTCGGTGTAGGGCTGCAGTTCCCGGCTTTTTTCAAGGACCTGCATGCCGTCGATTTTTTCCATCTTGTAATCGGTTATAATGAGGTCAAAACCGGTTGTCTTGAGCAGATGCAGACCTTTGATCCCATTTTCCACGGCAGTGACGCTGTATCCTTCCTTCACAAGAATATGCTCAAGATTCCTGCGGGCGATCTCTTCGTCCTCAATGACAAGGATCTGTTGTTTCATGACATTCCTTTTTCCTCATCAGGCAGGCTGATGGTGAATACGGTCCCCTTGCCGACAGTACTTTCCACATCAATGGTTCCCTCATGCTGTTTGATAATGCCGTGAATGATTGACAGCCCGAGCCCGGATCCCTTGCCGACCGCTTTGGTTGTAAAGAACGGGTCAAATATTTTCACGAGATTATCCTTGGGAATTCCCTGGCCCGTGTCCCTTACCTGAAAGATAAAAGTGGATGTCTGTTCATCCTTTATGGCTGAAATGGTCAGTTTGCCACCCTCCGGCATGGCATGGAAACTGTTGATGATAAGGTTGAGGAGCACCTGCTGAATCCGTCTTGGATCCATTATCCCTTCAAGTCCGGCAGGGATATTGATTTCGACCTCGATGCCTGCGGGGATTTCTCCGGCAATCAGATGCATTGTGCTCCGGACAAGATTTTCGAATACAACCAATTCGGTTGAAAACTGACTCTGCCTGGAGAATTCCAGCAGCGCTTTGATAACGTCGCGTGCCCTGTCGATCTGCTGTTCCGCTTCAAGGAGCAGGTTGCGTTTAAAGCCGGTATCCGGGTCCTCCAACTCTTCCCGGATAATCTGGATAGAGGTTGAAATATTGTTCAATGGATTGTTCAGCTCATGGGCTACACCGGATGTGAGTGTCCCCAGAGAAGACATTTTTTCAGCCTGGACAAGCTGGTCCTTTCGTCTGTCCAGTTCTTCAATCATGTCGTTGAGGCTGTTGGCCAGGGATTCGAACTCATCGCCGGTCACTATCTTGGGGATTTTGGTAAAATCTCCGCGGACAATCCTGCGGATGCTATCTTCAATGGATTTCAGCGGCCGGTTGACGTTCATGATCAGGAAAAAGGCAGTTAGAAATGTTAAAAGGAAAAGGGAAAACAAGGATGCCAGGAGGTAGACCCTTGACTTTTCCAGGAGGTAAAATACATTTTTGGTCTCGTTAGTTTCAACCTGTTCTATGTCAGTGGTAAGCGTTCTTCCGAGAGTCGTGACCGTTTCCTGGATCACGGCTATACGCCGGGCCAGTTCCTTGTCTTCGTCTGCGCTTTCAAGGGTGGAGTAAAAATTATACAGATCCTCCATATTTTTTTTATAATCCCGGATGATCTGTGTCCTCTGCCTGACAGATACAGGATCTTCAAGAAGATCTGCAAAGTGGACTTCAATGTACTGCTGCTTTTCTTCTGTTTTCTGGATATAGGAAAGGGATTGGAGAATGTCGTTTTTGTTTTTTCTCAGGAAAAAATTCTTTTCATACCTCCGGGCCTCAAGAACCGTGTCCAGAAGGTCTTTCTTTTTCTCAATGATCTGCAGTTTCTGGTTGATGGTGGAGTTGCTGTAGTATAAAAACAGGCATATGACGCCATTCAAAACCATGAAAATCAGAAGGTGAAGAAAAATTTTCTGTCTTAGATTGAATTTCATGTTGTCCATTGTATCGTTAATACAACACCCTTCACAAGCACAATTTTCAGGTTTGCCTCCGGCGTGGAGCCGAAGGGCTATCGGAGTCAGGCCCTGTGGGACTGTGCCATTTGACAGCTCTCGCGCCGTGTCGCATCGGAACACAGCCCCAAGGGTGATTTCAGTTGCTTCCGGTACTGCTGGAGAGTGGCAAACTTTGATGGGAAAATTTCAGCGTATATAAAAAACAGCTGCCCTGCCCCCTGGTTTTCGAAAACCGGGGGGCAGGGCGTTATCCTTACCTGACACCATAAAAGAAATAGATCACGGTCAGTTCGACTGTCAGGAACAGCAGGGACATGATGGCGCCAGCCTTGGCATAGTCCACTGTCCTGTACCCGCCGGGTCTCATGACAAGGGCATTGACCTGGTGGGTCGGAAGAACAAAGGTGTTTGATGCGGACAGGCCAACAACAAGGGCAGCCATGCGCGGATCCCCCCCAGCCATGACAGCCATGTTCATGCACAGGGGTACCAGGAGAACCGTAGCCCCCACATTGGAGATGACCAGGGTGAAAAATGAGGTCATCAGACCGATTACAGCAAGCAAAATAATGGGCGGGGGGCTGCCGATGAGTCCCAGGACTCCCTGGGCTATAAATGCAGCCGTTCCGGTTTTTTCAAAAGCGATTCCCAGGGGAATCAGACCTGCCAGCAGGAAAACCGTCATCCAGTCAACCGAGAGATAGGCCTCGTCAACGGTAAGAACTCCGGTCAGAATCATGCCCAGGGCCCCGGACATCAATGCCACGGACAGCTGTGTCTTGAAAACGATGATCTGGAACAGGGCTACCGCAAACCAGGCGATGGCCAGCATGGCTTTCTGGGGACGCAGGATTTCTCCCTCCAGAGGAGAGGCAAATATCAAAGCCCTGGGTTGGGGCCTGTTTTTGAGCAGATGGAATTTTTCCCAGGGCCCCTGGAGGAGCAGTGTATCTCCCATGCTCAGCTTAATGTTGGTCAGACCGCTGTAATACTTTTTGTTGTCCTTGAAAAGGACCAGGGGGTTCAGGCCGAACATTTCCTTAAAGTCAACCTCATTCAGGGTCTTTCCGATCAATTCAGAACGTGGGGACACAACCGTTTCAGCCATTCCTGAATTGGTGTTTGCCAGGGATTCCGCAAAGACCTCAAGGCTCTCTTTCATCTGCCAGCCGTACTCCCTGGCCAGGCGCTCAATGTGTTCGCGTTTTCCCACCACGGCGATATCATCATTGGGAAGGATGGACTCATAGCTGTGGGGAACGTGATTGGTAACCCTTGTTGACGGTGAGCTTATCCCGATTACCGTTACCAGGAACTTGGGTCTGATATTCAGTGATTCCAGGTCCCCGGTAGTACTTCCTTCCGGGACATGAAGCTCAACGATATTATTAACGCCTTGGTATTCCTTGATTAAATGATCCGATGCCCCCTTCGCAGTATCTCCGCTGGCCGAGGGGAGGATTATTTTACCGAACAGGACGAAATAGGCCAGGGCAGACCCAAGGAGGCAGATTCCGATGGGGGTCTGGGTGAACAGGCCGAACGGTTTGAGTTTTTCACCGCCAAGGACCATCAGGTCGTTGAGAAGAATTGTGGGGCTTGCTCCAACCAGGGTGATGGTTCCGCCGATGATGGCGCAGAACGCCATGGGCATGAGAATCCTGGACGCCGGGATCCCGAGCCGTTTGGATATTCTCATGCTGACCGGCAGGAACAGTGCAGCGGCTCCGATGTTCTGCATCATGCTTGAAATGGTACCCACGGCTCCGGCAATCAGAATGATGACCTTGCTTTCACTCTTGCCGGCCAGGGCCAGTATGGGTTTGGCGACCTTGTTCATAACCCCGGTTTTATCCAGGCCGGCACCGATGATGATGACGGCGATAATGGAGCACACAGCGTTACTGCTGAGTCCCACAAAAGCTTCTTTCGGGGTTATCAGGCCGATCAGGGGGAGAAGGACCATCATCATGATACCGACGACGTCCACTCTCACCCATTCAAAGATAAAAAGACAAATAACAAAGACGAGGACAATCATCGTCATAATCATCTGGGGGGTCATTGATGCTCTTCTCCATTATCATACCAGGCGTCAACACAAGTCAGGTTTAGATCCCGGTATCAGATGCGGGGCAATGGGTTATTATTTCCTGTTGTCTTTCCTGTAAATGAAGCAGATGACAGAGGTAAAGACAATCAGAGCGATTCCAATAATAAACTGACGGGTATCCATGATCTCTCCTTAATTCAGGGAATAGACGCACAGGCGCTGGGCTATCCGTTTTTCATTTTGGACCGATCCTCTGAGAGGGGCTGGTGTCCTGTTCTCTGAGATGACAAATTCGATTTCGCCGCATTCCTTGGTAATTGTGGAAATAGCATTGTCAACGGTCGAGTACTGCACCGAATGTGCAAAATTGAGCTTCTGTTCCAGGGCCTTTGCACGGAATCCTTCCACATTCTGGGACGCAATTTCTTTAAACTCCTGGAAGAGCTTGTCATGGGTGCTTGAGAAAAATTCAGTCACATCATGGGTCAGATTTGCGGCATTCACCGCAATGATGCCATAGTTCATCCGTGCTGCCATTTCAAGAGCGTAGGTGATGATATCATCTGAAAACCGGCTGTCATGGCTGGCGACCACCAGGTTTTTTCCTTTGTTTTCAGAACAGGTCGATTCCTGCTTTCCCATGACGTAATCATGGGCGCCGGCTTCCGAAAAGGTAATTGCCTCATGGTAGTCATCAACCCGATTGTTCAACCGCAGTAATTTTGATTTTAACGCATTAAAAAATGCCATGGTTTTTCCTCCTTTATCAGCAATGAGCCAAAAAAACAGTTCAGCGTATATTGAGCAAAATACGTACCATTCATGAAGAAGCCTATGGAAAGCCATTTTCGGTGGTGTATTTTAAAAATAACTAGGAAATCGCTCATAAATGTTGTTGCAAGATGCAACGAAACTTTTTGTTTTGTCGAGGGGCCTTTAATGAAGGGGATCCGGGTTGTATTGCAGTTTGGAATAGGGTGTTGCCAATTGCAACGATAAATATTTTTATGATATTAATTTAAATAGTTATTTCATTTTGGTACTGGATGGCGCTCCGGGTTTTTTTCTTGACAACCCTTTATGCCGGTAGTAGGTATTCGGCAGGTTTTTAAGAAAGCAACTCTTCAATATTTTCTGTACATTAACGATAACCAGGGGCGTCCGATGAGAGGATTTTTCAAGCAGAGTTCTGAATCCGATGACAATGAAACTGAAATAACCGAGATCAGGCAGAATGTCCTTGACAGGAAAATGCCTGAGCCGGTTGAGAAAGTCGCGCTCAAAGAGGTGGAGAGGCTTTCAAAGATAAGCCCGTCATCGGCCGAATACACCATCGGCATCAACTATATCGATTATCTGGTTTCCCTTCCCTGGAATCAGTTTACCGAAGACAATCTGGATATGGATCGGGCAGAGGAGATTCTCAACAGGGAGCACTATGGCCTGGACGAGATCAAGGAAAGGATTCTGGAGCACCTGGCTGTCAGACTCATGAAGCTGTCCAGTAAAAACACAATTCTTGTGGTTGATGATGAAAAGACAACCCGGATGAATCTGCATCATGTCCTGGACAAGGAGGGGTACAGCGTGGAAATGGCTTCCAGCGGTGTGGAAGCATTGACCATGCTTGAGAATGCGAGGTTTGACGTCGTTATCACTGATCTGAAGATGGACAAGATTGACGGACTGATGCTTCTGGATCATATCAAAAAAACCAGTCCAGGGACAGAAGTTATCATCATCACGGGCTATGCAACGGTTCTGACCGCTGTTGATGCCATTAAAAAAGGGTCCTTCCATTTCATCGCCAAGCCCCTGAAGCTTGATGAAATTCGATCAACCGTTAAAAAAGCCCTGACAAAAAAAACAGGGGTCATGGTTTCAAAGGGGCCGGTAATCTGCTTTACGGGACCGCCCGGGACCGGAAAAACCTCCCTGGGCCAGGCCATTGCATGGAGTCTCGAGAGGAAATTTGCAAGGATATCCCTTGCCGGGATGAAGGATGAAGCTGATATCCGCGGACACAGGAGAAGCTATGTGGGTGCACTTTCCGGAAGGATCATCCAGGAACTCAGGCGTGTGGAATCCAGTAACCCGGTCTTCATGCTGGATGAAATTGATAAGATCGGCCAGGATTTCAAAGGCGATCCTGCCTCGGCCCTGCTTGAAGTGCTGGACCCCCAGCAGAACTCCCAGTTTATCGATCATTACATTGATGTGCCGTTTGATCTTTCCAAGGTAATGTTCATCGCAACAGCCAATACCGTAGGGAGAATTCCGGGTCCGCTGCTGGACAGGTTTGAAGTGATAACCATGTCCGGTTATACGGTGGAGGAAAAGATCAATATCGCGCGCAGGCATCTCATTCCCAGGGCCAAGGAGGATTCCGGGCTGGGCAATTTCCCCATAGCGTTCAGCGACGCAGCATTGCTCAAAATTATTCTTGAACACACCCGGGAAGCGGGTTTGCGGGAGTTGGAACGTAAGATTTCCTCCATCTGCAGAAAGGTCACCCGGAAACTGATCAAACAGACGATGTCCAACGATCCCCTGGAAATAACTGAAAACAGCGTCAATGATCTGTTGGGACCCAGTCAGTACCACCTTGAAATTCTGGGTGCAAAAGACAGGATAGGATGTTCGACAGGGCTTGCCTGGACCGAGGCCGGCGGGGAGATTATATTTATTGAGGCCACCCTGATGAAAGGCTCCAATCAGCTCATCCTGACCGGGTCCCTGGGCGCGGTCATGAAAGAATCTGCCCAGGCAGCACTGAGCTATATCCGCAGTAATACCAAGATCTTCGGGCTTTCCCCTGATTTTTTCCAGGACCAGGATATCCACATCCACGTCCCGGCAGGAGCCATTCCTAAGGACGGCCCGTCAGCCGGCCTGACCATTGCCGTGTCCCTGTTGTCCCTGCTCAAGGGGATTCCCTGCCGCCGGGATACTGCCATGACAGGTGAGGTGACTTTGAGCGGTCGCATTCTTCCGGTGGGCGGTATCCGGGAAAAACTGCTTGCTGCAAAAATGGCCGGCATCAGAACAGTAATCTTTCCATCCAAAAACAGTCCGGAACTGGAAACGATCAACGATAGCCTTAAAAAAGATATCCGGATCGTGACGGTCGGCGATTTGACTGAGGTGTTGAACCTGGTGTTAAAAACAGTATAGGATGTATTAAGCTTTTACAACGACCATGGGAATGCACAGGTTTTTCTTGATTCGTTCGACTGTCTTCAGATACTGCTTTGACGTGCTGCGAATATCCTTTGACGGATCAAATACCATGAGAACAATGTCCTGATGGTTTTCGATATAGTTGGAAATTTCCGTTTCCGGCTCTCCATCGCTTAAAACGACCTTGAAGGCAACATCGTCCTTATTGGACTTGATAAGTTCCTTCAGGGGTGTCGACGCGCCTGACAGGAATTCATCGGCGATGCAGAATGCACCTTCCTCGGCAAAGGCGATCCCTGCAAACGAATCTTCAAGAAATTTACCAAGACGTCCCACCCCTTTTTTTGTGGTGGAGATACACTGGGCCAGTTTCCTGCCCCTGGTAAATTGCAGGATGCTGAGTTCAGCACGGATTCGTTTGCAGAGACCCACAGAGTACTGAAATATGGGATTGGTTGGAATATCACCGTCTATTGCAAGAAGGACCTGTTTCATCTGCCTTGCTCCTGATTCACGGATTAAGCTCTCATCTGGGGTCTTGTTTCAGGCCGTGCACCCTTGGTTTTTCTGGAATAGTTCTGATTTTTCTTCTGATTCAGGGAATCCATCAGCTGGATGGCATAGTCATGGTCGTTTTGTTCAGCAAATGCAACGGCAGTCATCATGGTTTCAAATTTTTCTAACAGTCCTGTTTTCATAGTTGTCTCCTTTAAAAAGTGTCTTGTTGAAAATCTGGCATAATGTAAAAGCATAATGCGTGCCATGCTGGGTATGGCCCTGAAAAAAGCAATAATTCTCAAACAGGAGGCACCTTCTGAACCGGGTAAGCAGGCATGGACCGGGGATCCCCGGGCCATGAAAATCCACAAACATGTTTCATTTTGAAATCCCATACCGGATTGCGAAAGCAAATTTTCTGTTATTACAGTTAATTAAGCCAATATTGCATGGCGAATACCCTGCGTTGTTAATTGCAACAGGGGTGTTGCTGATCCCTGTTTCAGGGCGAAGTGCTGCGGCTGGCAATTCCGTTGGCAAGAGCGTTCAGGGCTGTTCTGATCATCAGGGGCAGTGCTTTGCCCCTGACCATGTCTTTGAGTTCGGGCAGAGGACGGCCGGCAATTTCTCCGGCCATGCCCTGGGCAGTCTGCCTGAAAAAGGAAATATCTTTTACCAGGCCTTGTTCGTAATCATCACTGAGGGTCAGGGCCACTGCCATGAATCCGGCATAATGCGGGTCAAGGAGCAGTTTTTCCAGTTCTATTGAAATATCGGAGGCCGTCATATTGCAGTCATGGGCTTCGCAGGATACCAGGCCGGTGACGGGTATTCGGCGTTCCTTCAGGCGCTGGAATATGCTCCGTCCTTGGTCAAGTCCATTCTGGAGATAAACAGCTTCCTTGACACCGTCGTAAACCGCCCTGGCGATGAGTTCACCCATCTTGGAATGGCCTCCGGCATTGTCAATGGGCACACCCTCCCCCTGGACGACAATGATATTGTCAGTTCCGGTTCCGGTGGCTCCGAATAACCCCGGCTGGTAACTGCTCCGGATGTCCAGGTCCAGGAGTGCGGCGGTCTTGGCCTCTGTTGCAGAGATGACGGCCCTGCTCATGGCCCGGCTGGTCAGCTGCATATTGGTCAGGATTATGATGTTGATGGTTCCGGGTTCATAGTATCCTCCGGTTTCCCTGGACATGCGCAGAGCGTTGGATGAAACGCCGGCAGTGACCAGAGCCCGCACATCCATGTCCTTGAACTTTTGGGTCTGGACGGAGAGGTTGTCCATATCGGCGCCCGTAAACAGGAAACTGGTGGTTGCCGAATCCTTACCAACGGCTTTGAGCACGATGCGTTTCAGCTCGTCGACTCCCGTAATATGTCCCAGTCCCCAGGTCTGGGGGGGCATGTAATGGTTGCCCACGGTAAGGATTCCATCCCGGGGACCCTCAAGGGTCGACAGGATGGCCATGGGGTGTTCAAGGGAGACCATCAGGGTTTTGCTCCTGAAGTCATAGATGTCACTGAAGGCGATGCGGGCATCCCTGACGTAGGGCAGCTGGAGGGACAATGAACGGGAGGAAACAGTGGTCTCAGGAAGGATGCGGTTGGCCTCGCCGGAGAATTCATCCCCATAGATACGGGATGCCAGCCAGGACACAAAATCTCCGACATGGGTTGCTGTCCGGCAGGCCAGCTCGCAAGGAAAATAATAGATCTGCCCTGAAGTGACTGCCTCACAACTGTTCCAACCGTTTCGGGACTTGATCGCATCCATGGTCTGCCGGTCTTCATCGCACCCATACAGCACCTGGGGATTGAAGGCTGTGAATTGGGTTTCAGTCATAGACACAGCAGCTCCCTGACTGTCCCAGGAAGGAGGGATGCCTCCGGCAAGACTTATCATTTCGTTCTGGAACGATCCTGCCCCGGGCGTACTGGGCTCTTCCCCGGCTACGACCCGCATGATGCGTTTTCTCTGATCCAGGGGAATCCGGGCAATTTTTTTCCCGATCAGGGCTATGAGGTCACTGTTTTCCCGGATAATGGATCGAGCTGCTTCTTCCTTCCCAAAGAGTTTTCCCAGCAGCTGGATCTGCTTGAAACCACTGTCAACGGTGGTTGTCTCCAATTGCAGAACAGGGATATCCTTTTTCAGGAAATGTTTGCGTACCGTATCATGCAATCCGCAGATCAGGATCAGATCAGGGAAGGCAGCCTCAATTCTTTCAATGGATGGGTTAGAAGAACTCCCGACAATGGTTTTCTTGGACGCACCTGACGGGAGGATACTCTCATAAGTAAGCGCCTGCAGAGCATCCTGGGCTCCGATCCTGAACAGGATCTCTGTCAGGGAAGGCACAAGGGAGACAACCCGGCAGGGGGACTTATCAAAACGATACACTGCGCCTGAATCATCGCGTATTTCAAGGGGTCCTGCATTTCCAGGGCCAGGCGCCAGCAATGCCGCCGCCAGAACCAGTGCCGCCAACAGCACAGTAATGGCCCTGTAACTTTGGGCCTGCAGGTTTTCTGCGCATTTCCCTGTGATTTCCTTTACCCTTCTCATTATCAGCCCATCCCCTCCAGCACCGCTGTAAAAATAGCCTTGATCCGGCGGAGAACACTTAGCAAGACCGTTTCCACAAAGTCAAGAATTTTCGGTACATAACCGTTCACAGACGTTTTTCTTGCCTGGTTTTACCCGGTGCACCAAAGCGGCAACGGTGTGTTTACAGAGACATTCAATAATAAACTCATTGACACACCCAGGGTGTTTTGGGATCATCTGTCTTTAGATTAAATTTTTACCACCGATCACATCATGCCGGACACATACGGATAAATTCCTTGATGTTGATTTCCAACCGGATTTTCACGCAGCCTGGGGCCTGAGTTCCGGTCTTATGTTACGACGCAGGGAGGAATATGAAAAAGGTATTGGCAGCTTTTCTGGTTGTGATTGCAGGTGTGTTGTGTTGCAAAAACGCGCATGCCATTGAAACCTTTATTCCGCACATTACTTCCGGATCCGCTGACTGGGCGGATTATCTTCAGGTGAACAACAATGCACCCTCGGATGCAGACTTCACCCTTACACTTTACAACAACAGCGTCCAGGTCTATTCCCAGAAGTTCACGGAAGCAGGGCTAAGCCATTCCCTGATTAATCTCAAAGCCCTGAGCTCCGTTGCCGAGACAGGCGTGATTACCTATACGGAACTCGGACTCAATTTCAGGATATCTTATGAAAATACAGGTGGCGGTCTTGCGGAATTCAAAACCATGGATACCCTGGATTCGGACCTGGGTCTTTACTTCAGTACCTTTTCATCATCTGTGGTGTTCAAGGGATCGGCAATAGCAAATCTCGGGACGTCCCCCGCCGGGGTTACCCTGTATGCCATCGGACAGGGATCTGTTCTGGGCACTTTTCAGACAACCCTCGGGCCCAGGGATAAAATTATCGGGATCCACACCGCCTGGTTCCCTGCAGTGACCTTCGAACAGATTGACGGGATCATAGCGGTTACCGATACGCCCTGCCTCTGCGGAATCGTGATAAGCGGCGATGCCGATCTGTCACACCTCCTGTTCACACCGGCCTCCCAGGTCAGCAATTTCGCTCCCCAAACTTCGGCGTGGGATGTTGTCGGCAGCATAAACATGAATGGGATTTTTCCGGCAACAGCCGATGCTGTCCTGACTGTTCTGGACGACACCTTTTCCGCTGAGGTAACGACCAAAACCATCGGGGGGGCCGCAACAGTAAATGTTATTCATCTTGAGGGGACTGTTTCAGGGCCAACCGGGACCTTCTCGGATCAGGTATCCACCATCACTGTGGGCTCCACAACTGAGACAATCACAATGGGCGGGGTTATGACCGTTAATGGAGATACACTCGCCGGGTCGGGGACAATCACGTCCCAGATTTTTGGAAACATATACCAGGGGACCTATACTGCCACAGGGACCCGGAAATAACCTGAATCACGATGTTATGTGTCCTATTTATTGTATGGTTTCGTCCAGGCGCCCTTAAATTCAATGAAATCCTTAAATGCAGCACCAAAAATGCGGTTGCTTTACTCTTCAATTTACTTTAACAGTCAGAACAGGGCATTGTGCACCCAGTATTACATCCTTGGTTGCACTGCCAAGTATCATTTTTTCAACCTGAGACCTTTTTTTGGCGCCAATGATAATTTCATCAATTTCATTTCTGACTGTATATTTCAGTAGATCGTCGCCCTCAGATTGACCGCGGATCATCACATGGATCACACAGGCAATGCCCTGCTTTTCCCAGCCGGGCCCTCCCTGCTAAGTCCCACATTATTTGGAACTCTGCCATGGTTTCATTGACAATGATTGCGTCAATGGCAAAAACGTTTTTGGATACGGCATGTATAAGGCAGTCGGTGGCGATATTGTTAATGGATCTGGGTACCCCGCCGGCATAATCATGGATCAGTGATTTGGCCTCTGCTGTCATTAGTTTTCCCGTTGCACCGGCGCATTTGAGTCGATGATCGATATAGGCAACCGTTTGATCCCTGGTCAGGGATTTGATGTGGTATCGGACGTTGATTCGATTGACAGGATCCGCAAGACTGGCTCGCTTCAAAAGCGCTGTCAGGGATTCCTGCCCGCTGAAGATGATCTTCAACGGCAGATCCGCGTCGTCGCCGGCGCTGATCAGCAGTCTGAGGTCAACGAGAGTCTGGACAGCCATCAGGTGAGCCTCATCGATGATGATTACCGTTTCCGTATCCTGTTTTCTGATGCGCTCGACGATTTGAAGGAACAGCCGGTCTTTCCCAAACCTGGGCGCCTCACCGAGTTCCGAGACAATGAGGCGTAGGAACGCGCCGGGACTGACGCTGGTCAAATGCAGGTTGAGTGACATATACCGATTATGTGGCATGGCTTGACGAACCATTCGGAGCAGGGAGGATTTGCCCACACCGGTCTGGCCGGTGATCAGGGCAAGGCGCCCCTGCTCCAGAAAGAATCTCAAGCGGGCGAGTGCCTGCTCGAACCGGCTGTCCGCCAACAGCCACTCAAGGGGGGGGATTTTCTGCAAACGGATGAGCATTCATGTTGAAATGGGTCAGAAACATACGTTATTCTCCTCTGCAAAACAGGGTTTTCAACTCCCGGCTGACATGGGCTATGGTTTTCAATGGTGCTGCCGCGCATGCCTGGCGGACCATGGCTGTGTTGATGGTCGCATTCATGGTCCAAGTCTTTTTCAGGACCTCCAGCTCTTGGTTGTTGAAGGATCCAAGGCCGCCTTTTTTTCCAAGGAGATCGGCGATAAGCCTGGCAAATTCATGGAAGGGCCATAGCCGGTGCTCCACAGCCTTGCGGTAGTCGATCCCTTGGGTTTTTGCAGCAAGATCCTGCTGATGCCTGCGTTGAAGCAGGGCCAGATAATTGCTTTTGGGCTTCTCCGGCAGGGAAGGAACTATCGGTTCCGCCTCGGTTCGCTGATGAAAATACCCTTGCCCCAGATACACGTTGTTCAATGAATAAAGCTCGACGGTATCCTGGGTCGAAAACGGGTCATAGCGGACCTCTATCCGGTCTCCGCGAAGCCCGGGATCGGTTTTGTAATACCGTTTGTTGAGTTGGATATCCGAGAAGACGGGGTTAACCGTGCGTTTCACCACCTGCATAAAGGATTTGGAGAAGGTATTCAAATCCACCTGCCGAATGACGCTTCGGCCTTGCTCCAGAGCCTTTTCCGGAGTGGTTTCGATCTCTGAGTGCCGGCTTTTGTGGTAATCTTGCGCCAGTCAGGCCGCAAAGGCCTGATTCAGGGAATCAAGGGTCAGGATTTCACCGGCCCGGACTTCACTCTCGAACCTTGCCTGGGTTGTCCGGAAGAAGCGCTCAATGACTCCGCCTCCAGCAGGATCTCCTTTTTTGCGGTGCAGCAGCTGGATGTTCAAACGATAGCAGGCGGCCTTGAGGCCATTGGAGTGATAGACCATTGCATTGTCTACGTACAGCCCAAGGGGCATCCCGTGGGTTGCCAGGGCTCGCAGCAGGGTGTCGATGAGGACATCCAGGTTCTGGCGGAAGTAGTAGCGTCCCGCGACTACATACCGGCTGTGACAGTCGATAAACGCAGACAGACAGGTGGGGACGGCATCCGGACCGTTGCTGACATACGGCCCTTCCTCTTTCCGTTTCAGGGTGGACAGAGATGGGGTTCCGCAGTTACATTGGATTCTGTGACTCGCTCCGGCCCTTGATTTTTCTGTAGACAAGGGGAAGAACTGATACCAGAAGGATAAGGGCCAGCCCTACCATAAATTGGGCCGATATGCGCCCTTTAAGCAGATCCAAAAGAGAGCTTGAAAATACAATGAACGCTATACAGGCTGGAAGCATACTGAAAAACGTCGCTGCCATGTAGTGGGAAAACCGGATGCGTGTCAGTCCAAAGGCATAATTCAGAAGATTGAATGGGAACAGGGGGATCAGCCGTGTGAATACAACAACCTTCCATCCATGATTTTCAACATTGTCCTGAAGTTTCATCCATTTTGGCCCGGCAAGCCTGGATTCAACAAAGTCCCTTGACACATATCGTGAGATGAGAAAGGCAAGGCCGGCGCCCAAGGTCGCTGCAGTGATACTGTACACCACCCCCCAGAACGGCCCGAAGAGGACTCCTCCGGCAATGGTAAGGGGCAGGCCCGGCACAAACAGGACCGGGGCAATGGTATAAATCAGCATGTAGATCATGGGGCCGAGGTTCCCGAATGCCTGGACCAGGGTGCGCAGCCTTTCCTGATCAATGTATTGATCTGCACCAGTAAGTTTGAACCCCGTGATACCGGCCACAATCAGAAGCAGGACCGCCAGCTTTATTAACATTCCGCGCCTGTTTTCCTTTTCCGGATTGAAATTTCTCTCCCGTTTTACTGCTGCCGGCTCCCTTTTAATAGCGCGTTTCAGCCTCAGACGGTTCACGTACGTCAACGGGGCTCTTGATACCTTTGCCCGGCCGTTAATGGTGTTTTCCGGATCAAAGACCAGGTCCAGTATGTGAAAGGACTGGGTTTTCTTTGACAGGAAATTGACACACCCTGCACAATAGGACGCAATTTTTGTATCGCCGGCCTCGCCCACTCGTTTGTCGGTCCAGGAGGACGCCAGTTCCGGTGCCATGCATGACACTGCCCCGCCTTCCCCGCAGCAGACGGTCCGCACCCCCGAATGCCTGGTATCCGCGATCTTGAGGCCCGAGGCCCTGACAAGGTTTCGCACTGATTTATGAACACCCGTCTCAAACCTTACCGGACAGGGATCATGGATGGTGACGGTATAACTATGGACAAGGCCAGGTTCGATACCCTTCGAGGCCATGATCTCATACACGGTCCTTACGTTAAATCTGGTGCCGTAGGTTGCAAATATCCGGTAACAACTGGGACAGGCAACAATGACATTCCTGATCCCGTTTTCAAGGAGATAAGCCTCCATCTCCCTGAACATAGCCTCAAAATAGTCCTTCCGGCCAAGGTCGTGGGAGGGTTTGGCGCAGCAGTCGAGTACGATACCGATGTCGGGGATGTGCTCTCTGAGATACTCAATGGTTTTCACGGTGCTGGACGGACGGGTGCCGGGTAATGTACAACCCGGGAAAAAAATGGTGTCGCAGTTGTCAGGCAGGCTGTAAAAAGAATACCGCTTTGAGTTGCCCTTTCGTTCATAGGCAAGAATACCCCGGTGTTCAGGGAAGGGGCCTGTGCCCTGCCTGGCAGCCTCTGTTCGCAGGTTGAAGAACAGGCCTGGAATGTCAAGTCCCTTGGGGCAAACCGCAGTACACAGTCCGCAAAGGCTGCATTCAAAGGAGATAGCCTGCCAGGTATCCGGGTCGGTTATGCTCTGCCGGGCGATTCCATCCGGGGTACCGTACTTCTGCAGGAAAGCGCACTCTCGTGTGCAAAGACCACAGCTTGTACATCCATTGATAATGGTATCGGAAACAGTCTCCCGGCTTCCTGTGCAACACTCTGTCGTCATGAAAGCCTTTTCTCCGTTAAGTGGAAAAAGGAATACGGAAATTACAACAATCTGTCAAAGTGATTATCTGGATTAAACCCCGGTACGCCATAGAGAAAACTTATGATCCCCTGCATCAAGGACAAACCTGCGGTTTGGCCAGGCCCGGGCTGATCTCCTGCCCGGGCCCGGTGATTCCATTCTTAGCAAAGCCGTTATAGCGCCCCTACAGCGAACTTTGCCTCCAGTTATTTTTCCCCTTGAACAGTCTTTAGTGATAGGTATTAGCAATTTGTATTTTTTTTTAGATTCATTTATTGTGCTGTCTTTATCACGCTGTAACGCTAGGGGGAAAGAACTGAGCAAATCCTTTCTGGCAGTGGCCACCAAGTCTGAACCTGGTTGAAGGAGACCATGACACACCTGTTTTTAAAACTGATGACGATAGTACATTTCTTCTCGATGACCGGGCTTGCCCTTTACGGAATCCATCGTATCTGGATGATCGGGTGCTGGTGCAGGACAAAAACCGGATTAAAAATCGATCCGGAACCGGGCCAGGATACAGATCTGCCCAAGGTCACTGTCCAGGTCCCTCTGTACAACGAAGCCCTGGTCGCCGAAAGAATTATTGATGCGGTGGCTGCATTTGATTGGCCTGCTGACAGGCTCCAGATCCAGATTCTTGATGATTCCACGGATGTCACATGTCGGATCGTGGAAGAACGTATACGCTTCTGGCAGAGACGGGGAAAAGATATCCAGGCTATCCATCGGGCCCGTCGTACCGGTTACAAGGCCGGTGCCCTGGCCCACGGCCTGAAACAGGCCACAGGAGAATTCATTGCCGTATTTGACGCAGATTTTGTTCCCAGGCCTGATTTTCTTGTAAAGCTGATTCCCTGTTTCAATCGGCCGGACATTGGCATGGTACAGGCCAGGTGGGGCTTCCTCAACGTCGGATTTTCCTGGCTTACCCGCCTCCAATCCCTGTTGTTGTCAACCCATTTCGGCGTTGAACATGCGATGCGGTATTCACGCAATCTGTTCTTCAACTTTAATGGGACCGCAGGCGTGTGGAGAAAAGCTGCCATTGAGAATTCCGGAGGGTGGACCTCCGACACCGTGACCGAAGATCTGGATCTGAGCTACCGGGCCCAGCTGGCCGGATGGCGCTTTGTTTACGCCGATCATGTCTGTGTCCCGTCCGAGCTTCCGGTGACCCTGGCCGACTTCAGGTGTCAGCAGGAGCGATGGGCCAAAGGTGCTATCCAGACCGCAGTAAAACTGCTTCCACGGCTTGTGGCTGCCCCTCTGCCTCTGCGCGTCAAGATCGAAGCCGCCGCCCATCTTATGGCCAATTTCTGCTGGGTATTGGGATTTCTGGCAACCTTCACCCTCTACCCAGTGCTCCTGAACAGGATTGGAATCGGTGTACGTGAGATCTTCTGGTTCGATCTGCCCCTGTTCCTGCTGACTGGGGTTGCCGTCATCGCCTACTACATGATTTACAGCGCATTGAGCGGAACTGGCTGGCAGCTGGGGGTTCTATCCTTGCTGCCTGCGGCGAGCATCGGCCTTGCACCCAGTTTTTCCCTGGCTGTTCTGAAGGGCCTGACAACCACCGGAGGGGTGTTCCAGCGCACACCCAAGTTCGGGGTGACAGACAGCGGCCCGGGGCAGTTCCGCGTCCGGTTCCATTCCCGCATTCTCCTGAACCTGGCAATCAACATTCCATTGTGGATCTACTCCCTGGTCCCGGTAGTGTTTGCCTGGCATCGCGGAACCTGGCCGGCCCTCCCCTTTCTGTGCTTTTTCCCCCTGGGATTCGGGATCATCATTGCAACCGATGGACGGGAACTGCTCCAGGGGATGTTCAGCCGGCAGGACTGCAAAGCCCTTTGACCGGTCTCAGGGAAAGATCGCGTCCCATTCTGCGGTTCCCCCCTCGAAATTAACGGCCCGGGGCAATCCGGCCAGCTCGTGCACCATCCACGCATACCCGGAGCGGATACCGCCGGTGCAGTAGTAGACCACCGGTCTTTCCGGGGATATGCCGTGATCGGCAAGCAGGTTCCGGACAGAAGTACTGTCCAGGGGGCGCCGGTTTCCGCCGAAAAAGAAAGACTCCCATGTGATGTGCACGGCACCAGGAAGATGTCCCCGGATCCATTCCATGAACGACCGTGTGTCCACCAGCTGCCGGTCTCCGAGATGGTCATGAAGGTCCCGGGCTGAAACCATCATGGCAGGATCGGGCCGGGGTTGGTAAACCACAGTCCTGCCGGCCGAAAGCTCCCCTCCCTTTTCCAGGGGATACCCAGCGCCTGTCCACGCCTGGATCCCCCCGTCCAGCAGGGCGATGGTTCCCTGGTGACTCATCCAGGTCAGAACCCAGCACACCCAACCTTCGCCGCCCCAGCTTGAATCGGCGTCCCCGTAAACCGCGACCGGTGTATTCACTGCAATACCAAGGGTTCCCAGAGCCGCGGCCAGGGTTTCCGGATCCTGGACCCGGTAGGGAACCTGCCTGTCATCGGTGCGAGTGTGGGCCTCCCAGGAAAAGGAGAGGGCGCCTGGAATGCGGGATGTTTTCCAGCGCTCTTCGGGCCGGGCATCCAGAATAACCCATGCGGCCTTGTCGCGCTCCAGCTGCTGCGGTTCGATCCGTTCTATGCCGGAGCCGTGGCACGGCTGGAGCCTGAAGAACACCCCGGTTATCAGCAGTGTCAAAACCAAAACAACGGCTCTCCCCGTCCCGCTCCGGCACACTCGTTCCTGTCCTGTCATAGGTCTCTCCATGGTCCGTCTTTTTACGGAGAATATGTTATTCCCCTGCCATTTATCTTAGTGCAGTGCACTCCAGAACATGCCGTCCTGGGGCAATGCGCGATGAATGCCGTCATGTTCGGCAATGCTCCCGGTTTCAACGGGTGTATAGAAAAATAAACCCCTTGTCCAATCGATAGTTCCCATGTGTTTCAGGAACAGTATCGCACCAGCCGATCTCAGTTACCGGCGACCCCTGAGGCTTCGCCTTAGTCCGGTCCGGAAGGCCCGCCATTGTCTATCGCTAATTACTATATCTTGCAGCGATCTCCACGCCAACAATCGATTGGACCTGGCGTGCTCCAATCATTATACTGCACAAATTTTACCGTCACCCGGCCCGGCTCTGCTCAAATGAACCGCACCGGCAGGACACGGGTGAAGCAAACCAATGAAAGTATGGGGGAAAATCATGAAAAGTATGGCCGAGGTACTGATCTGGGCCCTGGTGGCCACAGGCCTGGCGGCAGGCTCCTGTTTTGCCGGAGCCTGGACGGAGGACAAGGGAGCCGTGTATCACAAGCTCACCGTCAACAGCTATGAGGCGGACGAAGCGTTCAACGATTCAGAGAACACAGTTCCTCTGGCGGACCACGGAAAATTTTCCGACACCAACATCAGCTACTACCTGGAATACGGCATTTCAGACCGGCTCACAGCCCTGGGATCCGTATCCCTCAAACAGCTGGAATCCGACACTGACATCCGGGTCGCCAGGACCGACGGCTTCTCCGACCTGGATCTGGGCCTGAAATACAGGCTCCTGTCCGGGGACATGGGTGTGGTTTCCGTCCAGGGGCTGGTCAAGGTTCCGGAACTCTACGACGAGGATGAGGCCGTTGCCATGGGTAACGGACAGTACGATGTGGAATTCAGGATCCTTTACGGCAGGTCCCTCTACCCGGTTGTACCGGGCTATTTCAACATCGAGGCCGGGTACCGTTTTCGGGCCGACGAACCGGCCGACGAACTGCGTTACCTGGTGGAATTTGGTATGGACATCACCCAGGCCATTTACAGCCGGCTAAAACTCGACGGGATTCTGGGGATGAACAACCAGGATTCGGCAACGGATGTTTCGGACAACCCAACGACAACCCTGAACTGCGACCTGGGAAAACTTGAACTGGCCCTGGGGTTTAAACTGTCGAACCGGTGGAACCTGGAACTGGGATACCGGAACGAAATCTACGGTAAAAACACGGCTGCCGGTGAAAACCTGAGCCTGTCCCTGATTTTAGCGTACTGACAGGCCTTTTCCGGATCACGTGGACTGTCCGGCGAGACGCACCATGGCCGGACCCCTTCATGAACCGCCCAAAGCAGCCTTTTCCCGATCATGGGTGACGCCCCTCCGGGCCGGCAGGATCCGGACCAGGGCATGGGCTGACAGGGCTGCACACGGTGCTGCAACGATCAGCAACGGGGTCACATCGTCCTCCACCCATAGGCCGGTCAAGTGCCTGACCAGGAGGATCCGGTAGGAGAAGAGGACCGACCAGGTGAAAACCAGGCAGGCAGGGTTCCGGACAAAGGGCAGGAATACGGCCAGGTACAGGGCGTACCAGGGATAGACCGTGGGGGACAGCACCAGGTAGGCCCCGGCAACCACGGCCATGCACCCGAAAAGGGCGGCCGTCTCCGGCGGCCTGCGGACCCGGCCCACGAACAGGGCTCCCGTAACGGCGGTAAACAGCGCCGCAAGCAGGATCCTGGCTGTCTCTCCGGAGCCGGCCACATACCGCAGGCCCCGGAACAGGAAACCCGAGAACTCCCAGTTCCGGAGGTATTGGCCCAGCGTGATCCAGGCGTTGACCAGGTTGGGCCAGAACAGGGCCGCCAGGAGCACCCCCGTGACCGCAAACGCTCCCAGGGCCGCGGCACGCTGCCGGGTGCCGGACACCAGGAGCAGCCAGAACGGGACAATCATCAGGGGGACCCATTTGGTCAGGACAGCCAGACCCATGAACAGGCCGGCAGCAATCCCTGTCCCGGGCCGGGTTGCCAGCACAAGGGCCGCCAGAATAAACAGGAGGGCCGCGCCATCCACATGGCCGGACCCGGCGATTTCCAGCACGGGCAGGGGATTCCAGGCGTATAAAATCCCCCGTGAGCAGGGCAGACCCAGTTGCCTCAAGAGCACCAGGATCAGGATGCACGACCCCACGTCTAGGCCCGCGAACACAAGCTTCATGCCGGGCACGGGGCCGATAAGCTTGCCTGCCGCAGCGCCTGCCGCAAACAGGAGCTGGGCTGCGGGAGGGTAGATGGTTACCAGATGGGCATGGTTGATCATGGGAAGGATGGAAGCCGCTTCCCGGGTCAGGAGTTCTGCCCCGTCAGGAGCCGCGGAATAGGGGTTGCCCCCCTGGAGCGTCACCAACCCGTCAAAGATGTACCTGTACAGGTCGTCGGACAGGACCGGAGGTTCCGGGATAAACAGCAGTCTAACAAGGAGTGCAACAACAATAATAATTGCGGGGGACCAGTCACCTTCCCCCTTGCCGGCCAGGTACTGGCCCAGTGCAAGGAGAATGACAATGGCACCGCTTAAACCAACGAGCAGGGCAACGGACCGGGAAAGATCCGGTACGGCCGCCAGCGAGGCAAACAGGATAAACACGGCTGCCGGCAGTCCGATCCGTATCCATACGTTCCTGGAAAGGCTTGGGTGTCTGCTGCCGGGATTCATGGGGCCTGCATGTCTGTTTCCAGGAATCATCATGATGTGAGGAGCTGTTACCAGAAGCCCCAAATCCTGTCAAGGACAGGACGGACCTTTCCGGAAACCGGAAAAAACACAATTCAGACCACGTGAGGAAAACCGTGAACCACCATAATAGGAGAAAATTCATGAAAAAAGATCGATGGATGGCCCTGGGAGGAGCAGTGCTTTTGATACTGTCAACCCTGACCATGGCCTGCAACAGTTCCAGTGTAACCCAGAAAACCTATCCCAATGCCAAACTCCTGGCCGATTCGGGAGATCTGACCGCATCTGGGACGGTTATCCTTGACGCAAGATCCGGTCAGGCCTATGACCTGGGACACATTCCCAGGGCCCTGAGTATGCCCTGGCAGCAGTTTCTGGATTCAGCAAGCAACATGCTGCCCGCTGGCACGGTGTCCCTTATCCTCGGACAGATGGGTCTGACCCGGACCACACCCATGATCATCTATGATGACACCACGGCCTCCTTCGGGGGTGCGGGACGCCTGTTCTGGATGATGGAGGCCCTTGGCTGTACGTCGGTCAGGATTCTCAACGGCGGATGGGACAAATGGCTGGCCGACGGCAATGCTCCTGAGATGACCGCCACCACCCGGGCGCCCGCCACCTTTGTCCCTGCCCCCAATGCAAACGTTACCACGGACAAAAACCACATCGCCTCGTGCATGCACCACAGCGACTTTGTGGTTGTGGATACCCGGAATGACGAGGAATACACAGGCTGGCAGCGGTACGGGGAGGTCCGGGGCGGCCATATCCCGGGTGCTGTTCAAATACCCTATCCCTGGTATTTCAGTGCGGACAAGACCGTGCTGCCCTATGAAGACCTGAAAGAACTGTTTGAATCCCGGGGCGTCACCCGGGACAAGGAAGTGACGGCTTACTGCACCATCGGTATCCGCAGCGCCTACGCCTATTTCCTGTTCCGGCTTCTGGGTTATGACAGGGCCACCAACTACGACGGATCCATCAAAGACTGGGCAGAGTCCGATCCAGCTTTCTTTCCCATGGAAAAGCTGGCACACTATCAAAAACTGGTCTATCCGGCTTGGGTAAAGCAGGTGATGGATTACCATGCACCAGGCAGCACCAGTGAGGCACCGGCCGGGTATGACTTCAGCAGGGACCACAAATTTCTGATCCTCGAAACCCAGTGGGGCACCATGGAATGGGCCGAAGCCTACAAAGCCGGCCATATTCCCGGCGCCCTTCATTCCGATTCCGACATCTATGAAAACGATTACCCACGCTGGTTCCTGCTTCCCGATGACCAGGTGCACACAGCCATTGCAGGGATGGGGATCACCGAGGACACAACCGTCATCGTGTACAGTGATTCCAACATCTTTGCCGCACGTCTCTGGTGGATACTGACCTATGCCGGCGTCACAGATGTCCGCTACCTCAACGGCGGGTACAAGGCCTGGATCGATGCCGGTTACGAGGGTGAAACCACCATCAACGATCCGGTCCCGGCTGAACCCTTTACCGGAACCGTCCATCCGGAGCACCTTGCCACGGTTGACGAGATGTTCTCCGTGCACAACGATACGGGCGCAGCCGTCATAGCCGATGTGCGCAGTTACCCGGAATACCTGGGAGAAATCAGCGGTTACGATTACGTGGTCCAGAAAGGCCGCATCCCCAATGCCATATGGGCGAGGGATGCCGATGATTCGTCCCTGGAGTACACCGATCCCGACGGGAGCATCCGCAGCTATCCTGAGGTCATGAATTTGTGGGAATCCGTGGGTATCACCGCAGGAATCGATCAGGACCGGTTTGACAGGAATGTTTATTTTTACTGCGGCAGCGGGTACCGGTCCGCTTTAAGTTTTCTTCATGCCCACCTCATGGGGTATACCAATGTAAAAAACTTTTCGGACGGCTGGGAAGGCTGGAGTACTGAGTATACCCATGACGAGGACACCTGTGCGGACAGCCTGACCCCGGGCTGGTGCCAGGATCCGTCAGGCAGGCCAGTGGAGTATGATGCACCCTGATTCCATCAGATTCCGGCAAGGGCAGGCGTTCCTGCCCTGCCGGACCGTGTCTGTGGTAATTCCCACCCTGAATGAGGAGAAGACTATCCTCGCCTGTCTCAAGGCAGTCCTTTCCGCTCCCGAGGTGATTGAGGTCGTCGTGGTCGACGGTGGGTCCTGTGATGCCACACTGGACGTGGCCCGCCGGGCTGGAGCCCGGTGCCTCTGTGTTGATACCCCCGTGGATTCCGGTGGAGGACGGGGAGGACAGATCCGGGCAGGACTGGCCCTGGCAACCGGGGACGTGGTAGCGGTGGTCCATGCCGACGCCTGCGTCCCATCCCGGATTTTCCGTGCCATGATCCGTGCCCTGAATACCGGAAGGTCCGTGATCGGCGGAGCCGTGGGCTGCCGGTTCGATACCTCCGGATATGACCGTGCAACCCGAATCCGTTGCCGTGTCATCGACGTTTTGAACCACATAAGGGTGTTGGTATCGGGCATCAGTTTCGGGGATCAGGTCCAGTTTTTCCGGAGGGAACCGGTGATCCGATATGGAGTGTTCCCGGCCATTCCCCTCATGGAAGATGTGGAACTGGCCCTGCGCCTCCGGTCTCTGGGACGGCAGGTCTACCTGAACGGCAAGGTTCTGGTGTCGCCCAGACGATGGCAGCGGAAGGGGGCCGCCAATGCTTTCCTTGTTGCAGGCCTCTTTTTCCTGTACCTGTTCCAGCGCTCCAGAAACCTGTCCGATCCCATGTTTTTCTACCGCTGCTATTACGGCATCCCCACTGATGCCCGGTCCGTTGAGGAAGCTCACTAGGCTAATAGAGATACGGGAATAGTGGAGCTTCAATGGATTTTAACACTGCTTTCCTTACAATCGGTGCTGATTTACCATTGATGTCGATCTGGTCAAAAATCCCTTCCACCAGCACCCATTGATCTTTAGTAAAAGCCACAGCCTGATCTAACTCCACTGCGACTGCAAGAGGCTGAGCATCTGCAGCACAGCAACTGATAATAAAACGGTAGACAGCGGTATTCACGCCTCCAAAATATTCCTTGAGGTGGTCATCGCGCAGAAACATACCTGAAAAGGAAACCTGTCTACCCCGGTAGCGACCGGGCTTAAGAATGAGTTCGAGTATTGTCCTTTCCTGTGGCAAGGTCTGGGAGACAGGATTATTTTGGTCTCCTGACAGCCGTTGCGCTTCCAATTCAGTGTCTTCCTGCATGGAGGCCTGTAGAGTTGTATCCTGTTGGTTCAGGGTGGCGTGTCCGACATACCTTGATTTAAAGGCCTGATAACCCAGCATGGTATCGGGTATAGTCATCATGTAAACAACCGGTACCAACAAAACCAGGACACGCAAGACACTTGAAAAATCCAATTCAGGCTTTCGATCTCTGGTTATGGAAGTGAGCATGAAACCCATGGCAATAAAATGGGCAATAACCAGGAGTATCCCGAATTCCGGTCGGAGAAAAGCGGTATAGGTCTGGGTGACGACAAGGTAGATCAGTATAAAGGTCCAGGCCCCGAACAGGATAGGGTGCAGCCATCGATTCAGCCATCGATCCGGTGATTTCATGATGCTGCCCCGATGATCCATTCCAATCCTGTAGAAACCCCCAGTACTATCACCAGAATCAGAGCTGACAGGGCAACGATGGCCCTGGGTTTGAAAACAGTCTTGTACATCATCAGCAGTTTAAGGTCGAACATGGGGCCGGTCAGCATAAATGCCATTTGTGCAGACAACGGCATCAATCCCCTGAAAGAAGCAGCTAAGAATGCATCGGCTTCAGAACACAGGTTGAGTAGAATTGCCAGCACCATCATAATTACAATGGACAAGAATGGAATTCCGGTAATGCTCATGAACACAGAGCGGTCAATGAAGGTCTGTGCCAATGCCGCGAGAAAAGCACCAATAACAAGATAATGACCAACAGATAGAAAGTCGTCAACTGCATGGAGGAAAGCTGATCCCATCCGGTTTTCCCATCCGGTCCCCTGAACCCGGTGTGAACATCCGCACGCCAGGGTTTCAGTCCTGGTCTCGGATGCAATTATCTCCAGTCCAACGGTTTCTTTGCCGGTTTTACCCGTTCTATCCGGGGTCATGATATGAGAGATACAACCACATGAAAAGGGATTTCTGTTGTCTTGACTGTTCTGTGCGTTTATGGCGATACGGTCCTTGAACAGGCGACCTATGATAAGGCCAATGGTAACCGCTGTTGTGTAGCCCAATCCCAGACGCAGGGCAACGATATTCCAATTGAACGTATAGGCCAGGGCTGTTGAGATGGCCACAATGGGGTTGACAATGGGACCGCCAAGAAGATAAGCGATGGCTGCAGACTGCGGCAGCCCCTTGCCCATCAGACGTCTCACCACCGGTACAACGCCACATTCACAAACCGGCAGGAGCATTCCCGCTCCGGCAGCAATACAGACGGTGAGCCACCCCCGACGCGGAAGCACACCGATCATCCATTCACGGCTGACAAAAGCTTCAATGATTCCACCGATGAGGGAGCCGACAAACATGAAGGGTACTGCCTCAAGAACAATACTGACGAAGGTTATGGAAAGAGAGTTGATCGCTGCGGAGTCGGTTCCTGATGGAAGGAACCAGACAACTGCTGCCAGGAAGGTTGCCGGCAGGTAATCTATATGGTGGCCGGGATCGGGAGCCTCGGACTGTTGATGTATTTTTATGGATGGCATTGGGGAAAATCCGATCCATGCGGTTCCATGACAGAAAAATGAATACTCATCGCACAGGAGGCCTTTTTTTAAGGGGAATGAAGACACTGATAAAGAACCACAGGCAGGACACCAGGATGATGGTGGCACCTGTGGCTGTTCGCGCCCAGTCCTGGGCGGATATGGCAAGACCGGTGACGGCAGAAAAGACACCGATCAGCAGAGCCCACCAGAACATACTTCCTGCCGACCGGGCAAAATTTCGGGCAGCAGCTGCCGGAACGATAAGCATGGCCGTAACCAGAAGCACTCCTACCGCCCTTACCGAAAACATGACAATCAGTGCCAGGAGGCCGGAAAACACATATTGGTACACAGCGACCCGGACACGGTGCACTTTGGCCAGAACCGGATGGAAACCAATGTACAGTAAACGGTTGTAACCCCAGGTCTGAAATGTCATCAGAGTAAGGAACAGAAATATAAGCCAGACGATTTCTCCATCACTGATGGTTAGAATATCCCCATAAAGGAAACGCTGCAATTCCCGGGCTACGGACCTGTCACGGCTGATCACCGCCAGCCCGAAGGCGATTACGGCTGAAAAGAAAACTCCGATGACCGTGTCCGAAGGCAAACTGCTGTTGCGATGAACCGCCATTATTCCGATGCCGACCATGAGTCCGAAAATAGGCATGCTCCAGTGGGGATTCACTGAAAAAATCAACCCCAGGGCAACACCGGTAAACGCTGAGTGGCTGATGGCATCTGAAAAAAAGGCCATCCGGAAATTCACAACCTGGACCCCCATGGCTGCGGTCATGGGTGAAAGCAGAACCAGAGCCACCAGAGCCTTCTGCATGAACCTGGCCTGCATGCACTCCAGGGGGAAAAATTCAGCAATCCAGTGATACAGGAGAGAGATGTCAGGCACGGCGGTTCTCCCCGTTACAGCAGGACCCGGAGCAGACCGCATTGCCGTCCGGCATGGAATGGGCATCAACCAGTCCCATGTGCATACCGAAAATGGCCCGGAGATTTGTTTTTTTCAACGCTTCATGGGGTGCTCCTTCGGCAGCGACTCTTCGATTTAGGCAGATGACATGGGTTGCGTGGTGGGTCACAGTAGCCAGATCATGACTGACCATGAGCTGAGTAAATCCTTTGGATCTGCGGAGTTCATCGAGCAGTTCGCAGAACACATGCTCCCCCTGGAAATCAACGCCTGCGGCCGGTTCGTCAAGAACCAGCAGCTCCGGGTCCTGCCGCAGGGCCAGGGCCAGGAGAACGCGCTGGATCTCACCGCCGGAAAGAGCACCCAGACGGCGCTCTGCCAGGTAACCTGCATTGACGGCAAGGAGCAGATCCATGGACTGCTGTTTCAGATCACTGCGGATACCGAACCACAGGGGTTTCCTCTGAACGCCCATGACAAGAAACTCGGTGACCGTAATAGGCATCCCCCGGTCAAAGGTCAGGCCTTGGGGGACATATCCGATGACCGGTTTTCCCCAGCCGGTTCTGCCTGCTGTGGTGATGCGGCCCCTGTATGGCATGTCGCCGAGCAGGGCCAGCAGCAGGGTGGTCTTACCGGCCCCATTGGGACCGACAATGGCTGTGCAGCCACCCCTTGGAACTCTGGCGGTCACATCCTCCAGGATTGACACACCGCCGCGCTGAACGGTCACGTTCTCAAAGGATACAGCGACAGGTGACAGATGCTCTGCCGAATCGGCTCTATTTTGTTCCAAGGGTTTTTTCCAACGTTGTCAGATTTGTTTCCATGATCGTTTCATAGTAATCCAGAGGGGCATTTTCCGGGCCGGTGGCCACTGGATCCAGAACAGCTGCTAGGATACCGGACTCCCGGGCGATGGTCCGGCCTATGCTGTCAGGGTACTGGGGCTCCGTGAATACAGCTCCGGCTTTCCTGAGCTTAATGGTCCGGATAATATCCAGCATTGCTGATGCCGAAGGTTCCTGACCAGCATGGGCTTCGACAACGGCAACGATCTCAAGTCCCATGTCGCGGGCCAGATAATCGAACACGCCATGCTGGGTCACGATTCGGTTGTTACTCAGCCGTTTGCCCAAATCCTTAAACGCGTCGGCCAGTCTGTTCATCCTTCCGGCATAGTTCCGGGCATTGGCAAAATAGATCTCAGCGCCTTTCGGGTCTGCTTTGGCCAGTCCTTGGGCGATGTTCATGGCCAGTACGGCTGTCATGCGCGGGCTTGCGAACACGTGTGGATTTACGCCGGCATGGTGGTGATCGCCGCCCGCGTGATCCTGGTGCTCCTTGTGATGGCCTTCCTCATGTGCGGCATCATGATCCCCTGATTCGTGGTCGGCGTCCTCCGAATAGTGGAGGATATCCCGGATCCCGACTGAACTGTCAATAACAGTTAAACCGTGGTTGGCGTTGTCCATCGGAGCACCAAGAAACTCTTCCATCCCGAGGCCATTGATGATCAGAATGTCTGCCCTGGAAAGCTTCTGCATGTCCTGGGGTGTGAGGTCATAGTCATGGGGACAGCCCATCTGTGCCGGAATCATAAGGGACACCCTTACGTTGTCCCTGCCACGGACGACATTCCGTGTGATCTGATTAATGGGGAATGTGGAAACCAGAACATCAACGTTTTGTCCTGATGCATAGCAATCGCCATGAATCACCGGAAAAACAAGAAAACAAAACACCAGAGCAAGGTATACATTAGATCTTTTCATGGGATGACCTCTTTTAGGATAATTAATTGTGCTAATGCAAATGCATTCGCACATATAGAATAGATATCGTCCTTGTGTCAAGAATTATTGCATATCTGTTTGCAATAAGATTCATGTTCAGCTATAGTCAGCGTGGGGGGATCAGAGATGAAACGACAGACAACACAAAGAGCCGCAATAGAACAGGTGCTTCTCCGATACAACAGGCCGATGGGGGTAGAAGAAATTCTTCAGTACGGCCGCAGAGTTGTTAACTCCTTGAACCAGGCCACGGTTTACCGTAACGTGAAACTCCTGGTTGAGAGCGGATGGATAAAGGCAATAAATCATCCCTCACTCGGGACATTATACGAACTGGCGGAAAAGAGTCACCATCATCATTTCCACTGCCTTTCCTGCAACCGTGTCTATGAGCTTCCGGGGTGTGTCCTCAGGGACAAAGACCTTGCCCCCGAGGGCTTTGTTGTGCAGGAGCACGCAATTTTTCTATCCGGCATCTGTCCTTCCTGCTCCGGGTGAATACGAATCCCAGACGCCCCCTGACATGTTCTCAAACATATCAACCAATGAGGTCTCTGTTGACGGGTAGGTCGAAATGGACCAGTTGTGTAAACCGTTGGTGGTCATAAAGAGTACAACGCGCTATCGGCAACATACAAGGATTAATCCTTGTATGAAGCATTAAAAACTCCGAGGGATTTTATAATACAAAGCAGAATTTGGTATCAAAGATGAAGCAGAAACAATAATGAAAAAAAGGATAACTCAGCATTCTGTATACAAATCTAATGGGTTGAAATGGTATTGCCGGTGACCGAGTTCCCGTAACCGGGCAGGGTACCGATCTCCTTGCGCAGTCCGCCCGATTGCAGAACGTCCAGGAGGATGCTGACCCCGGCGTGGGTCATGAGATCTTCCGGGATGACCATGTCGCAACGGACAGACGCCAGAGGCACAAATCCCAGGTTGTAGGCTTCAGCAACCGCCTTAAGACCCAGAGCTGCATCGGCTACACCGCACAGGATGTGCCAGGCGCCTTCCCGGTGGGATGCCACGGTGCTGTCATAACCTGTGATCGCCGATTCTGGTATTCCGGAGCGTTGTCTGAGGTCGTCCAGCAGGACCCGGAGGGCAGCACCGGGTTCTCGGTTGACAAACCGTATCCCGGGCTGGGCCAGGTCAAAAACGGTGCGGATTCCCAGGGGGTTACCCCTGGCAATCATCAGTCCTTCTTCCAGGAGTGAAAACCCGAGAACTTTGACCTGGCTGCCTCCCAGCTTTCGGCGGACAGCGTCCACGTTGGCCTCGCCGGAGCCTGTGTTGTGCAGATGGGTGCCTGCCACATGTGTCAGACCCTTGGCCAGTCCGTCAAGGGCCCGGTGGCTGGACGCGAACCGGCACATAATGCTGACGTCCGAAGAGATACGAGAGACGTGGTCCCCGAGAATCTGAAATGCCGGATCACAACCCATCAGAATGACTGATTTGTCTATGCACTCAGGAGACGACAGAAATTGTGCATTCTTTCCGTCTTGGTCAAGAAAGCCATTGGCCGAGCGAAATCCGGTGGACAGAGCTTCGGAACCCGATAGGGGAATACCCACCAGACGGTTTCGAACCCGGCCCAGGACGAGTCGGCACGATGGTTCAGGGGTGCCGTTGATCATGTGAAGGGTATGGGGTTTCGATGATTGCCCGTCAACAAAAAGATCTTCAACCCTGCAGCCAAAAAGGGATGCCAGGCGGAGCGCAATGGCGGTGTTAGGAAGGTAACGGCCGGATTCGATGTCGTAAACCGCCTGGCGCCGGATGGCGAGCCGGTCAGCCAGGTCCTCTTGGGACCAACCCTTGGCAAGGCGATACTGTTTCACTGTGCATGTAATGGTCTCCTGGCATTTGGCCATGGTTTTTTCCCCCTCTCACAAAAAAACATAAAAACTATTGACCAGAGATATAACATGTGTAATCAATACGCGTCAATTTAAGTTTATAAACGACATGCCCTCTTGTTCTTATAGATAGTTGTCCCGGTTTGTTCTGTCACGATATCATACCAATGTGATCGTGGCAAACACCGATGAAGATCAGGAAAAGAGGAACCATGGTATGCGTGTCAAAAAGTGATGGGTGGAATCCACAGATAAAAAGGAGCGAATGGAAATGAAAACTATTAGCAGTGTTGCTATTTTGATGGCAGCCGTCATCCTTGTGATGGCAGGTATGGAACCCAACAGTTTTACCTGCAGCAAAGCAATGGCCGCATCGGAACTGGTAGTGTTTGCAGCCGCATCCACAACCAATGCGATTACCGAGATTGGGGAGCTTTATGCAGCCGGGGACATGGGGAAAATTATACCCTCCTTTGCCTCTTCATCTACCCTGGCCAAGCAGATAGACAGCGGAGCGCCGGCCGATGTGTTTCTTTCGGCCAATGGGAAATGGATGGATTTTCTCCAGGAGAGGAACCGGATCGACACGGGCAGCCGCATTGATATCCTGGGCAACCAGATCGTGCTGATAGCACCGGCTGATACCACGCTGGCTCAGGTAGATGTACGGCCGGGGTTTGATCTTGCTGGACTGCTTGGTAAAGACGGACGTCTGGCCATGGGTGACCCTGACCATGTACCTGCCGGTATCTACGGAAAAGCAGCCCTTTCGAATCTTGGCGTCTGGGAACAGATCACAAATCGTACCGCCCCCATGAAAGATGTGCGGGCAGCCTTGGTCCTGGTTGAACGGGCAGAGGCCCCCCTGGGTGTGGTGTATGCCACGGATGCCGCAATTTCAAAAAAAGTGCGGGTAATGGGAATATTCCCGGGTGACAGTCATCCGGCCATCGTTTACCCGATTGCTGCCGTGGCCGGGGGAAATATGGCCGAGGCCCGTCAATTCATCAGTTTTTTGAAATCGCCCCAGGCTGTTTCTATTTTTAAAAAATATGGGTTTGATGTGCGTTGATGGATGTCTTCAGGCTCACTACCGTTGAACTGGAGGCCCTGAAATTGAGCTTGTGGGTGTCTGGATGGTCGGTGATCGCAAGTTTGCCCTTTGGCATCCTGACCGCATGGGTCCTGGCACGGCTTCGGTTTCCGGGAAAGAACCTGGTGGATGGAATGGTGCACCTTCCCCTGGTCATGCCACCGGTAGTGACAGGATATTTGCTGCTGATTGTCCTGGGACGCAACGGAGTCATCGGAGCACTGCTATATCGGTATCTGAATATTGTTCTGGCATTTAACTGGAAAGGGGCAGTACTGGCAGCAGCAGTCATGTCATTCCCCCTGCTGGTCCGGTCCGTTCGCCTGTCCCTGGAAAGCGTGGACCGAAATCTTGAGGCTGCCGCACGAACCCTGGGAGCAGGTCCGGTGAGGATTTTCCTTACCGTGACCCTGCCCCTCATGGCACCCGGGATCATCACCGGCATTATCCTGGCTTTTGCCCGGAGCCTGGGGGAGTTCGGCGCCACCATAACCTTTGTGTCCAACATTCAAGGTCAAACCCAGACCCTGCCCCTGGCTCTGTACACACTGACCCAGGTTCCGGACGGTGAAACCGGTGCCATGCGCCTGTGCATCCTTGCCGTGCTGATTGCCATGGGAGCGCTGGTGTGCTCTGAAATCCTGGCCAGGCGGTTTGCTGTTCACATGAAAGGATGATCTGATTTGGAAATTAGTGTCAGAAAACGCCAGGGCAATTTCAGCCTGGACGTCTCATTTCAGGGAAGTGAGTCCGGTGTAACAGCGCTCTTCGGGGAATCCGGGGCTGGCAAGACATCGGTGATCAACATGGTCGCCGGTTTGACCCGACCCGATTCCGGCCGGATCACCATCAACGGATTCTGTCTGTTTGATTCAGCACACTCCATCAATGTTCCCACAGAAAAGCGCCGCATAGGCTATGTTTTCCAGGACGGCCGCCTGCTTCCCCACCTGTCGGTCCTATCCAACCTAGTCTACGGCATGAACCTGACTCCTAAAGGACTGCGGTTCGTGACCGTTGACCAGGTAGTGGGTCTTCTGGGTATCGGGCACCTGCTCCATAGAAGGCCGGCAAAGCTTTCCGGCGGTGAGAAACAACGGGTGGCTATAGGCCGGGCCCTGTTGACAAGCCCGGCCATGCTGCTCATGGATGAGCCCCTGGCATCCCTCGATGCGGCACGCAAATCCGAAGTTCTGCCGTTCATAACCCGGTTGAGCCGCGAGTTTGCCATTCCTATTCTATATGTAAGCCATTCCGTGGATGAAATCCTCCACCTGGCCTCCCGGATTGTTATCATGGAAAAAGGGAAGGTTCTGGCTTGCGGAGCCCTGGAAGATATCTATTCCAGGCCGGACCTGGGCCCACTCCTCGGCCGGAGCATGAACGGGTCGGTCCTGTCTGCCAGAGTTGAAATCCTGGATGATGGGTTCGGCATGACCCATTTAGAGTTTGGCGGCCGGATCCTCAAGGTGCAGCGTATTCAGGCTGCGCCGGGGCAGACCGTGCGGGTTCTTGTTCTGGCCGAAAGTGTGGACATTGTTCTGGATAGACCGATCCGGACGAGTTTCGTGAATAGCTTTCCTGCTCAAATACAGAGCATATCCGATGATGGCACAACCCCTTTTGTGGATGTGTGCCTTGATGTCGGACAGTCCATGTGGTCACGCATCCCCAGACGGGCTTTGCTGAATCTGGATCTGCACACCGGTACACCGGTTTTTGCTTTGGTTAAACAAGTTTTTGCCTATACGGGTATGTAATAGAAACCAGCGTATGCAAATAACCCGGCACCGGGATGAAATAGTGTTGATATTCCATTCCATTTGAATTCAAAGAGAAGAGACAGCGAATACCTGCATAAGGCCCCGCCGTGCAGGCCATCAAATCCTTGGCAGAGAACTGGAGGACAATCATCGATTATGAGTGCTGAGTGGCTTTGCGGGATCTCGTTTTGGATCTCCCTGGGTGCGGCAGTGACAACTGCTTTTGTCTGGTATTTTCACGGAACTCTGGCCAGGACTACTGGTTACATTGCTTTTTCAGCAAGTTTAATTCTTGTGGGCAGCATCTGGGTTCAAGTCGGCAGGCCCCCCTTAAGCGGGGCATTCGAATCTTTAAGCTTCATGGCGCTGATGCTGACTCTATTGGCCATTATCCCCCAGCCTGACCCTACAAGCGGCCCGTTGTTGACGTGTATGATCTGGGTGAGTGTGGCCGTGCTGTTGATCATTCTTGCATGGATACCCCGCCAGTTGAATCCAGACTGGTTTCTATACCAATACTTCTGGACCAGATCCTTTTTCCTGTGTCGCCTTACCGCCCTGGTCCTGTTGTTGTATTCCTCTCTGATCGCCTTGTCCTGGCCTCATGCCGGGCAGGAAAACGGCGCGCGGAACCTCATGATTCATCGATCACGACGCTACCTTCTGACAGGTACTGCAGTTTTTCTGGTCGGTGAAATGTCCGGCTTTTACTGGTGTCTTGTCTGGCGTGGCGATTACTGGCTCTGGAACCGCAATTTTCTTGAGTCCACCATGATTTTCCTTCTGGCCAACGCAGCCCTTCATCTGCCACCAAGGTTAGCTGCCTTTCCAAAGGTTCTTCGAGTCGCTTACGGCTTGCCCGGCCTTATGGCCATGATTGTCTACCTGATACACCAGATAACGGAGGCGTTCCTATGAAGCATCTGTCATCTTTATTTTTAACCCTGTATGCCTTAGGCGGTATTGTACTTTGCCTGGGAGCGGGAATGATTCTGGTCCAGATGAGCGCCTTCAGTACCGTCGTTCAGGCTATGGATCGCGGACTGATTCTGGATTGGTTGTTTACGGCATTTCAAGGCAAATCGGCTTCGACATTGCTGGGCATCTGGTTTCTGAGCCTGTTCACATCCGTTGGCGTGCTGGTGATCAACCTTTGCGCCTGTACCTGGACAAGGTTGATACCTCGCTTGAGAAACAGGGCTTCTGCCCATTCCTGGCTTCTGCTCCTGGCCCATGTGCTCATGATTCTGATCCTGATGGGCCATTTATCCCAGATGACCTTGGGATTCAAGGAGGAGGGGATTCGACTCATGCCCACTCAGAGCAAAGTTCTGCCCAGAGGATTGCGCCTTGCGATTGATGATGTTCATTTTGAGAACGATCCCCGTCTACTTAATCTAACCTACCGTCAGGCACGCAAAGTCCAGACTATCGATGCCTTCAGCCTCACTAAAAACCTGGTACAACTTTCTCTGTGGCAGGAAGGGACACTTGTTAAACAATGCGATCTCCGCATCCTGGAGCCATTGGTTCTGGGGGGGCTACGAATTACGCTGTCAGATTTCTTTCGTGATGACGGCGACCAGACCACTGTTGGAGCTATTCTGACAGTCACCTGCAATCCTTTTCTCAAATTCTTTTTTGCCGCTTACATCGTCTGGATAGCAGTGTACATTATGTTGGCTATTCAAACTTTCGCACCGTTTTTGAAAACAGCATGGAGCATGGTGAAGTAATCGATTGTCACAACCACCAATCACTGGCTCGGCGGCCACAGTACCCTCGTGACGCTCAGCTCATGCCCTGTGAAAAAAAAGGGCCTGTGCATGCTTGCCGAAGGGACACCGACAGCCCGACAGCCCCGAGAAAAACCGGGGACCATCACAATATAGGCTTGGCAAAGCTCTTCAACACCTGTAAGGCAACCATAACCATCAGGGAACGGGATCGTCGGTTGAAGATTCCTTTACAAGAATTACCAATCTTGATATAAAGAAAATGCCCGACAGGAGAAAAAATGCAAAGAACAACAGATGTGCTGATAATAGGAACAGAACCGCCCTGCCCAAGGTGTGACATCCTCGGCATATTGGTCAAAGAAGGCGCGCCTCCATCCGTGGTTATCAATCTAAAGCATTGTGCCTTTGATTCTCTTGAGGCTGGAGCGCTCGCCCAGAAGATAGGATGCAAGATTGGTACTGCAAAACACGTCGCCAGGGATGCTGGTGTCCCGATGGATTGGGATGTCGTTCATAAACTGATCGAAGAGAAGAAATCGGGTTTGTCTCGGAATTACAGGCCAGCCGATGCATGGTCTCCTGAGTTGGATCGTGCCCTTGAGCCCTGTCAGCGAGTCGCTGAATCTGCTGGATATCTGATGACGCCTGTACTGATAGTCAACGAAAAGGTGGTACACCACGGCAGCGTACCATCTAAAACCCAAATCACCAAGTGGTTATCGGAGTGACAATGATTGAACAAACAGCTTCAGCCTTCAGCCGATCACTCCATATCCTCAGGGCATCGGGACCCACCAGATAAGTCCGAAGTGAGATTCTCCTCGTGCATGGACCCTTCCTTCATGGGTAAACGGAGCTATCTCTCTTTGAATTATTTCCCTTACTTCAGGATCACATCTTTCAAACAGGGCAAAATAGCCTGCGTAGAAATCGATCACCTGGTCAAGTGGAAGATCGACCGCCATGGGTATCCTTACCTGAATCAGGTTTGGTTCACGGCCAACGGCCATCAGATAGTTCAATGCTGCTCTCAACTGCAGGCTTCCTGAAAAAGGATTACGATCGCAGAGGGTTGACCAGAGGCTTTTTATCCAGGGAAGTCCCTGTGAGCTGCCAGGCAAAAGCAATATGCATTTCTTCCCAAGACGTTCCATACGGGAAATCCCATCAGGACACAGGGCTGGAGGAAAACTGGCAGCCAGGACTAAGTCAAAGGGTTCTCTGCTCTTTATTTCTGTCCAGCTGGCTTCCAGGGTTTTCAGGGAGGCTATGCCCATCGCCTGTGCCCGATTCCTCAAAGTTTCAAGCATCCTTGTGCTTGTGTCTACGGCCAGAACTCGCGCGCCTTTCAACACCAATGGCAAGGCCAGCCATCCGCTGCCACATCCTAAATCAACTACGGTACTGCCCTGGAATGACATCCCCTGACGCAGCAACGCCTCAATAACAAAACATCCTTCGCCATGATCTACCCCTCCTATTTCCCGCAGAAGGGGACCATGGTTCTCGTAGAATTGACTCCAGCGTTGGGGATATCGTTTCTGGTGATCGGCGAGGAATGTGTTACCCAGATGGTCCCATACAGTTTCCCAAAAGGGTGCTGAAAAAATAGTTTCAAGGTTTTGAGCGGAGTGGGACATGGTCTAGTTACCCCTCAAGTGTGTCAGGTTCGGGGACAAAACGGCAGGAATGCGCTTTATAATATTAATGTCCAGATTTTAGTAATTAAGTAATGCTTTCATGTCAATAAAAATGATGGCATTTCTCCGGAAATATCCGTGAAGCAAGTCTGTTTTTTTCAGGGTAAAAGAGTATCATGGCAGAATCAGTCTGAATTTTTGAATTCATGTCAGAGTTCAATTTGTCCTTGACAACAGGATGCATACTGATCTAAAGATTGAGGCAAGTTCCACCCCAAAAAAGCGGCAGAAGCCCTTATCGAAAAATGGATCGAGCTTATCGGTCCAACTTGAATCTCAGTTAATCATAAAAGCCACGAAGGCTCTTGTTCTCCAGAAGAGAATAGGCACTTTTGTGGCTTTTTTTTATTGGAAAATCAATTGTGTGTAAAAAAAGGAGGCACGATGATAGGAAGAACACGATGGGCCTGGTCAATGATCGGGGTGGTAGCACTGCTGAGTTTCTGGAATGTGACCCTGGCCCTGGCCAGCGAAATGAACGGACAAACCAGCAAGCAGGATGATGTGATCGTGACGGCGACCAAATACGAGACATCCACCAGCAATGTCCCTGCTTCGGTTACGATTATTCATGCAGAACAACTCCTCAACCAGAATTTTCCCAATCAGGATATCGGGGATGCGCTGCGTTCTATAACGGGTATAAGCGTACGGCGGGCCTACGCACCCTTTCCCTCTTACGTCAACATCCGGGGGGCCGGTAGTGATTCCACGGTCTATCTGGTCAACGGGATTCCAACGGACTGGCAGCTTTCCCAAGCCATCCCGGTTGAGATCATCGACCGGGTTGAGATCATTCGTGGGCCTGCCTCTGCCCTGTATGGAGCCAATGCCGGAGGCGGTGTGATCAACATTATCATGAAGGAGGGGAAATCTGACCCCGGCACAACCGTAAAAACAGGATTCGGCTCTTTTGACCGTTTCCGTTCGTCCCTGACCTCCGACGGTAAAATCGATAATTTCCAGTACGCCCTGGCTGGCTACTATGAACAGTCTGATGGGGCCAACATTGTAGAGAACAATGTCAATGCCAGCGTTCACATGATTGACGATTGTGACTATGATAAACATGGAATGGCGGTAAGTGGAACGTATCGGTCTGCGAATCAGGCTAAAGTCCGGCTTTTTTACAATTATTTTAACGACGATTATACCCGGGGACGTCCCAATGTGGGCGGTGATTGGGACTACCATATGACGGGTATTATCTATGACCAGGAAATAAACCCGGCCGTGGACATCCAGGCATATGCAGCCTGGCGGGTGGACGACTATCTGCACCTCTACGACAAGGGGGGGACCAAGTACGATCTCAAGATGAAACGCTACATGGACTACAATGAAACCCCCATAGAACTTAAAGCCACAATCGCCATGGGAATGGGCCATACCCTCACCACCGGTATTTTTTACAACAACCAGACCACCGAGCAGGATTACCGGGACTCGACAGGAACCACCCCGTCCAACACCTACGAGAATCAATTCAAGGTAAGGACCCTGGCAGGTTATGCTCAGGATGTCTGGAATATCAGTGACCGGTTAATTATGAGTGCCGGACTGCGCTACGATCACTGGGAAAATTACGACAACCACTTCGACAACTTCACTACACCAAACCCCGACGACAGGACCGATGACAGTTTCAGTCCTAAAGCAGGACTACGGTACAATATTACCGATGCGACCTCGGTCTGGGCCAACTATGGCATGGGATTCAAACCACCCACCTCCGAGCAGCTCTACGATGACAGGACCTCAGGGGGCAACCCGAGACAGCCCAACCCGGACTTGAAATCAGAGGAGACCCAGTCCTGGGAAATTGGTGCCGATCACTGGTTTGGCGGTTTTGCGCGGGCCAGTCTTGTGGGTTTTTACAGCTATACCGATGACAAGATCATATCCTGGTTTGACGCTTCAAACATCTGGCAGAACAAAAACATCGGCCGGAGTGAATCGTATGGTTCTGAGCTTTCCATTGAGATTTATCCAACGGAAAATGTGACACTGACCGCAAACTACACCTATAACGTTGCCACCATTGACAAGAACCCCCAGAATCCTTCATTGGAAGGAAACGACCTTCCTTTCAGCCCCAGACATAAGGCCAACATCGGGGTTACCTATACCCAACCTGAAAGTTTCACCGTGTCAGCAGGCTTCAGGTATCTGAGCGATCAGTACTCCGACGATGCCAACACTGTCCGG
This sequence comes from Pseudomonadota bacterium, assembly GCA_043806875.1. Taxonomy (GTDB): domain Bacteria; phylum Desulfobacterota; class Desulfobacteria; order Desulfobacterales; family Desulfobacteraceae; genus JAZDGN01. The sequence goes on from JAZDGN010000063.1 coordinate 52,857, forward strand.
AACTCCGGCGGGGAGCTTATGATGAAAGAATCCTTTGCGGTTGATCTCAAAGGGACCAAGCATATCAGGGTGAATTGGGGTGCTGTGAAGAGAATCGATCTCTCCCTCAGTGTGGACAATCTGTTTAACGAGGATTATCGATCTTTTTATATGTACGAAGATCCTGGAACCGTATTTTATGGGGAGATTGGGATTACGTTCTGACACCGACCTGGAGCATGACCACGACCACCAACACTCCCATGATCATGACCATACCCACAGCCATGAGAGCGGATCCCATGAGCACAGCCATGGAAACGGGAAAGAGCATGGTCCCCATGACCACGATAAGGAAAATCACGGTCATTCCCATTAGCGGTCACCGGACCCGTGACCGGTAAACAAAAGGCTCCGGGAGATGGCTAAAACCATGACAGCCATCTCCCGGAGCCAGATTCCCGTCCCGGCCGCAGATTAACCGTGCGGTATCCTGTTTCATTCCATTTTAGTAGTATTTGTTTGACCTGAGCGTTTCTCCACGTACAGGCCCAGAAAAACGAAACCCATGGTGCACAAAGTGATGCACAGACCCGGCGGCAGATACCAGTTCCAGAGCCCATTGGCAAAACCGCCCCGCTGAAACGCATCGTGGACCATACGTCCCCAACTCATCCGTACGGGGTCACCCAGCCCCATGAAACTGAGGGCTGACTCGCTGAGCATGGCTCCGGCTACAGACAGGACGAATTTGGCGGAGACAACCTCCCGGACGTTGGGAAGCACATGGTAGAACAGGATCCGGGTCCGTGTCAATCCCAGGGCTTCCAGCGCCTCAATGAACGGTGTCTCCCGCAGTTGAGCCACCCTTGCCCTTACGGCTCTGGCCGTGCCGCACCAGCCGATTAGAGCAATGGCTAGGATAACGTTGTGGACCTGGGTGCCTAAGTAAGCCGCCAGGACCATCATGAACGGCAGCATGGGTATCAAGAGAACAACATCAATGGCTCCAGTCGCCACGCCAGCCCAGGGTCTTTCCAGGAACCCGGCCAACATCCCGGCCACAGTACCTATGATCACCGAAATAAGGGCAGCGCTGACTCCAATGGCCAGGGAGAGATTGCCGGCGGCAAGCAGGGATGCCAGGATGTCGTATCCCATATCGTCGGTGCCCAGAAGGTGGGTCACGGACGGTGGTTGGAATGGAATGGTCCGGGTTTTAAGAAGGGTTGTCCCAGCAATGGTGACAAGGGATCCTGCCGAAATAAAAACCAGCAGGATGGCACACCCCAGCCACAAAAATTTCCGGCTTTCTGCAGAGGCCCCCACTGTCATGGATGCCTCTGCTCTCGAGTCCGGATACGGGGGTCGATCCATCCGGCCAGGACATCTACCAGCAGGTTGACGGTCAGGACAACCACGGTCAGGGTCAGGAAACAGCCCTGGAGCACCGGGTAGTCCCGGGTCATGGCTGCTTCGTACATCAGGATACCCATGCCGTTTATGGAAAAGACCGTTTCCACGAGAACGCTGCCAGAGACGACGAATCCCAGTTGAAGTCCAGCCAAGGTGAAAAGGGGCAGACAGGCGTTCCTGAACACATGGAGGAATGCTATACGCCAGGGTGCGGTGCCCATAGCCCTGGCGTACAGGACATAGGCCTCTGTTCTTGAGCGGGCCACGGCATTGCGCATGACCAGAAACAGCCCTGCTGCCGACACAAGGGAGAGGGTCGCAACCGGCAGGGCCACATAACGGAGAACCCCGGCCATCCTGGACCCCCACGATCCCGTGCCTGACAGGGAGGGGAAAAATCCGGACAGTGGGAACCAGCCCAGGCGGCAGGCAAATACATCCAGCAGTAGCATGCCCAGGAGAAACGCAGGCATGGTGTGGCCGATCATAGCCGCCGTAGTGAGTCCCATGTCGGTAGCGGAACCGGCTTTCCAACCGGCCAGGGTCCCGAACACCGATGCCATGACCAGGGCCAGTAAAAAAGATGGCAGGAGGATGAAAAGGCTGGTTCTGAGATGTTCGGACACCAGTTCTGCAACGGGTCGATGACGGTGAAAGGAAAATCCGATACGGCCCCTGACCAGGTCGAACCAGTAATCCAGATACTGGCGGCCAAGAGATCGGTCGAGACCGAACTCCTTTTCCAGGGAAGCATGGTCCTGTTGACTGAGAATGGCGGCGTCCTGTCCCAGCATCAGGAGAAGAGGATCGCCGGGTATGAGCCGTGGCAGGGCAAAATTGACACTGAGAACCAGCCAGAAACACAGGATCGTTCTGAGCAGCCGTGCTGCAGTCCGGTTCAAGGAGCGTGGGAAACCAATCCCCGCGTCCATGTCCATGTCGAGACTACCCGGTTCAATCGGTTCGTTCATGGTTCGGTCTTTCTCAGGCTGAACCATGTCTCCTCCCACAACACTCCGTACATGGGGGAGTTCCGCCATCCCTCGAACCGTGCACTGCACGGTTGGACCAGCCGGTCCCAGTACAAGGGGATCACCGGAAGTTCCCGGGACACCCAGAGCTGGAAATCTGCAGCCGCAGCCTGGTAGGTGACGGTGTCCACCGCCCCCCTCATCCTGTCTACGATGGCGAAGAAGCCGGGATCGTCTGTCCGGGTCCATCCCAGATTTCGACTGTCCAGGTACTCTGATCCGCATCCGGCCCCCATAATCATACCCCAGGGCGTGGTCCGGGACAGCAGGATCGCGTAGGATCTGTCCTGGTCGCTGATGGTCCTGAACAGGGTCATGTCCACGGGGCGAAGGACAAGCTCGATACCGACGGCCAGGAAATATTCCTTGACTAGGGCCGCCAGCCTGAAATGTTCCGGAATGTCCATTCTGAGGACCAGGTCCAGGCGTACCGGATTACCGTCCTTTTCCCTCACTCCGTCGGCGTTGGTGTCCTTGACCTCCATTCGGTCCAGAATCTGCCGGGCCTGATCCGGGGCATGGACCAGGGGTGGGGTATCGACGAACTCTGGACAGGCCCGGGGTACAAACCCGCTGTTGGGGAGATATCCGTAGCCGGGGGCTATCAAATCGAGGATCTCCCGGTAGTCTATGGCCAGGGACAGGGCCCTGCGGAACTGTGCGGATTCAAGGAACCGATTGTGGGTATTGAAGAACAGGGCATGGGGGACGCCGGTGTTTTCCAGGAGATGGATCCTGACAGAGGAGTCCCTTTTCAGGTGGGGGACCTGGATGGGCGGGGTCCCTGCAGCATAAAAATAAGGAAGATCAATCTCCCCTTTGCGCAGGGCCAGGTACAGGGTGTCCGGATTCCGGAACAGCCGGAAAACAATCTGATCGATATGGGGAATCCCCCGGTAGTACTGGGGAAATGCGCGGAAGACCAGGGTACCTGACGCTGGGTCATGGCTCTCGAATGCGTAAGGTCCACAACCCGTTGCCGCCTGTGTTTGGTTGAACCTCCTGGGGTCGGCAATCTCTTTGAACACGTGACTCGGTATGACCCTCAAAACCAGCAGGGTGTACAGGAAGCGGGGAGAGGGTTCCTTGAGCCGTATCACCACGGTATGGGCATCCAAGGCATGAGCCGAGTCAAGAAGGCTCAGATGAGTTCTGAACTCCGGGAGTTTTTCCCTCAGGTAGTTTAGGGAGAAGGCCACGTCGTCGGCCAGAACCGGGCTGCCATCATGCCAGACCATTCCCTGTTTCAACCGGAAAGTCCAGGTTCTGAAATCCTCGGTGCTCCAGCTCTCGGCCAGATCTCCTTCCACCGTATTCTCATCGTTCAGGCGGACCAGGCCCTTATGGGTCAGCATGGCCCTTAGAATACCGAAATAGTAGTCATCGATATCAATACCCCGAACGCCCATGGTGGTTCCTATGACCAGCCGGGATATCCGGCCTCCCTCCCCGGCCGGTGCTGGAGCCGTGACGAGAATCACCCAGATGAGGGCGACCATGGGACAGGCAAAATGCCGTGTCAGACGGATCATCGTTCCTCCTCCTGTGGTTGCAGGCCGGGGCGGTCCTGGTGCTGTGGCAGGACCTTTGCCGGCGATCCCTGCACGGTGATTCGTCCCTGGTCCAGAATAGCCACCCGGTCGCAGCATCGTCTGAGAACCTCCCTGGAATGGGAAATTAAAAACAGGGTGGTTCCTTGGGTCAGTTGGAGATTTTTCAAAAAAGAAAGTATTTGGGCCTGAACCGATACATCCAGCATGGCCGTGGGTTCGTCGCCGATGATCATGCGGGGCTTAACTCCCAGTGCCCTTGCCAGGGCTACTCTCTGGGCTTGACCTCCTGAAATCTGGTGGGGATAGCGGTGGTGCATATCCTCTGTGATACCGCAAGAGCAGAGTATGCGTGCTGCTTCATTCATGGCCCTGGAACGACATGTCTCGATTCCGTGGGCCCGGATGGGCTCAAGCACAGAATCAAGCACTGGTTGTAAAGGATCCAGGGCAAGCACGGGGTTCTGGAACAGGATCTGCACTGACCGGCGATAACGGCGAAGCTCTCCCGCGGTCATCTGGTACACGTCACGGCCCATGAACCACACATGGCCGGTTGATGGCCGGACCAGTCCCATCATAACCCGGGCCAGGGTCGTTTTTCCGCTTCCGCTGGGACCGGTCAGACCGTATGCTTCCCCTGGTTTGAGATGAATCGAGACATGGTCCAGGCCGTGCTCACCCCTGGGGCCGGTCCCGAAATTCAACGATACCGTGTCAACAGACAGCATGATGACACCGAACCGATGGGGAATCAGAAAAGGTCATGGTCGGGTGCTCCTGTCGGCAAAGGCTGTCCGCACGGTTGCACCGGTCTTGAAACCGGCACCCGTCCGGGAGATCGTCGAGTCTTGGCGGGGAGCCCGGCATGGGGATCATGCCGTTAACGGGATCGGCCTGTACAAGCCCCAATGTGTATGGGTGCCGAGGGCGGGAGAGAATGGCGTGCGAAGGTCCGGTTTCAACCAGTTCACCTGCGTACATCACCGCTATGCGGTTACAAAAGGACGCTGCTTCCAGATCATGGGTGATCATCAACATGGCCGCTCCATTGAACCGATCCAGCATCAATCGGAGCAGGCTATCCCGGTCCCCGGCATCAATCCCCTTGGTGGGTTCATCCGCGATTACCAGCAAGGGGTCTGCCGCAAGCGCCCCGGCGATCAGCACGCGTTGTGCCATACCTCCTGAAAGCTGATGGGGAAACTTAGCCGCAACAGCTTCGGGGTTACGGAAGCCAACGTTATTTAAGAGATCCAGGGTCATGGACCGTATCTGTTTCCGTTTCCGTCCCGGCTCCGGGGCGAGGGATTGTGCGATCTGCCATCCTGATGAGAAGACAGGGTTCAGACTTCCGTGGGGATTTTGGGGAATCAGAACCATTTTCCGTCCCCGCAGACGATTGATGCCCGCCTCCGGAAGATCCAGAAGATTGTCATGGCCGAAGGCCTGAATCCTGCCGTCTGTCCGGGTGTTGTCCGGAAGCAGGCCGAAAACCCCAGCCGCCAGAACGCTTTTCCCACATCCGGTTTCTCCCAGGAGAGCCGTTGACTCTCCCTGGTGCAAGGACATGGAGATCCTGTCAATTGCACGGACCATCCTCGAACCTGATTGGAAGAGCACCTGAAGCCGGGAAAGGCTCAACACCGGAATATCCTGTCTCACGGGCATGGTGTCCCTCCCGTATCCCGGTTCGCTCTATACATCACACTGGTATCGAGTCCGGTAAAGGAAGCGGATGTCATTTTAGAAACGGCTCAAACACGATTCTGTGATTCACCAGGTTCATTTCCAGTACCCGACCCCGGATCGTTTTCTGGTCCCCGAAGATATTAATCAGATTCCAGGTTCCATCATTGTCGGGCCTGAGAATGTCCACAGATTCCATGATCAGTCTCTCCGTTCCTTTTTCCATCCAGTATGCATTGGCTTCACACATTACATATCTCCTTCATCACCAAATTGATGGCTTCCTCCACCAGGTGGGGCAGCGGTTCTTTGACCGTGCCGACGATTACCGTTTCTCCCTGGAACAGAGGAATGAAAATTTTTACCCCGGGGCAGGACATGACGGCTTCGGCCATTCTGGGAGTTATTTCACCGGTCATGGCATTGGCCCAGGAGATGCCGACAGGGCCGAGGATGAAGTGGGCGGTGCCCACGTTCACGCAGATGGGGTTTTCCCCCGATGCCCCGCGGTTGGCTCCCGACCGCAGCATCTGGGCAGTAGCAATGTCGTTGGCTCCCAGGGCGATGATTTCTACGGTTTCACCGGTCCGAGCCTTGAGGCTTTTGATCAGGGCGCTGCCGATGCCGCCGCCCTGGCCGTCGATAACACAGATACGCTTCACCAGAGGGTCTCCTCCCTTTGTCCAATAAAAAAAGTCACGAAATATCCAGCTTCCCATGGGGGGGGAGCCATCAAGTCTTCGTGACTTATTAATTATATTTACAATGAATTCAGTGTTGACAACCCGTCTTCTGACAGGCGGTTGTGTTACCCTCTATAGAATCTCCACCGATCTGTCAAGGCAAAACTACCGTCGTGGAATGTTCCCTTTTTCGGTTGTAATAGATTTCAATATATAGCAAGAGGTTCCGTCACGGAAAGAACGATGCGGCTTAAGATGGTCAGGTGACAAGCCTTCGTGGCCTTTCATATATTTTTTCTTTTCGCATTTTTAATGCCTGACGCCCTTCAGGTCATCCTTTGCCACTCACATATGAAAAAACAATGTATCAAGGAAGTTCGCAGGAGGCAAACTAATGGGTCGCAAGAAACAAGACTGCAAAAGCGATGAGGTTGGGGGGCTCTCTAACTCCTGAAGGCTTTTGACATTTTTATAGTAGGATCAGCTTTAATACCCATGGAGTAACCGTTACGACCTTTCCGGCAGGTTCCCGGGATCCGCAATCATATCCTGCAAGGGCTGGCGCCGTATCCGATGGGGAAGGGCAAGCTTTGCTGCCGCATCGATATCCTCCTCCAGGATGCGGGTTCTGCCGTGATAAGCCGCAAGGGTCCTGGCGGTTTTCAGGATAACAATGTCTCCCCTGTGTCCGTCAACGCCAACCTTCAGGCAGTAGCGGGCGATCTCCATCAACAGGCTTCTCTCCACGGTGACCTCCGGAAGCAGGTCTATGGCGTTTTCGATTTTGGTCCTTAGCTTGGCTGAAGCATTTTCCCATTGCCGGAGAAACGCTTCGGGGTCAGCTTCAAAGAGTGCTCGCCGTTCCATGACATCCACTCTGGCGTCGATGTCCTCAATGCCTGTGATGGTAACACACAGGCCAAACCGGTCCAGAAGCTGGGGGCGGAGTTCACCCTCTTCGGGATTCATGGTCCCGACCAGGGTGAACCGGGAAGGGTGGCTGAACCCGACCCCTTCTCTTTCAATGGTGTTAATGCCCATGGCGGCCGAGTCAAGAAGCACGTCAACCACATGGTCGTCAAGGAGATTGACCTCATCCACGTACAGTATTCCCCCGTGCGCGGCTGCAAGGATTCCCGGTTCAATCTTTTTTTCTCCTTGTTTCAGGGCATGTTCCAGGTCCAGACTCCCGACCACACGGTCTTCCGTAGCTCCCAGAGGCAGCTCGATGACTCGGATTCCCCTTATCAGGGTTTCCGGTTCAAGGCCATTCAGGACCTTGGAGCGGCATTCGGTGGAAGGGCAGTTCTGGCACACATGCTCCGGCTCTCCGGGCCGTCGCTGGAAGGGGCAGTCCCGAATCACCGCCACATCCGGAAGGATTTCGGCCAAGGCCCTTACTGCGGTGGATTTTGCGGTTCCTTTTTCGCCCCGGATCAGAACACCGGACAGGGAAGGGTTGATGACATTCAGGATAAGGGCCTGCTTCATGGCCTCCTGGCCTACGATGGCCGGGAAGGGGTAGGGTATTTGAGATGGCATTTATAGGTCTCCTTTTACGAGGTCGACAAGGGTGTTTGATTTCAGGTCCTGAATCCGGTAATACCCTGCGTCAAGGGCAGCGGCCAGGCGGCGGGCAAGGCCGAAAGAGATAAGCCCCTCTGCCTCTGTGTCCACCACCAGAAATCGGATCCGTTCGTCCGTGGATAGCCTGGATGCTAGAAGAACGGACTCTTCCGTGGGTTTTGCCTTGCCAAGGGCAAGGTTGGAGCGCCCGTCCGTAATCAGGATGACAATCGGCCGTGCCGTGGGTTCGCGGGTCAAAAAGGCCCTGAGGACCTGGTGGGCTTTTACAAGGCCGGCTGACAGAGGGGTCCTGCCTCCCACCGGCATTTCCTTGAGAAGGGTGTGGGCAAGATCAATGGATGCAGTCGGGGGCAGGTTAAGGTGTGCACCGTCCCGCCTGAAAGAGATCATGGCGACACGGTCACGCTTCTGATAGGCATCCAGAAGTAGGGAGAGGATAGCTCCTTTGGTTGCGGCCATGCGGCCTCGTGCTCCCATGGAGCCGCTTGCGTCGACCAGGAAAAGCAGAAAATTCCCGATCCGTTTTTCCCGGATTCGCCCCCTGATATCCGAAGGGCGGATTTCAACGGCAAGGCTGTTTTCCCGGCGGCGACAACGCTGGAAGGGAGCTGCTGCACGGACAGTGGCATCCAGAGCCACATCAGTGGTGTCCGGATCCAGGGTGCTTTTCACGTACCGTCCCTGGTTGCCTGAAATCCTGGTTCTCGAGCGGCGGCCGGACCCCCGCCTGAAAATCCGGTCCCGTTGCGAATTAAACGGTTTTACACGGAACGTCTCTCCCACACCGAAAACGAATTCCATGCCCGCTTCCCTGGAGTCGTTTCCGGAATGGTCTTCCGGTGTGGATTCCCGGTCCGGCTGAGGAAGCCTTTCTGTCTCCTGTTTTTTGGGCGGGTCTTCGTCTTTGCCCTTCCGGTCTTCCCGTTCTTTCCGGCCAGGGGGCGGTTTCGTTGTGTTCTGGTCGGTGTCCGGAGGCGGGGACGGGTCGCGTTTCCGGTGAACAAGGGCGAACTGTGCCGCCTCCAGGATGTCCCCGTCGCTGATTGTTGTCCTGCCCTCCAGGGCTGCCAGGCCTCTGGCAGCCTGTTCCATGACAAGGTCTGCCCGGTGTCCTGCTGTATTTTTTTCCAGGCAGATCTGGCTGATACGTGTTCTATCTTCCCTGGACAGGCTTAACTGGGAAAGGATAGCCCTGGCGTTGGCAATTTGGCGTGCCAGGTGTCTTTCTTCTGAGGCAAAGTTTCTAATGAAGCTTTGTGGGTCTTGGTCAAACGCTTCACGCCGTTCCATGAGCAGGACCCTGGTTTCAGTATCCTGTTCGGCCGAAACCTCGACACAGATCCCGAACCGGTCCCTGAGTTGGGGGCGAAGCTCACCCTCTTCGGGATTCATGGTGCCGATCAGGATGAACCGGGATGGGTGGGAAAATGAGATGCCTTCCCGCTCGATGACATTGCATCCCGAGGATGAAGCGTCCAGGAGGGTGTCGACGATGTGGTCATCCAGCAAGTTGATTTCGTCAACGTAGACCATACCCCGGTTTGCCTCGGCAAGAAGACCGGTCTGTACCACACGCCTGCCCTCTGCTACCGCACGGCCAAAATCGATTCCCCCCACAACCCGGTCCTCGGTGGCATTGAGCGGTAGGTTAACCAGGCGTACCGGCCTGGACACGGCAGGTACGCTGGTGTCGACCGCACGGCACCTCTCGCACAGATCGCTGGGCAGGTCCGGATCGCAGGAATAAGGGCAGTTTTTGACCACGCGGATTGCAGGCAACAGGGCTGCCAGGGCACGGACAGCCGTCGATTTAGCGGTTCCCTTTTCACCCCGGATCAGTACGCCTCCCACGCCGGGATTGACGGCGTTGAGGAGCAATGCTTTTTTAAGGCGCTCCTGGCCAACAATGGCTGAAAACGGATAGATGCAAAGATCAGTTGTCATGGTCTTCCCTATGTTTGTATCAGGCCCCGGCGGTTCCGCCGGCCAGGTAGCTGTCCAGGGAGAACGCCGATTTTTTTTTCCAGTCATCCACCTCGCGCCGGGTCAGGATATCCACGCTCCCTCCCTGGAACTCTCCGGTGACATCGCCGATTTTGTCTTCAATCCATCCTTCGGTTTCAAGGTAGCTTTCCCGCAGATCTTGCAAAACCTGGGGATCAGCGTCCCACAGCCCCCGGCTCTCGGCCTCCAGAAATCTCCTGGAAAGTTCTTCCAGGGCCCAGGGATTGTTCTGTTCGTAAAATGAGCGCATCTCGGGGTCCAGGACATGCTTCCGGGTAATCTCGTCAAACACCCAGTCGTCGATTACATCCGATGTGGCATCCCATCCAAAAACCGAAGATGCTTTGTGGACCATGTCCTGGGCGCCTTTGTACCCGTGTCGCTTCATCCCGTCGATCCACCTGGGGTTGAGGAGCTTGGCCCTGACAACCCGTTCGATTTCCTCCTTGAGCTCCCTTACGGCCGGCCTGGATGGATTGCGGGTGTCCCCCCACATCACTTTGGGTGTTATGTCGGACAGGGCTCTCACGGCTGCGGTCATACCTCCCTGAAAATCATTGTAGCAGCACCCGAGCGGGTCGGTTTCGTCGGTCTCCATCTTGTGGAAGACCGTTGTGATGCTCTTCAGGTTGTGGGCGAACTCGTGGTGGGATTCCTGCCCGAACACATCTTTGCCGTAGGCGTATCCGCCGTGCTCGATAAAGGTCTCTCCCAGGTCCCGCACGGTTTGCCAGGCGCTGGCAGCGATCATGAGCTTGATTCCGTTGCCAAAGGTGCCTGGCTTGGCGGCAAAGACCCGGAAGGTGGCTGCCCGGTCCAGGGCATCTCCCTTCAGTTCCGATCCCTTTTCCCGTGCTGCGTCCCGGTAGGCGTCGGTGGTTTTCCGGATAAAGTTATCCGATGCGCCCTCTTCAAGATTGGCGATCATAACTACTGCCATGTCCAGAAGTTCGATGAGATTGGGCAGGGTATCCCTGAAAATTTCGCTGGTTCTGACCGTTACATCGATGCGCGGCCGCTTGAGCTCAGCAAGGGGAATAGGCTCTACACCGGTGACCAGGCCGGTTTCGTTCCAGACGGGCCTTGCACCCATCAGGTGAAGAATCTGGGCCAGCTGTTCCCCGTCGGCTCTGAAGGCGTCCAGACTCCAGAGAACCATACCGATCTTTTCCGGGTATCTGCCCGTATCCTCCATTGATTTTTTGAGCAGTTCGTCAGCCATGACAACACCGATGGCGTGGGCAGCACGCGTGGGGATCTTTCTGGGGTCGATGCTGTATAGATTTCTGCCGGTTGGCAGTATGTCTGTTTTCCCCCGGGTCAGTGTACCGCCAGGTCCCGGGCTGATATACCGGCTTTCCATGGCCCTGCCGATCTGGGGGATTTCCAGGGCCGTTTTCATCAGGTTCGGGTAAAGCGTGTTCCGGATCCATGCCAGAAGGGCGAGAAGCCGCTTTTTTCCGGGGCTGTCATTCGGAGTCCCGGGAAAGAGTTCTGACAGGACCGGGTCATGTACGCTTTTATGGCTGAGTACGTTAGTGATGAGCAAGGCTGCCAGACGGTTGCACTCTTCCAGGGTTGACGCACTGCCGGTGATAGCCGTGACAGCGTCGTAATCTTCTCCCATGAGGTCCAGGACGCACCGCCGTATGGAAGGCAGGTTGCCGTCATACTTGAGGATTGACTGGATCATGGAAACGGTCGTGTCCAGGGGATGGGTCTGCCCCAGGATGTGAAGGCCGTTGTTTATGACAGAGTCCCGGACCAGGAACAGTGCCTCGTGAACCCTGGCAGCCAGCTGCTTGTCATCCATAAGGGTCAGTTCCTCTTTGTCCAGACCGGGCAGCAGGTTCAGCTCCAGAACCTGTTTTCGGATGCTGTCAGACAGGAGCTGCTTTCTTCCTGCTTCGCTGAGCTGGTCCGCAGCGGTGAACTGGGCAACAGTGCTTTCCAGTTCCTCAAGGCCGTCGTATGGCTGTGCCGACTCCATGGCGGGAATGGCATGGTCGACCACGGTAGCATAGGCCCTTCTTTTGGCCAGGATGGCTTCGTTGGGGTTTCTGGATGTATAGATGTAAAGGTGGGGGACAGGCCCGGTAATGATTTCCGGGAAACATTCTGAGGTCATGCCGCAGGCTTTTCCAGGGAGGAATTCGATGTATCCGTGAGTGCCGCAGGAAACGATGACATCAGAGTGCTCCTGGATCCAACGGAAGGTGGCCAGGCACTGATGGGTCGGCGGTACCTCCGGGTCGTGGAGAATTCTGCAGACCTGGCCGTCACAGCGGGAGCCGTAACAGCCCCGCTTGGGTTCCGCCATGACCCGGACGTTGCCGAATTCGAGTCCGGTGACTACCATGCGGTTATCCAACACCATGGATTTGCCCGGAGGCTCTCCCCAGGCCTGAATCATTTTCTCCCGGTTTTCCGGGGACAGCTCGTTGAAATAGCGGTCATAGGTTTCCGGACTGACAAAGTCTGTGGCTCCTCCCCTGTCCACGATTTCTTGGACCGTGGTCCACCTGAACTCGCTGATCGCTTTTCGTTCAAGAAACAAATCTGACAGCTCTTTCCCACTCTCAGGGCGGTTTTCAACCCGGTAGCCCTGCTCAGACAGGTATTCCATCACTTTTACCACGCTTTCAAAGGAGTCGAGACCGTTGGCCCCACCTAGGGACGCCTCGGTTCCGTGGCAGGGGTTGTTGTGAAGCAGGACAGTGATCCGGCGCTCTTCCTTTGGGAGGTCCCTGAGCCTCAACCAGGCCTGTATTCGCCTGACCATGAACCGGATCCTGTCAGGGATTGGAAACGAAGGGCCATAGCCGCCGTTTTCCGGAGATTTCCAGAACATCACCGTGGGTTCGATGGTGCCGTTGAACTCAGGCTGGGCCACCGAGTATACCTGGTTCATGGCACTCAAGCCCTGGGGGCTGGAGCGCCATTCCTGCTCGCTCCTGCCGCTGGATGTCACGGCCTGGAAAACAGGGGTATCGATCAGGTCCAGCACGGTAGGGGCCTGGTCCCCGGTTATGTCCGATTGATACAGAAAGGACGAGACGCAGTTGATCACGGCGTCTGCGCCTTTCAGCAGGTTCAAATCATGGTTGTATCCGGGGCAGTCCGCACCGGCGTGTTCACTTGGTTGTGAAAAAAGCGGGGCCGGAATGAGACCACTGGATTCCAGCTCTGTGATCAGGGTGTTGATTCCTTCCAGATACCCTTTGATCTTCAGGTGGCGGGAGAAAAAAAGCCCGATGACGTGCCGGTCTTTGAAGTGCCTCGTAGCGCTATACCACTCAAGGTACTGTGCAAGGGTTTTTGGGGTTCCAGGACAGTCCGGATGATGGAATCCTGAATAGGAGAGGGTGTCGTTCATAAGGTTATCGCTCCTTTGTACAGGTGAAGGATAATGACAAAGACGAGGCGTGACAGCATGCCAAGGCCCGTGGAGGTTGCTACGATCCTGATGCCCAGCCCTGGTCCGAAAATGGAGATATGCCGTGATAGGCTTCCCCTCAGAGCAAATATGGGCAGCAGCAGGAAACTTCCCACCATGATCGCCATGGCTCCGTCCAGCGGAGTTACTGTCTGGGCGGAGATCAGGGAACCCAGAGCCGATGCCCCCGCAATGGGGCTGAATATGAACACGGAGATAGGGACCGCAACTACCGTAGGCAACCCCAGCAAGGTGTTTATGGGTTGGACCAGGGCCTCAAACACGAGGTTCAGCCCGTGGTTGCATAAAAATAGGATGACGAAGGTAACCAGAACATAAACCAGAGCCAGCCGTCCAAAGAGTCTGACCTGCTGCCGGAACGAAACGCTTTGGGGCTGTTGGGAGGCGGGATCTGCTGCAGGGGCCGTAACGCTTGCAGGCTCAGAGTTCACCAGGTGGGTGTGAAGCATAATATATCCCCATTTCAGCACCGCAGCCGAAGCGAAACAACACAGGTAGAGAAGACCTGCTTTAAGGCCCAGGATCGGCAGGATGACGGGGATTTGATAGGTGAAAACTTCCTTGACGTTCAGGGAGGCACCGTTCAGGAGCGCTCCCAGGTAGGCCTGGCTTTTTGAGATAAGGTTGTCGCGGTAGCACTGGGCCAGCAGGATGTTTGCGCTGACCAGGGAACCAAAGGCCAGAACCGAAGTAGCGGCTGCAGCCTCAGGAAGTTTCAGGAGCCGTGTGAGCGGGCGGCTGAGGCGGCAGACCCTAGTAAAAAGAGGGCTGTTGATCACGTACCAGGCTATGGCCATGGAACAGAACATGATCAGGAGCGTTCTGGGCACAAAGCCGGCCATCTGGCCCAGTGTTGCCGTCAGGCTTTCCATTTCCGAGTTCTCCTTTCTCTTACCATGCCCCTTCTCCGATGGGTTTTGGCTTTTGGCCATTTACGCTGACCAAAGTGGCAGGCGGTGCGCCTGAACACCTGAGCGGCTGGATGTAGAGATAACCGTTTTCAGTGCTTACCCGGGCGTCGACCCCATAAACCGTTCTGATGTTTTCCGGTGTCATAACCGTGTGCGGGGGACCGGAACAGGCCACGGCGCCCTGGCTCAGCATGAGGATGGTGTCCGAGAATCTGGCTGCAAGGTTGAGGTCGTGCATGGCCATCATGACTCCCATCCCCTGCTCCCGGGAGAGTTGAGCGATGATTTCCAGCATTTCCAGCTGGTGGCGTAGATCGAGATTGCTGGTGGGTTCATCAAGGAGCAGATAGGGCGTTTCCTGGACCAGAGCCCTGGCAAGCAGTACCTTCTGGGCTTGTCCTCCGCTGAGCCTTGCCATGTCCCGCATGGCAAGGTCGTCCAGATTCAAGGATGTCATAACCTGCGCCGTAACATCGAGATCCCTGGTGGACGGTCTCCAGGAAATGTGCGGCCGTCTTCCTGTCAGGACTGTTTCAAATACCGATGCAGAGAACCGGGACGGGATTGCCTGGGGCACATAGCCCAGGCTTTGGGCAATCTGGCGCCGCTGCATGGACAGGATATTCCTGCCGTTGATCCGGACAGTGCCCGTCCGGGGCCGGAGTATTCCCAGAATGCATTTCATGAGCGTGGTTTTTCCGGTTCCGTTGGGCCCCACGATGGAGAGGATGCGGGACGGTTCAATGCGGGCACTCACCCCGTTCAGGATGTCCCCTCCCTCGTAGCCAAAGTGCAGATCAGTCGCTTTCAGCATTACCGGTTCCTCTGTGTGCGTTTCATCAGCAGGTAAAAAAAGAAGGGAACCCCGATAAAGGCGGTAACAATGCCCACGGGGATCACCTGGGGTGCCCACAGGGTGCGGCCCAGGGTGTCGGCAGCCACCACCAGCAGGGCACCTGTTATTCCAGAGGCAGGAAAAAGGAACCTGTGATCGTTTCCCAAGAGCATGCGGGTGATATGGGGAGCCACGAGTCCTACAAAACCGATGACTCCGGTGAAGCAGATGCCGCCGGCGGTCATCAGGGACGCCGCACCGATGGAGTGCATCCTGAGTTTTTTAACATCTACCCCCAAAGCCATGGCGGATTCGTCCCCTGAAACGAGCAGATTGTAGTCCCAGGCGTAAAGGACCAGGAGAGGGAGGGGCGGCAGGATCATCACTGATGCCAAAGCTATTTCAGGCCAGCCTGCCTTGGAGAGGCTGCCAAAGAACCAGAAGACGATTTCGTACACCTGTTCCCGGGTTCCCAGGTACTGGAGCATTGAGGTGAGGGATGAAAATAAAAACATCTGGGCAATGCCGGCCAGGATCATGGTTTCGGAAGATGCCCGCCTCAGCCGGGCAACGGCCATGATAAACCCGGCGGATGCCAGAGAAAAGGCAAAGGCGCAGGCTCCGGCCCGCCAGGTTGACAGGCTCCCTCCAAGAAACACAATGGCGGTAACGGCACCAAACCCCGCGGCCGACCCCACACCCAGGGTATAGGGTGATGCCAGCGGGTTCCCAAGGACAGCCTGGAAGACCGCACCTGCTGTGCCAAGCCCGAATCCTATCAGGGCGGCCATAACGGTTCTGGGCAGGCGCAGCAACCAGACGATACTGTGATTTTTGCCTGTATCCCTGAACAGTGCGGCCAGGACCTCCGTCCAGTCCATTCCGGAAGCTCCGGTGCAGACGCCTCCTATCATCGTCACAGTCAGCATTACCAGACCTGCCGTCAGCATCAGCACCCTTTTCCCCGTAAGGGATTGGTAGTTACGCAACAGGGCCCCTGCCTTGGAAATCATTGCCCCTCCCCGCGCAGGGGTGCGCTGATAACATAGACCCCCTTGAATGGCAAACCCAGAAAAGCCTCTATATATTCCCTGTGCATGGCTTCCGGGTCCAGGTCCGTGTATTGATCGGGATGGAACCAGCGCGCCATGAACGCCATGCCGATCACTGCCCGGGGACCGGTCCATATGGTACTGTCCATGACATAAACCCGTTTTGATGCTACGGCCCGGATATGCTCCCAGGCCGGCCGGTTCATGATTGACGTCAGGCACCGGGCCAGATCGCCGCTTGTGTCGTTCCCGTATCCGCTGCCCAGGGCAATGGTTTTGACGATGATATCCGGGTCCTGGGTGATAACCCATTCAGGGGTGACTCTCGGGTAGGGAACACCTAAATCGGCTGCAATGTTGTTCCCTCCGGCCAGGTCGCACATGACCTGGCTTCCCGATCCCCTGGACGATGTCTGGAACTCTGAATAGCTCTCCATGTATACGGATGGCTTTTCGGTTATGCCGGCAGTGGTCCGCATGACCCGTGCCATGTACCTGTTGTGCCATTCAACGAACCTGCTGGCCTCGGTTTTCCGGCCCAGCAGATTACCAAGGCAGTCCACTTCCTTTTCCAGGGTTTCAATTCTGAACAGGTCCAACCTGAGGACCTGTATGCCCAGGGCCTTGAGCCTGTCTTCCAGAAAGGGGCCGGGAGTGTAGCCGTAGGCGATGACCAGATCCGGATCAAGGGCTGAAACAGCCTCAAGATCCGGATCGTTCCACCGCCCCACGGCCGGCCGCATGGCCAGGTCCCCCCAAAAAGCTCTTTCCTCTGCCAGGCCTGAAAAAACGCCGGCTACCTTGTCCTGGGCGCCGAGGATGCGAAGAACCTCCAGGGCGTCGGAGTTCAGAACCACGATTCGTTCTATTGGAAGATCGATATCGACCTTTCGTCCCAGGGCATCCGTAACCGTTTGGCCGGCCCTTCCAATCTCCGGCCACAGGATGCCGAGAAGGGCCAGAAAGATAAGGGCGGTCCGGATGAGATGGCCGGCCCGGGCAAGAAAGAAACCAGATGGTGTTGTGAGTGGCATGAAAAGAATCCTGGTATACGGTGCGGATCAGTAGCGGAGGGTCAGCTCTACCAGAAAGGTTCTGCCGTCGGTCCTGTAATACTCGTAGTATTCTTCATCCAGGATATTGTCCACAGACAGGGTCAGGTCCAGCCATGGGGTGGGTGTTACCGTTACCTTGGCATCCACGAACAATGCAGGCTCATAGGTGCCGTATACACCGTTCTTGGTGTCCTCTTCCAGTTTGGAGTAGTACCGTCCGACAAGGGAGCCCCGGACCTTTTCCCACTTGAGATCCATACCGGCATTCCACGCTATTTCCGGAATGCCGCTGATCTGCTTGTTTTCACTCGAGGGATCGGTCGGGTTGTCGGTGATTTCAGCGTCGGTCCAGGTGAAGTTACCCCAGAGGGTCAGCCAGTTGGTGACTGCCTGGGACGCCTCAACCTCAAGCCCGTAACTTCTGGCCGTACCGGCGTTGTCCCGGGTCTTTGTTGAACCTTTGACCCGGTAGTAAATCAGGTCTTCGATATCGTTCCAGAATCCGGTGACGGAAAGCCGGGTCTTCCTGTTGAACAGGTATTGATCGACTCCCAACTCGTAGCCCCAGGAGGTTTCCGGCTCCAGGTAGGGATTGCTCTGGTAGGTCGTGGAGCCTGAACTGTAGCTCCGGTAGAGCTCGTAAAGGGTAGGGGCACGGAATGCGTGACCTGCAGAAGCCCTGAGTGTTGTGTTGCCATAGGGTTTGTACACCATGGCCACTTTGGGGTTTACAGCGGATTCGATATTGCTTGGATAGTCTGTCAGCGAACCGGGAACGCCTGAAGCACCGTTGTCTACTTTCCAGGAGTCGTACCTGAGTCCCAGATAGAGGGTCAAGGGCGCTGCGATCATCCATTCATCCTGGATAAATGCCCCCCAGTTCCTTGAGTCTCCGCCTGAATAAAACGTGCTGTCTCCCTTACCGTCATAACTGCGGTAAAAGGGGACGCTGTAGTCATCGGTATCCGATGTGTCCGAACGGAAGGTGCCTCCTGCTGTCAGCAGATGGCTTTTGCCCAATGGCATCGTTCCTCTGAGTTCTGAAAACCAGGTGGTGTTTTCGGTTATTTTCAGGGAGCCTGGCGAGTCGGTATAGTCCTGGGAGCCGCTTCCTGTCTCCAGGGTGTAACGGTCATCGGAGCGTACCGTGCCTACCTGGCCCTGGACTTTGACTGTGCCCAAGAGTTCGGAAGCAGACGCCGTGACCGTGTCGGTTTCGTTTCTGCCGATACCGGTGGAACTGATGAAATCGTTGGGCTGGAACCGGGCTCTGAGGTCTTCGCCAGCTACTGCGTAGGTGGTGCTGTCTCCGAAGCTGTCCATATAGGTATGTGGGGGGCTGTAGTTATACTCGTGGCGGGCGGACACGGCGGTTAAGGAGACATTGCCGGTGTCCGAAAAATCCAGGCTCAACTTGCCGTCGACACTGCTGCGTTCACCGCCGTTATCCCCTTTGTCACCCACCACCCACTGTGTGGATTCACCGGTTTTGTCATCCATGGGGTAGCCGCCCGTGACGTTTCCATCTCCCGAGGTGATGCTCCTGACCACCGGGGTTGTCGGATACCCGTCAGTGGTCTCCTGCTCATATCCTACCCGGAAACTGAGCCGGTCCCAGACTCGGTTGCCAACCCCGACCCTGTATCGCTTGGTGTTATTGGTCCCGGATCCGGCAGTCGCCTCCATTTCGAGTTTTTTCGGTGTCTTGGTTATAATATGGATAACGCCGCCCATGGCATTGCCGCCATACAAGGCAGAGGCTGCTCCCCGAAGGACCTCTATCCTTTCGATGTTGGACACGGGAAGAGTACCCCATTCGATACTTCCCCCGTAGGCGTCGTTCAACGGTTGCCCGTCAAGAAGAATAAGGGTGTACTGGTCTCCCTTGAACCCCCGGATGGAAACTGAAGGTGTTGAATCCATAAGTCCCTTGGTTCTTTTAGCAAAAATGCCTGACAAACTTGCCAGTACCTCGTCAACCGTCTTGATGTCCAATTGGGCGAGATCTTCCCGGGTGATAACAGTTACCTTTCCCGGAGCATCATCAACGTTCATTTCAGTTTTGGTGGCAGTTACCACTATTGTATCAATGGCCTGCGCAGTGGTATCCTCATTGCGGTCATGGGCTGCGGCGGGGGATGCTGCCGCCAGAATTGCCAGGATCAAAAAGATTATGGGTTTTAAGTGCTTGTCTGTCACGATACCTCCTCCTTCGGGACAACGATTTGCCCCGGTGAATAGTAAGTGCTCCCATGTCCAGGTCGGTGTTTGGCTGCTTCTGAGCCGCAATCCGTGAACGCCAAAAAAAAACCACGAGGATATGCTCTTTAGGCATAAACCTTCGTGGTTTCGGTAAATGGACCCCTGCCGGAATTCAGCGGGAGAATTATTTTTTTGTTAAACGGCAGCTTCTGCTGCCTGCTTATTTCGGCATAGTTACTTTATGTAACGGGCAAAGTCAAGATATTTCCAGGTGGAATCTCCGGCTATCTTTCCCCCCTGGAGATGGCCTCCGGATTCCATTGTTGTTAGAATACAATGGGCTTCATATCTTACCACTCCAGCGGACAATCCCGATCAGGGCATCTCCCCGGGCCTGGCCTCTTCCATGGCAAGCAAATGGAACCAGGATGTTTGTGATGATCTTCCTTGTTCCGGGGGAAGTGCTTTAGAGGGCTTTTTGTAACATCTATTCCCGCCTGCAAAAAATAAAGGTTTTTGTAACCAGACATTTTATGACCCAGTTTATGACCCAGTTTGGTTTTTAAATGAAAAAAATGGGCTACGGGTAAACCGTAACCAATTGATTTCTAATGTCTGAGCGACTGGATTTGAACCATCTACCACTTGTCCCCCAGACGAATTATTATAATCAGTCCATAAAAAAGACTTCCTGATCGGGTGAAGAGTTTCTCTTATTCTTTTTGGGGCAATAGGGAAAAATGGTTTATGGAGAGGTGGCGCAAATTTTCTGCCCTCCTGTGATTTTTACATCAAAGCCCCCGATTATTGCCTCTGAGGGGGTGAAATGGGGGGTGAAACGAATTTATTCCAAATAAAAAAGGACTTGGATTTTCATCCTAAGTCCTTGATTACATTGCTGGTGATCCCAATGGGAATCGAACCCATGTTTCCGGCGTGAGAGGCCATGAATATATGCCTACTGGGTTTTACCTTTGAATCCATTAAATTAATTAATACTGTATTTTTAAACAGTTAATCTTACCTTGACATACCGTTAAAAACTTGTATATTGATCTCATGTGTGGGGAATAGTGTGGGGAATACAAATTCCAAGGAGATCATCAGATGCCTAGCAAGGGGCGATTTAACACGAAGTATCCAGGTGTGTATTACATCATCGGAACATCCGTTCAGGGGAAAGATGAGCGGATCTACTATGTCCGATATCGGAAAAACGGTAAATTGATCGAAGAAAAGGCCGGGAAACAATTCCAGGATGATATGACCCCTGCCAGGGCCGCTGGCATCCGGTCTGAGCGAATTGAAGGAAAGCGGTTGTCCCGGCAGGAGACCAGACAACAGGAAGCAGAAGCAAAGACCGCGGAAACAGAAAAATACACCATAGATAAACTGTGGAAAGAATACAAGATGAACAGAAACCCTGGGAAGGGACTTGGATCAGATATGTACAGATATGAAAAACATATCAAAACGGTCTTTGGAAATAAAGAACCCAAGGAACTGATCAAACTGGACCTTGACCGCATGCGGATCAATCTGTCGAAGAGGCTGTCCCCACAATCGGTAAAGCACATTCTCAATCTCTTGACCTGGATTATCAACTACGGGACAAAAAACAATCTCTGTGAAGGAATCTCCTTCCATATCCAGAAACCATCCGTGAACAATGAGAAGACAGAAGATCTGTCACCAGAACAATTGACAAAACTTTTGGATGCCATTGAACAGGATGAAAACATAGACGTGGGCAGGATAATGAAGATAGCTCTTTACACCGGGATGAGGAAGGGGGAAATCTTCAAGCTTCAATGGCAAGATATCAATTTCGATAATGGTTTCATTTTTCTTCATGACCCCAAGGGCGGCGTTGATCAGAAGATCCCGATGAACGATATGGCA
>JAZDGN010000064.1:0-48718 GCA_043806875.1 Pseudomonadota bacterium
CTGCTGTGAATAATACTTTGGCGAAGCTTTTTGAAGAACTCAATGCTGCTGAAATTATCTATCCGGGCACTGCGATGAAAATTTGCTATGAGCAAATCAGTGCTGGCAGTGATGAGGAAAATTTGGCGGCCCAAGGTGCCATAAATTTTTCCGGCAGGTAAAGAGTTCTGATGGTAAGAAAGGGCGGATGAAAATGAAACGTAAAAGAAGACAATTTTCGGACAAATTTAAGGCCAAAGCGGCGGTCGAAGCTATCAAGGGTTAAGACCTTAGCTGAGGCTATCATCGGATTATAAGGTTCACCCAAATCAAATATCGGCCTGGAAGGAGATCAAGGCCAATTATGATCTCTCTTATCAACCGGTTTCTACTTCCATACTCTTCATAACTTCAGACTGAACACTATCCCAGATGGTTCGTTTTAGTTGCATATATCGATCGGAAAGTTGAACATCTGCATTTCTGGGGTGGGGTAAATCATTCATGATTTCCTGTGCGATTCTCCCGGGACGGGCGGTCATAACCACGATCCTGGAAGAAAGAAGCAAGGCTTCATCAATCGAGTGGGTAATAAAGAGAATTGTTTTTTTATGTTTTTCATAAATGCGTACCAGTTGTTCTTGTAACACTTGACGCGTCATGGCATCCAAGGCGGCGAAAGGCTCGTCCAGCAGTATTACCTTTGGGTCGTTGGCCAGTGATCTGGCAATGGAAACCCTTTGCTTCATACCGCCGGAAAGTTGATGGGGATAGCTTTTCTCAAATCCATTGAGTCCCACAAGGTCGAGAAATTTTTTGCCTCTTTTCTTGCGATCCGCTTTTGAAACCCGTTTCATTTTCAAGCCAAATTCTACATTTTCCTGGACGGTTTTCCAGGGAAAAAGGGCATATTGTTGAAAAATCATACCACATTTTGGCGTGACACCCGTTATGGCTTCACCGTCCAGCAGAACTTCTCCACTTGTTGCATTGTCAAAACCGGCAACCAGATTCAGCAATGTGGTTTTTCCGCAGCCGGATGCACCCACAATGACCAGGAATTCTCCATCTTCTATCTCCAGATTCAGGTCCTTGAGCGCCTGGACATCACCTTTTTTGCTTTTATATATCTTATTAACTCCCTTCAGGGAGATTTTTTTCTGGATGGTTATCGTGTCCACGGGAGTAATCTCCTTTCGAATTTTTTGAAAACCACATCAATGATCATCACTGTCAGGCTGATCATTACCATCCCTAAAAGGACCGTATCGGTCTGAAAATACTCCTTCCCGTTCATTATCATAAATCCCAGACCTTCTTTGGCCGCTACAAGTTCCGCACTGATGATACATGTCCAGGCAATCCCCAACATGACTTTCAGGCCTGCAATGATCTGTGGCAGGGCGCCGGGTAGAATTACTTCCCGCATGACATCTATTTTGGAAGCACCAAGGTTTTTGGCTGCAAGGATTAGCAATGGGTCAATACTCTTGGTGGCCTCGATGATGTACATAAGTGACGGTGCAAAGGAGCCCATGAAAACGATCGAATATTTCTGGGTTTCGCTGATTCCCAACCATAAAAGGGATAGCGGAATCCAGCTCATGGACGGCAAGGGCCTGAGCAGGGAGATAAACGGATCAAATACTGCCTTTAGAAGCTGTGATGAACCGATAAAAATCCCCACC
The DNA here is from genome assembly GCA_043806875.1 of Pseudomonadota bacterium. Taxonomy (GTDB): domain Bacteria; phylum Desulfobacterota; class Desulfobacteria; order Desulfobacterales; family Desulfobacteraceae; genus JAZDGN01. The sequence goes on from JAZDGN010000064.1 coordinate 1,668, forward strand.
GGAATGGCCACCATACTTGAAATCATGAAGCCTACCATCACCCGCCGGGTGGAGGCCAGCGTATGGGCCATCAGAGAACCGTTATCTATCAGCTTTGCGGAACGGACTAAAATTTTAGATGGCGGTGGGAGAAAGAGAGGCTCTATGTAGCCCATTCTGCAAATGAGTTCCCAAACCATCAAAAAAGTAAAGAGCGATGCCAGGCTGATTAAAATGGATTTGTAATTTATTTTAATTTGCATACGATTCTCCTGATAATTTGGATTCAAGGGCAGTCACAAGAAGTTGGACTGCCCAGGGCCGGTTGATTTTATTTAATCAGATCTGTAGCAATCCAATCTTTTACATTTGGTACCGCATCAATCTGTTTCTGATCCACAAGAAAATCAGCCAGCTTCTGCATCCCTTCTACGAATTTTCCCGGCGAAACCATCAACTCTTTTTGTTTGTCTTTGTTCAACCATTGTACATCCTTGAGGACCTTAACCTGTTCCTCGATACTTAGGTTGGTCAGTTTTACAAGTATCTTTGCACATTCTTCCGGTTCGTTGATCAGCATTTCTACAGCTTCAAAGTATCCATCAACAAAAGCTTTGGTCGTATGGGGATATTTCTCTGCAACCTCAGAGCGGATAACCAGAATGTCCGGTCCCGGTCCTAAATCGTATTGTTTGTATAAACTGAATTGAGTATCATCGGCCAGCACATGATTGCCGGGCATCTCCAGCAGTTTGTTAAAATGCGGTGTCCATGCTGCACAAGCATCAATTTCTCCTGAATTCATGGCAGCAGGCATTTCATTAACCGTTAAATTCAACAGGGTAACGTCTTTTTCCGGTGATAATCCGTTTTGGCTTAAAAGATCGAGAACCAGTACATGGGCGCTGGATGCAAAGGGTGCTGCGATTTTTTTGCCTTTAAGATCTTGAAATGTTTTGATTTTATCACGGACGATGATGCCTTCAACAGTGGCATAAGAATCTTGAGTACCGAAGGCTTTGAACCCTTTGCTACCAGCCGCCATCAAGGCAATGGCTGATATGCATCCGGTGCTGGCCACATCAAGGTCGCCGGCAACAAGTGAGCCCATTCGGCCCGAGGAGGCATAAAAATTTTGAAACAGAACACCCAACCCATGTTTTTGAAATATGCCTTTCTCAATCCCGATCCAGGCCGGATAATGCCCAAGCCATGAAGACCCCCCATACACGACCGTAATCTTTTCAGGCGTATCCGCTGCGTAGACCGGCATGCTGGTGCAAACCATGCAGATGGCAAGAACAATTAAGAAAGTGTGGGACATTAAATTTGAGAACCTTTTTTCCATGTTTTCCTCCTGATTAAAAATAATTAGAAATGGGCGGTACTGTTTCGCAGCTAATCTAAACTATTAACTCACTAAAAAGTTAGGTTAGCTGTCCTTGTCCAACCGTGTGACGACTTCGTTGCCTTACCCTGCTGGTCATTCATTTGGATCTAAATTAACCTTTCGGATATGGATTCCTATAATTCAACAATTATGCCACAAGAGAAAATTCCCTTTCCAGGGGCTTTCTGCGTTGTTGAGAGAGATTTTAGCTGCTCGGTATCCAAGATATTGCTGTGCGGGCAGCCACACAGATCGGATCTTTGTGCGGATTGTTGCACACAGGCTGATGGATAAATTAAAATCAGACTTTCTTTTATTTTTATTTTTGCGTATTTTCATGGGTACTTGGGAAATAACCGCCATATTGGTGATTTGGGTTTTTGCCTGTCCTGCTGGGGCCAGCCTAATGTATACCAATTGTATTTGGTCTAAGGTTTGCAGCAAAGATAAACATGATGTCATATGGATTTAAATATATTCGGTGTGGGATTCGAATTGAATGGGTGATCCTTTTTTGGGTTGTATTTCTTACTACGGATCATAGCTTTGCCACTTCAAAAAACAACATACGGATAGGTGTCCCCATGCATTTCCCTTCATTCTCCTACCAGGATGATGGAAATGAAGAGGTCCGTGGATACGGTGTAGATGTGTTAAATACCCTCTGTGTCAAATTGGGCAGGGAGCCTCACTTCCTGGTAGGCCAAGATCAGGATTTGCTTCGGGCACTGCGGGACGGGGATTTGGATCTGGTGATCGGTGTGGTATTAGGTGAATATCAATCCGATGATTTTAATTTTTTAGAAATTCGTATTTTTATGAAGCAATACTCATTTGTGTATCATCCCCAAAATGCGTTTAATCTTCTTGACAAGTCAAAGAGAGCATCACTCGTGCTGGTCAAGGGACAGCCGTATATTGCCCCAGGCCTTTTGAACAGGAAAGAACATCTGATCCAGGCACGTACTGTCAAAGAAGCTCTTTTTATGGTCAATAGCGGCCTTGCCCGGGAGTACATCGATTATTCAAACCAGTTGGTCACGTATCTCATAGGCTTGAACGGCCTGCAGAATATCCGTCAGGCTGGGGTTCGAATGGGGCAGTTCCCCCTTACAATCATCACGGAGAAAAATAACGCTGTTTTGAATTCCGGATTGAATCTGGCACTTGGGTCTGCCATTAAAAGCGGAGAATTGGACAGGGTGCGCGAAAAATGGCTGGGCAAAAGTTATTCTTCCTATCTTTTGAACCGGTTTGGGCCTTTCTTTTTTGGTACAGGGATCATCCTGGCTGTATTGATAATGATCGTCTTTCTCTGGTTTGCGGCTTTGAAGCGCAAGATTAAAAAAGTAACACTCAAGCTTCAGGAAACAGAACAAAGGTACCGACAATTGATAGAATCGTCTCCTGACATGGTATTTCTCATCAACAGAGAAGGGACCATACGTCTGGCAAACCGAAGCGCCTGTGACCGATTGATTTTTGATCATGAAGCGTTTACAATGGTGAATCTGAAGGATCTGGTGGCGGACAAAAATTTTGATGGGTTCAATACTTTTTTGACTGATTTGTTTGCCACGCAATTGGCCTCATTGGAAATAGAGCTAAAAGATCGGAATGATAACAGCATCAATGTTGAAATCGTTGCGGCCATTCTTCATCCCGGAAGCGAGGCTGAGCACTTGGCCTGTTGCTCTGCCCGTGATATAACCAAACGCAAGCTTATGGAAAAAGAACTGATTAAATCCGAACGGTTGGCCACAATGGGGAAGATGGCGGCAGGGGTGGCCCATGAAGTCAACAACCCCATCGGTATTATTCTATCCCATACCGAAGATCTTTTAAGCGGTGAATTAAGCAATGAGGAGATGCAGGAAAGTCTGGATATCATCCGCCGCAATGCACTCAGAGCAGGCAATATTACGGATACACTCTTAAATCAGGCATCCTCTGCTCTTCCCTGTAAAGAAGAATGCGATCTTGCTGTTTTGGCAATAGAATGTTTGAATTTTTTAAAGCCACGCATGAAAAAAATTCGTGTGGTGAACAGCTTGGAACCGGAGCGGTTTTGGGTACGTTGTGATGAAAGTAAAATGCAGCAGGTTTTGATCAATCTGTTGCTCAATGCAGTAGAAAGCATGAATGGGCAGGGTGTCATCCGAATGTGGATGGAAATCCATCAAAAGACCAACAAAACCTATAACCGTTTGTGGATAGAAGACAGCGGAAAAGGTATCCCGTTGGAAAACAGACCCTTTATTTTTGATCCTTTTTTTACCCACGGCAAAACAAAGGGGGTTGGGCTGGGACTTTTTGTGGCAGAGAAAATTATTACAAAATATGATGGCGAGATCATTATTGATGACAGCCCACTGGGGGGAGCGGCCATGGCCATTGATCTCCCCCGGGCCGGGAATGAATAAATGCAGATTAGATTGCTCATAGTAGAAGATGAGTTGGAAATGCTCATTTTCCTTAAACGCTTTTTTATCAGAAAAGGCTACGATGTTACAGCCGTGGCCAGCGGTGAGGAAGCAAAAAGTGCATTTTCAGAGACCGAATATGACCTGGTCATCTCCGATCTTGTCTTGGAAGGTATGAGCGGACTGGATCTTTTTAAATATATCCGAAAAGTCGACAGCGATCTGCCATTCATTATCATTACCGGTGCAGGAACCATTGAAAGTGCAGTTGAGGCGATTAAAATAGGGGTCTTCCATTATGTGACAAAACCGTTTAAGAGAAACGAGTTGGAAATTCTAGTCCAGCGTGCTGTTGAATTTGGCCTGATGCACCGCCGTTTGTCCCGAATGAATGTAGAAGAAAGTGTGAAAGAAAACGCCTTGATCATAGGCAATAACCGTGAGATTACTAAAATAATTCAGACCATAGAGAAGATATCCCATTCCGATACATCTGTATTGATTGAAGGAGAAACCGGTACCGGAAAAACTTTGTTGGCCCGCCATATCCATCAGACAAGTCATCGCTGCCAAGGCCCTTTTATAACCATAGATTGTGGCGCATTGCCCGAAAGTCTTTTGGAGAGTGAACTTTTTGGACATGTTAAAGGTGCTTTTACCGGTGCTATCCGGGCGAAGCGAGGGCTGATGGAAGAAGCCCACAAAGGAACAATTTTCCTTGATGAAATAGGAGAATTGAAACCGTCTACCCAGGTTAAACTGCTCAGGGCGATTCAAGAACTGAAGATCAAACCTGTAGGCAGTAATCAAACCAACACGATTGATGTTCGATTTATATCAGCGACCAATCGGGATCTGACGGCAAATATTTTGTCGGGTGCCTTTAGAGAGGATTTATATTATAGACTGGCCATTATTCCAATTCATATACCTCCATTAAGGCAGCGCCGGGAAGATTTGTTGGAGTTTGTGGGACATTTTGTCCGTGAGTTTAATAATCTTCACAATAAAGATGTATCGAGCCTTTGTCCCCAGGTTTGGCGTTCCATAATGGATTACCAATGGAAAGGAAATATTCGAGAATTAAAAAATGTGATTGAACGGGCTGTTTTATTAACGGACGGGCAGATGATCACATCAAACTGTTTCGGTATCGGCAGAATTGAGAAGCAGGAGCCGGAAACCAATCAGAACAATGAACCGATTTCTCTCAAAAAATCAGTTGCAGAGGCCGAAAAACATGCTATTCGTAGAGCCTTGCGCCTGGCCAAAGGGAACCGTTCAACGGCAGCTGTGTTTTTGGGTATCGGGCGCAGAACCCTGTATGACAAATTAAATTTGTACGGAATAGATATAGTGGACCCCAATGTCAAGACAGTTTCTCATTAAATTTAAGAGTCATTTCCTATTTTTGGAATGTTCATAATTCTGTGCCACGATTCGTGCCGGATGCGATGCTGAAAGAGTCTGTCCCCGCGGTTTGGCCTCCATGGCTTTTGGACTGACCTTTGACGTCTACATACGAAGCATCGGTGATTGGCGAATAAGGACTTCCGGGACCGCCGTCTGTAATCTCTCTTCCGAAAGCAGGAGGTTCGAGGATGAAGAATGCCGGGAGAATTATGACGTCGAAGTGGGATATGAATGGAATGAAGTCTATCTTCAGGGGCGGTTGTCGGATGCCATGGATCTGAAAGTTGGGCGCCAGATCGTCGCCTGGGGCAGATCCGATATCCTTCAGGTGGTCGATATCCTGAATCCAAGGGATTTCAAGGAACCCGGAATAACGGCAGTCGAGGATCTCAGGCTTCCGGCTGGAATGGTGCGACTGGATTACTACTCGGAAAACTGGAGCGTATCAGGTATTTCGATTTTAGAGAGACGGTTTGCCGACTTACCCGCTTATGTCATGGAGGCTCCTTTAAAATCGATTCGCCTGGATGATGACACCCCTTCTTGAGGCCTGGACAAATCTGAACTGGCAGCTGTCGTCAGCGGTGTGTTCTCGGGATGGGACGCCTTTTTCTATTTTGCTCGCTACTATGAAAAAAAACCTCACCTGGAAATCATTTCCCCCGGGGGGGATCCCAATGGGGTGGTTCATGATAAACTGACAGTTTAGTGAAGCAAAGGTTTTTTTAAAATGGAGTCCTTTTGGACTCCATTTTTTTGGTGCCAGGCTGTCTCATCACACACCGCCTTTCAGGTGTTGTCGGTAAAAAGAAAATCAGTGTTTGCCTCCGGAAATCTGAGCCGGAAGGACTGCGGTAAATAGTTATACAATAATTTTCCAGCACCGGTGAATGGATTTTATTTTGCTGGCGTAATCTTCTGGAATTGTGGATGACGTTATCTCTGTGATTCGGGTCACGGTCAGGCTTTTGAATTTGGGAGTGAAATTCTGGTGGTTGGTGGAAAAGAAAATGGCTGATCCCGGCCGCATGATCTCAAGTACCTGCTGGAGAAGGGCAGGGTGGTCGCGGACGATGTCAAAATGGTCCCCCTTGGATTTGCTGGTTGAGAATGAGGGAGGGTCCACCACGGCCAGGTCAAAGCTCTGGTTCTTTTTTTTGGCTTTTTCCAGAAAATCTTGAATATGGGCACGGATCAGGGTGTTGTCTGTCTCCGGGATGCCGTTGATTGCGAGGTTTTCCCGGGTCCACTGGATGGCCGTGTCTGATCGGTCCACAGATACCGTAGAGCGTGCTCCCCCCTTGGCAGCATAGCAGGTAAAAGAGCCTGTGTAACAGAACAGGTTCAGAAAATCCCTGCCTCCGGACAAATCTCTCACCATCTGGCGGGTATTGCGGTGGTCCGAAAAAAGGCCAGTATCCACAAAATCATCCAGGTTGATCAAAAATTTTAAATCCCTTTCATTCATGACGAGCTTCTCATTGGAATGGCCGAAACGTTCATAGCGCTTTCCGTCCTGGAAACCGGCTTGCCTTTCCTTTAAATGGATCTTTTCCGGTCCTATGTCCAGGGCCTGGGCAACGGCCGCTCCCATGGCAGGGAGCCATCCCCGGATTGAGCGGGAGCGGGTGTATTCAGCAATGACAGCGTGGCCTGCATACCAGTCCACAGCCGCCCGTATTTCGGGAATGTCATTGTCATAGAGTCTGAATATATGGATATTCTTCCTGGCAAATCTTTTGTAGAGGTGTTTGTATCGTTTCAGGACCCGGTTTGCCAGCATCCTGGCCTGATCCTGGAAGATGTCCGGCTCAGGTTGATCGGTCATGGTTTCTCCCTGTGCTTGATCATGGTTGCAATTGTCCATAAAAAAAACAGGGTCAACAGCTTTCAGGCTGTTGACCCTGTTGAACCCAGACGGTTGTTACAGTAAAACAGTGTTAGAAGTTGATCTGCCATTTGGCGCCGAAGTAGGTGACCTTGCCTTCTTCGCTGCCGCTTGCATCATCTTTTTTGTCATGAACACCGATTTCAGGAGTAATGCTTACTCCCGGAGCCAGGGTGATGACTGCCTGTACATAGTAACCGGCAGCATCATCTTCTTTGGCGCCGTTCACATCAAGCTCATGTTTGTTTGCGCCGTAACCGGCTTCAATGGTGATGGCATCGGATACCGTGTAGCCTGCAACCAGTGCGTAGCCGATGGTATCATTGTCGATGAGTTTTTTGCTTGCGGCATTGTAACCGGACAGGTTGTCTCCTGCGTCAGCAAGGCCGTAGACATTTCCGTTCTGTGCCATGTATACGGTGCCCCTGACATAGGCAGGGCCAAAGGAAACGCTGCCGCCTACACCGAGAACGTAGGCATCGACATCAACGCTGTTGACCTCATAGGTCTCGTATCCGCCGTATACATCTACCCAGAAATTGTCCATGGACAGGGTATAGAGGAACTCAATTTTGGGGAAAGTAACATCTTGGTCACCAGAAAGGCCGGTAATCGCAGCTGTGTTTGGTTTGACCAGGGCAACCTGGAGTCCGCCAAAGGTCAGCTGGAGCATGGGAACGCGGCCGGCATAGGGGATACCTGTGCTGTTCAGATTATCGTCCTCATACCATACCTGGTTTGAGTAGGCTATGTCTGAAATGGGTGTGTATTCCTGGCCTGCAAGCAGTTTGCCTGCGCCGAAATTCCATTCAGCATAGAGTCTTCTCAGGTTTACGCCTGTGCCGTACTCGAATTTGCCTTCCAGAGTGTCGCTAACCTTTACATCTGCGCCAATGCGGCTGTTGCTCTGTGCATCCCAAGTCGTGTCCCTGTCGTCTTTGGCTCCCGGTGTTTCCACATTGTCTGAAAAGGTCATCATCCGGGCACTGCCATAAAAATTCCACTCAGCTGCAGAAACAACCAGAGCAGAAGATGCTACCATGGCAACAGCAGCAATCAATATTATCAGTTTTTTCATCTTTTTCATTCTCCTGAATCTTTTTCCTCATTAATGGTTTCCGTCCGGGCTCCATATTCAAATCTGCTTCCTTCCCCCCCCCTTTTATGAAGGATGGTCCGCAGAATTGACGGATGGATACTTATTCATATAAGAACCAGGATAAAAGTCAAGGATTCTTTATCCGGACAATTAATGGTTTGACAGCGTTTTCCATGGGGAATTGTCTCTGAAGCGCCATTAATTTTTTGTTTTTCTCATATCATTTCGCAGAGTATGATTGTCTTGTAATATTTTGGTTGATTTTTTGAATTGGCGAAATTATTAAGATGTTATCTGGATTAAAGTGGGGAAGTTTCAGCTGTCATGGAATTTCGAATCTGGTACAGATATGTCGCTTTTTTGATAATTAAAATTGTCCGGCCGTGATCAGGTTGTGCAACATGAACAACAGGTGCCGAAAATTGTAAACTTTCTCCCTAAACTCCAAAAATTTACCGGTCCGCGCATGGATCCATCTATCATGGGAGCGGCAGTAAAATTTCCGGACAGACTGCAGGTCTCCTGCTGATCGCAGGTTCCATATTAAATTTCTTGTATTTTACTTGGGTTCAGGTTTATCCTGGTAGGCAAGATCCCTTCCATGAATCAAAAGGCAGGACTATGGTAAATTCATTACGCTGTCCAGGTCTGCTCACTGTGTTTGGCCGGTATGCTATCTGGGAAAAATTCCTGGGGCTTTGAACCCCAAGGTGATTTCCTGCAGTCGCTCCCGCCATGTTGAGCTGCCGGACCAGGAGGATCCATAAATGGTTAACTGCATCGTCTCAATCTGTATTGCCGTCATTTTCAGTGTGGGAAGTTCAGTTTTATATTCTGTAGAAGCTGCGGATTGTCCTTCCTGCTCGGGGGATGTTGTTACCATCCAGGATGTCATTTTCCCCGCTGGAGCCGATTGTGAGTGCGTGGGAACGACCTCCATTACAGCAGGTCACAATGTCGTCATAAAAAAGGATGCCGTTGTTATCTTCAAAGCACCCGTAATAAATCTCAGGCCAGGATTCCATGTGGAGGCCGGGGGTTTTTTTCAGACCATCCGTGAATCAACCCATATTGTTTTTGCCTGGAATGACCTTGGCATGCACTGTTTGAATCCAACTTACAATTCTGCAGTCATTCTGCCGCCGTACAACACCCTTTGGGCAACTGTCGTACAAAAGGCGGGCAAGCCAGTGATCGTTACCAGGAATCTGGCTGCTGCATATGCCCTGGTGGGAAACACCTACTCCTACGGCAAGTTATCCTATGGGCAGTTCTGGGACAATGCCGAACCGCTTTTTGGAACTGCCTTGGTCAGGGATACCGGGCTCAATCTGGCGGATCCTGAAATCCACAACGCGTTATCAGGGTTGATGCTGAATAAAACAGATCATTTCCAGGTTGATGGTATTCCTGTTGTGCCTGTCAATGATCTATTGGTCTGGAGTCCATACCAGGTCGCAGAAGTGACGGTAAGGGATCTTGCCGGTTCTCTGGTTGCAAGGACCCGGGCCACCATCCCCACATCCGACGATATAAACTGCGGGAAATGTCATGGGAGTGATGCATTCAACGACGTCCTGAGCAAACACGACACCCGGCACGCAACAACGCTAATCGTCCAGAAACCTGTTTTATGTGCAAAGTGTCATGGAAGCCCTGCATTGGGAAGCTCCTCTGAAGGCTCATCAGGAATATATCTGTCCCAGGCGATTCATGGCTCCCATGCCGGGAGAAATGCTTCCTGCTATGACTGCCATCCTGGCCAGACAAACCAGTGCAACCGTAGTATTGCCCATTCATCCCCGGATGGCAACTGCACGACCTGTCACGGAACCATGGCGCAGGTTGCGCTTTCCATAGAGAATAAGACGAGACTCCCATGGGTAAATGAACCTAAATGCATAACCTGCCATGCCGGGGTGGCTGAAGTTGATACCGGGGATACCCTGTACAGGAATGCAAAAGGGCACGGGAATTTGTACTGTGCTGCCTGCCACGGAAGCCCCCATGCAATGGTGCCGACCACACAGAGTTCTGATAACTACCAGGCAATTCAATACCAGGGAAAAGCCAAGAGCATTGGAAGCTGCGGTGCCTGTCATGAATCCTCCAAGGGAGAGTTGGATGAACTGGATGAGTTCGCACAAAAGCATGGCGGGACAAACCCTGAAAAACTGAATACCTGTCACCTGTGCCATACAACGCTTTTGTCCGATACCACAAAATGGCCTCACCGGTTTGAGTGGAAAAACAGATGAGATCGGCACGTTCAGGGGCTAAAAGGCAGGAGAGGGCAGATCCACGGGTGTGCTTTTCTGGGGTAGACTGTGGCTGATCTTGCAGATCCGGTCATACATGACAAGGCTTCCGGCAACCGAGACATTCAGGCTGAAAGCTCCTGGCAGGCTGACGACGGCATGGCAGTCGGCCAGGAGCCCGGGCGGCAGGCCGACCTGTTCGTTGCCCAGAAGATACACAGCTCTGGGCGGATGGACAAAGTCCTTCAGCGGCGTGGCCTGGGGTGCCATCTCAACGGCAACGAGCCGGGTATCGTGTGGCAGGTGGTCATACAATGCATTCATGGTGTCATAGTGGTACAGGGGGATTTTTAACCAGGATTTTGTCACGTCGCTTCCCTGGGTTCTGTACCGGTTGCCCACCGTGAAGATAAAGGAGGCGCCCAGGATGTAGGCCGAGCGCCACAGGGTACCGATGTTGAGGTCCTTTACCGAGTGGATCAGTCCGATACCGTAGAATCCCTGTTGTTCATACTCCTGTTTGAGTCTTGGCATGGCGTGGTGTCCTGTATCGCCTGGCAGCCGGGCGATGTCCGGGTCAGGGGTTATTGCCGTCCATGGGCTGGGTCCTGGGATCCTGGTGGACCGCAACCGTTGATGTGCTTCTCAGGGCCATGAAATCCACCTGTTTGTCAACAGGTACTACCTGGATGCGTTCTGTTTTTTTCAGGAACAGGGTGATCCCGGCATACAGGGTGCTCACCGCTGCGATATACAAAAAAAATCCATGGGGTTTGCCTGACAGGGCCATGACGCCTGATGACAGAGCAGGGCCTGCTGCAGCTCCCAAGCCGTAGGCAAAGATCAGAGCTGAACTGACCTGGACGCTCTCTTTAGATCCGAAAAGATCATAGGTCCTGGCCACGGAAACGGGATAGATGGCGAAAACCAGACCCCCGAAACAGGTAATGGCAGCGATCAGTGCCGGGTAACTGATCCCGGCAGCCAGGATTACCACCGGACAGAACAGGGCCAGGATCAGGGCCAAAAAGAAAAGGACAAACGCGCGGTCAAACCGGTCCGAGATGATGCCCACCGGCCATTGGAGCAAGAGCCCGCCAAGGATGCACGCGGACATGAATACTGAGATCTGGGATACACTCAGGTGGATGAGGTGGCCGAAAACAGGTCCCATGGCGTACACGGAGCTGTTGATCAGGCCCGCGGCCAGACATCCCATAACGCCCACCGGCGCCTTGCGGATCAGGCGTCCCATGCGGAAATGGCCCAGGCCTGGCAGCTCCGGGTGAATGGACCGGGTAACGGCGATGGGAACGATGCAAAGGGCCACGAACAGGCCTGAAATGAGAAACAGGGTATGATCCAGAGGGTCGCCGGCCCTGAGGAGCTGTTGGCCTATGGAGATTCCCAGGTAGCACATGACCAGGTAGATGGAGAATACCCTTCCCCGGGCATTGGCAGGTGTGCATTCGTTGAGCCAGCTTTCAATGACCGTATACAGGCCAAAGGTTACGACTCCTGTGATGAACCTTAAAAGGGCCCAGGACAGGGGTGACATGAACAGTCCGTGGAGCATGATCATGGTGGTTGTCATGGCTGCAAAGGCTGCAAACGCCCTGATGTGGCCAACACGCCGGATCAGGCTGTAACAGAGGAAGTTGCCCAGGATCAGCCCCACATAATAGGCGGTCAGGACAAGTCCCGTGGTTTGGGTCGAGTAACCTTCCAGTGTCATTCTCAGGCTCAGGAAGGTGTTGAGCAGGCCTATCCCCATCATCAAGGTCAGAACAGCCGTGTACAGGGCAATGAATGGGACAAGAATCGCAGTCATGTCAAACCTCGGTCCGTCCTGGTCTCAATGCATGCAGTAGTTTTGTACGCATCAGACCGGTTCCGTCTGATTCTCATGGGTAAGAACCAGGTCAAGGTGATGGCAAAACAGGTCTGCATCCCGCTGGTTGAAACACATGGGCGGTTTTATCTTCAGTACATTGTCATGGGGACCGTCGGTTCCGGTGAGTATCCCCCTGAGCTTCAGGGCGTCCTTTACCCGGCCGGCCAGGGCTGTGGCAGGTTTTGAGTCCCGGGTGATGAAGTCGATTCCCAGAAACAGGCCCGAGCCCCGCACATCACCCATGACTTTATGGGTCCTGGCTATCCGGTTCAGGGTTGAGGTGAGGTGGTGGCCTGTGATGCGGGCATGCTCCATCAGACCTTCGTCGTCCATCACATCCAGTACGGCTGAGGCTGCTTCCAGGGACACGGGGTTCCCGCCAAAGGAGCTGAAAAATTCCATGCCGTTGGCAAAGGCCATGGCGATTTCTCTGCGGGTTACAACTGCGGCGATGGGATGCCCGTTTCCCATGGGTTTCCCCAGGACCACCAGATCCGGGACTATCCCGAGTTGTTCAAAACCCCAGAAGTGGGTCCCCAGTCTGCCGAACCCGGTTTGGACCTCGTCGATGATGGTCAAAATTCCCCTGGCATTCAGCCAGGGGCCAAGGTGCTGCATGTATCCCGGGGCAAGGGGGACCTGGCCCCCGCACCCTGAGACCGGTTCGGCGATGAAGGCCGATGGAAGGGTCCCCTGGGATAGGAGGCCTGAAATGCGGGCAATGGCATCATGGGCATAGTCTTCTCCTGTTGTAAAGTCACCCATGAACGCCCTGGGCAGGGGGAGCCGGGTCACCCGGGAACATGGGCCGCTGCCTCCCTTGCCGTCAAATTTATAGGAACTGATCTCGATGCAGGCCAGGGTATTCCCGTGATATCCGTGTTCCAGGACCAGGGTGTGGTCCCTGCCTGTAACGCATCTGGCCATGCGAAGGGCCAGGTCCGATGCAGCACTGCCGGAATTGAGGTAGAATACGGTGTCCAGGGGCTTTGGAAAACGGGCCAGGAGCCTATCGTTGTAACTGGCCATGGCATCAGATAGATACCGGGTGTTGGTGTTGAGTCTCCTGATCTGCCGGGTAATGGCCGAAGATACCCTTGGGTGGCAGTGGCCCACGTGGGGTATGTTGTTGTAGGCATCCAGATAGGTTCTGCCCTGGCTGTCATACATGTACTGAAAGGCCGAGCCTGTCATCAGAATCGGTTCCGGATAGCTGAGGCCGAGGCTGGGGCCGCAAGTTGCCCTGCGCTTTTCCAAAACCTCTGTTCTGTGAGCATCCGGGTTGTCGGATTTGAGTCCGGCAGCCCCAAGGAAGCGGTTTGTCACGGCCATCGGGTTCAGTTGTATCCAGTTTTCAATGAGCGTCCAGGACGGTTTTTCACTGATAAGGACATACTCGGTATCCCGGGCCTGGTTTTTTGCCTCTGCAGAATGGCACAGGCTCATGGACAGTCTGGCAGGAATCAGGTAATAGAGCAGTTCGATCTCAAGCCGGGTCAGCCCGAGAACACTGCAATATCCCTGGAGCATGGGCAGGACGCTGTCGATAGGATCATGGGCCCCGCTTCGCTGCATCGCGTAGTTCAGGGCAATGGCCAGTTCGTGGATGGCCGGGGAATAGGACATGTCTCCAAAGTCGATGATACCGGTGACAGCGTCAGGGGTAGCCAGGATGTTCCAGTCATTGAGGTCACCGTGGATCATACTCCAGCGCAGTTCAGGGTACCGGGGCAGTACCGTGTGTTCGAACTGGTCCAGGAAAAAATCCACCAGTTTCCGTTGTTTCGGGTCCTGGATAAAAACGGCCTTGGGGCGGTTGAAGAGGGTGTGCTGGAGGTCCCAGTGGAGTTTTCTGGCTTCATAGGGGGTGCTCCTCAGCCCGGACATGGCCCGGTTCAAAAGGCCGATGGTCCTGCCGAAGTTCTGGAGCAGGCCTGGGGTAAAGGGTATGGTGGTCAGAAGATCGCCATGGATAAAGGTGAGCAGCCGGGAAAAGGACTGGTCCGGACACTGGGTGACGTCCTGCCCCAGGACGTTCAATACCGGCATGGGAAGCTTGAAGGGAAGATCCTTATTCATGGCGGCAAGGAGCCGGTGCTCTTCCCGGATCAGATCCATCTCCCGGGGATCGGTGTGGATTTTCAGCACATACTGTTTCTGGTTGGCGGTATGGACCCTGTAGTTCAGGCTTCCGTAGCCCTCGAGCTTTTCAAACTTTACCGGCTCAACGCCATAGGGCACCAGCAGATTCTTGAGGGTGTTTGTGGTCACAGGTCAGATCCTTAAAGGTTCTGCGCGGTTTGCGCAAAACACAGGTTTATGACGGTATCGATAATAGACCTGTTGTCCTTACTCCAATCAGACCTGTGTGTCAAAATGAAATGATATCCCGGGTCAATCACTGCAGATCTTCCCAAAAGGTGTCGCACATGGGGGCAGGAGGCAAAGACCGGGATCAGCCTTTGATGTCCAGCAGGGAACCCACCATCTCATCCATGGTCCTGACGCTGGCAACGTTGGCCTTGAAACCGGCCTCCGTTGCTATTGTGGATGTTATTTCCCGGGCAATGTCCACATTGGACAGTTCATTGCCCTGATCGTCCACGTAACCTTGAGAAGCGTCGCGGCTGATGCTGACGGTCACCCCCTGGTCATTGCCTGCCTGTTCGATCACTGCCATTGTCTTCTTGTACCCTTGGGACTGGGCATTGGCGATGTTGTTGGCGGTTGAAGACATGGCCGTTCCAAATGCCCTCATTGCAGATACCGCATTCCCGATTCCAGATAAGGCCATGGTTCACCTCCGATGTTCTCGTTTTTCTGCCGAGTGTCCGGATCGCCGTGTATCAGGCGTTCACAAAACCGGTTCCCGAGCAGGTCGGGCACTTTGTCTCAGGGCTGCACTGGCAGTCGTCAACGGTGTCGCCGTTCTGGGTACCACGCCACTCTGCATTGCATTCACAGGTACCGTCCACCACTTTTTTCCCATTACAGGTCGGGCATATTTTTTTTGATTTTTCCGGCATGCGCATCTCCTTGTTTGATCATGATTGAAACATAGTAACCATTGTGCGTGTGGATTTCAACGATAATCTTGGGAAAAGGGTGCCGCGATCACAGAAATGCTGAATAGGAACTGTGATCGCGATGGAGGATCTCAGCCATGGGACGGTTGCCCGACAGGAAGGCAAAGTCTGAAAAATCAAATCCCGGAGCCACTGTACATCCTGTCAGGGAATAGGCTCCGGTGGATTCGGCTGCCTGGAACACTCCTCCAGGGACCACGGCGGCATACCCTTCGGGTTCCGGACCGATGCGGGTCTCCTGAACGCTCTGGCCGTCAAAGGTGATCAGGCGTACCGGGGCGCCCTCGTAGAAATTCCATATTTCGTCGTGGACGACCCTGTGAAACCGGCTTACCTGTCCCCGGGGCAGCAGGAAATAGATATGGGTCACGGCCTGTCTGGGGCGCTCGGTCACACTGGATATGACAAGAGACCTTGACCTGAACACTTCCCTGTAAAAACCCCCTTCTGGATGGGGTGCAAGGCCGTACCGGGCGATGATCCTGTTTACGGGGTCCTGTAGATCGTTCATGGCTGGATCAGGAGTTCCTGATAATGCCCATGACACGGATTTTGAGTTCGGGCTGCAGGGGGCTGTCCGTGGTCAGGACGATGATTTCAAAATACCGGCCCGGCTGCTCCAGAAGGTTTTGAACGGTCAGCACATAACGGTCAGCCGATCTGGCCAGACTGCAGGCGATATTTTTCTTGCTTTTCACGGATGTCCCCACAATGGAAAACGGGTATTTGGGGGACGGCACAATGGTGACTTCAGTCCGGGTTCCCGTGCCGGGAGGGCCTGTCAAGCTGACATTGGCAGGCGATATGGTGGCAAAGGTATCCACGGCTCCTTCCAGTTTAAGCGCCACAAAAGGGGTGTCCGGGTCGTCCAGTGACACCTCGACAGTCCGGGAAAGGGTCTGTCCGCCGTATCCGGTGGTATCCAGGATCAGGGTGATATGGCCTTCTCCCCCTGCTGGAATCGATTCCGGGTACTCGGCCGTGGTGCAGCTGCAGTCTGTCTTAACATGGGTGATTCTTGCTTCCCGGGTGCCGGCGTTGCGCACCAGGTAATCGTGCCTGACCTTGGTTCCGTCCAGGACGGTTTTGAAGTCAAAGTCCGGTTCAGGGGTTGAGATGCCTGTCCGAGTGGGTGATGAAGCGTCCGTGGCATGGAGAGTTCCAGCAGCCATGAAGGTCAGAACCATGAAAGCGGTAAGGGACAGGCGTGTGAATGGACGGTGGTCGGTTTTCATGAACAGCATGGGAATCTCCTTTGTTTCATACATGGCAGACTGCGTTTTGGTCAGGGCCATGGTAGGATTGGCAGAAGCAGCCCGGAATTCCGGGAAAAATTGTGGTCACAATACTGCTTTCAGTTGATTTTTTCAATCATAAAACAGACATGACCAACCTGTCACCATTTTCAGGGGTGGGGAGAAAGGGCCGCCCTGATGGAGGTCCAGGACCGGTGGCGGAGGCACGCCTGCCGGGTCTGGAAATCCCTGTTCCAGGGGCGGTCCATGAGGGCCACGGGGACCTTCATGGTATTGGACAGGTAGTCGGCCATGGCCGGAGAGTCTTCAACGGCAAGACAGTACCGGTTCCTGGAAAACTCATCAAGGGAAACGGCAATGTCGGTATCCATGCCTGGCCGGGAGTACTTGTCGACCGAGGACATCCACCAGAATCCGGGTCGTGTCTGACAGGACATCATCCATATCCACATATACGGGCAGCATGGGCAGCGGATGTCCTCTCATAAAGGTCGGGGGGTGTTGAAGCAGGTTTTCAGAAAATCCAGAAGCTCCCGGGTGAATCGCCCGGTGTCGCTCAGGTACGGGGCATGGGTCCCCCCTGGAATGATGATTTTTCTGCCCCTTGGAACTGCATTTACTAGGATGTCGGCCAGGGCCAGGGGAATGATGTCATCCTTTTCTCCCCAGACAGCCAGCACAGGGCATGCCATTTCATGAAGCCGGTTCTGGTGGAGGTCTATTCCCCGGGACGCCACCGAGACAAATCCCTCCACCCTGGACGGGTTGTCCAGAATAAAGGGCACTGCAAACCGGCCGCTGAAGGACGGGGCGATGATCACCGTACGGTTGATATTCAGGGTTTCCACCACGGGCAGGAGAAGCTCTGCATCCGGTACTTTCAGGGGCGTGGAGTCTCCATAACCGGGCAGATCTACTGCCAGGGCATGGTATCCGGCGCTGCCGAGCTCTGAAAGAATGCCGGCTTTTTCCCAGATCCGGGCAGTGAAACTGATTCCGTGGAGAAACAGTACGGTGCCTGTGCCGGTCCCGTTTCTCAGGAAATGGAGGGTACCGCTGCCCAAGCTGCAGGTTGCGCTCAAGGTTTTCATGGCTATTGTCCTTTGTACAGTTGCTGTTATCCGTCCACTTTATACCACAGGGATGGCCTGAAATTCCACAAAACATTTGAAAAACCTTCCGGTGCTGTACTATAGTCATACAGTCCTGAAACCTACAACGAGCCGACATAGACAGGGTGACACCTTGAAATTCGAAGGAAGCCTGGTACATTTTTTTCCGCCCGACCTCCTGATTCTGGTGGCCAACCTGGGCAAGGAAGGTGTCCTGACCGTTACCAGCGATGCCCTGGTGCTCACGGTTTCCGTAAAAGAAGGCTTGATCATCGACGCCCAGTCTGAAAAGTCCGACAGTAAGGCAATGAAATCACTACTGTTTAACCGTATGATCAACAGCCAGAACTATGATACCCTGGTCCGGGCCCGGTCAGAAACCGGAATGCCGGTCCGGCAGATACTTGACCGCCTCAGCCTCATGGCCAACGATACTGTCCGGCACTGTTACCAGGGGGCCATGAAAGAGGTGATATTTGAGTTTTTCAGCCTTGACCAGGGGTTTTTCAAATTTACGGAACTGGACACGGGTCTGACCGGGGACGGACTGGCTCTCAATCCCCAGGCCACAGCCATGGAGATCGCCCAGTGGATTGATGAAGCCAGGGACATGGAGAGGGAGTTCTCCTCCCTTAACAGGGCTGTGTCCGTGACAAAGGCACTGGGTTCCATGACCGCGGGTGAGCGGATCCTTGTCCATGGGATCAAGCCGGGTGTCTCTCTGAGAGTCCTGGTCAACAAATCCCCGTTTCCCACCCACACGACTTTGAAGCTCTTGAAAAAACTTGTGGATGACCGGAGAATCGCCCTTCACCCTGTCCCGGAAGCAGACCAGGGCGTGGCATCCATGCCTGTCCGGGGAGATGAGCTGTTCATGCCCTTCAAGAACGCAAGCCGGCAGATCCTGACGTCAACCACATTAAGCGACAGGATGAAGGGGGTGCTCACCTTCTGCAAATCGGCCTTTGATCATTTTTTTGTTGTATCAATGAATTCCCGCGAGGTTGTTCACCTGCTCCACTTTTACAGGGATGATGGCCGGGCACTGCATAGGACGCATCTCAGGAATCTGCCCCTTAAAAATCCTCCGGACCCCCTGTTTTCCAGGATACTGGAAACCAGGGCAGCCTTTTTCGGCGCCTATTTTGAAACAGGAGTCCTTGAGGACGCCATCCGGATCCGGGACCGGGAGCAGTGTGCCGTCATTCCCTACCAGAAGCACCAGGACACGGTGAGTTTTCTGTATGTCATCACCGGTAGGGATGCTCCGGGCAGCTCTCCGTTCAGGTACCTGGAAATCCTGTCCTGGATGCTCAATCCGGAAACAGGTTTCACCTCCCAGGGCGCCCAGGCAGTTTCGGGAGACACTTCGCTGACAGGAACACCGGCTCCCGGAAAGCCTGTGAATCCGTCACCGGCCCTTACCGGAGTTGCCGAAACCGTGAATGAACTCCCGGCCATGCCCCACATCACAACAAAGATCCTGAACCTGCTGTCGGATCCCGGCTATGACCAGGCCGCCCTGATAGAGATGATATCCCAGGACCAGTCCATCATGATGACCCTCATCAAGATCGCCAACTCAGTCCTGTACAGGGGGGTCCATGAAATTTCAACGGTCCGGGAAGCCGTGAACCGTCTGGGAGCCAAGGCCATTAAGAGTATTGTTATTGCATCGGCAACCCGCACATTGTTTCCCAAGGGTGAGCTGGAATTCAGCCGGCTGAGCCACCCCCTGTGGAAACATTCCAAGGAATGCGGCATTATTGCCAGGCGCATGGCCATGGAACTGGGTTATCACGATCCCGAGGAGGCCTTTGTGGGAGGATTGCTCCACGATATCGGTAAGCTGGCTATCCTGATGAGTGCCATGGAGTCCTATAAAGCCGTGCTGAAACTTGAGGAGAAAACCCAGAGACCCGGCCTGGAGGTGGAGGTCGAGGTCCTGGGGTACACCCACACCCAGGTCGGCGCCCTGCTCATGAAAAAATGGCATATGCCCGAGCCCCTGAAGCGGTGCGTGGAAGACCACCATTCCGGGATCCTTGACACGGAAATCTCCCTGACCGGTATGGTGGCCCTGGGAGACTACTATGCCCATGTCCTGGGAAAGGGTTGGGACCCGGCGGTTTTTCCCAAACCCGGGCCGGTGGCCGGGCTACTGGAAAAGGCGGGCATTTCAGAGCATGCCGAAGCCCTGATCATGGAGAAACTCAAGGCAGACCTGGACCAGGCAAGTGCTTTTGATTAGCAGTGTCAGTCGAGTCAGCAGTATCAGTATGACAAGCAGTACTATCATGACAAGCAGTACCAGAGAACAGTATCAGAAAATTATAGTAAATTGTTTTTCTGCAGGATTCAGGGTTAAGGCTGGGGTGATGAGCACCGGGCATCCGGGTCTGAGAATCCCTGACACAAAAAGGAAGATACCATGATGATCCAGACACACCAGAAAATTGACCCGGAACTGTGCGGGGCGCCAACGCTTCTTGAAGAGGGGTTCTGCAGGGTGGAGATGCATACCATTGACCGCATGGCTGCCGATGCCACAGGGCTTGTCCATGGCGGATTTATCTTTGGCCTTGCCGATTATGCGGCCATGCTGGCTGTCAACCATCCCAACGTGGTCCTGGGCGGGGCGTCGGTTCGTTTTCTGAAGCCTGTTAAAACCGGGGACCTGGCCGTGTGTGAAGCCAGGGTCCTGCCTTCGGAAGGGAAAAAAAAGACGGTGACGGTGACGGTTTCCTGCGGCGGCAAAGAGGTGCTTTCCGGTGAGCTGACCTGCTTTGTCCTGGATCGGCATGTCCTGGCCTGATATTGGAAGGGTCAGTCAGCCTGGCAGATAAACCCCTTCAGGTACTGTCCCTCGGGAAAATTCAGGGCAACCGGATGGTCCGGCGACTGGGAAAGACGTTGGAGAATCCGGGCTTCCCGCCGGGCGTCCAGGGCGGCATCGGCAACGACCTTTTGGAACAGGGGCGTGTCCACCAGGCCCGAACAGGAAAAGGTGAACAGGAACCCGCCCGGTTTGAGCAGCCTGAACGCCAGCCAGTTGATATCCTTGTACCCCCGGAGGGCCTTGTTGAGTTGTCTCCTGGACTCGGCGAATTTGGGCGGATCCAGGACAATGAGGTCAAACTGGCGGTCCTGGTCCCGGAAGGTTCTCAAAAGAGAGAACACATCGGCCTGGAGTGTTTCTGCCCTGGACAGGTCCACGTTGTTGACAGTCAGGTTCCTGTTAAGGAGCTCCAGGGTCGGGCCTGAAATCTCCACGCTGGTCAGGCGGGCCGCTCCCCCGAGCAGGGCATAGATCCCGAATCCGCCGGTATAGGCAAAACAGTTGAGCACGTCTGCGCCTTTTGCATAGGGCAGGATCCGGTTGCGGTTTTCCCTCTGGTCCAGGTAAAACCCGGTCTTGTGTCCATTGACGATATCCACCAGGAATCTGGCGCTTCCTTCCTGGATTTCCACCAGTTCCGGAGGTGTTTTTCCGGCCATGACCCCCTTTACCGGTTTCAGGCCTTCCTTGAACCGGATATCCACATCCGAGCGCTCAAAGATCCCCTGGCAGGGAATAAGGTCCTGGAGTTGCCTGACAATTTCGGCTTTCCAGAATTCAGCACCCGCGGCCAGGCATTGAAACACCAGAAAGTCTGCATAGCGATCTACAATAAGACCGGGCAGCCCGTCCGATTCTGCATTGACAAGGCGGACGGCATTGCCCGGGCTGCCTGCCGGGTCAAGGCTGCGCCTGTTGACAGCTTGCCTGAGACGGGCGTGGAAAAAAGACGCATCTACCGGTTCGTCAGGATCAAAGGTCCATGCCCGGACACTGATCTGGGAATGGGGGGAAACAGAACCCCTGGCAAGAAATGTTCTTTTGTGGGACAGAATGTCCACGGTTTCCCCGATCGAAAGATCGTCAGGGACATGGGCCAGTGCCCCGGAAAATACCCAGGGATGATGCTGGCGCAGGGATTTTTCCTTGCCGGGTTTGAGAACTATGGTTGCCATGGCCTTCCTGTATCCTGTTGCCCGTTGCATGGGCTTTATTATTTTCGGCCGATTATGGGGACCGGGGTCTGAAAAGTCAATGCGAAAATGCCCTGGGTCCGGTGATGGAAGAATGCATCTGGCCATGATGATGATACACGACTGGGTTCTGCCCTCAAGAATAAAAATATGTCTTGACAACTTGACAAATTTTCTGTTGAATCCGTACAAGGTCAGAAACCGGACATTTCCGGTAAATATAAACCCGTTCATTGAACGGATCAGGAGAACAATCCCATGTTAAATCCCCAGTCACCTGTTCCGCTGTACCACCAGCTGGCAGACATATTGACGGCTGGTATCCGCTCTGGTGAGTTCCAGCCGGGATCGAAAATCCCGCCGGAGATAGGGCTTGCAAAAAAATTCGGCATTGGGCGGCCCACGGCCCGTCAGGCCATCGACATCCTGGTCCGCAAGGGCATGGTGGACCGGCGCCGGGGATCAGGCACCTATGTCCGCGAGCCGGGGCAGGAGGTTGATCTGTTTTCCCTGGCCGGCACATCGTCGGCGTTCCTCCGCCAGGGTGTTCCCATTGAGACCCGCATCCTGAAATCCATTGGTCTTCAGACCATGCCCGATGACGTGGACAATCCCTTTTCCCGTTCCAGGGCCTATTTTTTTTCCCGGCTTACCCTGGCAAAAAGCGATCCGGTCCTGATCGAGGACATCTGCCTTTCCCAGGACCTGTTCCCTGGAATCGATGCTCTGGATCTTGCAGGAAAATCCTTGGCCCGGCTGGTTTCCGAACGGTATTACATGACACCCTCCGGCGGCAGGCAGACCTTCAGGATCGCCACACTTCCGGCTGTCAGGGCCAGGATCCTGGGACTGGGAGACAAGGATCCCATACTGAATGTCAAACGGTTCATCCATTTTCCCCAGGCGGAAAATGCCATTTATTCCGAGTTTTTCTGCCGTACAGACCGGTTTGTTTTCTCACAGACCCTGGGAGGTTCCACCCATGATTGAACGGGGGTATTACGGAGGGTTCGGCGGCGCATTCCTGCCGGAAGTACTGGTGGCAACCTTTGACGAGCTGGAGCGCCAGTTCCGGACTGCTAAGGGTGATCCCCGGTTCTGGGAGGAGTATGCCGACCTCATGTCCACCTATTCCTGCAGGCCCACCCCCTTGACCTTTGCCGGGAACCTGACCCGCCATTTCAATGGTGCCCGGATCTATATCAAACGGGAGGATCTGAACCATACCGGCGCCCATAAGGCCAACAATGTCATGGGCCAGGGCCTCCTGGTAAAGCGCATGGGGAAAACCAGGGTCATTGCAGAAACCGGTGCAGGCCAGCACGGGGTTGCCACGGCAACCATGGCAGCCCGGTTCGGGTTTGACTGCACCATCTACATGGGTGAAAAGGATGTGATGCGCCAGCGTCCCAACGTGTTCTGGATGGAACAGATGGGAGCCAGGGTCATCCCGGTGACAGACGGAACCCGGATCCTCAAGGATGCCATCAACGAGGCCTTCCGGGACTGGGTGACCAACATGGACAACACCCATTATGTTCTGGGAACTGCGTGTGGACCCCACCCGTTCCCGGAAATGGTCTCCTATTTTCAGTCCATCATCGGCATAGAGGCCAGACAGCAGATCCTGGCCAGGGAAGGTCGTCTTCCCAGGCGGGTGTATGCCTGTGTGGGCGGCGGCTCCAATGCCATGGGCATCTTTTCAGGGTTTCCCGAACCCGGGGTAGAGTGTGTGGGTGTGGAGGCCGCGGGCCGCGGACTGTCCTCGGGTGCCCATGCCGCGCGCCTGTGTTCTGGCGACGCCAGCGTTGGCATTGCCCAGGGGTATAAGACCTTTTTCCTCCAGGATGACGACGGACAGATGAAGGAGACCCATTCCATTGCCGCAGGATTGGATTATGTCGGCGTCTCCCCCATATTGTCCAGAATGAAGGAGCTGGGAACGGCCCGGTTCGAGGGGGCTACGGATCAGGAGGTCATCCAGGCCTTGCGCCTGACCATGCGCATGGAGGGGATCATCCCGGCCCTTGAGTCCGCCCATGCCTTTGCACGGGCATTTAAGGAAGCCCCGGAACTGTCCGGGGATGATGCCATCATCATCAACCAGTCCGGCAGGGGCGACAAGGATATCTTTACCATCGCCGATGCCCTGGATGATCCCAAATGGCGGGAGTTCATCATCGCCAAGGCAGGAGGTTACCATGCTTGAAACCTATATTCAGGACCGCCTCCGCCACAGGGATATCCTGCTCATGACCCACATCGTCCTGGGTTACCCCGACATGGACCAGTCCATGATCCTGGTGGAGGAGATGGTCAACGCCGGGGTGGACCTCATGGAGCTGCAGATCCCATTTTCCGAACCCATGGCCGACGGCCCGGTTATCCTCAAAGCCAACCAGAGAGCTCTGGAAAAGGGAGTCCGGGTAGCCCGTTGTTTTGATTTTGCCAGAGAGGCGGCAGCTCGGTTCCAGATACCGTTCCTGTTCATGACCTATTACAACATCGTTTTCAAGTACGGGGAGGGCCGGTTTGCAGCCGACATGGCCACAGCCGGTTTAAGGGGTGCCATTGTTCCGGATCTGCCTCCGGAAGAGGGCGGCGGGTACCAGTCGGTCATGGACCAGAACGGTGTCTGCCCCATCTATATTTTTTCCCCCACGACCACGGATGAAAGGATGTCCTTTCTGGCATCCAAGGCCAGGGGGTTTGTGTACTGCGTTGCGCGCAAAGGGGTCACAGGCAGGGAAACACGGTTTTCGGAAGATGTGGGCGCTTACCTGGCCCGGTGCAGGAAAGCCACGAACCTGCCCCTGGCCGTGGGGTTCGGCGTCAAGGACAGGGGCGACGTAGATTATCTCAGGGGCAAGGTCGACATCGCTGTTGTGGGGTCCCAGACCATCCGCATTGTGGAGGAGCACGGGGCCCGGGCCGCAGGGGATTTTGTCCGGTCCCTGGTATGACGCAATCGGGTGTCCTTTTAAGTTATGGCCGGCCTGGGCGTCAGGCCGCTTGGAGGTGCCATAACCCGGCGGGCCGCGCTGCATGCGGCCCGCCACCCCCTTTTCCCTGGACAACCCAGACCTGATCGATCACTTTTTCCAGGTCAAGGGAGCTTATAAGAAGCACATGTAGATCCAGGATGAAAATGTCCAATTTGACAATGATCAAAGCGTCTTTCCGGCGGTCTTTGTCAATCAGGCCCCGGTGTCTCCCGTATCCGGGGTGACAACCGGATGTTTCCGGAGTCCTGCAAGGATGAACCAGACCAGGGTCAGGGCCTGGAGTCCCAGGACCAGGGAGAACCCGGCCTGGTATCCGGACGGGTGGTAATGCCCCTGGGCAGTGACCGGCCAGAGATTGATGATTGACCCGATGGCCCATTGCCCGGCAAAGGCTGCAATGAAAACCAGGAGGTTGATGCCCGTTGTTACCCGGCCGGACAGGCGGACCGGAAAACTCTGGGACATGGCTGCATAGGCGATAATGCCCGAGGTTCCGGAAAAACCGAATCCGATCCACAGGGGGACTGCCCAGACCTGCCCGTTCAGGATAATCAGGGCCTGAACCCCCATGAACACCCCCATTCCCGTAACGGCTGTTGTCAGAACCGTGACCCCGGCCCGGGATAGCCGTTCTGCTGCAAATCCCAGGACAATGAACCCTACGATCATGGCCCCGGCAATCCACGACAGGACCTGGGCTGCCCCCATGCGATCCATGCCGGCCATATCCCTGAGCCAAGGGCCGGCCCAGAGACCTTGGACTGACAGGAATGTTGCCTGGGATAGGGTGGTCAGGGGAGCGGTCCTCCAGAAATCCCAGGAAGTGAAAACCTGCCGTACACCCCTGAGCTGGGACCCGAAGCTCTCCCGGGGCCCCTGGGCCGTTTTTTCCGGGACCACGAAGAACACGGTCAGGGCAATGGCCAGGGTTAAGGCGCCCAGGCCCAGGAACAGGCCCCGCCAGTCCGTCATACCCAAGGTCCATTCCACCGGTATGGTTGCTGACAGGGCCCCCAGTCCCCCGGCAGCCATCTGGAACCCGTTGACCCGGGGCCACAGATTCCTGGGAAACCAGAGTACATAGGATTTAAAAGCCGCCATCAGGCAGGCCGATACACCGAAACCGATGAGAGCCCTTCCAACGATAACGCCGGTAAGGCTGGTTGACCATGCGAACATGACAGCCCCAACGGCCGCAAAAACCAGGAGGATCGACTCCACGATCCTGGGACCGAACCGGTCCAGGAGTAATCCCAGGGGGAGCTGGGATGAGGCAAAGGCAATGAAGTAGGTGGATGTCAAAAGACCGAGCTGGGATGGGTCGATCCCCAGGTCCTGAACCAGGTCAGGCGCGATCACGGCATTGACCACCCTGAAAAGATAGGACAGGAAGTATCCCAGGGCAAACGGGATAAACACTCTTAAGGCGGTTCTGGGACTTGGGTTCATGGTATCTCCTGTACGGGTCAGGTCAACGGTGCTGACGTTAATCCTAACATAGACTGAAAAAGGATTCCATAACACATGATTGAAAAAGTCCTCCACCGGTTAACGCAGTATATCGGTACTGTTCTGCTCTGAAAGCGCCGTCGGTTCTGCTCAACGTCACCGGCATGATCGCCGGCGGCTGGAAAGGTGTGTTCGTGAAATGAAAGCAGATTCAGATGATCTCTCATGGCATGAATGGGCAGAACCTGTCAGGTTTATGCCCTGCTTCATTGCTGTTGGGCCCAGGACTTTGTTTTCCTGGTGGACCCTCTGGGAGATAGTTCCTGGTGGGAATCTCTTGATCATGAATCGAATTTAGGATATACAGAAACATGAGCATTTGTTCAAAACAGGGCTGGGGCTCCAGGAAAGGATCGTTATCATGCATGGGAAGCAGGTCTTGCGCCTGTCCGTTGAGTGTCATGCCCCGGGGCAGGGCTGGGAATCCTTGATATTGTCATGACGGAATCCACCATACTGGTCATCGACGATGAACCCTCCATCTGTGCCGGATGCCGTCTGATTCTCTGTGAGAAGGGGCATTCGGTGTCCACATTCACCTCGGGAAGGCAGGGGCTTGAGGCGATCCGGAACCGTGCCGGAGGACTGGTCCTCTTGGACATTCAGTTTCCGGACATGAACGGCCTGGAAATTCTGCGCACCTTGCGCCAGGAGGCCCTGGACGTTACGGTTATTATCATGACCGGCAACGGCACCGTGGACAATGCCGTGGAAGCCATGAAGCAGGGAGCCTTTGATTTCATCACCAAACCCTTTACCGGCGATCAGCTCCTGGCCGTAGTTGACAGGGCCATGGAGGCCCGGCGTCTATCCCGGACCAACGCATCCCTGAAACAGCAGAAGTACCTCAAGGAGGATTTTCCCGGGATTATCGGCGAAGCGCCGTCCATGATGCGGGTATATGAAAAGATAGAACGGGTGGCACCCATGGACTCCCTGGTATTGCTCACCGGTGAGAGCGGCACCGGCAAGGAGCTGTTCGCCAGGGCCATTCACTTCAACAGCGGCCGGTCTGCCCGGCCGTTTCTTGCCGTTGACTGTTCGACCTTTTCCCCGTCCCTTCTTGAAAGTGAGCTGTTCGGTCATATCAAGGGGGCTTTTACGGGCGCTGACACGGCCAAGTCCGGAATTTTCGAGACCGTGGGAAACGGGACCCTGTTCCTGGACGAGGTGTCCAATATGGATATGGATATCCAGGGAAAATTGCTCAGGGTCCTTGAAACCCGGGAGTATAAACCTGTGGGCTCCAGTATTCTGAAAACGACCCGTGCCAGGATTGTTGCCGCTACCAACAGGGACCTGGGCGTCATGGCAGCCGATGGTGAATTCCGGTCGGATCTTCTGTACCGGCTGACGGTGTTCCCGGTGACCCTTCCTCCGCTCAGGGAACGGACCCAGGACATTCCGGCCATTGCCTACCATTTCCTGAAAACCATGTGCCGTAAGACCGGGAAAGCCATTGAAGGATTTACGGACGATGCCCTGGCCACCCTGGTGTCCTACGACTGGCCCGGCAATGTCAGGCAGCTCAAGAACGTGGTGGAGCGGCTGGTCATCCTGTGCGACGACAGTCAGCTGGACCGGAAGATGCTGCGCGACAACCTTGAATCCAGATGCGGATCACCATTATCCAATGATACGCCCACTACCCTGGAAGAGCTTAAAACCCTGAAACGGCATATCCTTGAAGAGCATTTCAGCGGCGTGGAACAGGAGTTTTTAAGAAAAGCCCTGGAGTGTGCCGGGGGCAATATCGCCCAGGCAGCCAGGCAGGTCGGCATGCAGCGGTCAAATTTTTCAGCCATGATGAAAAAGTATGATATCCATGCCTGACCCCGTGCGTATGTTTTATCTGTTCCTGCCGTATGTTTTTTTATACGTCATGTTTGTCAGTCATGGCAACGGCTTATCCGTGTATCCCTCCCTGGTGCGTATGTTTTTTTATGTAAACCCTTCCGGTTTCCCCCTGGCGGTCCTGAAATCCTGCCATAGGTAACTTCTTTTATTTCTTGTGTTTCGAAGGTGTTATCAGCAAATGCTCAAAATAAATCTGTCTCCAGGTTCTCCTGGCACATCCCTTGCTTTCTACCCGGGCAACGGTTGATAGCCGTTCATTTCATTTACCCTGTTGATAAAGGAGTCACGACATGAGTACTGCCGTTAAAGTCCGCCCGGATTACAAGGATTTGCCAGCCCATATCCTGATTATGGAAGACGATCGGAACGTTGCCCGGGGCCTTAAATTAATACTGGACGAGGACGGATATTCCGTGGATATCCAGGAGACCGGAAACGGGGCACTCAAAGCCCTTGGCATGTCCGATTACGATCTGCTCATGGCCGATATCCGCCTACCGGACATTGACGGCCTCCAGGTCATCCGCCAGGTTAAGGAGATGAAGCCCGCCACCGGCATCATTGCCATGAGCGGGTATGCAACCAGCTCCATGGCCGTGGAAGCCATGAAACTGGGTGCCCACGATTTTCTGGCCAAGCCATTTACGGAAGAGCAGATCCGTCATGCCATCCAGGATATGCTCACCCAGAACCCTGCCAGGGTACGGCAGATGAGTGATGAACTTCGGGCCATGCAGTCCGGGGTCTCCATTGAGAAGCGTGTTGTTTTAAAGGTGCTGAACAGGACCTGTGAGGACTCTGCCTTCTGGAGCCTGCTCATGGACCGGGGCACCGGCGCCCTCAGCGAGTACGCCCTGTCCGCCGAAGCCAAAGCTGCCATTGCCTGCGGTGATCTCAGATGGCTTAACGAAAACGTGGGGGAACTGAACCAGAAGCAGCTCAGGTTCGTTTACAGCCGTCTTGAACGGGAAGCCTGGTAATCCATCGTCCTACCGGAGGGATAATGACCCTGTTGAAGCAATACAAACGGTATTACCGCCTGTTCCGTGAAGTGAGCAAGGTGGTCCATTCCACCAGCGATATCCACGGGGTCCTGGAGCTGGTGGTTTCCAGACTGGTCCAGGGCATTGAGGGAAAAGGGGCAGCCCTGTGCGTCCTGTCAAAGAGCTCCGGCCATTTTAAGGTCCGTGCGTCCCATGGAATTTCCGAGCGGTATCTGGCCCTGGAACCCCTGGCCGGTACAGAACTGCTGCGGTGGCCGGAAAGCGACGAGAAGATACACTTTATCCGGGATATCTTCCGGGCCCCCCGGGTCAAATATCCCAAAGAGGCATGGGAAGAGGGCATCCGCATGATCCTGGACGTTCCCCTGATCATTGACGGCCAGGTGTTTGGCTTTATCCGGCTGTACTTTGAAGATGAGAGGGAGTTTTCCGAGGATGAGATCGATTTCATCTGGGCCGTGGCCGAGCAGAGTTCCTGCGCCATCAACCACGACGAGGAGATCCAGTCCCACATCAGCCAGTACCAGGAACTGGCGACCAAGGTGGACCGCATGTCCTCTCTGGGCCGCATGGCAGCCGGGATTGCCCATGAAATCAACAACCCCCTCACCGGTATTCTCCTGTACAGTTCAAACCTGTTCAAGAAAGCGGAGAAGGGAGCCTGCCGGGATGGCCTGGAGATCATCATGCAGGAGACCCAGCGGTGCAAGAAGATCATCCAGGGACTGCTGGATTTTTCCAGGGAACAAAAACCCCAGAAGGTGTTTGCCAACATCAACAAGGTCATTGAGGTCTCCCTGGCACTCATGGAAAATGAGCTGTTCATCCGCAGGATCAAGGTGATCCGGGACCTGGACTATGACATCGACAGTTTTTACCTGGATGACAACCAGATGGAGCAGGTGTTTATCAACCTGTTTTTTAATGCAGCCCATGCCATCGGTGAAAAGGGCAAGATCATCATCCGCTCCCGGATGGACACCGCAAAGAACCAGGTCATCGTGGAAGTGGAAGACACGGGGTGCGGTATCCCCAAGGACAACCTCAAGAAAATATTCGAACCATTTTATACCACCAAGTCCAATGGAACAGGCCTGGGACTGGCAGTCAGCTACGGCATTGTCAGAAACCATCAGGGCACTGTGAAGATCTTCAGTGAACCCGATGTCGGCACTGTGATAACCCTGGCTCTTCCAGTGCTGGACCACGCCGACGATGGGGAGTAACAAAGGCGAACCAATGAACCCGAAACGAATCCTGATAATTGATGATGAAGATGTCATTTGCAGGGCCTGTAAAATGATCCTGGATGAGAATGAATTTTTCTGTGAGCATTGCCAGTCGGGAAAAGCCGGTCTGGAACTTGTCCTTAACAAGACGTTTGATCTCTTGCTTCTGGACATGAAGCTCAAGGACATGGACGGCATGGAGATTCTGGCAAAGGTCAAACAGGCCAGGCCGGGACTTCACGTGGTGGTGATCACCGGGTATTCCACCCTGGCCAACACGGTCAAGGCCATGAGGCTGGGTGCCAGCGACTACCTGTCCAAACCCTTTACCGACGATGAACTGGTCAAGGCAGTGAAAGCCCTGCTGAGATGACACCTTTCAATACACGTGAACATGTCCTCAATCCATTTATTAACAACTCACTTCATGGAGTTTTGATATGACAGTACAACACCCAAGCGCCCTGTGCCGGGGCTCGGTCATGGTCATCGGCGGCGGCGTTGCAGGAATGCAGGCAGCCCTGGACACAGCCAACGCCGGATTTCTGGTCTACCTGGTGGAGCGATCCTCCGCCATCGGCGGCCGCATGGCCCAGCTGGACAAGACTTTTCCCACCAATGACTGTGCCATGTGAATCGTGTCACCCAAACTGGTCGAGGTCGGCCGGCACAGCAACATCGAACTGTTAACCCTGACGGAAGTAACCGGCATTTCAGGGCCTGAAGGCGATATCACCGTATCCCTGACCCGGCATCCCCGGTACGTGGACACACAGAAGTGCATTGCCTGCGGTCTGTGTGCTGAAAAATGCCCCAAAAAGGTCAAGGACGAGTACAACGACAACCTGAGCACCCGCAAGGCCATTTTTGTCCCCTATTCCCAGGCGGTCCCCCTGAAATACGCCATTGACCCGGAGGCCTGCCTTTTCCTTACCCGGCAGCGGTGCGGGGCGTGTGAAACCGTATGTCCTTCCGGTGCCATCAATTTCAAGGACGCCCCGGAATCGTTCACCCTCCAGGTGGGATCCGTGATCCTGGCAACGGGTTTTGACCCCGTTGATGTGAAAAATCTGGACCACCTGGCCCTGGGCACCCATCCGGACATCGTGACGTCCCTCGGTTTCGAACGGGTGCTCTCGGCCACGGGTCCCTGGGGTGGGCATCTGGTCCTGCCGTCGGACAAGGCCCGGGAAAAGACGCCGGCAAAGATTGCCTGGCTCCAGTGCGTGGGATCCAGGGACGAAAACCGGTGCGGCAACGGGTACTGCTCGTCGGTGTGCTGCATGATCGCCATCAAGCAGGCGGTCATGGCCAGGGCCCACAGCCATGCCCCCCTGGATTGCGCCATTTTTTACATGGACATGCGGACCCAGGGCAAGGACTTTGACTTGTACCTGGAAAATGCCAGGTCCAGTGGCGTCCGGTTCATCCGGTCCAGGGTTCATACGGTTCTGCCCGGGGAGCAGGGAATTTCAATGGCCTACGTGACCGGGGCAGGTGAGATGATCACCGAAACCTTTGACATGGTGGTTCTGTCAACGGGATTTGCCATCAGCCCTAAAGCGGCTGACCTGGCATCCCTGCTGGGCGTCGCCCTGGATCCGCACCGGTTCATCACCGCCAGCAGTTTCAACCCCGTGGCCACCTCCCGGCCCGGGGTGTATGCCTGCGGGGTGTTCACCGGTCCCAAGGATATCCCCCAGTCGGTGATGGAAGCCAGTGCAGCGGCCTGTGCCGCCACCGAACACCTGTCCGGGTCCCGCAACACCCTGACCCGGATCCCGGCCCCGAGCCGGGAAAGGAATGTTTCAGGCCTGGTTCCCAGGATCGGGGTCTTTGTCTGCTGCTGCGGTGCCAATATCGCCGGTGTGGTGGACGTGCCCCGGGTGGCGGAGTATGCCAGGGCCCTGCCGGGCGTCGTCCATGTGGAAGAGAATCTGTTCACCTGCTCCCAGGATACCCAGGACACCATGGCGGGCGTTATCCGGGACCGGAACCTGAACCGTATCGTGGTTGCCGCCTGCACCCCCAGGACCCACGAGGGGCTGTTCCAGGAGACCCTTGAAGCCGCTGGCCTCAACCGGTACCTGCTGGAGATGGCCAATATCCGGAACCAGGATTCCTGGATTCACACCCTGGAACCGGAGCTGGCAACCCGCAAGGCCATGGACCTGGTTCGCATGGCCGTTGCCAAGGCCATGCTGCTGGGTCCCCTGAATCAGACCCGGCTGCCCGTTACCGGCTCAGCCCTGGTGGCCGGCGGGGGAATCGCCGGAATGACGGCTGCCCTGGCCCTTGCCAGTCAGGGTTATCCGGTCCACCTGGTGGAAAAAAACCAGGTCCTGGGCGGCATCGGCCGAAAGCTCTCGAGCACCTGGAAAAACGAGGACCTGGCCGGTCATGTCCGGTCCCTGATCCGGCAGGTGGAGTCCCATCCCCTGATCACCGTGCATACCGGCGCCGTGGTTCAGGCGGTCCAGGGCTTTGTGGGAAACTTCCAGACCACCGTGGCGTCGGACACGGGGTGCACGGCCATTGACCATGGGGTTGCCATTCTTGCCACCGGCGCCACCGAGTCCAGGCCGGAGGCTTATGGGTACGGCAGCCATCCAGCCATTATGACCTTGCTGGAGCTGGACGGCCATCTGGCCCGGTCGAGTGAACCTGCGGCATCGGCCCAGTCGGCGGTGTTCATCCAGTGCGTTGGCTCGCGCACACCGGAGTATCCCTACTGCTCCAAGGTGTGTTGCACCCACGCCCTTTCCCGGGCCGTTTCCCTGAAAGAGGCCCGGCCGGATATGACAATCCTGGTTCTGTACCGGGACATCCGGACCTATGGACTCCGGGAGCTGCTGTACCGGAAAGCCAGGGACCTGGGCATCCTGTTCGTCCATTACACCCCGGAGGCGCCGCCACAGGTCACGGTTTCCGGCGAGGGGGTCCAGGTTAGCTTTCACGACGAAATTCTGGGCCGGGATCTGGCCATGGACGCGGATATCCTGTGCCTGGCCTCCCGCATTGACCCCCAAGACACGGACCATCTTTCCCGGGCCTTCAAGGTCACCCGGGACCGGTCGGGCTGGTTCCTTGAAGCCCACCAGAAGCTCAGGCCCGTGGATTTTGCCACGGACGGCGTGTTTGTCTGCGGCATGGCCCACTATCCCAAACCCGTGGATGAATCCATTGCCCAGGCCAGGGCTGCGGCTGCCAGGGCCATGACTGTCCTGGCCACCGGCTCCATTCTGGTCGGGGGCAATGTGGCCCGGGTGAATCCTGAGCTCTGCTCGGCCTGTCTGGGGTGCGTTGAGGTTTGTCCCTACATGGCCATCACCCCGGATGGGGAAACAGGCGTTGCCATGGTCAACACTGCCCTGTGCAAGGGGTGTGGTGCCTGTGCCGCCACCTGCCCCTCCGAGGCCATCACCCTGGAGGGGTTTGACAACCGCCAGCTTTACGCCCAGATAACCAGCGCCCTGGCCGGATAACGATCCATGACCTGCCCGGAGACACAGGGCTGTCCTGAAGGCCCCGAACCGCAGTGTCCTTTAGATAAAGGAGCAAATTGTGAACGACAACAGTTTTGAACCCACCATCATCGCTTTCATGTGCAACTGGTGCGCCTATGGTGCCGCCGACCTGGCCGGTGTCAGCCGGCTCCAGCAACCGGCCAATCTCAGAACCATCCGGGTCATGTGCTCGGCCAGCGTTTCCCCCCATCACATTCTCAGGGCCCTCCAGAGCGGTGCCGACGGTGTCCTGGTGGGCGGTTGACACCTGGGAGACTGTCATTACCTGTACGGTAATCACATGACCGCAAAACGCATGGCTGTACTCCAGGGCCTCTTGAAGTTCATGGGACTGGAGGGACGCCTTCACGTGGAATGGATCTCTTCGGCAGAAGCCCAGAAGTACGTCCAGGTCGTCACGGCATTTACCCGGAAGATCCGGGCGCTGGGGCCCAGCCCCCTGGCTGCAAAAACCACTGGATCAGCAGTTCCCATTGGAAAGGAAAAGGTGTCCCATGGACTTAAAAAAGCAGGTTGAAGCTCTCCTGGAACAGGGTGAGATTGATATTTTCCTGGGATACCGGCGCCTTGACGGCCATAGCGTTCCCCACGGGTTCACCCGGGACAACCTGGAGGATCTGGAGGATTTCTGCCCGGGCCAGGACCGGTATCCCCTGGAGACCGTTGCCCGTCATCTGCATGAAAAAGATCCCCAGCTTGTGATCGGGATCCTGACCCGGGAATGCAATGGCCGGGCATTGAACGTGCTTTACTCCTGGAATAAACTCAATCCGGAGAATATCCGTACAATTGGGCTGAACTGCTGCCCGTCCCCCTTGAAATCGTCGAGTGACTGTTCCTACCTGAACCCGGCGACAGCCGGGCAGGGTAAGCAGGCTGCCGGGGTTGACCCGTCCATTGACCCTGAAGTCTTTATGGAACAGTTTGACGGCCAGGAGCGGTTTTCCCGGTGGATGTATGAGTTCGGTAAATGCATCAAGTGTTATGGGTGCCGGAACATCTGTCCCGTGTGTTTCTGTTTGGAGTGCAGCCTTGAACACCCGGATCTGGTCGAGCCCGGAACCCTGCCCCCGGAAATTCCCATTTTTCATCTGGTGCGGGCCGTGCACATGGCCGGCCGCTGCATTGACTGCGGCCTGTGCGAGAGCGCCTGTCCGGCGGAAATCCCCCTGCGCCTCCTGTACCGGGAAGTGAACCGCACTGTGGGCTTGGTGTTTGATTTCCGCCCCGGGGAAACCCTGGAAAAATCACCGTTGACACTCATCGGAACCGGCCAGCCGCCGGCCCTGCGTCCCATGGACGCCTGAAAGGAGACTCTTCATGAACGTATCATTCGTACCCTCGGTCTGTTCCTATTGCGGAACAGGGTGCGGGGTCCTGTTCGAGGTCATTGACGGCCAGATCCGCTCCACACTGCCCCTGAAAACCCATCCGGTCAACCAGGGCAGGCTGTGCATCAAGGGATGGAACCTCCACGAGTACATCACCAGTTACATGCGCCTCAAGTCCCCCCTGATCAAGGAGGACGGACGATTCCAGAAAGCCACCTGGGATGAGGCCATTTCCCGCACCGCAGAGCGTCTGGGCAGGATCCGGGACAACCACGGGCCCGATGCCATCGGCGTTCTGGTCTCGGCCAAGATCACCAACGAGGAGAACTACCTGGCCCAGAAACTGGCCCGGGCTGCCCTGGGAACCAACAACGTGGATCACTGCGCCAGGCTTTGACATTCCTCCACTGTGGCCGGGCTGGCCGCAGCGTTTGGAAGCGGTGCCATGACCAACTCCATTGCCGAGTTCGAGCATGACTCCCAGTGTATTTTTGTCATCGGGTCCAACACCACGGCCTGCCACCCCATCATCGCCACCCGGATCATCCGGGCCAAGGAGAGGGGGGCCAGGCTCATTGTTGCCGATCCCCGGGCAATCCAGCTGTCCAGGTTTGCGGATATCAGTGTTCAACAGCGTCTGGGGTCGGATGTGGCCCTGCTCAACGGCATGATGCACGTGATCCTTGCCGAGGACCGCCACGCCGCCGAGTATGTCCGGGAGAGGTGTGAGGAGTTTGATGGGTTCTGCAAACTGATCCGGGATTTTAACCCCCGGAAGGCTGAAGCCGTTACCGGGGTTGCGGCCCGGGATATCGAAGCCATGGCCCGGATGTACGCCTCCCATTCCCCGGCGGCCCTGCTGTATGCCATGGGCATCACCCAGCATACCACGGGTGTGGACAACGTCAAATCCTGTTGCAACCTGGCCATGCTCTGCGGCAACGTGGGTGTGGCCGGAGGCGGGGTCAATCCTCTCCGGGGCCAGAACAATGTCCAGGGTGCCTGCGACATGGGCGGCCTGCCCGACGTGTTTCCCGGCTACCAGGCCGTTGCCAACCCAACCTGTGTGGAGAAGTTTTCCAAGGCCTGGGGCAAGCCCCTGTCCTCCACTCCGGGCATGACCATCACGGACATGATCACGGCCATTGACGCCGGAAAAATCAAGGGTATGTACATCATCGGTGAAAACCCGAAACTCAGTGACCCGGACTGGAACCACCTGAACACTGCCCTGAAAAAGTTGGATTTTCTGGTGGTTCAGGACATTTTCCTGTCCGAGACTGCCCAGATCGCCGATGTGGTTCTGGCATCGGCCTCCCTGGGAGAACGGGAAGGCACCTTCACCAATACGGAACGGCGGTGCATGCTCACCCGAAAAGCAGCAGAACCTGCTGGCAACGCCCTGCCGGACTGGCAGATCACGGCAAAGCTCTCAACGGCCCTGGGGTATCCCATGACCTATGCCTCGGCCCGGGACATCTTTGGGGAGATCACCTCGGTGGCAGGCCACAGCTACGGTGGAATGACCTATGAGCGCCTGGGTATAAACGGTCTCCAATGGCCCTGTCCCGGACCCGACCACCCGGGAACACCCTTTCTCCACAAACAGGCCTTTACCCGGGGCAAGGGACGGTTCCATGCCGTGGCCTATAAGGACCCGGCAGAACTGGCCTGCAGCGATTATCCCATGCTCCTGACCACGGGCCGGATGTTTGCCCATTTCCACACCGGTACCATGACCCGGCTGTCAGACCATCTGGACTCGGAACAGAAAACAGGATATGTGGAGATCAACCCCGAGGATGCCCAAAAAATCAACGTGGCCACCGGAGATCTGGTGTTATTAACCTCCCGGCGGGGACAGATGGAGGCGCCGGCCAGACTCACGGACTCTGTAAAACCCGGCACCCTGTTTCTGCCTATCCACTTCGGGGAGAACCCCACCAACATCCTGACCAGTTCCCATGCCGTGGATCCCCTGGCCAAAATTCCTGAATTCAAGGTGGGGGCTGTTAAAATAGAAAAACTTCTGGTATAGTATTCGCGCATAAACCCCGGCCATCTGCTGAATCTTGAAACTTTTGCTGAGCCGAAAATTTTCAAGGATATCCCACGCAAGTGTGACTTCGGCCAGGACCGGAAGCCCCTGGAAACCGTTGCCCATTATTTTTACGAAAAGGATTCCCGAAACACGTTTATCAGGGATAAAAGGAACACTATGATGAACATATATCATTCATGCACCCAGGCTTTGGCAGACGTTTCTGACCGACCTCTGGAAGGCGAAGAAAAGGAACTTGTGGACAGCCTGCTGTCCTCTATTATCCGTCCGGATAGTGCTGTGGAAGAGATTATCGTCGGACCGAAATTTATCGCAGTAACCGCCGGCGGCCGTATGGGGCTTTCCGCCCTGCTTGGGGTAAAACCCCGTGAACATGAAAAGAATCTGGAACGTCAGCTGATCGGGAAAAGTGTCAGCGAAGTGGCCGGCCTGATCAGCAATCCGTCTCCGTTTGCCATTTCGCTCGGTTTTGCGGCATTGAATGCGGGCAATACTCCTGATCCAAAGCACGTTGAGGCCTCAAATTTCCCGGCAGATGACCTTATTGCCAGACTCGGCAACGATAAAGTCACAGGCCTGGTGGGAGAATTCCCGTTTGTGGAATCCTTGAGAAATCGGGTGGGCACATTTCACTTGTTTGAATTAAGGGATGTCCCGGGTGCTGTTCCCCATGATCAATGGGAAAGCACTCTGGCCAAGCTGGATGTTTTTGCCATCACAGGGACCGCACTTTTAACCCGGAAAATGGCCTGGTTCCTTTCCAGAGCACCCCAGGCAACGATCATCATCTTGGGTCCCACCACTCCTTTTTCCTCTGCGCTGTTCAGCCATGGCGCTGATTACCTCTGCGGCTCAGTAGTTACAGACATGGCAAAAGTAGCCCAAGGGATTCGAGCCGGCCTGCCCTTTAAAATGGTTAAAAAAAATGGAGGGGTTGTTTTCACCCAATGGGGAAAATAAGGCTGTATTACCAATGCCCTTCTGCATTTGCATTATCTGAGTAACGCAGTTTTCCGTCCTTGAATGCCTGGATGACCTGTCTTACAGGGCCGCTGGCATCATTTGCCACCTTTATTCCGGCAGCCTCCAGGGTCTTGAAGGCGTTGGGGCCGCAGAATCCTGTCACCAGAACCTTGACGTTTTTGTCACAGATGCCGACCGCAGCCTGAATGCCGGCTCCTTTGAAAGCATTTGCATTTTCTGCATTGTCAATCACGTCAAACACAAGGGTGTCTGTGTCCACGATAATGATATAGGCAGCGCGGCCGAACCTGGGATCCACTTCAGAATCAAGATCCCTGCCTTTTGATGTTATTGCTATTTTCATAATTAGTCTCCTTGGGATATTACAGGTTGACCCTGGCCGGGGACCAGCAAAGCAGGAGGTTCCCGGCCAGGTATAGGGTTATGCCTGTCCGCCGCCACCGCCGCATACCTGATCATTTTTGATTTTAGGAAGATTGCCTGCAATCAGGTCTTCAACAACGGGCTTGATCTGCGTACGCTCAGCATCGTGGTAGACATCAATGCCAACCTGCTGGAAACCCATCAAGGGACGCATGCCGATACCCCCGACTATCAAGGCGTTGACCTTGTTCTCTGCCAGAAGGTTGACAGGCACCATGCATCCGCCCTGGACATGTTCCTGGTTTTGAAGTGTCGTTACCTGTTTGATCTGGCCATCTTCAACATCTACAAATGTAAATACGTCACAATGTCCAAAATGACCTGCCCTTGTTCCGTCAATGCCGCCCTGGCCGTTGGAGGGGATCGCAATTCTACCGTTTTTCATGTCTGTTTAACTCCTTGATTATTCTTTTGTTAATAGTTCAGGCTAATCGCACAAGTTTCATAGCAGGCTGGGCCATGACATTTTTCCAGATTTCTCTGACAGCAAGGCTTGCCTGGGATTTTTCATGGGTTTCAATGATATTTTTTCCCTGGATCATGGATTCAGTGAAATTTTTATCAAACGGGATCTGGCCCACAACCGTGATGCTCTTTTCTTTTGCCAGATCCTTTATGGACTGGGTCTGATCCGGGTTCAGATCATACTTGTTTATGCAGACCATTGCCGGCATTTTAAAATGGGCAGCCAGTTGAGCCACACGCGTAAGATCGTGTATCCCGGAAACCGTAGGTTCGGTGACGATCAGAACCGCGTTGGCCTGTCCCAGGGAAGCGATGACAGGACATCCGATTCCCGGCGGGCCATCAGTCAGTATAAGATCGATATGTTTTTGCTGGGCTATTTTCCTGGCTTCCTGCCTGACAAGAGCCACCAGACGGCCGGAGTTTTCCTGGGCAATGCCAAGTCTGGCATGGACCATGGGGCCGAAACGGGTATCTGAAATATACCATTCGCCGCAGGTCTTTACCGGAAAATCAATGGCCTTCTCAGGACAGAGATCATAACAGACACCGCAACCTTCACAGTCAATCGGGTCAATTTCAAAGGTGTCTTTTACCGCACCAAACCGGCAAAGCTCCATGCACAGACCGCACTGGGTACATTTGGCAGGATTGATTATCGCCTCATTCCCACCTTTAAAATCGGCTTTCTGTTTAATGTCCGGGGCCATGAGAAGATGAAGATCTGCTGCGTCCACATCCGCATCACACAGGATCATATTGGTTGAAAGCGATGCAAACGCCGCGGTTAAACTTGTTTTCCCCGTGCCGCCTTTCCCACTTAAAATCACCAGTTCTCTCATTTGCCACTGACTCCTTTATCAACCAGCTCTTTGATCTTATCAAACAGATCCAGAAATTTATCTTTATATTCAGGCATTGCTTCAACGATGAGTTCGCCCCTGGAATAGACCTGGGCTATTTTTTTTTCAAATGGGATTTCCATGAGAATGGGTATCCCCTCTTTTTTGGCATAGTCTTTGACACCGTCATTGCCCATGCCGGCCCTGTTGATTACAATACCATGCGGAATTTTCAGGATTCTAATTGTTTCCACGGCGAGCGTCAGATCATGAAGTCCGAAAGGGGTGGGTTCTGTAACCAGGAGAACAAAATCCGCTCCTTTCATGGCGGCAATCACCGGGCAGGAAGTGCCCGGTGGGGCATCAATGATGTTCACCATCTCAGGGTTGGACAGGGTTCGTATTTTCTTTATAATGGGCGGTGACATTACCTGACCGACATTCAGCAGTCCATGGATGAACACCATGTTTCCCATGCTGCCCATTTCAATTTCCCCCAGCACCCTGTCGCCTTCTGCGATTGCACCTTCAGGACACACTGCCATACACCCTCCGCAGCTGTGACAGAGTTCGGGAAATGTGACCACCTTTTTACCCACCACGGCAATGGCTCCAAAACGGCAGATTTCCATGCATTTTTTACAATAGGTACATTTGGCTTCATCAATCTCGGGGATCGGAGCAATAACCTCTATTTTTTCCTTGATTTCAGGGTGTAAAAAAAGATGGGAATTGGGTTCTTCAACATCGCAGTCCATGATTTGAACGCCTTTCCCGAGAGAAAAGGCCAGATTCGTTGCGACCGTTGTTTTGCCGGTTCCCCCTTTCCCGCTTGCAATACTGATAATCATCTGTTTTCTGCTCCATGTAATTGTTTATTTTTTTGAAAGAGATGCTATTTTATCAAGGTGATTCAGAAGATTCTCAACTTCCGCCGGGGCCGGTGTTGGGGGAAATTGCATCAAAACGCCCATCCCTTCATATTCCTCGTGGAAGTCCTCATGGGAAAGCTTGCTTACAGCCACACAATTTATAAAAGGGTTTCGGGCCACTGTTTTTGTGATCAAAACTTTTCCCGTCATATCCGGAAGAAGTTCATCAGCAATGAGCACATCACATGAACCGTTGCTGATCATGCTTAACGCCAGAGCACCTGAGTGCACAGGCGTCACCTTGATACCATGGCTATTCAAAGCGTCGACCATCGCAGAAAATCTGTCGATTTCTCCGCTTGCCAGTACTATATTTATCATTTGGATCCCCTTCTTCCTTAAATGTGATCATCAATGGGTAGAATATACTACGTTATGAGCATTTGTCCATAATTGTTTTGAATTTTTATTTCCGGAGACGGGATCCGGATGGACATTGCCATTCTCTTTGACCTGTTACCATTGGTTCCTTGACGTCCCATGGTCTTTATCTTATTGT
Source organism: Pseudomonadota bacterium (assembly GCA_043806875.1). Classification (GTDB taxonomy): domain Bacteria; phylum Desulfobacterota; class Desulfobacteria; order Desulfobacterales; family Desulfobacteraceae; genus JAZDGN01. The sequence goes on from JAZDGN010000064.1 coordinate 43,167, forward strand.
TATGAAATAGCGTTTATTTCGTTATCAAAATCGGCAGGATATGCTCAGTTGCCGGATTCTTGTTCCCGGGGGCGGCAATCCAGCATTTCGGAGCACTCAGACATGGGAAAGCTTGAAGAAGAAATACAACAGATCTCGGCCTCACACGGCTGTGCATTGCATGGTTTTGCCGATCTGGAAGGTCTCTCAACGGGAGATCTGGCCAAATTTCACCGGGGAATCTCCTTTGTTTTTCAGCTGGATTCTTTGATCATGATTCAGCTTGCGAACGGACCTAACGATGCTTATGCGGTGCTTTACAGACAGGTTAACCTTCGCATAGACGCCCTGGCCGCCGAGGTAGTGCGTGCATTGGAACGGGCCGGATACAAAGCCTGGGGTCTGCCGTCTTCCACCCGTAGTGATCCGGTGAACATGCGTGGCGATTTCCAGCATAAGACTGCCGCCACCAGGGCAGGGCTCGGTTGGGTAGGGAAAAACTGCCAGCTTGTAACCAAGCCTTGGGGACCTTGGGTGCGCCTGGGTACAGTGCTTACCAACGCGCCCCTTGCACCTGCCGAGCCTGTTGTAAGAAGTAATTGCGGCAAATGCACCAAATGCATTGAAGCGTGCCCGGCAGGGGCTCTGAAAGGAGGCACTTGGAGCCCGGGCGTGGAAAGGGATGTTCTATTGGATGCCTGGGCCTGCGATCGTTTCAAAAAGACCCATTTTTCTGAATTTCAAGGTGGTCACACCTGTGGAATCTGCACCAGGGCCTGTCCGGTAGGGCAGAAGGTGCTTCGAAAATAAGAACGATCTCGGGTCAGCCTGCTGCTGGTTGAATGGTTGTACATTGCTTCGGTCAAGGTCCTGGTAACTGCTTCCGGAGGCTGGTGACTCAGATAGTAGTCGCCATGTATTCAAATGGTTACGGCCCGGCGTATCAATTGGGTGAGGCACAAGATCAAACAGCACCGGTGTCCGGGAGGAGAAGCGGGACACCGGGCTGTTTTAACGGTTGTGATCTGAAGTTCCTGCCAGGCAATGGGTATCAGTATGTAAACACGGCATCGGCTTCCAGGGCGATCACGTTGAGTTCTCCGGCTGCCACTGTCCTGGCGCCTTCGATGAGTTCGCTCTCATCAATATGCCTCTCCCGGATGCAGGGTACGCATACGCGCAGCTCCCCGCCCAGCTCCAGGAAATCTGACATGAGTTTTTTCATTTCCGGGAATCCGCCGGGTTTCTGGATCTTGTCGATGTATCCCTTCCATGCCATGTAAACGCCAGGCCCCTGGAGAGCGATAACAGCCTTGATATCCATGGCCATGGCGCCGTTGGCCATGACAAAGGGCAGGGCTGCCTTTTCAGGGTCTTCTGCTGCATGGGTTGACAGATACAGAACTTTTTCTACTTTTTCAGTCATGGTAAACTCCTTTGTTGTCTTGCGGTATGAGGTAATGCCGGATTACTGTCCGGCATGCAATGCGCGCTGTTTCACCTGCATCAGGTACTGGATGAGCGGGCGGTAGAGCTGGTGGGTCCATTTTGCGAACGGCACTTCGATCACCAGCATGGGAACAGCGATCATCAGGTGGATGACATACAGGTAATAGGTGGACATGGGCATTTCCAGGATCCGCGTGGCATGGATCAGGATCCCTGAAAAGGTTGTCAGCCACAGCATGATCAAGAATACCCAGTCCGACGAGTGGCTGCGGGCATAGACCGGCCGATTTTTTCTCAGCCGCCCAATAAAGGCGAGGGTAGTGCCGTAAAGGATGGCCGCGGTGGCGTAGTATCCCAGAAGACGTACCGGATGCCACAGGGGATAGATCTCGTCACGCTGGAACCAGCGGATTCCGACCACCACCAGCAAAAAGACCGTGGTATAACCGGTCATGATCAGGAGGTGGACAAACCACTGGGTCCTCTGCTCCCGGGAGTTGCAGGCGTTGAACTGTTTCTGTGTGAAAAAGTGGGTCACAAAGGTTTTGAATTCACCTATGTACATAGCAATGGGAACTCCCCGGATGCGCCCCTGGATGTTTTTTTCTCCTTTGTCAGAGGAAGGTCCCGGGTACTGGCCAGGATCACCCATGACCCTGAGGAACAGGCGCAGGGCATTGGTCAGGAGAAAGAACGAGAGGACGCCCAGCATCACCAGGTCAAGGATTTCCATCACGGTGTTGGGCGCGAACACGTTCAGGGCCACCCGGTCGGTGAGCATGGGGCCATGGAAACGGTAGAAACCCAGTCCCACAAGTGTGGCCAACACCAGGATGGCCGCGGCCTCGAACAGCTTGGAGGTATAGAAAAGTCTGGATATCCCGGTCCAGTCGTACAGGGAGGTAAGATAGCGCCTCAGCCCCATCATCACTTCACCGGGGTTGGCCTGTCTCGGGCAGGTAGTGCTGCAGTCACCGCAGTAGTAGCACAGCCAGGGTTCCGGACTCTGCATCAGCTTGTCAATGGCGCCTATCTGCAGGTACCGGATCACCTTTCTGGGGAACGGTGTGTTCTCCGATGACAGGGAACAGACAGCCGTGCAGTTTCCGCAGTTAAAACAGATGGCCGCATCCTTGAGGCCGAAGGCTTCCAGGCTCGGCAAAAGATCCGGATTAACGGAAGTTACCATGATGGATCTCCTTAGGTCATGTAGACAGTGTTAAAAACAGTTTCCGGCGTGCAGCCGGATCGGCAGGGATGGACCATCATGCGTCCGCATCTGCCGTCAGCAGTTCATACCTGAAGTAATCCCCTTCCTTAGGGCCCTCCCCGATCCTGCCGTATTTTTTAAGGGTTGCGACATAGACCAGGGTGTCAGAGGTGGACACTCCTGCCTTGGCAGCAATTTCCGGGATGGTTCCGGCCCCGTCCTTCATTGCACCGGTAATGGCTTTTATCAGTCCGGCCTGGGTTTTGACGGCATCCCTTGCCCGGTCAACGCTGGCCTGTCGCTGCTGCCTGAGCGCTTTCAGCGCCTCCCGGTCGGCTTTTGATGTTATGTTTTCCATGGAATACTCCTTTGTATCAGGGCCTCTCCCGTGGCCACATCAGGCGGCCACGATGGCATCGACCATTTCCTCGTACTGTTTCAGGCTCCAGCCCATGACATCAATGGCATTGTGGGGACACTCGGGAACGCATATCCCGCAGCCGGTGCACAGGGCCGGGTTAACCTCTGCCCGAAGGGGCGTCTGGCCGCCGGAGGCGGTTTCAACAAGACTGACCGCTTTCACGGGGCAGACTGAAACACAGGCCCCTGTTCCTGTGCAGCGCAGGGCGTCCACCCGCGCCACAAAGGGATCGAGTTCCACATATCCCTTTGAGAGCAGGGTTGCTGCCTTTGCGGCTGCTGCCTGGGCCGCATTGCAGGTTTCGCCCATATCCATAGGCGCCTGGCAGGTGCCGGCCAGAAGTATTCCGGTGGTTGAGAGTTCCACGGGCCGGAGTTTGGGGTGGACCTCCTGAAGGAATCCATCGGCCCCCACCGGCAGTTTCATCATGTCCACCAGGTCCTGGACAGGACCGGCCTCCATGCCCACGGCCAGAGCAACCAGGTCCACACCGGCTTCCACAATTTCGCCAAAGGTCAGGGTGTCTTTGACCGTCACTGCCAGGGGGTACTCACCGCCGAGGGTCCGCCGGATCTGGGGCAGGCTGTCCGCCTCGTACCTGAAAAACAGGACAGAAGCCTGGGCGGCACGCTCGTAATACTCCTCGTGACCCCGGCCATAGGTCCGGATATCCCGGTAGTATTCCATCACCCGGGTCCCGGGGAACCGTTGGCGGATCTGGAGGGCCGTGTGCAGGGAGGTGGTGCAGCAGGTTCGGGAACAGTGCTCGTTTAGCTTCCCCTGGGCATCGGGTTCATGGATACCGGGAATCTGTCGGCTGCCCACACAGTGAATAATGGCCACCCGGCGGATGGTCCTGCCGTTGATATTAAGGGCTGGGTTGTCCCGGGGCTGGGTTGCCATGGATTCGATGAGCCGGTGAACGGTTATGATTCCGGGATCTTCACCAAAGCCGAACTCCCCCTGCCTGGGCGCGTAGGTCCTGAAACCCGTAGCAATGACAATGGCCCCTGTGTCCAGGGATATCTCATGGGCCTCGGTGGGAACCGTGAAGGGGCAGTACCCTGCAAAGGGGGCGTACTTGCCGTTCACGGTGACCGGGCCGTCCAGTTTTGCCAGTCGTGCCTGGTCCTGGGCGGATGATGGCGGGTTGGACGACAGGGTCAGGTGGAAGTTGCCCACATACCCGTCGCAGCCGGTTAGCCTGCTGCAGGTATGGACCTGGATACGCGGCTCCTTGCAGACCGCCCTGGCCAGGCCCAGAATCAGATCCCTGGCAGCCTCACCCGTGGGGTAAACCGTATCCAGGTTGGCGGCCTGGCCGCCCAGAAAGGGTGATTTTTCAACCAGGGCTACTGAGATACCCCTTCTGGACAGGTCCAGGGCCGCCCGCAGTCCGGCAATGCCCCCGCCGATGACCGTTGCATGGTTGTGGGCATTGACCCTGATGGGGTCCAGGGGGTCCAGGTTCCTGGTTTTGGCAACTGCAGCGGCGATGAGGGTTTCGGCCTTTTTTGTGGCGGCAGGGCCGTGGTGCACCCAGGAGTCCTGCTCCCGGATATTGGCATGATCATACAGGTACGGGTTCATCCCGGCCCTTCGTATGGCATTCCTGAAGGTCAGCTCATGGAGGCTGGGGGCGCAGGATGCGACCACGATCCGGTTGACCACCCCGTCCCGGATGTCCTTCTGGATCAGCTCCTGGCCCGGGTCAGAGCACATGAACATGTTGGTCCTGGCAACGGATACACCGGGGATCCCCGCTGCGGCTTCGGCTACGGCTTCCACGTCCACATGGTCGGAGATGTTGCCGCCGCAGTGGCATATATAGACACCGACTCTGGGTTCGGACAGGTCCTGGTTCTTGTCTGCTGTCATTGATTTTCTCCTGGCAGGGAATCTGGTCCGGGGCTGGAAGCTGGGAGGAACCCATCACCGGCCCTGCTGGATCAGGCTGCCTGTCCCGGGGTTGACCGGGTTAATGCGTTCAGGTAAATGGAAGCTTCCATGGCTGCCGCTCCTGCTTCTGCAATGGTGTCCACAATATCCTTGGGCCCTGTGGCTACGCCGGCTGCAAAAACCCCGTCCATGGTTGTCAGGGTAGGGGCTGTTTTGGGCATGGTTGACCGGATAAAGGAATCCGTATCGCAGTTTACCGGACAGATCCCCTGGGGAGCCCAGTCCGGAACCATTCCCAGGGCCAGCACCACCAGGTCGTGGTCCCTTCTGCGCAGGGCGCCGTCACCCTCCTGGTCTTCAAAGCTCAGGGTCACGGCCTGGCCGTCGGCCTGGGAGATCCCTGCAACCTTTGCCTTGACGAACTCGATTCCCATGGCCTTGGCGTTCTGGAAGAACTGTTCGTATCCCTTTCCGAATGCACGGATGTCCATGTAGTAAATGGTAATATCGGCAATGGGCAGGGCACCGGAAAGGAGCATGGCCTGTTTGATGGCATACATGCAGCAGACCCGTGAACAGTAGGGGATGCCCAGG
>JAZDGN010000065.1:0-266171 GCA_043806875.1 Pseudomonadota bacterium
CTTTTTGACAGCCCAAACATTTTGATAATTTCTTTTTGCCGGCAGGCTCTCGATTCTATCAGCTGAGCGATGGTCAAATGGAACATCCGGTGGTCATCTGCCTTGTGTGAATAAATCGGGAGTTCACCTAAAAAATAGGTCCAGTGATCATTGTTCTTCGAAACGGAAACAGTGCCATTGATATGGGTGATCTCATATGGCTCGAGAGGTAATAATAATTGATGCACGTTACACGGCTCCTTTGAAGTCTTTAGTCATTTTTTCTGACTTTAAAGTGCCACTTTTATTTCCCGAAAGCAATAATTCTTTTGAGATATCTCATTTTTATTCATCCTGCTGATATTAAAGAAAAAAATTCGATTTTATCTACCAAATATCATTTTGCCTAAATCAAGATTCCTGACCTTGGAAATAGCCCTGCCCGTAATTTCGGGCAGGGCAGGGAAAGAACCTGAACCATACTGCCTGTCTCTATCCGCTCTAATGTCTGGTAATCATCAGGTCTATGAAGCACCCTTCCGAACCTGTCTTGTCTTCTGAAGTCTGATCCCGGAAAACAATTCCTATTGGATCATATGTACCTCTATAAGATGTTCTATAAAAGGTCCCGACCAATTGCCTGGTTGATGGGCTGATGCCCATCAGTTCCATGAAGGTTGGCCCCGGAGGTTCTATCGGGATAAATTCTTCATTTTCATATAAGAAATTCCTATATGCTGTCGCATCAACAGATCCCGGGCCATCTTCATAGTACCAGCCCGCGATCCGTCCTTGGTTATCTATCCCGGACAGGGAGGTGTATCTTGAATCAGGGGCGGATATGATAGTGAATTTTCCTTCGTAATAAAGAAATGCCATTAAAGAGGATTCAGTGCCTTTGAATTCTCCTATGATTTCGCCAGAATCGTTAATCCCTCTCAAGGTTGTATTCCCTTCACCAGGGTAATCGATGGTATGGAACCCTTGTGCATCCAGGAGGAATCCATGTGTTACATTGTCTAAAAACGTTAGCTGGTAATAACCGACAACGGCGTTGGCGCTATTGATTCCCATCGGATGCGTTATCATAGCACCCGGAAACTGAAAGGTATCAAATGCCGTGCCGTTGTAAATGAATCCGTAGCAGGCGTGGGGAGGAAGGATACCGTTGACAACCAAATCCCCGGTACAATATTCGCCCACGATATTGCCAGCATTGTTTATACCTCTGACCTCTCCCCCTTCCGGGAAATTCATTTCAAGGGTTGTGAACGATGTCCCATCATAGATGAAATTGTTTTGATTCATCATTCCCTGAGCGTCAACGCCTACAATAATACCATCATCATTAACACCCCAAAAGTAAATTTCGGTTGAACCCGGATACCCGACAACGTTCGGCTCAAATTCCGCAGAAGCTCCGGAGCAGCATACACATAACAGAAAAATGATCGAAATTCTGATAAAAGCACCCATCTCCCCACCTCCCGAAATTCTGATTGATGCAATTGTACTATAGTTAAAAAAATAGTTAGTTGCGGTGTCCAGTCCAGTACCCCTATGCACCACGGCGAAGCCGCCGCAGACATCATCATTAATAGAAACTGAAATTTTGGGATGGGTCGCTTTCTCACGGTGGATCTCATATTTTTTGATACAAACAATATCTATTTCGAAATAGAGGAACCGGGTGATTCCGAACTGTTGGCATATGGCAAGTCAAAACAAAAAAGGGATGATCTCCCTCAGGTGACGATTGGCCTGGCCGTGACAAGAGAAGGTATCCCTGTGCGTTGCTGGGTTTTGCCAGGCAACCAGAACGATGCCAAATGCGTCCAACAGATACAGAAGGATATGAGCGACTGGAAGTTGGGCAACGTCATCTGGGCCATGGATCGTGGAATGACAAGTGAAGAGAACCGCCAAACACTGCAAAAAGCCGGAGGACAATATATCCTTGGCGAGAAGCTCCGCGGCCTCCATCTGAATGAGGAAGCGCTCAACCGGGGCGGTCGATTCAAGGTCATCAGAGACAATCTCCACATCAAAGAGGTCTAGGCCGGGGAAGGTTCCGGTCGACGTCGATTCATCGTTGCCTATAACCCTGAACAGGCCGAGCATGACAAACATGTCCGCGAAAAGAATCTCGAACGGATAGATGCCGAACTCAAAGTGATGGACAAGATGTCTGAGAAGCCTTTTCTTAAAGCGAAGTATGCCCTTCTTGCTCACAGGTCCATGGGCCGATACCTCAAAGAGCTGAAATCCGGTGAGCTCAAGGTTGATATGGCCAAGGTCAGACGATACGAGAAGCTGGATGGGGAATATCTGTTGAGCACCAGCTGAAACCTTTACTGATAAGGCTTTCCAATTTTCGTATACCCATCACTGTCGAATGGGGGTTTGAGTGATCCTAACGGGTTTCATGTCTCTAACGCCCAGGGTCCAGATGCCCCATCAGGCGGCACTCAGAACTATGAAAAGCTGACCTGCATAGTAAAATCCAAGACTGATCCGATTATACCTGAAGGGGAACCGGTACCGGTTCACAGCCAGGATAACATCGGAAACATAGAACAATACGGCGCCGATCCCGGCCAGAAGCGCCTGACCGTGACTGAAAAATTCTCCCGAACCGGTAAAAAACGCACTGTTTACCATAAAACTGATGACCAGGATATAGGCCAGTACTGACAGTTTCATGTTACCCAATCCCGGATACAGGAAAGCATAGATGGCGATCCCCAGGACAACAATCCCCCATGTGGCCGGATTTTCCGCAAGCCAGATGCCGCTGAAATGGCTGAACGCAGCACCATAAACCACGTGGCCTGCCAGGAACAGGACAAGCCCTACCCTGAATGCTGCCGGCCGCGGAAACATCAGGGCCATGTCCCCGCCGTAACAGAAGAGCAGGCCGCCCAGAAGACCCAGGGCATAACCTCGGTTAGCGGTCCCGGAAAACAGGATGATCAGAAGTATCACGACCAGGATCCCTGTTGATAACGGTTTGAATATGAATTTCCGGGCATCGTCTCCCGCAAACTCCGCCCGGATAAGCATCCAGACTGTTACACACAGGACACACACCAGACCATAAACCCACCCCATGGATATCTCCCTTTCTTATCCCGATCGGATTAAGTTTCAACGGCAGAAACACTGTCCCCACACTGCCTTTGCGGCAGCCATGGGCCACAATGCCTGCAGCCTTTGCCTTTAAAAGTCTATACTGCCATTGACGCTCAAAATCAATACTCAAGCGGCAGCCCGCAAAAAGGCGTTTACCTTTGCTCCTGTCCTATGGTAAAAGAAGGCCGATGGATATCCTTGGAACCGGAAGGGCAGAATGGTTCAGCGAGACCAGACCACGGGAGCAAAAAAACAAAACACCCATGATTGACACGATCAGCAACTCCCTATTTTCCATGCAGGGAATATTCTTCTCGGACCCAGCCGGACAGACCCTGGAACCAACCAGGGAGCTCTGGTTTGTGTTCCAGGGAGAAAAACTACTGACCACGACCAGGGGACAGGATTTCATCCTGCCGTCCGCCCTTGACCTGGAAAACCTCCTGCCTGCTGCTGATCATGAACGGACTTTTGGAGCCTACAACGGACACAAGTGCAGACTGGCCCGCCTGGACGATGACGCTCAACTGCCGGACAAGGTGGTGCCGCTCAGACTCCGCCAGACCTTCGGCCATATGGACGACGACATGTTCAGGCTGGCTGGCAGGGCCCTGCAACTCTTACACTGGGACACCTCCAACCAATTCTGCGGCAGGTGCGGGTCTGTTCTGACCGAATCCGAGCGGGAACCGGTCAAACAGTGCCTGCAATGTTCTCTGACGCACTACCCCAGGTTGTCACCTGCCGTTATTATGACAGTTGAGAGGGGGCACGAAATCCTTCTGGCCCGATCCCATCACTTTCCCAAGGGGATGTACAGCACCCTTGCAGGATTCGTGGAACCGGGCGAGACCCTTGAGGAAGCGGTTTCAAGGGAAATCAGGGAAGAATCGGGTGTTCGCGTTTCCAGGATCCAGTATTTCGGCAGTCAGCCATGGCCGTTTCCCCATTCGCTGATGATCGGCTTTGTAACCCGGTTCCAGGACGGTGAAATCCGCATGCAGTCATCGGAAATCGAGGATGCCAGGTGGTTTTCCAGGGACAAAATGCCCCTGCTGCCCTCAGCAATGAGCATTGCCAGGGCTTTGATCAATAACTTTCTCCAGCGAACCGAGGACTAACCACAGCAACCGGAGCAACCCACAGCCCTGATCATGCCCCGTAATGCATAAACCCAGAAAAGGAGGATTGCCAGTTTTGATTGATCCACTGTATTTCAAGGAGCTCAGCGCCCAGGATCCGGCAGATATCTGCCGGAGGGCAGGATGTGAATTTGACCCGGCCGGGAAGGCATTCATCCTGTCCTTCTGGGGAGATACCTTTCGTGTGGACCCAAAGGCCCGATCTGTTGTCCGGCTTAACAGAGCCACCATGGACACAAGAGACAAATCAGCCACCTTCCTGGGACTGCTCATTGTCTTTTATCTCCTCCATGCCCGGGAGGTAGTCCCGAGCCTTGAATGGATTTCTGAAAAGGACATCCCGGGAGGGGCAACATTTTTCCGGGGTCCTCACAAAATACCCACAGATCTCATGGAAGTCCGGTATTCCGGTGACGTGAAGGCTTTTTGCCGCCGGTGCGTGCAGCTAAACGGAAGCCCCCTGGACATGGCTGATGCCGCCTACCGGTTCACCCTTACCCCAAGACTTCCCGTTGCTGTCCAGTTCTGGGATGGGGATACGGAATTTCCCCCGGAGGCGAAGCTTCTGTTTGACCGTACCATTTCCCAGCACCTGACTCCGGATATCATTTTCTGCCTGGCTGTTGTCATCTGTCATCGGATGGCACCCCCCGACACAAAGGACTAACCGGCACAGCCGCCACCAGGAGACCTGCCATCGGGTCTACCCGCACTCCCCCTGGATAACCCGACAGGCTCCACAGAGACACTCTGGAACCCTATTGCCATGACACCTGCCATCCAAGCAGCAAAAAAAGCAAAAATATGGTTTTTCGTCCGCCAGTATGATCATGATCCCAACACCGGCTCCTACGGGCAGGAAGCCGTTGAAAAACTGGGCCTCGATCCGCAGCGGGTGTTCAAGACCCTGATCGTAGACACCGATACCGCGGGGCTTTGTGTTGCCATTGTACCCGTTCCCAACCAAATTGATTTCAAGGCCTTTGCCAGGGCAGTCGGATCCAAAAAAACACAAATGGCTGAAGCCAGAGATGCAGAACGATCCACAGGATATATCCTGGGAGGAATCAGCCCACTTGGACAGAAAAAACACCTTCCCACGGTCATGGACATATCGGCCATGACCCATGAAACCATCTTTATCAGCGCAGGCCGCAGGGGTCTTGACATGGAAATAGCACCTGCCGACCTGGCAGCCCTTACCCGGGCCGTCCTGGCAGATATCGGGAAATAGCTGATCCGGGGTTATAGGGCGCGGTCCAGCCACCACATCCAGATATCAGGACAGCTCTCCAGCCATCCCTATTCTCTGATAAATAGTTTAAATAATTTTTATATAACATACCGATATCCATTGACAGACAATAGCAATAACGGTATTAATCAAAAGCAACAAAATAGACATAATGCTTACTTTAATCAAGCAAATTTTTTCAATGATAGCAGCATTCAAAATAGGGTATCTGTCAAATAGATGTTTATTAATGCAACTAGTTAATTTATATATAATATATTGTTAAAAATTTATTGAATATTCAAACCGTAATTCAATTAAAAATTGATCAAAAACTGTCTGTCAAATATAATGATTAGTATCATTGTATTTATTAATTATTGATTTTAATAAAATATGAGTATATTTTCATTTTTAAGAATTTTACGGATAATAATTATTTTATTTTAAACTTAACATCCAACAGCTGACCGGGTATGCCGCCTGCTGCATCACCTGTACAGCAAAGAAAGGGACATGGCCAGTCCGGATAAGGGCACCCGCGGAAAATCATGGCGACAGATCAGACACAGTCTATGCAACAGTGGGGTCCTGTCAATGAAGCCTTCATTGATGACGAAGTCCATTTACTGGACTATATTGATGTTATTCTCAGGCGGCGGAAACTTGTTTTCTTCATCTTTCTGGCCGTGTCCTCAGGCGCAGTCCTGTTTGCTGAAATCAAGACACCTGTCTATGAGGCAACGGCAACAATGATCATCGATCAGGAGATATCATCATCCCCCATCACCGGAGAACGTGTGGATTATGGCAGTCATAACTCACAAACCCTGACCTTTAACACCCATTCCAAGCTCATCACATCAAGACCGGTAATAAAACGTGTGGTGCAGGATCTCCATCTTGATTCTGAAAACAGGGCCGAGGGACAGGCATCCGATTCCATGAAAGCTTCCATTCTGATGCATATCCAGACGATGGCTCAAACCATGGGGTGGGGGGAATCCCAGGAAAAAGCCCGGAACAGGGACATTGACCTCTATGACGACATAGCACGGAAAATAACCGTTAACCAGGTTCGGGATACCCGCCTGCTGAAAATTTCAGTCAAGGACAAAGACCCAGAAGAAGCTTCAAGGATCGCCAACAGCTTTGCAGGTCAATATATTGAATTCACATTATCCAACCGCTCCGATTCTTCCCAGAAGAACCTGGAATGGATTAAAACCGAGTTATACAGTCTGAAAACCAGACTGGAAGAAGATGAAAAAAAATTCCTCATCTTTAAGGAACAGAACCAGATCGTAACCATCCAGGGAAAGCAGAAGATGTTCGAGCAGAAAATTACAGAGTTCAACAACAACTACCTGGAGACCCACAACAAGCGACTGGAACTGGATGCGATCATCGATGAACTCCACCAATGCTCGGCTCAAGGGAAAACACTGATCGGCGTTCGCGCCCTTGTGGACACCCCCCTGATTGCCAGCAGTTACAGCAAAGTTCTATCCCTTGAAATCGAATATTCCAAACTCAATAAAATTTTCAAACCCAGACACCCTAAACTTATCCAGCTCCAGGAGGAACTATATGAAAGCAGACAGAAACTTGCTATTGAGATAAAAAATGAAGCCATCAGCCTTAAGGCCCAGAGGAATGTCCTCCTGGCCCGAGAGACGGTTTTAAAGAAGAGCATGTCGGAATTTGAGAAAGAGGCCCTCGAGATCAGCAGCAGGGAGCTGGAGTACCTGACACTGCAAAGAAATGTGAATGCCAGCCAGAAACTGTATGATGCTCTGCTCGAGAGGCTCAAGGAATCTGACATTCTGAAAACCAGTGATGCTTCAAACCTGAGCATCATCGAAAAGGCAGAAGCACCTGCGTACCCGGTCTCACCAAGGATGATTCGGAATCTCGCCCTTGGTATGGTGGCAGGTCTATTCCTGGGATGCCTCATGGCCTTTGTCCTGGATTATCTGGACCAGACAGTCCGGACTGAAAACGACATTGAGGACTACCTGGACCTCAAGGTACTTTCCGTAATCCCTGAGTCGGAACAACCAGGCCTGGTTGAATCAACTATCCCGGATACTTGCACCCACTATCACCCCGGAGGGAAAGGAATCCCCGTCATTTACACGGATTTTGTTTCATAACGAGTTCTACTCATAAAAGAACTGATCAGCTGGCACTGTTCAGAGAGCCTATGTCCATGAACACAACCCGATCATCGTGCAAAAAACAACTGGAATCTCGATTTGCCGAGTCCTATCGGACCCTCCGGACCAGTCTCCACCTGTCGTCTGTCATGGAAAAAAACCTGAACTCCATCCTGATAACCAGCTCCCTGGCTTCGGAAGGCAAAACAACAACGGCCATGAACCTGGCGTCAACCTTGGTCCAGACCGGGAAAAAAGTACTACTGGTCGACGCTGATCTTCGGCGCCCCGGCCTTACGGAAAAACTGTTCCCACATGGATGCCGTCATGGGCTCACAGGACTGATCACAGCCCTGGTGGGAGATCGGCCAAACCAGGGGAACCTGTCTATCTTTTCAGTGAGTGACCTTGTTCATCTCATCCGGCTCCAGAACCGGACTGGGACACTGACCGTCACGGACGGCATTCATCAGGTCTCCTTTGATTTCATCAGAGGAATTCCCGCAAATGCATCCTGGATAACCAGGCCAGAATCCAGGAAACTGGCCAACATGCTGATACAAAAACGACTGCTCAACAAAGAAGATGCGAAACGAGCCATTGTCCAACAGCAGAGGTCTAAGATGAAACTTGGAACCATCCTGCTGTCTCTGGGCCTGGTATCCAAAAATGAACTCTCGCAGAACCTGATGACCCACCTGGTTGAATCCATAATGACTGCATCAACAATGCAGCATGGGAGTTTTGTTTTCAACGATACTCCCTGGGGCGAAACCATCCCGGCCATTACCCCTGGTCTCGACCTGGGATCCCTGGTCCATCAATTGCTGGCCCGTCACAGAGAGCCGGTTTTCATAAAAAAATCCATGGCCGAAGTTATATTCAGAACAGGGAAAGACAACCTGTTTATCCTGCCATCAGGCGAGGTGCCTGATAATCCGGCCGAACTCCTGGGCTCAGGTTGCATACCATTCCTGATAGAACAGTTAAAAAAACAGTTTGATTGTATCATTATTGATTCGCCGCCGGTCATGGCAACCAGCGATGCACTTTCCATTGCTCCCTGGGTTGACGGTACCATCCTGGTTGTACGGGCCGGACAAACGGAAAAAAAATTGCTCAAAACCGTAGTCAATCGGTTTGAAGGGGCGAATCTTCCCCTGCTGGGCGTGCTCCTCAACAGGGTAGATCTGAACAGGGAAGGGTATTACCGGTTCCATAAAAAGTATTATACCCGGGCCTGATCCCACCATGTCCCACACACCCGCCCCTTTTGTGAAACAGATTTGCCATCCATATCTGGTTCACTTAATATATCCTTTTAATAATACTATTTTGACACCAATAATCTTATAGCTAAATTTGAGCACAATATTTGAAATATTCTATAATGGTCCGGATTTTTCCAGACAGATTGGCACATATCCTTGCAAGCGGACACCTGCAGTGAATGCATTCCTGAAATTTCATATTTCCGCCTTAACTCCATTCCTGACAGCCCTGACATGGGCAACAAGGAAAATAATTGCTTCAGCAATCACAATTCCCATTATGGCTTTACAGGTTGTTGCCATCATCGCGGTTTCATCACCCCTGCCTGCACCAGGCACTGAAGTTTCTACCCTGCACATCCAGACAATCCATCCAGGTTTTTTCTGCCTGTCTCCATACGTTGAAATCCTGGAAGACCCTTCAAATACCCTGACTATTGAAGACGTTTCCTCCCTGGCCATGTCCGGCAACTTCAAATCATTTCCCGGACATAACGGCAACCTCGGTTACAAAGACTCGGCCCTATGGGTTCGATTCACAATAGCCCTGGACGAGTCTCCGGAACATGTCAACAGCCACGGTGGTTGGATTCTGGAAAACCGGTGGCGATTCCTGAGTCAGTTTTCCCTGTTTGTACCTGACGGGCAGGACCATGGCCATAAGGTCAGATGGCAACGGACAGAAGACGGAGCTGACCACCAGTGGAAGGCCATTGGCATGTCCGGCCTTCCACTGGCGGTAATGCTTCCCGGCTCTGCCTGGCCATCAACCTTTTATCTTTGCGTAAAAAGCTGGGGGACAATAGTTCTTGACCTACGCATCCGGACATATGAAAATTTTGTCTCCTGCCAAAACACCCATAGGGCATGGCAGTATATCTTTGTCGGAATCATCACGGCACTGATTCTATACAACCTCCTTCTCTCCGTTTCGTTGCGGTATCCCGGACTCTTTTATTATATCGTCTGGATTTTTTTCATGGCCATGAGCATGTTTCGGGCCAACGGTCCACCCATTCCCTATTTCAGCCAGATTCCACCTGAAATGGATGACCGCCTGATCCAGCTTTCGGCGGGAATCGCCCACCTGTTCTTTATCCAGTTCACCCGGTTCTTTCTCAATCTGAAAAACACAATGCCCAGGCTGGACAGGATACTGGCCATAGCTGCCTTATTTTACTTTCCCGTGATTATCGGAACTCTGGTCCTGAAATTTCCCATTATCGAATTCACCCTGACCACCCTCAGTTTTGCCGTTGCCATTATCACCACATTGGCCAGCTTCTCCCTCATGCTGACCGGATATGCAGTTGCCCGATGGTTTTTTATGGCCTTTGCCACCATTATCACCTGCTGGATCATCTATGTCCTGGGCTATTACGAACTGGCGCCTGTCAATATGACATCCGCCATGCTGGGGATTCAAGCCGGCTCAGCTATGGAAGCGATCTTGCTCTCCATGTGCATGGCCCAGTACATCCACGGGATTCAAAAACAGAATGAACTGATAAAAAAAAGGTTCCAGAACCTTTTTGACACCATTTCAGACTATGTTTTCACCCACGACCTGGAAGGACGGATCCTGAACGCTAATCCCGCTGTCTGTCTTGGGCTGGGAGTGAAAGAATCAGAGATCATAGGGCATTTTTTTCAGGAGTTCATGCATCCGGACTATCAGAAACTGTTTACCGGGGAATACCTCCCCGAGACAATCACAAAAGGACGCAGAACCGGAATGATGATCTTAAAAGATTTCCAGGGGAACCGGCAGTATCTGGAATACCGGGTTACCCTTGCCAGGGACGAAAACCAGACAGCAATCATCAACGGCACGGGTCACCTGGTAACGGAAAGAATCCTTGCCCAGAAAGAAGTCCGCGTCCTGCAGAGTCAACTAGTCCATGCACAGAAAATGGAAGCCATTGGAACACTGACCAGCGGCATCTCCCATGACTTCAACAATCTTCTTCAGTCAATTATCGCCCCCCTGGCAATTATCCGGAAGCGAAAACTTCTTTCCCAGGAAGCGAACCGATATCTGGATATCATTGACAAAGCTTCACAACGGGGAGCTGCACTGGTACGCCAGCTCATGACCTTTGGACGGAAGAGAACCGGGGATTTTCAAATTGCGGATCTTAAGGAGATTGTCAATGAAACCGTGGCCATCCTGAAAGAAACCCTTTCCAAGCTCATCACATTAACGGTAAAAAGTCCTGAAAAAGTTCACCCCATCCTTGGAGACCCGGGTCAGATCCAGCAGATGCTCCTGAATCTCAGTGTCAATGCAAAGGATGCCATGCCGGACGGCGGGAGCATTACCTTTGAAATTCTCCAGTCAACCGGCAACACGCCCGGGATACCAATGGGATCTATGCACGGCAACCCTGTGATACTCAGGGTGTCGGATACTGGGATAGGAATGTCCCCTGAGACCGCCGAAAAAATTTTTGAACCCTTTTTTACAACCAAGGAAAAAGGTAAAGGGACAGGACTCGGCCTGTCCATGGTTTATAGTATTGTCCAGGCTCACAGGGGAGTCATCACCTGCGACAGCGCACCAGACAAAGGGGCAATATTCACGGTCTATTTCCCGCAGGCAGAAACAGACATAAGCCGGGAGGCAGAGACAGCATATCTGCCCCAGCATATCAGCGGTTCCGGCATCTCAGTGCTTATTGTTGAAGATGAAGCCTATATCCGCGACATCATGAAAGAAATGCTTCTCATGTATGAATTCACAGTGTATGAAGCAATTCATGGAAAGGAAGCACTGGATATCTTTGAAACGCATCAAAAGGACATCAATCTTGTAATCCTGGACCTGAACATGCCTGTCATGGGAGGCCTGGAATGCATCCGGAAAATCCGCGCCACGGGCTCGGACGTCAAAATCATCATCACCACGGGATCCTTTGACCTGGTTGATTCAAAAAAACTGGACGATCTGAACGCCAACAACATGATGATAAAGCCCTATTCTCCAGACGAAATGCTGCAAAAGGTAAAAAAAACGTTATTTTTTTGACCCCAGCCCCCTTTCTTTTTGCCATAAAAATATCCCGGAGGGAACTCGGCAATTTTCACAGAGCAAATAGTTTAAATTTTTTTAAATAAGTCTCATTATTTTCTTGACATGAAACTACAATGTAAGTATTTATTAACTACAGAAAATTCAGCAAACTCGAAAAGACAGCCATGTAATCCAGGAAGCGGAGCTATGTAATTCAAGTTGTTATTTTACTTATAATAAATAATTCAAGATTGATTGCAATCATAATGCAAACCTATCGTTTAAAAAAACAAACTATCTTATCTGCAAATAAAAGTGACTATCAGATAGAAATTCTTGACTTTTACAGTCCAAAAAATTTTGTATATTTTGACAACTCCGACACATGCGACTCTGGGCTGCCAGTCGCTGTACATGCAACCGACGCAACAACAGCGTGTTCTGACAACCCTTCTGTTCCCCAGGAGCTCTGGGGCCAAATTCTCCCCGAGGTTCTGGCAATGATGGTTGCATCCATCAGACGCAAGGCAGACCCCCGGTTCACCGTCAAAGGCAAATCAGCATGCAAGCTGAGGCGATTGGAGAACAGAAAAACCTGAATCAGCTTTTCCTCCCGGAATCCTTTCCGGGAAAATCTGGACAGGAGACCTTTGAATAGCCCTCCTCAGTAACAACTACCTAAACAGTCCCAGGTTCCCCCTCAATAACGCAGCACCAGTACCCCAAATAGTGGTGCTGCCGTCATCCATCAAAGCCGATACACGACGCAAAACAATCCTCCCGGATTAAACACCGCCCATCTTCCCAAAAAAGACGAAAAACGAACTATTCAAAGGTCTCCTTCCTTCCCAGGTTCCCTCCCGCCATACACTCCCGCCACATCCCCCCGTTGACCCCATAGTGCTACCCATGATAATTCTCACCAGCACACACCTGAAACCTGCCTGATAAATTGCCATTTATATTTGACTTCATCCCGGTACGTGGTCTATAACCCGATTATATCCATGGACCGGCAGATACCATTTCCATCACCCGGCACTGCTCCAGGGAGGATCCTATGGTGTACAAACCAAAAACAAAAACCGCCACCTTTTCAGAACTTGAAATGGCCGACAGTCAATTCATGAATAAAACGCTGTCTGTCCTGAATACAATCAATGCCACCGTTTCCTGGGACACTATTGAAGACCGACTGATACAGCATTACCCTGTGGGGAAAAAAAAGGCAGGTTCACCGGCTTACCCCCCTCTGGTCCTGTTCAAAGCTTTGCTTCTTAAGCAATGGTTCGCCATAAAATCAGATACGGACCTGCAGAGCCAGATTAATGACAGATTATCCTTCAAACGTTTTCTCGGGTTTTCCATAACTGACAGTTCACCGGCAAGCATAACCTTTGCCAGGTTCAGAAGCCGGTTGACCAGGGAGGTGTTGACCGGGGTAACCACAGACCTCACTGACCAGCTTTCCGGCAATGGTCTTTCCATCACCCTTGGATCGGCAGCCGATCCCAGGCTCGGAGCATTCTTACCGATTCATTGATGCTTCTGCCGCCCCAGGCCGCATATCATCCCCCTGCCTGGGAATTCTCCGGGATTCCAGTCCTGGACAGGAATAGTATTTTTTCGAACAACCTGATTTGAATAAAAATTCCT
This sequence comes from Pseudomonadota bacterium, assembly GCA_043806875.1. Lineage (GTDB taxonomy): Bacteria > Desulfobacterota > Desulfobacteria > Desulfobacterales > Desulfobacteraceae > JAZDGN01. Next base: position 13,587 of record JAZDGN010000065.1, read on the forward strand.
TGACATGAACAATCTGTCCTGCGATGTGTAAAAATGCACAGGCTGCGGAACGTTAAACGCCATGCGATCAAAACGCCAGACAGACCTGAACCCATGTTCTTAAGGAGATGTCATGCCAGAAGCATTAACCCCGGGATTCACCTTTGAAATGAAGTACCAGGTTCCTGAAAACAAAACCGTCCCGCATCTTTTTCCGGAGTTCCCTGAAGGCTTGCGAATGCCTGAGGTGTTCGCAACCGGGTTTATGGTAGGGTTGTTCGAATTCGCCTGCATCCGGGCCATCAACCCCTTTATCAGGTGGCCCCAGGAGCAGACCGTAGGTATCCATATCAACATCAGTCATGCTGCCCCCACCCCACCGGGCATGACTGTAACCGTCAAAGGCACACTAACCGAGGTAAAAGGAAAAAAACTCTCATTCAGCCTGGAAGCTTGGGATAACAAAGACAAAATTTCCCAGGGCACCCATGACCGGTTCATCATCAACGCTGAAACTTTCAATGCAGCCGTTGAAGCTAAACGAGCAGCTTTCCTGTGACTCGTGACAAGACCAGAGGGATCGTGTTTTGAGGCAACTATTCAGACCCAACATTATCGACGTTGAAGCGTCAGGATTCGGCCAGTACAGCTACCCCATAGAAATAGGTCTGGCACTGACAGCAGGAAAACGGTACTGCAGCCTGATCTTTCCTGCCCTGGACTGGACTTACTGGGATGGGGAGGCGGAAAAGGTTCACTGCGTTACCCGGGACCTGCTGATTCAGCGTGGCAGGCCCATTCAGGACATCGCCTGGGAGCTAAATGACCTGCTGGAAAACACCACTATCTACAGTGACGGATGGGTGGTGGACAAACCCTGGGTAACCCGGCTGTTCGACAGTGCCCGAGTTCCACAGAGATTCTTCATCAGTCCCATTGAAACATTGCTTACAGAGCCCCAGATGGACATCTGGCACCAGACCAAGGAGAATGTTATCAACGAGCTCAACCTCAAGCGCCACCGGGCCAGTGCCGATGCTCTGATCATCCAGGAAACCTTTGTCCGGACATTGACCATTATCCATCACCAGGACTCACATCCGTGAAACCGTTGACCATCATAAAAACCGGTTCCTCCTTACCGCATCTCGTTGAGGCTTACGGGGATTTCGACCATTGGATAAGCCATTACCTCCAGGCAACCCCAGACAGCATCACTATTATTGATGCCCGGACATGTCCTGCCCTGCCCAAGCCAGATGCCTGTTCAGGGGTGATTATTACCGGTTCCCACGATATGGTTACAGACAGACTTCCCTGGAGTGAAACCCTCGCAAAGTGGATACCAGACCTTATTGACCGACAGATACCCCTGCTCGGTATCTGTTACGGTCATCAGCTCATTGCCCACGCCATGGGGGGGATTGTGGGATTTCATCCCCTGGGTCCGGAAATTGGAACAGTAACGGTTTCCCTGACCCTGGAAGGTAAAAAGGACCCTTTGCTGGCATCCCTTCCCGGGTCTTTCCGGGCCCACGCTTCCCATGCACAAACGGTTCTTACTTTACCCAGAGATGCCAGTATTCTGGCCGCCAATGATGTAGAACCCCACCATGCCTTCAGAATCGGACCCTGTGCCTGGGGAGTACAGTTTCATCCCGAATTCCCGGCCCATGTCATGCGCGCCTACATCCTCGAACAGACAGATGCCTTGAAACGCCAGGGCAAAACAGCCTCGGCCCTGGCCGAAGATGTTCAGGAGACACCGGATTCACACAGTGTACTCAAGCACTTTGCAGACATTGTCTCAGCCTTGGTTCCACCGAATTCGGAAACTTACAGCCATAATCCGGATTCCTGCGCCAAGGGTGGCACCCGCCACTGTCGGTAAAGCGAGGCATCTTACACCTGGCAAAGGAAAAGGGAATCCATGTACATTGCCCGGCACAGGAGAAACAGAAGTCTCTGCTATTTCATCCGCCGTTCCCTGCAGGTCGGAGGGCAATACATCCACCAGGAGCTGATGAGCCTGGGACCGGATCCGGCCCGTTTCGTTATCTATCCCGGAGGCAATGCATTTTACATTGACGAAACCATTTCCCAAGCCCTCAAAGCCCTGGAGGACCAGTCAATATCCGTTGACAGCGATACCCTTGAGGCTCTGTTCTGGCCCTTTATCCGGCCGGACATCAAAAGGGCGGTTGAAACCTTTTCCTCCCGTACAACCGGCTCCGGGAAACCCGGAAGACTTAACCCCCAGGAGATTGAAACCATACGCCTCAACGTACCGGCATTTGACAAGAGGCGGCTCCACTATCTCAAATTCGGCAAAATGGACCAGGGGCCGGTGGCAGGAATGCCCCCTGTCCTTTTCAGGAACCTGACCGGCAAATCCAGGGACGAACTGGAGCAGATGTTCATGACCCAGGAACAGAACCTGGAAGCTTCGGAATATAAGTCTTACGTGTACGCAGCCTTCAACCTCCAGCAATTTTTTTCAGGATTTTTGGCCAAAGGGATGCCCCAGGCCATGGACCCCGAGAGAGTGGATGCCTGTTTCCTTGATGAACTCTGCCACATCAACCAGGTTCTGTTCAATGCAAAAAAGGACGCAGGACTGCACGACTATCTTGTCCGCTACCTGATTATGTTCTTTGATCATGATTACGCCCATAGCACAGTCCTGGACGATTTTACGAGGGATTTCATGGCGCGTCACCGGGGATTCCGGCCACCGGGTGCGGGAAAGGTCATGACCAATGCCACGGCCCTGGGGCTCTTGAACCTTACAAAAGCCGAATTCGACGCCCTCAACCGCAGGGGCCTGATAGGCCACTACCGTAAAATGGCACGAACGCTTCACCCGGACACGGGTGGGGACCACGAAACCTTTGTGCACATGGCCGAAGCATTCCAAAGCCTGCTGAAACAGAAACCCTGAGCTCGAATATTTTCAGCCGAAAATTCTCTGAATTCAGACAGGCAGTAAAAAATCCCGGCTGAAGGTTCAAACAGATGGGGCAAGCGGTATCCCCCAGATGTCCCGGGCATATTCCCTGATGGTCCTGTCTGTTGAGAACTTGCCCATGTTGGCCACATTGAGGATGGCTCGCCTGCGCCATTCCTGGGGCTGTTCGTACACCCGGCTGACCTCGTCCTGGCACCTGAGATAGTCCTCCAGATCCAGAAGATTCATGAAGGGGTCTTTTTGATGGTTCAAAAGATCATCCACAATGCTCTGGAACAGGGTGCGGTCACCGCTGCTGAACCGGCCTTCCCTGATGGCGTCCAGGCAGGCCCTGATCTCTGAATTCCGTTCATAGATCTGCCAGGGGGTGACACTGGGAAACCGCTTCTCCCACTGGGCCTTTTCCGCCGTCATACCAAACAGGAAAAAATTTTCAGGTCCGACTTCATCCCTGATCTCGATATTGGCACCGTCCAGGGTTCCGATGGTCAGGGCTCCGTTCAGGGCGAATTTCATGTTCCCGGTACCGGATGCCTCAGTTCCTGCCGTGGATATCTGTTCGGACAGATCTGCAGAAGGGATGATTCTCTCTGCCAGGGAAACCCCGTAATTGGGTATGAAAACCAGGCGCAGCTGATCGCCTACCCGGGGATCATTGTTGACAATGGCTGCAACCGAATGAATCAGTTTAATGATCAGCTTCGCCTTCAGATAGGAGGGTGCGGCCTTTCCGGCAAAAATAACTGTCCTGGGAATATAGCGCATCTCCGGGTTGGCAATAATCCGGTGGTAGAAAATGATGACATGGAGCAGGTTGAGCATCTGACGCTTGTACTCGTGGATCCGCTTCACCTGGATATCAAACAGGGAGTCCGGGCTGGTCTTAACCTGGCAGCATTCCCGTATGATCCTGCACAGAAGGACCTTGTTCTGCCGTTTGGCCTGGGCGAATTCCTCCTGGAAATCCGGATCGTCCGCATAGGGAATGAGTCCTTTGAGCTGCTCCAGATCCGTGACCCAGCCGTTGCCGATTTTCCTTGTGATCAGGGAGGATAGGGACGGGTTACATTTGAGCAACCAACGTCTCGGGGTGATCCCGTTGGTCTTGTTATTTAGCTTTCCGGGATAAAACTCATGAAAGTCCTTGAACAGCCCTGTTTTGAGAAGCTCGGTGTGAAGAGCTGCAACCCCGTTGACAGAATGGCTTCCCACAATGGCCAGGTGGGCCATTCGAATTCTCTTGGGAGGTCCTTCATCAATGATGGACATCTCGCGCAACCGTCGCTCGTCACCGGGATAACGTCTTGCAACCTGGTCCAGGAACCGGGAATTGATTTCGAAAATTATCTGAAGATGGCGGGGCAAGACCTTTGCCATGAGCTCCACGGGCCAGGTCTCCAGGGCTTCGGGCATGAGCGTGTGATTGGTGTAACCAAAGGTCTTCTCGCATATCCGGGACGCCCGCTCCCACTGCAGTCCGTAGACATCTATCAAAAGGCGCATGAGTTCCGGAATGGCGATGGAAGGGTGGGTATCATTGAGCTGTACAGCAACTTTGTCCGGAAAGGTATCCAGGTCGTCGCTGCGCTTGTTGAACCGCCGGAATATATCCTGGAAGGTTGCTGCCACGAAAAAGTACTGCTGTTTGAGCCTCAGTTCCCGTCCAGCCGACGCCTCATCAGGTGGATACAAAAGCTTTGAAATGGTCTCGGATCGAACCTTGCTCTCCACGGCCCCGATGTAATCGCCCCGGTTAAAATCCGTGAGGTCCAGCTCCCTGGAGGCCTTTGCTTTCCAGAGCCTCATGTTGATGACGTTATCATTGCGGTACCCGGGGATAAGCACATCACAGGCTGTGGCCATGACCACTTCAGTGTCTACCCATTCACACCGGTACCTGCCCAGATCGTCATAAAAGGAATGAACCTTTCCATAAAACGATACCGGATACAGGGGCACAGACCTTTCAAACTCCCAGGGTGTTCCGAACCGGAGCCAGTTGTCCGGCCTCTCAACCTGGAATCCGTCAATGATTGTCTGGTGAAAAAGGCCGTACTCATAGTTGATACCGTACCCATAGGCCGGAATCTTCAAGGTGGCAATGGAATCCATGAAACAGGCAGCAAGGCGGCCCAAGCCCCCGTTCCCAAGGGCCGCGTCCTCCTCTTTCTCGCGGATGGCATCCATGTCATACCCCATCTTCCGGAGTACTTTGGACACGGCTTCAAAAAAACCGAGATTGATGAGGCTGTTGCCCAGGGAGCGTCCGATCAGGAACTCCAGGGACAGGTAGTAGACCCGTTTCTGGTGTTTGGCGTAATATCCCTTCTGGGTGTTTATCCATTTTTTCACCATGGCATCACGCATGGTATAGGACAGGGCCTTATACATGTCATCGTCACCTGCCATTTCAGGATCCCTGCCCTGGAAACTCAGGACATGGTTCAGCAGCATCTCCTGAATTCCTGGTTCATTTTCCGGGCTGATCTGACCACAGGCCGCCCCTTCACGTTTTTCAGATGGTGACGTATCCATGACATGCTCCACTGTTGAAGTGTGTTTTTTTATTACTGTGTGCCCAGGTCAAGATCAGGGCATATGAGATACGGGCAATTATAGGGAAATGGTCCTGTGTAGGCAAGGAAAAAACATGGTCCCTGTCAATCGTCGGCCTTGATAAAGGCATAAATCTGCCTTTCAGCCTCTGTCAAGTCCAGGCGCTGGTCATAAACCTTGTTCAGAAAATAGTGGTAGAAGTCATGGCGAAGGCTATCCCGGTTTCCGATGATAAACCACTTATTGCGCGTCCATACGATGGGGGAGCTGTTTTCCCTGCCTGTCTCGAAAATCCCTCCCAGAGCCTCTGCCCTGTCAGTGATGATATCAATGGACTCTCCCCCGATTTTTTCAATCAGCTTCTCGCTTGAAGGATGGATGATCTGGATGGGACAGGTTGTCGGCACATCACCCATGGCTACATACCGGATGCCCACCCCCCTGGCCATGGCTCCGGCAAGGCTGGATTCGAGACGTTCGGCAAGGCCTGGGAAAAGCCTGATATACACCTCCTGCCTGGCATTATCCATCATCTCCCGGGCTTTTGTCAGAACAGCCTCTACTCCCCGGATAGTAAAAATATACTCGTAGTTGTTATCGGTCATGTCCCGGGTCAACTCATCTTCCAGAACAGAAAGATTCGTTTCGAACTGGCTGCGCAGACGTTTTTTCAGTTCCACAAAAGGCAGGGGAACGTACATACCGGGCTCCACCTCAAATACCAGCCCTTTACGTGCAAGACTCCTGATCACATCGTAAATCCGTGAACGGGCGATGCCTGACAGCCTGCTGAGCTGGGAACCGTTGGAGGGATGATTGGATACCAGCGTCAGGTAGCAGCTGGTTTCATACTGGGAAAAACCAAATTCGGTTAATTTGCTGGCTGCGTCCATGGCCTGTTCCATCCTCTGTCTGCCAGGCCTATAAAGGCCGAAAAAATATGTTGCGTCAGACGGGGCAACATTTCATAAAATAATTGGAATTTTTTGAGTGCCCTTCCTGGTTTCTGTCCAATTTACCGAAAAAACCCTGGCAGGTCAAGCCCCTTGCCCCTTGATCACCATTATTATACAAACTGGCTTTTTAAGTGTTTTAAAAATACTTGACACCTGGCTCCAGAATGGATATATTTCAGTTGCTACATAGATAGCAACTAATCATCAAAACCGGTCTCCACTTCAGACCAAAACCCCGCAGGATCCCTGAACCGTCTGTCCGGGGCCACGGGCCATAACCAAGGAGGCAGCCATGTACAACACCTTCTGGCCAATAGCCAATACCAATTTTCCGGGCTATTCACCCTGTGCCGATACAGATATCATCCGCAAGGAAGAAACATTTGGAGCCCATCACTACCAGCGCCTCAATATCGTGGTGCGTGAAGCAAAGGGTTCCTGGGTTACCGACGCCAACGGCAAACGCTACCTGGACTGTCTGGCAGCCTATTCAGCAGCCAACCCCGGGCACCATCACCCCGTCATTGTCAATGCCCTGATCAGTGCCCTGCAGGGTAATTTCGGGTCTGTGATCTCCAATGTCGTGTACACGGACCCCCTTGGACTTTTCCTGGAAAAGATGGCGGGCTTTGTCCCCCAGCTGGCACCCCGGTTCGGTGCAAACGGCAACAAGGTTCTGCCCAAAAACGGCGGTGTGGAATCGGTTGAGACCGCAATCAAGATGGCACGGTACTACGGATGGAAAGTCAAGGGCATTCCCGACGGGAAACAGGAAATCATTGTCTTTGACAACAACTTTCACGGACGGATGATCACCGTGGTTTCCTTTTCCTCCACCCCCAAATACAGGGATGGCTTCGGCCCCCTGACTCCGGGTTTCGTGTCAGCGGAGTTCGGCAACCTTGAATCGGTCAAAAAACTCATCACACCCAACACCTGCGGCATCCTGGTTGAACCCATGCAGGGTGAAGGGGGAATGAAGATTCCACCTGCAGGTTTTCTCAAGGGACTGCGTGACCTGGCCGACGCCCATGATCTCCTCCTGATGTTCGATGAGATCCAGGTGGGCCTGGGAAGGACGGGAAAACGGTTCTGCTTTGAGCACGAGGGTGTGGTTCCGGACGGTCTGATCCTGGGCAAAGCCCTTTCCGGCGGTCTGGTCCCCCTGTCTGTGTTTGTCACCAACAGGCACTTAATGGACCTTGCATTCAAGGTAGGATCTGACGGCTCCACCTTTGGGGGTTATCCCCTGGCCTGTGTTGCCGGGATTGCCGCCCTGGGAGTTCTGGAAGATGAAAAACTGGCAGAATCCTCTGCCCGCCAGGGTGAAAAGCTCAAGAAACGGATCGAGGATATTGCAGCGAGATCCCCCCATGTAAAAGAGGTAAGGGGCCGGGGTCTGTTCATCGGTATCGAAGTAAAACACGGCAATGCCATGGCGTTCTGCCGCAAACTTCTGGACCTGGGACTCATCATCAATGACAGCCACGGGCATACCATTCGTATTTCACCGCCCCTGAACATCACCGACGACGAGATCGACTACCTGGTACAGCGCCTGGAGATGGTCCTGGTTCCCTGACAAAACGAGATCACGACATCAGCACACAAGGCCATGGAGAAATCTTCTCCATGGCCTTATTCTTTATGGAATCCCATCACACCTTCGGGACGCAAAACCCTGTCCGCCAGCGTTCTGCATGTCCACAGCCCTTGCGCAGAACAGGCAAGACAGGGCTTCAATCGGCCCTTAATCCAGACCCGGAAAAAGGGCGGTGCCGATAATGTTCTTCTGGATTTCCGTTGTTCCTTCATAAATGGACAATATCCGGGCATCCCTGTAGTACCGTTCCACCTTGTACTCCTGGAAGTACCCGTAGCCGCCGAACACCTGCATGGCATCATAGACAACTTCGTTGGCAATTTTTGCAGCATAGTACTTGGCCATGGCCGCGGCCTTGTGATCACGCTGACCCTGATCGAATTTGAAAGCGGCCTTATAAACCAAATGCCTCGCATTCTCAATCTTGACGTACATGTCCACAAACATATGCTGTATGGCCTGAAATCTGGCAATGAACTGACCGAACTGCTTTCTGTCCTTTGCATACTGGCAGGCAAGGTCAAATGCCCCCTGGGCCACGCCTACTGCCTGGGCGGCGATCTCTATCTTGCTCTCCTCGAAGAAACCCATTGCCTGGTAAAAGCCTTTGCCCGCCTCTCCCAGAACATTTTCTTCAGGCACAGCCAGTTCATTGAATACGAGTTCGGCCGAACTGGTCAGACGGATACCCATTTTTTCCCCAAGCTCGTTGACCTGGAATTGTTTCCCGATCATTTCCCTGTCAACGATCAGGATGCTCATCCCCTTGTATCTCGGTAAGGCATCCGGGTCTGTCTGGCATAGAACCGTATAAAAATCAGCAATGGTCCCGTTTGTGATAAAGGTCTTGGTCCCGGAAAGGAAGTAGATTCCGTTTCGCTTGAGGGCAACCGTATCCATACGGGTAATATCACTCCCGTGGTCCGGTTCGGTCAAGGCAATGGCAGCGCCGAATTCACCGGAAGTTATCTTAGTCAGGTAGCGTTTTTTCTGTTCGTGACTGCCGTACCGGTACAGGAATTTGCACGGCAGGGCAGCCAGATCAAGGGCAAGCCCAATGCTTGAATCAGCTCGGCAGAACTCCTCTACGATCAGGGCGTTCTCAAGGATGGTCACCCCATCTCCCCCGTAGGCTTCATCAACGTAGGGAGCTACAAATCCAAGGCTTGCTGCTTTTTTGTACAACGCTTTTGGAAACTCATGTTTTTTCTCCAGCTCCATGGCAAGATCAGCATCAAATTCAGGAATGTGGATATGCCTTTGAAGACCAGGAACTCAGGGAAGGTGTCAGGCGGGTTGCCGCACCGATATTTAATCTAAAGGGGGAGCATGTGGGTTGCATAGGAATAGCCGCCACTATTTTCAGTTTCGATTTGAAGGATGTGGACAGGTACGGACAGATGGTCCTGGGCACGGCAAGAAAAATCACCGAAAAAATGCAGTACTGATCTGCCCCAGGACAGACCCAAAAATGCGAAAGGCCATGGAAATCAAGCTTCCATGGCCTTTGTCTATTGCAAGCAGTATCGTATTAATTATTCCTGTGGTTTTCCGAGAACTTCGGCAAACATGGCATCATCCCAGAGTCTGGAATCGGCAATGTTCTGCCTGAACTTGATGAAATCGATGGTGTCTGTGCCCGTAATTTTCTTGGTATTGAATGCACCGAAACCCAGGAAGGCCTCGCCGCTCATGTTGGCAGCCAGCCAGTGACGGTTGGCGTTCTTGCAGGCATCCCAGAAGAACTTCTTTTTCTGGCGGATACCGTCGATGGATTTGATCAGGCAGCCCGGGAACAGGTTGGCAAATTTCCAGATGATCTGGTCCACTTCCTTGTCCAGGAGTTCGAAATCGGCGTTGGCCTGGTTGTTCTTGAGAAATTCCCGGCCTTCCTTGAGGGCTTCGCCGGTCTTGTATTCGCCGTAAACGATCTCACCGTCCTCGATATACCGGTCTGTGACGATCAGGGGGTTTCTCACCCACTTGCCGTCCTTTTTCAGTACCGGCACGCACTTGGATACCAGATTCTTCATCTTTGCCTTGTAGGCTGACCACATGTCACAGGATACGCAGTTCCACATGGCGTCCTCCATGCCCAGATACCAGGGAAGGAAGTCTGTTGAGCCGCCGTCCGGGGCAGATCCGTGCTTGGGTCCGGCCTGTCCGAAGATGGCCAGATCCGAGGTGATGGTGATGTCGCAGGCCATACCGATTTCCTGGCCTCCGGCAACCCGCATTCCGTTAACCCGGCAGACGACCGGTTTCTTGCAGGCCAGGATGGAATCTACCATGCGGTTGAACAGCTCCATGTACTGACCGTACTCATCACAGCGTTTGCTGTAGAACTCGCTGTACTCCTTGGTGTTGCCGCCGGTACAGAAGGCATAGGGCCCTGTTCCGGTAAATACCACGGCAATGACGCTGCGGTCCAGGGAGGCATTGTCAAAACCTGCGATCACGCCCTTGACCATATCTGTGGTGTAGGAGTTGTACTGTTTCGGGTTGTTCAGCCGGATCCAGGCCACATAAAGCCCTTCCACGACCTGCCCCTTGGGATTGATCAACGGCTTTTTCTCAAATACGACGCACGGCGCTTCCTCTGCCCAGTAGGGGTTTCTGTGAAGACTGTGATCCTTTGATTCATGTTCTCTCGGCATCCACTCAAGGCTCATTGTTTCCTCCTTTTATCGGCTCCATCCCTCCAGGGCCCGTGGCTTTTATCACGGGGTGCCTCTCGGCTTAAGCCATCACGTATGATAATCATTTTCCCATGTCAGCGTCCCCGGACAGACACCCGTCTGTCCGGGGGTTGATCTTTTCAATCATTTATCCGGCTATGCGGCCATCCGGCTTGATCAGCCGATGTATCCACCGTCCACACCAAGGACCTGGCCAGTGATGTAGCTGGCATCGTCAGAGGCCAGGAACACGAACGCGGGTGCAATCTCTTCGGGGTCCGCGAAACGGCCCAGCTGGATTCGTCCCTCGTATATCTGACGGAGTTTCTCATCGGTCTGGAGCTTGTTGGTCATCTCGGTCTTGGTGATGCCAGGACAGATAACGTTCACAGTGATATTGTAACGGCCCAGCTCCCTGGAAGCGGATTTGGTGAACCCGATAATCCCGGCCTTGGCCGAAGCATAGTTGATCTGGCCGACGGTGCCGAAGATGCCGGCCGTGGAAATCACATTGATGACCCTTCCGGACTTCTTGTCCTTCATGTACCTGGCAGCAGCCTGGGTTGTGTTAAAGGCAGCCTTCAGGTGGATGTCAATGATGGCGTCCCAGTCCGCTTCCGTCATCTTCAGGAGCATGGACGGTTTTGAAACACCGGCGTTGTTGACCAGAATATCCACGCCGCCCAGCTTTTCAACACATTGCTCAACCATCTGGCGTGAACTCTCATAGCTTGCCACATCGGCCTGAACAGCAATACCTTTTTGCCCGAGCTTCTCGATTTGGGCCACAACTTCCCTGGCAGCCGCGTCATTGGAGTTGTAATTGACAAGCACATCCGCGCCTTCCTTGGCAAAGGCAATGGCGATGGACCTTCCGATCCCCCTGCTGCCCCCTGTTACAATGGCTTTTTTCCCTTCAAGTTTCATATTTTCCCCTTAATTTACCTATGGTGTATGGTCATTGATCGTGGAATAACGCACGGCAGGTATCCGGCTGCCGGGCCGGTGTCGGGCCGACAGAAAAGGACTTCCTGCCCGGAACCAACACCAGCCGATCGTTCAGTCTAGAAGTCCGGAACCAGGACAATACGCTTGTCCGGGGACATCTCGTGGGCTTCCTTGAATACCTCATTAATAGTGCTCATGGGCCGTGTCTGGACAAAATCGGCAAAATTGATCTTGCCGGAGGTTACCATGCTCAGCACTGACGGATAATACTCGGGCAGGCATCCCCAGGTTCCGATGATCTCGGCGTCAAAGGCCATGAGCCTGGATACTGAAAAGTCAACCTTGTGGGGTCCGAAACCCACGATCATGAGCTTGCCGGTGAAGCTGAGCAGGGCCAGGGCCAGCTCCTGCCCCGGTTTTGAACCGGAGACCTCGAAAATCTTCCAGCCTGTGGCATCCAGCCCTGCCTGTTTCCGGATGCCCTTGAGTTCGTCGGCAACTTCCCTGGAGGTCTTACCCCGTGAGTTGATCACATAATCAGCCCCGTTTTTCAGCATGGTATCCAGCCTCTCAGGGTTGATGTCAATTGCCACGACCGTGCCGGCGCCCAGGGCCTTGAGTTCCTGGACCATGTACTGGCCCACACCGCCCACGCCTATGACAATGGTATTGTCCCCCACTTGGAGGGCAGCCCGTTTGGCTGCCTGGAAAGGCGTTGTGGCTGCATCGGCAACCACTGCCAGGGTTTCCAGGGGGATATTACCCCGATTTTTAATTTCACACAGGTCAATGGACGGTACCGGGATATGGCTCGAAAAGCCGCCGTAGATACCCATGCTGTTACCGGGCATTTTCTGGGCGAGACACCGGTTGCCTCGGCCGGTCTTGCACAGGAGGCACTTTCTGCAGGGCATTACCGCCGGCACGATGACCTCTTTACCGACCCACCGGGGATCGCCGGCCACAACGGTTCCCGAAATTTCATGCCCCAGGGTCAGGGGCGGCGCATTTACGGTCGGAACGCCGTCAAAGTAGTACCCCAGGTCCGTGTGGCACACGCCGCAACCAGCCACCTTTACCAGAACATCTTCGGGACCCAGCTGGGGGACTTCAATCTCTCTTTTTTCTATTTTACCGGGAGTCACCTGGCCGGTTTCCCTGTTTTTGGAAAACGGCTGAATCATCTGCCAGGTCATTATCTTATCCGGAACGCCCAAGGTTAGGCCTGCTGCTGTCATGGTACCCTCCTTTTTAGTGTCTGTTTCTGACGCTGCCTGATTGTCAGGTCGTCAGGATCAGGCTTTTTGAAACACGAAATTCATCTTGTCATCACCAAGCTTGTTTGCCCTGACGGTCATGTCCATTCCGATGGCTATGGCTTCATCGGGGATATCGCCGCTGATGCGGCCGAACATGCGGAATGAACCGAAATCCACTACCGCTATTGTATAGGGCAGGTCCTTTTCAAAGCCCACAGGACCGTATTGCATCTTGGAATAGGTCACCAGTTTCCCGGTGGATTCTGCGGCATTAAACCATTCCAGGTCTTTTCCCAGACACTGGCAGCAGTCTGCCCTGGGCGGGAAAAAATCCCGGTTGCACCGGTTGCACCGGGTTCCCATGACCTTTCCCTGGTCAAGATAGCCAATGAAGTCATTCACCTTGCTGGTGGCTGTAAAGCCAACCGTCCCGAACCGTTTAAACCGATCATCTATCTCTTGTTTTCCCATACCTTATCTCCCCAGAATCGTAACGTTGCCGTAAAGACCGACACCGCCGATGTTGTGAATGAGTCCAATTTCCGGATCCTTGACCTGGATGGCGCCGGCTTCTCCCCTGAGCTGCTGGACAATGGTCCTGACCTGGGAACCGCCTGTGGCTCCGATGGGATGCCCCTTGGACAAGAGACCGCCGTCAACATTCACGGGGATACTTCCTTCCAGGTAGGTCTCTTTGGACCGGATCAGTTCCTTGCCGCCGCCCGGCTCTGCAAATCCGAGATTTTCATAGGCCATCATCTCGGCGATGGTGAAGCAGTCGTGAACCTCGGCCACATTGACCTGTTTTGCCGTGATGCCTGCCATTTCGTAGGCCTGGCGTGCGGCTTCCTTTGCTGCCGGCAGACCCGAGTAGATTTCCCGTCCCGTCAGGTTGACGCTGTTGGTGGCAGCACCCACACCCAGGATCCACACCGGCTTCTTTGACAGGGCCCTGGTCATGTCTTCGTCGGCCACGATAACGCAGGAAGAACCGTCGGCATTGGCGCAGCAGTCCCCGACGCGAAGCGGGCTGGCAACAGGGTCGGTCATCCTGGAGTCAGGACTGGTCAAGGTTTCCAGGTCCAGGGATTTCCGGAACACGGCCTTTTCATTGAGGGGCCCGTAGGTGGATGATTTCAGGCGGATGCGGGACAGATCCTCCAGGGTGGTCCCGTACTTTGCCATGTGGGCCTGGGCAAACAGGGCGTAGTAGGCGGGCATCATGGTGCCGAAGGGGCTCTCCCACTGGATGTCAGTACCCCGGCCCATGCGCTCCTGGGATTCTGCCGACGAAATTTCACTCATCTTCTGGACGCCGATAACAGCCACGCACCGGTGCAGGCCTGATTTCACCAGGGAATAGGCCAGGCGGAGTCCCATGCTGCTGGAAGAGCACAGGGTCTCCACATAAAAGGTGGGCTGGGGATTGAGCCCCAGGTATTCGGCAACAACCCCTGCCGGGGAACGCTGCTTGTCATATTCAGGTGCTGAGCAGATCACAGATGCCCCGATCTCCCGGGATGTTATCTTTGCATCCATGACAGCTTCCTTGAACCCTTCAAAGGCCAGTTCCTTTAAGGAACCTGGATAGGCACGCACAAACGCCGACTGCCCTACCCCGATAATTCCAACTTTTCCCATAACGCCTCCATGTCTTTATCACGGCCGCCCTGTATTCGTCTCAGGCGGCCCCGATGCTGATTGTCAATTTTTTCATTGAACAGTTATAACCGGATAACCTTAACACGCGTGCCGATCCATTCCGGGGGGAGATAAACCCGTCCGCTGTTGCCCGAGGATTTGACGTTCTTTTCAACCATCTCCTCCCCGTAGACCTCGAATTTGACTTTTCCCTGTATCCCGTCATTATCAAAACCGGGCGGCTTGCTTTCTGCCTCGTGCATAAGGTCTTCTTTCGATTTGATTACATTTCAGCTAATTTTTAAATACATTGCAGCTTTTTGTCAAGAAGCTTTTTATGGGCATCCTGGTCTTTGATTCCGGGCGGATACTTTTAAATGGAAACTCACGCCATATTCTGAACCACCAGTTCGGCGATATCCCGGGTCTTGACATCCTCTTCCCTGCCCAGTTCCTTCATCCCGTCCTCGACCATGGTCAGACAGAACGGGCAGCCCACGGCCACTGTTCTGGCCTGCCCGCGAACGATCTCTTCGGCCCTTTCCAGGTTGATCCGTTTGCCGATGGTCTCTTCCATCCACATCCGCCCACCGCCGGCTCCGCAGCAGAAGCTTTCAGATCCGTGCCTGTCCAGCTCCCTTAGGCCATCCTGGGCCACGGCGTTGAGTATGGATCTGGGCTCCTGGTAGATTGAATTGTACCGGCCCAGGTAGCAGGGATCATGGTAGGTCACACCCCCTTCCAGGGATTTGTTCAATGCAATCTTCCCATCCTTTACCAGTCTGGCGATGAAATCGGTATGGTGGATCACCTCATAGTGTCCGCCAAGTTGCGGGTAGTCGTGCTTCAGGGTATTGAGGCAATGGGGGCAGGCTGCGATGATCTTTTTCACCTTGTAATTGTTCAGGGTCTCCACATTCTCCTGGGCCATCATCTGGAACAGCATCTCGTTGCCCACACGCCGGGCAAAGTCACCGGTGCATTTTTCCTCCACTCCCAGGATGGCAAAACTGATGCCCGCTTTCTGGAGAATTTTAACCAGGCTCACCGATACCTTCTTGGTTCTGTCGTCAAAGGAACCGGCACACCCGACCCAGAGCAGGTACTCCACGTCAGGGTCTTCGGCCATGGTTTTGACCCCCAGTCCCTCGGCCCAGTCAGCCCGTTTGTCATACCCGATTCCCCAGGGGTTGCCGTTGCGCTCCAATCCTTTCAGGGCCTTGTTCAGCTCCTTGGGGTAGGCTTCTGCCATCAGGGTCTGGCCCTGGCGCATGGCAATGATGCGGGGCACGTGCTCAATGGTCACCGGACACACCTCTTCACAGGCCCTGCAGGTGGTACAGGCCCAGAGGGTATCTTCTGCGATCACGTCGCCGATGAGCTGCTTTTCACTCTTGAGTTCTGCCATGGCCGCCTTGATTTCAACCAACTTGTCCGGATCCGTGTCCGGGGTAATGGTGGCTTCCAGGGCTGCCCTCTGGATTATTTTGTCCCCGTTGGCGTAAAGCTCGGCTTTCAGGTTATCGTTGAACTCGTGGAGGTTGAGGGGTTTGTCCGTGGTGTAGGCCGGGCACACGGCCTTGCACCGGCCGCACTCGGTACAGGTATAAAGATCCAGGCCCTGCTTCCAGTTCAGCTGGTGGATGTGGTTCAGGCCCAGGGTCTCGTCTTCCCAGGCTGCCTCGTTTTCCAGGTCCAGGAGATCCGCTTTCTGGTGGGGGTAGCCCAGGTTCTTTAAAAACACGTTGGGCAGGGCTGTGATGACGTGGAAGTGCTTGCCGTATGGCAGGAAATTGAGGAAAGTCAGCTGGGTGACGATATGAATCCAGAACATACCCACCATCACGTATCCCAGGGCGTCAGGTCCAAGAAAAGACCAGAAGGCTCCGGCACCCCGGGTGACCGGGGTCCACAGGAACTCGTTGCCGTAATTGGGATTGTTGAAGAAATCAAGTCCCGCCGTGTTGTGAACCATGATCAGGTTGTATCGGGCTCCGTCAAAGGACAGGTCGCTGATCATGAGAACCCCGATCATACCCAGGACAAAATAGGCCTCCCAGGTGTTGTGCAGCCGTTCGGGCTTGATCACCGCCCGGCGGACAATGGCCCAGATCACCATCAAAAGGACGATGCCTTCCATGATGTCTTTCAGGGCCATGTACAGGTACCCCAGGATGGACCCGTCACCCAGGAGCGGCAGGTGAAACCCTGTCACGAATCCCTGGCCGTACAGGTTCAGACTGCGGATGATAAGGACGCAGAAACCCCAGAAGATGAACGCGTGCATCAATCCCGATGCCCGCTCGGTTTTTCTGCCCACCAGGCGCTTCTGGCCCAAGGCCAGGATCACCATATTCTTGAGCCGCTCGGCAATATGATTGGCCCGGTCAGCGGGCCCAAGCGCCATGAGCAGTCTGATTCTACCGGCCATGGTGCGACCGAAAACAGCAAGCCCGACAACGAGCAGAAACGACATGAGAAGGGGATTCATGAAAACCTCATTAACCGCGAACTTTTTTGATTTCTTCCCTCAGATGGGGAACCACCTCGAACAGGTCACCGACAATGCCGTAATCAGCCACGTTGAAAATGGGTGCTTCCGGGTCTTTGTTCACGGCCACGATTACCTTGGAACCGCTCATGCCTGCCAGGTGCTGGATGGCTCCGGAGATACCCATGGCCATGTACAGGGTGGGGGCAACGATTTTTCCGGTCTGGCCCACCTGCTTGTTGTGGGGCATTAACCCGCCGTCCACCATGGCCCTGGAAGATCCAAAACCGGCGTTCAGGTCATTGGCCAGCTCCCGGACAAGGGCCACACCGGCCTGGTCCTTGGCACCACGGCCAACGGAGATGATGATGTCGGCATCGGCAAGATCGATGTCACCGCTGGCATCGGACACCAGTTCCTTGACAACGGCTTTTGCATCAGGGGCAGGAGCAGCCAGTTTAACCACGTTTTCGCTGCCGGTTAAGCCCGGGGTCACGGTAAATGCCCCGGCCCGGACAACGGCCACCAGCTGGGGAGTATTGATGGTCACCCGCTGCATGACCTTGTTGGCGATGGCCGGACGGACGATTTCAACGGCGTCTCCACTCAGGACGATGTCCGTGATTTCCGTTGCGCAGGCTGCATTCAGCTGGACCGCAACCCTGGGGGCAACGGCTTTGCCGCCTTCCGAGAAACCGAACCAGATCAGATTGGCGTTTGATTGCCGGGCTGCGTCGACAACGCAGGCTGCATAGGGCTCGGCTGAAAAAAGCTCAAGACTTGGATCATCGGCGATATACTGGGTGTCGGAACCGGCTGCTGCCAGCTCAGACGCCAGTGATCCTATGCCGCTTCCCATGGCCACGACTGCTGTCTGGGCACCAAGTGCCCTGGCCTTTGATAACAGTTCGGCGGTGCTGCCCTTGAGCACGCCCTGTTTGATATCTGCAACTACGAGTACTTTAGCCATGATATGTATTCCTTGTATGCGTGGGATTAGTATCCAATAATGACAAAAACCGGTTTGCCGGCCGGATTAGAACACCTTGGCCTCGGTGGCCAGGAGGCCTGCAACCTTTGCCGCCATCTCGGCAGCATCGCCTTCGAATTTCTGTCCGGCCTGGCGGGTTTTGGAAGCCATGAATTCGGTGATCTGCGACTTGGGACCAGCCCCGGCCAGGTCCCCGGCAGAAAGCCCCAGGCCTGCAAGATCAAGCTCTTCGATCGATTTTTTCTTTGCCATCATGATACCGCGCATGGCCGGGAGACGGGGCTCGTTGATACTGTCGCTGACCGTGACAACTGCCGGAAGCTCAAGCTCCACGATCTCGGTCCCGGCATCACCCAGGCGGGACACCTTGATATGGTTGTCGTCCACCACGTCTATGGCAATCACGTTGCTGACGCAGGGAACACCCAGATACTGGGCCAGGATGATACCGGTCTGGCCGGAGTCCGTGTCCTGGGCCTGTTTTCCCGTGATGACAAGATCATATCCGCCATTTTCAAATACCTTCTGCAGCACTTTTGCAAACATGAAGGCATCTGCCCCGGACAGAGCCGGATCTTCAATATGAATACCGTTCTCAATGCCCATGGCATAGCACTTACGGATGATATCGGTGTTGTCCCCGCCGCCGATGCTCACCAGGGTCGTTTCCGCACCGTTGTTTTCCTTGAGCTGGACTGCAGCTTCCACCGCATTTTCATCCCAGGCGTTAATGACATACTGGAGCCCGTCTTCAACGATGGCCCCGTCTTTTACGTGGATCTTCAATTCCACATCCACTACTTTTTTTACTGTTGTCAGAATCTTCACTGTGTCCTCCTGATTATTCGGCTCAACCGATATTGGAATCCATCAACTCCCTGATTGTCCGCCAAACGCCCGCGTCTATGCCCCGGTCCCGCTGCTGCCCTGGGGGGGTGCGTAAAGGGCTCTGGTCAGGACAAAGGCTGCCTGCAGGGCTTCTGTGGGACACAGGGGAAAACATTCCTTGCAGTCCCAGCACTGTGTTGCGGCAATTTCAGGGATAAAACTGATTTCTTTACGTATTCCCCGGTCCACAAACCCCACGGCGTTTTTCTTCTTGACCTCGGCACAATACCGCACACAAAGACCGCAATGGATGCAGAACGAGGCCTCTTTTTCAAAACGGTTCCTGTCCGCGCCATATTCCTTTGCCAGGGCCTGCAGTTCAAAGGCATCCGGAGCATGTGCCATGAGCAGCTCCAGGATCATTTTGCGGATCCTGTCGATCTTTTCGGACCGGGTCCGTACCACCAGATTGGGCTCTGCCGGGTACACGCAGGAAACAACAATGCGGGTCCAGCCGCGGGACTCCAGCTCCACGATACAGAGCCGGCACCCACCGAAGGGTTCAAGCTTTTCATGGTGGCAGAGGGTGGGTATGTGTATCCCTGCGCTGCGGGCCGCTTCCAGGAGGGTCATCCCCTGGGTTGCCTTAACCGCTTTTCCGTCAATCTGTAAAAGGATTTCGCTCATTTTTCTTTGCCCTTTCTGATTATCGTTCTTTCTGCTTCAGGGATGGGAGGCGGAACAGGCTCGCCGGAAATCTTGGCCACCGCACCAAACCGTGAGGGACACACCTCAAAACAGGTTCCGCACTTGGTGCATTTGGTCTGGTCGATCACATGGATCTGGTTCTTGGCTCCGATAACCGCCCCGGCAGGGCATTTCCTGAGGCAGATCATGCAGGCCTGGCACTTGGCAGGATCGATATGGAAAGCGATGAGCGACTTACAGGACAGGGCCGGGCACCGTCCCTGCTTGATATGGGCTTCATACTCGTCCCTGAAGTAGCGCAGGGTGCTGAGGAACGGATTGGGGGCGCTTTTACCCAAAGCGCACAGGGCCGCTTCAATGGCAGTTTCGGACAGGGCTTCCAGGAGTTCGATGTCGCCTTCCTTTCCCTTGCCCTGGGTGATCCTGGTGAGGATTCTGTGCATCTGCCGCAGGCCCTCACGGCACGGGACACATTTGCCGCAGGACTCATCGGTAAGAAATTCGATGAAGTACCGGGCCACATCCACCATGCAGGTGTCTTCATCCAAGACAATCATACCGCCGGAACCCATCATGGAACCGGCCTTGGTCAGCTCGTCAAACCCGACCTGCAGGTCCAGCAGGTTCTCGGGTATGCATCCACCGGACGGTCCGCCGGTCTGAACGGCCTTGAACTTCTTGCCGCCCGGGATACCGCCGCCGATCTTGTAAATGATATCCCTCAAGGTGATGCCCATGGGCACTTCCACCAGACCGGTATTGGTTATCTTGCCGACCAGGGAGAAGATCTTGGTGCCCTTGCTGCTCTCGGTCCCGAACTGGGTGAACCAGTCGGCACCGTTATTGATGATCATGGGCACATTGGCCCAGGTCTCAACGTTGTTCAGCACACTGGGTCTCTCCCACAGACCTTTGATATTGGACCTGATGTACTTGGGCCTGGGTTCCCCTGCCCTGCCTTCCAGTGCCGTCATCAGGGCCGTTGACTCACCGCAGACAAAGGCACCGGCCCCCTTGTGAACCTTGACCGTGAAATCAAAACCCGAACCCAGGATGTTTTTACCTAGGAATCCATAGGCTTCAGCCTGCTTGATGGCCAGATTGATATTCACGACAGCCAGGGGATACTCCTGGCGTACGTAGATATAGCCTTCCTGGGCTCCGATGGCATAGCCCCCGATGATCAGCCCCTCCAGAATGGAATGGGGATTGCCCTCGAGCAGAGCCCTGTCCATGAAGGCTCCGGGGTCACCCTCGTCGGCATTGACAATAACATACTTAATGGGTTCCGGGGCATTGCGGGATCCTTCCCATTTCCGGCCTGCCGGGAAACCGCCGCCGCCCCTGCCCCTCAGGTTGGATTTCTTGACCTCCTCCAGGACCTGGACCGCGGTCATCCGGGAAAGGGATTTGGCCAGGGCGGAGTATCCGTTGATGGCCAGGTAGTCATCAATGCTCTTGGAATCGATGCGGATGTTGCTGCAGATGAGATTCCGCTTCTGGTTCCTGTAAAAGGGGATATCCGATTCATGGACCGCTTTTTCGCCGGTTGCAGGGTCCACGTAGAGCAGTCGCTCCACAACGGTGTTCTCCTTCAGGGTTTTTTCAACAATCTCGGGAACGTCCCCGGCTTGTACCTGGAGGTAACAGATCTCCTCGGGATAGATGACCACAACAGGTCCCCGCTCACAAAAGCCGGGGCATCCGGTTCCCTTGGTATCCACCGTTGTATCAAGTCCTTGTTTCTCAAGCTCCGCCTTAAAGGCGGCAATGACTTCTCCGGCACCGGAGGCAATACACCCGGCACCGGCACAGATGGAAATGCAGGGCCTTTTCGGGTCCCGTTTGGCCAGGATGGCGGTCCTGAATTCTTCCAATTCAGCGGGTGAGTTTATCAGGGGCATAATGGTATCCTACTCATAGTGTTTTAACACGTCTGCTGTCACTGCCGGGGCCATTTTACCGTGGGCCTTGCCATCGATTTCCATGACCGGTCCCAGGGCACAGCAGCCGAGACAGTTAACCGTTTCCAGGCTGAACTTCAGATCCAGGTCTGTTTCCCCGGGTCTAAGTCCGGTAGCATCCTGAACCGTGTCCAGGATCCGTGTGGCACCCCGGACGTGACAGGCAGTCCCCATGCAGATGTGGATCTGGTGACGGCCCTTGGGAACCAGGCTGAAGGCCTTGTAAAACGAGGCAATATGCTGTATCCGGGTCATGGGAACGTCCAGCCGCTGACTGACCCTTTCCAACGCTTCCTTGGGAAGCCAGTTGTTCTCGCTCTGGATATCCAGCAGTACCTGGATAAGGGAACTGGCTTCGCCCTGATGTTTGTCAATGATCTGATCGATTCTATCGTTATCCATAGCCGCTTTCCTAATCCTGATTTCCTGATCAGCTGCCAGGCGTGTTCATCTATGCAAGTGAATAGCACCTGCGGTTCGTATCGTAACGGACCAGTCCCTGCCGTGATGAGGTGCTCATGTGCCGTGATACTTCAGACGGTGTGAGAGCCATCATCCCGGAAATTTCTGCCGTTGACATGGGTTTGGCCTGAAGGAGCTGCATGATGCGGCTCATGTCCAGCTTATCCCCCACCAGTTCATCGAACAGGCGGTTGAATTCATCGCTCCCATAGAAGTCCCCGTAGGACTTTTCCGATTTTACCGGAACCCTGAGCCGTTCCCGCTCCACCAGCTTGATATAGGGCACCAGATTTTCAGCGGCTGCAAGTCCAGCGCGGAGCACGTCCCTGGAAAGTCCCTCGCTTTTGCCCAGAGGCCCAAGGCCTTTCACGGTTCTTGTGAAATCATCGGTGGCATCGGCCAAAAGATTTCCGTCAGCGCCGGACATGAATTCGATCCTGAGCCTCGCGGGATTGAGCCCCAGGTGTTTCATGATTTTACGGCACATGTGGACATTGGCCAGTGCGTCATAATTTCCATGGGTAACATAATTGCATTCATTCAGCCGGCACCCGCCGATGAACACACCGTCCTGTCCGTTCAAAAAGGCCCTGAGTATGAACTTCAAGTCAACCCTGCCCGAGCACATTACCCGGATAAGCCTGATTTCATCTGTATATTGTAGTCTGGAGACTCCAGCCAGGTCAGCAGCACCGTATGCTCACCAATGGCACACAAAACCCAGTATTCTTGGCTTAAATTCAAAACCGCTACTCATTGGTTATCTCCTCCTCGGCTATTCATCCCGGTGTTCTCGGCTCCCATGGATCTAGGCATCTTGGAGCACCGCGTCAATCTTCTCGAGTATCTCTTCCTGGGTAACCGCCGCATCGATCTGGCTGAGCAGTTCCTGGTCGGTAAAATGTTTCAGTACAATGGCATTGGTCGGACACTTGGCGTTGCAGACACCGTCACCCTTGCACAGGATCGGGTTGACCCAGGCTTTTCTGCCTGCAGGGGTCTCACGGAACTCAATGGCGCCGTAGGTGCAGGCTGTGATGCAGGCGCCGCAGGATACGCAGTCCATGTCCCTGACCTCGCACACGGAACCGGAGGCAATGACCGTTTCCCTTGAAAGCAGTGTCAAAACACGGCCTGCTGCGCCATAGGCCTGGTTGATAGTCTCCTGAATATGTTTGGGGTAATGGGCCGTGCCGCACAGGAAAACACCGTCTGAAGCAAACTCGACCGGTTTGAGTTTGACATGGGCTTCCTTGAAAAAGGCATCCGGGCTCAGGGTTACCTTGAAAAATCCGGCCACATCATCGGTTGATGCCGATGGAATCACGGCAGCTGCCAGTGACAGGACATCTGCATCCAGTTCAAGCCGCTGCCCCAGGATGGGATCGGGCACAGTCACCCGGATGACGGATTTACCGCCGGCCTTGACGGCTTTTACCTGGGGTTTGTCATCGGGCTCATACCGGACGAACATCACGCCTTTTTCCGCGGCTTCCCGGTAGTAATCCTCCCTGAGGCCATAGGTGCGCATATCCCTGAACAGGATATAGATCCTCATTTCCGGATTGATGGCTTTGAGTTTCAAAGCGTTCTTTATGGCATGGCTGCAGCAGATCCTGGAGCAGTAATTTCTGTCCTCGTTCCTGCACCCAACGCACTGGATCATCACCAGGCTCTGGGCATTGAGCACGGCTTGATCCTTCCCGGCAATCTTCTCTTCCAGTTCTAGATGGGTAACCACCTGGGCGTTTTCGCCGTACAGGTACTCGGCCGGTTTATACTC
Source organism: Pseudomonadota bacterium (assembly GCA_043806875.1). GTDB lineage: Bacteria > Desulfobacterota > Desulfobacteria > Desulfobacterales > Desulfobacteraceae > JAZDGN01. The sequence continues at coordinate 37,402 of JAZDGN010000065.1, forward strand.
GTCAGCACCGATGGCGATGACCGTTGCACCGTGCCGGATATTTTTTACCATCCCTTCTGTTTTCAGGGTGGTGGTGAAATTGCCCACATACCCGGTAACCTCCTGGATGGTCGCCCCGTGGGACACATGAATCAAAGGATTCTTATAGACCTGACGGATCACATCCTTGAGATAGGCCTGGACGTCCATGCCTTCCAGGGTGGAGTGGATCCGGCGGGCCACGCCGCCCAGATGCGCCTCCCTTTCCACAAGGTGAACCTCATGGCCCTGGGCCGCGATGGAAAGGGCACAGGTCATGCCGGCGATGCCGCCGCCGACCACCAGGGCGGTCTTGTGCACCGGCAGATCAAACTCCTGAAGCGGTTCCAGGTACCGGGTCCTGGCCACGGACATGCGGATAATGTCCTTTGCCTTCTGGGTGGCCTCGTCCTTCTGCTTGGAATGAACCCAGGAGCAATGCTCCCGGATATTGGCCATGTCACAGTAATACTGGTTGAGCCCCGCTTCCCTCAGGGTGTCCCGGAACAGGGGTTCCAGGGTCCTGGGAGAACAGGCTGCGATGACAACCCGGTTAAGCCCCTTTTCCTTTGCCAGATCCGTAATCTCTTTGGCAGAGTTGGTGGCGCAGGAAAACAGCTGTTGCTTGGCATAGACGACATTGGGCAGGGTCAGGGCATACTCCACGGCTGAAGGCACATTCACAACGCTGCTGATGTTGGCCCCGCAATGGCAGACAAACACGCCGATCCTGGGTTCTTCCCCTGCCACGTCCCGCTCCGGAGGATATTCCCTCTGCTTTGCCAGTTTCCCCCGCCGGTAATCCAGGAGTTCACCGCACTGGGCACCGGCCCCGGAAGCTGAAAAGACAGACTCCGGGATATCGGTCGGTCCCTGGAACCCGCCGGAAACAAAAATGCCAGGGCGGCTGGTTGCCATGGGGTTGTCATGGGAGGTGAGGCAGAATCCGTGGTGGTTGAGGTCAATCCCGAATTTCTCTGCCAGGGCCTTGTATCCCTTGGGAGGATTCAGCCCGACGGACAGAACCACCATGTCGAACTCTTCGCGCTTGACTCCATCTTCAGGGGTGGCATAGCGGACGACCACATTCTTTGATTCCGGGATCTCCCGGTCTATGGACACATAGCTCCGGATGAACCGGACTCCGGGGAGCTTTTCCGCCCGACTGAAGTACCGCTCGAAATCCTTGCCAAAGGAGCGGATATCGTTGTGGAACACGGTGCACTCGGCCCCGGTATAATGGTCCTTTGTCAGGATCACCTGTTTCTGGGTGTATGTGCAGCACACCCCGGAACAGTAGCTGTTCTCGTTGGGTGTGACCCTTCTTGAACCCACACATTGAATCCAGGCTATTTTCTTGGGATGTTTTTTATCGGAAGCACGCAGCACCTGGCCTTCATAGGGTCCGGTGGAGGACAGGAGCCGTTCATAGTCCATGCTGGTTACAATGTTTTCCATTCTTCCGTAACCGTACTCATCCTTGACCCTGGGATCAAAGGGTTCAATCCCGAGAGACAGGATAACGGCCCCGACATTGATGTCCATTTTTTCCCGGGACTGTTTGAAATCAATGGCGTCAGCCTGGCAGACCCGCCGGCAGATATCGCACTTCTGTTCCTTGAGGAAAAGACAGGAGTCATCTATGTAGGCCACCAGAGGAATGGCCTGGGAAAAAAATACGTGAACAGCCTTGTTGGTGGATATCTCCTGGTTGAACTGGTCCGGGTATTGAACCGGGCAGTACTTCACACAGGTGGTGCACCCGGTGCACTTGTCTTCGATGATATACCGGGGTCTCTTGACCAGGGAGACTTTGAAATCCCCTGCTTCCCCTTCAATACGATCAATTTCAGTAAACGTCAGAACTTCTATATTTGGATGCCGGCCGACCTCGACCAGTTTTGGTGACAGAATTCACATGGAGCAGTCATTGGTCGGGAACGTCTTGTCCAGCTGGGCCATATGGCCGCCTATGCTCGGTCCTTTTTCGATCAGGTAAACCTTGAAACCCGCGGTGGCAAGATCAAGGGAGGCCTGGATCCCGCTAACCCCTCCACCCACAACCATAACGTCCCCGAAATTATTGTTTCCAGGACCGTTAAACCGTATTCCTTCAACTCGTTCGTTTTCCACGTCTCGTAAGTCCTTTTCAGATTTTTCTGGTTCCCTGGGTCACATCGTTGATGATTTCCGTAAGGTCCTTGACCTCCAGGACGCCCTCGTATTCCAGGTTCAGGCGACTTTCCTCGAAGTTGGTGATACAGTACGGGCAGCAGGTAACAAGGACCTGCGCTCCGGCTTCCCTGGCCTGCACAAGCCGCAAGTCCGAGAATCTCTCTTCCTTGGGCGTGTCCATCCAGATCCTGCCTCCGCCTCCGCCGCAGCAGAGACTGCCTTTTCTGGAATCGGCCATCTCCATCAGTTCCAGTCCAGGCACAGCCATCAGCACATTCCGGGGCTCATCATATACGCTGTTGTGCCGTCCCAGATAACACGGATCATGGTAGGTAACTTTCAAGGGGTATTCACCGGTGATTTCAAGCCGGCCGTCACGGATGAGTCCGTCGATATACTGGGAAATATGGACGACATCAAAATGCACCATGAATTCGGGATACTCGTTCTTAAAGGTGTGATAACAATGGGGGGAAGAGACAATGATTTTTTTTACCCCATGGTCGATGAAAGTTTTTATATTTTCCCTTGCCAGTTTCCGGAACACCTCTTCGCTGCCGGTCTTGCGGATGCTTTCCCCGCAACAGCTCTCCTTGTCACCCAGGATGCCGAAACTGACGCCGGCCTTGTCCAGGATTGCTGCGGTTGCTGCAGCAACCTTTTTCATCCTGGGATCATAGCTGAGGTAACAGCCCACAAAGTATAGGGCTTCCATGCCCTCGGCATAGGGTTTCACCGGCAGGCCCTTTGCCCAGTCGGCCCGCTTTTTCCTGTCCCCCTGCAGGGGGTTGCCTTCGGAAATGATGCTGGCCCTGGCAGTCCTGGCAGAGCGGACAGAGGTGGGGAAAACCTCGTACTCCGTGGCAACCCGCCTGAGGGATACGCTCACGTCTATCTGCTTGACTCCTCTGGGGCACTGGGCCGGGCAGGATCCGCAGGTTGTACAGCGCCATATATCTTCGCCTTCGATCTCGGTCAGCCCAAAGGCGGCTTCCCGGATGAGTTTACGCATGCTGAATTGCCGCACCCTGTTCCACGGGCAGACCGTATCGCACAATCCGCACTGGAAGCACAGCTTAAAGACGTCTCCACCGGCCGCTTTTATCTCATCGATAACTTCTAGAAAGGGGGCTACTGTTTCCACTGTCTTTATCAATCCTCTTGTTTCGGCTTGGGTTTCAACCCTTTGTTGACAACCTTGCAATGGTATCCATCAGCTTCTGCAAGCCATATTTGTTTGCCAATGATTCCAGCCCGACCTCCAGCTCCTCCTGGGGCGGCACCTCGTCGACTTCCTCTTCCCTTTCCACAAAGGTCAGGGCATCGACCAGGCACCATTTGACGCACAGGGGTTCGTCCTCGCCTTCGCACATATCACATTTCAGGGGCAGGCCGGAATCGGGTTCCTTGAACTCGGCCCTGGACGGACAGGAGGCCCGACAGAAGGTACACTCATCGTATTCCTTGCCGTCGATTGTGTATTTGTCCCTGCCTGCACATTCAGCCACGGTATACTCCCCGGCGTACACGGGAACGTACACGTCCCTGAGCGGATCACGGACGATCCGGATGCGGGACCTGGCCGGATTGTTGCTCGAGTACTTGGGTTCAGCATGGAAGGCGGAACAGATAACCTCGCATGCCCGGCAGCCGTTGCACTTATCCACATCAATTTTGATCGTCTTGATTTTTTTCTTTGTTTTTTCAGCCTTCAAGGTTCACGCCCTCCACTCTAGTTGTTCCCTGTTTCCACCGAAGCCGCTTCGGAAGGAACGTCCTTGCCCGCCGTGTTCGTATCGTCGGTCAGGATCCCCAGTCTCAGGAATTCGTCGCTCACGTAATCCAATCCCATTTCATGCAATGCCTCTGTCGTGGGGATACCGTCATTGTTCCACCCCTTGAGCTTGTAATAGGCATCCAGGAGTTTGGCCTCAAGCTCAGGGAACCGTTTCTTCCAGTGGTTCTCAGGGGGCTTGTCATCTATCCGGCGCATACCCTGCCGTATGTTGATGGCCCTGACCAGGGTCCGGTACCGCCTTGCTGCCTGGGTCAGCTTCTCCTTGTCCATGTCGATGCCGGCTCCGGCCGAAATGAATTTCGGATAATTGTGGATGTGATAGGGCGGCTTCAGGGGGAAGGACGACAGACCCGCACACATGCCCAGGGCATCATCGATGTAGTGCATCATCTCCTGCCAGTCAACGATGTCACAGGTCATGTCAACCGTGGGATAAAAGGGAAGTGAATTTTCCCCGCGCAGTTCCCAGTCCAGGAAATACTGTTTGAACTTGTCATCAGGCACCTGGAACCAGTCCTTGACAAACTCCTCCCGCTCTTCCCGCGTGGGGAACGGTGACTGGGGGAATTGTCCTTCGATCTGGGTGATATTGATCTTCTCACCTGTTGCATACATGAGAAAATAGATAGGGTTCAACATGGAGAGCTTGAGAGGCAGCTGCTCATGTTTCTTGATATTGTTGTGGGCATAGGCATCCGCGCCCTTGCCGATCTTTTTGGCGGCCCAGTAGGTACCGTCAGCCAGGACGTCACCGATCCCCTCCCGCCGAACGATCCTGTCCAGCAGCCAGTAGAACCTGCCCTCGTTGTCTGCCGGCATTCCGGGAAAATCGTCGTCGGTCAGGATGCCGTTTTCCAGGAGCTCCAGTGCAAAGGCCATGACCTGAGGGGCCGAGAATCCATCCACGCCATACTCTGTGGCGCGCTGGGCGATTTTCAGACCAAAATCCAGATCGGACATGGCTGCCATGGTATAGGTCAACTTGGTGAAGCATTTCATCATGTAGGTGGGCAGCCCCGGCATGGTAATGGTGGCACCGCACTTCATGGGACAATTGTAGCAGGAAATAAGCCTTGTCTGGGCCTTGTCCATTGTCTCCTTCCACGCTTTTGCAATGTCATCGGTCCAGAAATCTTTTCTACGCAGCCTGGAGTTCCCCCACATGAAATTTTCGGTGTGCCATTTCTCGTCGTGGACCTTCATTTCCTGGGGAGAACCGAGTCCGGCCAGAATGGGCATAACACCCGGAATGGGATGATCTCCCCTGAATTTGATATACTCCAGCACCTCGTTGCAGAGGCCCAGGAATTCGGACGGACGGGCGACATTAATATCCTTGGTGCCTCGCACTGCAATGGCTTTAACGCCCTTGTCGCCCATGATGGCTCCAAGCCCGCCCCGGCTGGCACTGGAACGGCCCTGCTCAATGGAGGCGAAAAACACCCTGCTCTCTCCGGCCAGGCCTATACTGACCACCTGGGCCTTGGGCTCATTCAGTTCCTTCTTGATGATCTCTGCAGTCTCAATGGAGCCCTTGCCCTTCAAGTGGGCTGCATCGCGGATTTCCACGGTGTCGTTATTGATCCACAGGTAGACCAGGTCCGGGGACTTGCCGCGGAGAACCACCTTGTCATAACCGGCATATTTCAATTCCGGAGCCCAGAATCCCCCCATCATGGAAAACGCCATCAAACGCGTCTGGGGGGAAATGGTTGAAACAATGGTGCGGTTACAGCCCGTCGCGGGTGTGCCGCAGAGCAGCCCAGCTCCGAATATCAGGAGATTTTCGGGTGAAAAGGGCTCAACCTCCGGGGGAACCCTGTCCCACAATATCTTGGCGTTAGTGCCCAGACCGCCCAGGTAAAGCTCGGTATCCCTCGGGTCTGTTGCGACCTTTTCAATGTTTCCACGGGTCAGATCAACTTCTAGGTTGAACCCTGTCTCTGCATACCTCATTGTTTTCCCCTTTTACATATCTATCTATAAGTTCAGGGCCTGGTAAGCCTTTCATGCTGAATAACACCAGTATCCATGCTTTTTGGTACAATGTGATTACACATAAGCTATTATGTATTCACATGTCAAGAAAGAATTGGCTTTTTTTTATAAAAACAAAATCGGCAGGAGGGTAATCGCAAGGTTTGGCTGATAGGGATGGAAGAAAGGTTGGTACGGGCTTGAACAAAAGAATTTCAGGGCAGATCAGACCGCCGGCATGTTACCGGCAGAACCGCAGCTCAACATCATGAAACGGCGGGAAAAAATCCCCGGGCCAGGGGATAAAGAGCCGTAGCTCCCCCCTGGCTTATGCGGCTAAAGACATCTGGGATCCAGGGAGGGTTAGATTTCCTTGCGGAGATTGATGAATGAACTTCGCTCAAACCCCAGGGTCTTGAAAAATGACAATAGGTCAATGGAATCCCACATGACCGATGAGTAGATGTGGGTAATACCCATTTTCTTGTATATTTCAAACAGTTCCTGGGCCATTTTCTTTCCGATGCCCTGGCCCATGTAGTCCGGGTCCACACCCACGGTCACGATCCAGGCACTCCGCTTCAGTCCGAACCCGGCATAGATGATATTGCTGATCATGTACCCGACCACGGCGCCGCCTGATTCAGCAACCAGGCTTATCTTGTCCCCGACATTTTTGGTTATCTGGTTGATGCTGGTCTGAAGGTTTGCATCGGAATCCTCCTCCGATATGGCCCTGGTGATTCTCTGAATATCCTCCAGATCACTTCCGATCATATTTCTAATTGCTATCGTCTCGCTCACAACTACCTCCTGAACTTGAATCGGTTTCCCCACCTCGGTTTCGGCATGAATCAAAACCCCTGTGCAAAAAGGCATGACAGAACCCCTACAGTCTCCGATCAGTCGATTTTAATTATTTTAACAGTGCTGCCGATCCAGTTTGGCGGAAGATAAATCCTGCCGCTGTTGCCGCTGGCCTTGACCTCTTTTTCGATCATCTCTTCGCCATAGACCTCAAACTTGACTTTAGACTGTATGGTTCTCTCAATTTCCAGTATTGACTTATTGGTGTCTTTTTTTTCCGTCATCCAGTAGATCCTCCAAAAAACTCAATGGCCCCGTTGCCTGTTGCCAGAAGCACCACTTTCAATAACACACAAAAAAAAATCCAGAAACAAAAAACTGAAAAGAAATACAGCTATTTTACAGATACAGCCTTATCACATTCTGGCTGGTCTGTGGATGAAAAACATGTCCCCCTGATATCAGCGATGGGTATACAGCACACGATACCGATCAGGTGAAGATTTCATGCATTCGCTGCACCCGGTGGTCTGGTTCAATAGGTCAAGGGGCTCAAGGCGCACCTGGAATCCGAGTTCTTTGTACATGGCGGCAATCTCGGAAAGTTTCGGCTCATCATAGATGCCGCGCTTCTTCCAACCCATTTCCTGCGATTCACTATTTCCGGCCATGGAATACTCCTGCCAGGCAGATTCTCCCGGCTCCGGGCTCTTTTCACGCATCTCAGTACATGAGATTGGGCAGAAAAAGAACGATCTGGGGAAATATCATGAGCAGAATAATACCCACGATAACGGCTATGAGGAATGGGATGATCCCCTTGAAAATGGATTCAAGGCGAATGTCAGGGATGATCTGCTGGGCAACACCGTAGACCACATACACATTGATACCGACCGGCGGAGTGATGACACCCATCTCCGTGACAAGGACAATGATAACACCGAACCAGATGGGGTCATACCCCAGGTTGATGACAATGGGAAAAAATATGGGGATGGTCAGCATGATCAGGGCCAGGGAATCCATGAAGCAGCCGCCGCAGAAATAAATGGAAATGATCAAGGCCATGATCATGAACGGCGGCAGGTCAAACCCTGCCACCCAGGTGGCGATATTAAAGGGGATCCGGGTGACGGCCAGGAATTTTCCAAAAACCATGGCTCCGGCAACCAGGAACATGACCATGCACGAAGTTCGCAGGGTTTCATACAGGGAAGTGACAAACCCTGACCAGGTGATCTGCCGCCGGACTACGGAGATGACCAGAACCCCGAATACGCCGACGGCTGCGGCCTCGGTGGGTGTAAAAAATCCCTTGAACATGCCGCCGATAACCAGGATGAAAACCAGTGCGATGTCCAACAGGCCGGTCAGGGATTTAATCTTCTGCTTAAAAGCGAACCGCTCTCCCTTGGGCCCCTGTTCCGGAAAAATCCTGCACTGAATATAGATACTGATAATGAACAGGATGGTCAGAAGGATGGCAGGCAGAATCCCTGAAACAAACAGGGCACCGATGGACTGTTCCGTGAGAATACCATAAACAAGCAGTACAACACTGGGCGGCATGACCATGCCGAGCCCTCCGCCCGAAGCAACCGATCCTGCTGCGAGCGAATTGGTATATCCATACCGTTTCATCTCCGGTATACCGACCGTGGCCATGGTGGCAGCCGTGGCAGGAGAAGAACCGCACACTGCCCCGAATGCGGTGCATGAGGCTACCGTGGCCATGGCAAGGCCTCCCCGTATACCACCCATGAACGTGTAGGCGGTCTTGTACAGTTTCTTGCTGATGCCGCTGTTGAAAGCTATCTGCCCCATGAGAATGAACATGGGGATGGTGCTTAGATCATAGGAGGAAAACGCACAGTAAAAATCCTGTGACAACAGGTTCAGACCACCCTGGAGGGAAATCAGGACACCGAACCCCACAAAACCTACCAGTGCCATGACATAGGCCACCGGCATCCTGGTGAAAAAAAGGGCGAGCATGATAACAATACCGACAACGCCTATCAGAGAAGAGTCCATCTATTCCTCGTTTGATCGTCTGAAAAACAGGGTCACATCCCTGAGAACAAACAGGGTGAAAATAAAAAAACAGAACGCCAGGGCATAAATGATGGTGTATTCTGGAAACGCCAGGTTCATGCTCACCACACCGGATTCCTGGACGGAACGTGCATACAGGAACATTCGCCAGGTGACAACGGCGAACAGGGCCAGGGAGATCAGGTCCGTGAACAGCTTGATACGATCCTGGTGTTTCTTGGAAAACAGGCGGACCAGGATCTCCACTCCGATATGGATTCCGGCCCTGTGGGCATAGGGCAGGGTCATGGCAATGACGATGGTTGACAGGAAGGAGACCATTTCCTCTGTGCCGAAAACCGGGTGGTTGAAGATCCTTCCCACAACCCCGATGCAGGTAACCGCTACCATTCCGGCCAGGCAGATTGCGCCCACGGTTTTCATTTTTTCAAGAAGGCCATCCAGCATTGTCCAGAACTTCGTCATGTGGCTACCCATTATCCTTGACTGTTGTGAATGACGTGCCGGTGTCGCAAAGGTGCGGCAACACCGGCACAAAGAAGTCTATAAAGACAGGCTCCTTGACACAGGAAAGCCTATTTCATGGTTTCACGGATGAATTTTACGACCTCGGTCCCGGGCAGACCTTTGCCGTCCAGTTCCTTGGCATACTCTTCAGCAATGGGTGCAACGGCTGCTTCCCACTTTTCGGATTCTTTTTTGTCAACGCCGATGATCTCGTTGCCCTGATCCAGGAAGTATTTGACACCTTCAAAATCAGAGTCATCCCAGGCCTTGGCGTGTTTGCCTATCCACTCTTCATTGATCTCCATGATGGTTTTCTGCACATCCGGGGGCAGGGATTTCCACTTACTGGTGTTCATGGTGACAAAGAAGACTGTTGTGTAGGCTGCTGAAAATGCTGCTGTTGCATAGTCGGTTACTTCGCCCAGTCTCCACCCCTTGTTGGACTCCAGGGGATAAACACCGCCGTCCACAACACCCTTCTGGATGCTCTGGTAGGTTTCCGGCATGGGCATCCCGACCGGAACGCCACCAAGGGCAGCAACCACCTTGGCAGAATAACCAGTGGCCTTTAATTTCAAGCCCTTCATGTCCTCGATGGTCCGTACGGCTTTCCCCTTGGTATGGACAAGCCCGGGGCCATGGGCATGGAAGTACATGATGGTGGTATCGTCAAACTCCTTGGGTTTGAACTTGTTGTATACGGCGTTGGCGACCTTGGTTGCCTGAACGCCGCTGGTATAGCCCATGGGCAGGTCCACAGCCCCGAGGACCGGGAAACGGCCGCGGGAATAAGCCAGCACGGACAGGCCGATGTCGGACAAACCCTGCACCACACCGTCATAGCAGTTCTGGGCCTTGGTCAGGGTTCCGGCAGGATAGTAGTCGACCTTTACCTGGCCGTTGGTGCGTGCTGCAACAGCATCACACCATTCCTGGGCCAGGATGGACTGGATGTGGGTGGGCGGGAAAAAATTGCTGTATGTCAGTTTGATGGCCTCGGCCCAGGCTGCCGGCGAAACCATGGCTGCAGCAAGGAATGCTGCAACCGCCAACACGGTGATACGTTTAAATTTCAGGTATTTCATTTAAACCTTCCTCCTTTTTAAAATTATATTTCGTCACAGATTAGTCATCAAAGGGACCCTTTATACAAAGGGCTCACCCTAAAGTCCGGACCCAATTGCCCCGATTCTACATGAGGGGCGTATAAACCGCGCTCTTCATCAATACGTAGCGCATGATGAGATCACCGACAAACACCAGAAGCAACCGGATCAGGACCAGGAAAGCGTTCACGCTGCCCCCCCACATGATCAGAGTCAGAAGAAGGGGCAGCACCAGTCCCACACCCACCACACCGATGTAGAACAGGCGAGACATGTCACCCTTGAACAGCTGGTTAATAGAGACCCGGGCGATATCCGACGAATGAAATGTACCCCACAGGTATAGCGCCAGAAGCCCGATGTAGACCAGAAGCAGCAGTTCGGCCCAGACCTCGAACCCTGCAGCAACAGCCGGGTTGGAGATGCACAGCATGAACTGGAGAATCTGGCTGCCCACCCACACCCCGGAAACAATGGACAAGGGAAGGACCAGGGTGGAACTCCAGGCCGGCAGGGCCCGCATCACGTTCATGGTGGCAAACCCGTGCATGACAATGAGAATGCACAGGATGCCCATGATGACGTTGAGCACGGAGTTAAAGGAACCGGAAACAACCTGGATGAATCCCATGAGGGCGAAAATCGTAATGATCCAGACCCCGCGGGACAACTCCGACGACGCCGGCTTCATGAAAATACGCCAGAACCGTTTGGGATTGCCCAGGTACAGCATGTGGACTCCCCCGCCGATGCCCAAGGTGATCAGCCACCCCAGGACCAGCCCGGTCCGGTAGCTGTAGAACAGGGACAGGAAATAGAGACCGGCCCCGATTTCGGAGAAAAAGAAGGCCAGCCAGAGGAATACCCCTTTTTCATCGATCCATTCCTGCTGGGGAGTAGCCTTGATCATCCACTCGTAGGGCTTAAGCCTGAACCCGGGCGGAGGAACCAATGCCTTCAGATAATTCATGATATTTTCCTTCATAATCGACCTCCTCCTTTTCAGGCCTTGTACACTTTAACGGCCACGGATGTTTCAATATTGCCGGTGATGGGATCGTAATGGCGCAGGTAGGTCGGCAGGAGCTTGCAGAAGTTGCTGCCCTTGCCCTTGGCAATGGGCCGGCCCTTGGCCCACAGCCCACCTTGGCCGGCTATTCCGATGACTTTTGGATGCTGGGCCTCCATGGTCTTGACAATGCCCTTTTCCTTGACATTGTACCGGTTCTCGATCCAGATGATGTCTCCGTCCTTCATCCCTTTTTGCTTTGCCAGCTGGGAGTTCATGGTAATGGTGAAGGTGTAGGGGCACATGGCACTGACTTCGTCCACCAGGGGATTCTGGAACGTGGAGTTGTTGGTGTGGAGCACGTCCCTGTAGGAGAAGGCCAGGAGGTCAAATTCATTGTCCAGTTCCGTGTGGGAGGTGGGCCAGAACCAGCTTGGCAGCGGGGTATACTGATCCAGCTCCATCTCCAGCTCAAACCCTGTATCCTTGATGATTTTGTCAACTGCCCTGCGGTCATGGATGAGAAATTCCATGTAAACCGGGCACCGGGATGGGACATACCAGCGCCAGTAAACATCCTCGATGGGTTTGTGCCAGGTGGCATAGCCCTGTTTCTCGATTTTTTCCTTGTCATCCCCATAAACATGGCGCATGAAACGCTCACCAATCTCTTTCCAGGTCAGCTTTTCACCGGGTTTGATCTTCAGGTTTTCATCCTCCACACTGTAGTAGTTGTTCAGGATCTCGTTGAACTTGTCCAGGACACCCACCCGGTGGGCCACATCCAGGTAGACATCCATGAAAAAACGACTCTCGCCCACGGGTTTTGCCACCGGCTGCTGCATGTGGACAAACCAGTCCTCGTAGGAAGGACTGCCCGAGAAGAAGAAGGCATCAATCTCGCTTGACCAGCAGTCCTTTTCCAGATAACTGACGTCGGGCAGCAGGATGTCGGCCACAGCCTCATCGGTTTCATTGGACCAGATGTCAATCTGGACCACGAACATGTCCTTGAAGAAATCCACGGCAGCGTTCCAGTCCGACTGGGAAATGATGAAATTGGCTGCAATGCCGAACACCATTTCCGGTTTGGATTTCATACCGAACTTCTCGTAGATGTAATCTCGCTCCTTGACATAGGGAACATGGGACAGGGTGCAGTGGGTCCAGAAATCCACACACCCGGAATTCTTGCACGGGATACTAGGCGTATGGGGCGGCCAGGGCATGTGGGAGTAGAATACCGCTGGAATCAAAACCCCGTCAGGCCCGACCTTGGGTTTGCGCTCATAGGTGCCACCCGGGTAGGCCCGGCGCACCGAAGGCCAGCCCACGGTACCGCCCGGTACATCCTCGGAACCTACGATCTGGCTCAAAAGGTCGATGGCTGACACCTGGTGGATACCGTTGGAATGACCCTGGGATCCCCGGAAGGTTACCGACGAAACGGGCCGGTAGGGGAAGGTCTTTCCTTCGATGGTGATGGTGGACCCGATGGAGGCGTTTTCAGCCCATTCCTTGGCAACCTGGACTATGGTGGCCACGGGCACGGTGCTGATATCCGAGGCCCACTGGGGCGAATACTGCTTCAGGTGCTCTTTGAGGGCCATGAAGCAGGGACGGGCCTTTTCACCATCAACCTCGCACTCTTTTTCCAGGGCAAAATCCTCATAGGCCATGGATGGGTCATCGAACTCCTTGATCGTATCGGTCTTGAGATCATAGACCTGGGGTTTGCCGGATTCGGTGTGCCGGATAAAGCTCCCGTCCTCCCGGATCAGGTAGACCAGGTTGGTCTTTGCCTTGAGGTACAAATCATCGTGCACGTCCAGGACATTGAGAATATAGTTGGCCATGGCAAGGCCTACAGCCGTGTCCGTTCCTGGCAGGATGGGCACCCATTGGGTGGCCTTGCCACCGGCAAAGTTGCCCATGGGGTCAAATACAACCTCCTTGATGCCCCGGCGCACGGCATCGGCCCTGAGCCTGGCGTTGGTCATGGCTGAATGGCCGGAACCCGTACCCTTGCTGGATCCCCATTTCAGGACGAATTTGGTGTACCGCCAGTCAGGGGCTATGGACCAGGCCCCGTGGATGAGCCCGCCCAACATGTGGGCCGCGTTGCCGCAGTGGAGGGACCCGCCGCCGATGATGAAGTTGCCGTTGTCATTGACCCCGAAAGCCTTGGCATAGATGTAGGGATGGTTGTGGGGGCCATCAGAGGCCCGCATGGTCTGGTTGGTGAAGATGATCTTGTTGGGATCCTCGTCCATGAGCTTTTTCATGCGTGTGGCAATCTCGTCCAGGGCCTCGTCCCAGGAGATGGGTTTCCACTTGGGGTCCACGCCGATGCCCTTTTCCGGGTTGGTACGCCTCAGAGGCGTCTTGAGCCTGTTGGGGTCATGGTAATACATGAGACCCGCAATACCCTTGCCGCACAGGCCGGCACCGGTGCCGCCCATGGTGCTCTCCTTGATGCCCTCGATCTTGACCGGCACACCGTTGACCACCCGCACCCTGGCGCCGCAACCGCAGTAGCAGACGCCGCAGGTCGTGTTGATCCATTTATCTTCCCATATCTGATCTGTCTTGTAGGTCATAGTTCCCCCTGTCACCGACATGTGTCAGCATCTGTCCGGGCAGTGCGTGGCGTCCCTGGGACACTACTGCCAGCCCATTGGCCTCGCGGCCGGGACAGATACTAATCAATATAGTATACGGCAGGTTCTGTCCCGAATTCCGGACGCAGCTGCTTGCCCTTTTTTTCCATGATCAACCGTGAGACTTCGCTCTCCGGGTCATCCAGGTCCCCAAAGACCCTGGCACCCACCGGACACGCGATGACGCAGGCCGGCGTTGCCTCGTCGTCAACCCCGGGTTTCTGACCCTTTTTCATCCCTTCATCCAGACGTTCCCTGCAGAAATTGCATTTCATGACGGTACCTGCCTGGAAGGGATAAAGCTTGTCCCCGATGAGCTCGAACTCGGTTTTCCCCTGACCCGGGAAGTACTCGGCATCTTTTTTCTTCTGATCGTAATAAGTCCGCTGCTGGTAAGGACAGGAAACAAGGCAGGCGCGGCACCCCACACACTTGTCGTAATCCACCATGACGATACCGTCTTCCCGCTTATAGGTGGCCCCAGTGGGACAGGCTTCCACACAGGCCGCCTCTCTGCAGTGGTTGCACAGAACCGGGTAGATCAGCTTTCTGCTGGTGGGAAACTTCCCGGTTTCGCTGATGAGCACCCTGTTCCAGAATACTTTTGGAGGCAGGAAATGCTCCTCTTTGCACGCGATTGTGCATCCCCAGCAGGCAATACACCGTTTAACGTCAATAACCATTCCCCATCGTGGCATAGCTGCTCCTTTTTCATTACGCTGGTTAAAATCTCAAGAGCACAACCTCATTGTACCCGCGCTCGGCACATCTGGCGTTGGCCGCAAGTTTTTTCCCCTGAAAATAGTCCCCCAGGCTCTCAATGACCGGCTCAAGCGCAACCAGCCCAGTCACCCGGGCAAATGCCCCCAGGATACATGTATTGGGCATGGGCATCCCGATCTCTTCCAAGGCAATGGCCTGGGCATCGATAATGCCGGCAACGGCCAGGTTGGGATCGGGTTTGTCCAGCTCTTTTTTATTGTGATTCAACACCATTGTGCCGCCGGGAACAAGACCCTGGAACACGACAGCCGAATCCCTCTGGGACGGGTCGAGCACAACCAGGATATCCGGATTGTAAATCTGTGTTTTCTCGCGCACCGGTGTATCTGAAAACCGGCCAAAGGCCGTCACCGGAGCACCCCGTCTTTCAAAACCGAACATGGGAAAACTGGCACCGTACCGTCCGGTCCTGACAAATGCATTGGCCAGGATACGGGAGGCCATCACGGCTCCCTGCCCCCCTCTTCCATGGAATCGGACCTCTATCATTTCGCCTTGTCTCCTTTCACTGTCATGGCATGTCACCGGGGCCCCCTATTCGGGGAGCGGACAAGCCTTTGCAAGCTGACTCATCCCCTTGAGCAGGCAGTCCTCGTAATCCACATCCTGCTGAAGCACATCAATCTCGTCATCGCTCATGTGGCTGAATTTTTTGACCAGGTCGGTGTAAACCCTGATGGGTTTGGGTTTTTTCACTTCCCGGGTGAACCTGAGCTGTCCGTCTTCAGCCTCCCACAGGGGGAAGAAATTGGTATTTACAGCCTGGCGGCACAGCTCGATGGACATGTCCGTGGCCACACCCCACCCTGTCGGGCATGGACAGAACACGTGGAGATAGCAGAATCCCCGTTTCTTCATCTCTTTGGCTTTCAAGAGTTTTTTAGCCAGGTCCTCCAGGTGGCTCATGGTCGCCGTGGCAGCATAGGGAATCTTGTGCATGGCCATCATCAGGGCCAGGTTTTTCCTGCGCAGGGTCTTGCCCCTGGAGCCGGGAGCAGCGCCCACCGGGGTGGTAGTGGTCCGAGCCCCGAAGGGTGTGGTGCTGCTTTTCTGGATACCGGTGTTCATGTACCCTTCGTTGTCATAACAGATATAGATGAAGGGCTCGTTGCGCTCGGCTGCACCGGACAGGTTCCCGAAGCCGATGTCGGCCGCTGTCCCGTCGCCGTTAAAGCAGACAACGGTATTTTCGATGCCGGCACGGTTATAATACCGGACCAGGCCCGTGGCACTGGAGGCGGCCCCGGTCATAAGGGTCCCGTAATAGGCCAGCTTGTGCCAGGAGCCGGTGTTCTGACCCAGAAGCACCGGGGCCGAACACGATGGCGTTCCAGTGATAATGATATCGTTGCCCAGAACCTTGGGAATAAACCTCAGGAGCAGTTCCAGGGGGCACCCGCCACAGAAGGCAACACCTTTGGCAAAGGGGTCCTCGTGCTTCAGGTAGTCAAACACCTTGGACAGGTGCTTTTTGGTGTCATCGGCCATGTCATTTACCTCCATGGATGTCATCAAAGGAAACCCAGGTGACCTCGGGCACAACCTCACCGTTGGCTGCTGCCTGGACCTGACGGATCATGTATTCGATATTTGCCGTGGTGATGTCGGTATTGGCAATGCCGTCGATAAAGCTCAGCAGCTTCACATCCCCAAGTTCTTTTGAAAAAGATTTTATCTCCACACAGATGGGGCCGGGTTTGAACCCGAAACAGATGCTCCGGTCAACCACGCCCGCACAGCGCTTGCCCTGGAGGGCACTGACAATGGCTTCCCCGGGGAAGGGCCGGTACATACGGATTCTCAGCAGCCCGACCTTGACGCCCTTTTCCCGTTCCCGGTCAATCACGGTTTTGATGGTTCCACACATGGATCCCGATGCAACCAGGGCGATCTCGGCATCATCCAGCCTGTATTCTTCGATCTGTCCGGTATAGTCTCTGCCGAATTGCCGGTTGAAATCATTGCTGATGGCGTCAAAGATTCCCCTGGCCCTTTCCAGGGCCATGCAGTGCTTGTGCCGAAGTTCCACATACCCGCCGAGGATCCCGTGGGACCCGCATCCCAAAGGCTGTCCGGGACGCAGCACTGTTCTCGGGGGCTGTTTTTTTAGTACGGCCAGATAGGCGTCCACCGTTTCGGGGTCAGGCACATCCACACGCTCGGCCATATAGGACAGGTAAAACCCGTCGTAATGGACCATGACCGGAACCTGGACATCATGATCCTCGGCAAGTCGGTAGGCCATGATCACCATGTCCAGGATTTCCTGGCTGTCTTCGGCAATGAGGAAGATCCAGCCGCAGTCCCGGGTGGAGATCATGTCCTGCTGACCGGAGGACACGGCGATGATGCCCGGGGTCTCCCGGTTGACGTTCACCATGACCACGGGCGCCCGTGCACCGGCAGCGGACAGGACAGCATCGTACATGAAGACCAGGCCCCAGGACGAGGTGGCCGTAAACACCCGGCCTCCGGCAAGGCAGGCAGCGGTCACGGAGTTCATGGCCGAATTCTCACCCTCAACGGTGATCATCTCGGCATCCAGCTCTCCGGTTGCGTGGTATTCGGACAATTTTTCAATGACTTCGGTCTGGGGAGTAATAGGGTAGGCTGCCACCACGTCGGGTCGGCACAGGACAGCCGCCTGGGCTGCAGCGCCGTTGCCGGTAATCACCCTGATCCTGTTGGTCTGGACAGCGGTCTTGGTCATTTGAATTCCCCCTCTGATATCATGGTAATGGCTCCCTTGGGACACTCTTTGGCACAGATGCCGCAGCCTTTGCAGAAATTCAGATCCGGCGCAAAACACAGATCCATGGCCTCCATGCATTGAACCGGGCAATAAAGCGAACAGAAACCGCAGTAAATGCATTTCTCCTCGTCAATCACAGGTCGTTTCGTCCGCCAGGACCCCGTATCCGAACACAGCAGTGTTATAGAAGCATCGGACCAGGGGCCTTCGTGACTGAAATAGTGGTGGTTAGACATGACGATCGATCCCTCCTTTAAAAAACTGAGACCTGATGTGTGCTGATGTAGGTTTTGCGCCTACTGTTATAGGTACATTGAAGCTATATTATAAGTAATCCGTGTTGTCAACGAAATCACACAACTTTTTTTCACTTTGTTCACTGTGACGAATACCGAGCACTCGCTCACATTACAACAACCATCATAACAGATGGAAATTATATATAAATCATGATCATATCCCTGGATTTTCACAACAGGACATGAAAAACCCCGGGACTTGGGTTTGTTCACTATAGAGAACAAATTTAGTTTAACAATACCCGCAGCCCAGATCGAAGCTGCAGAAAGTATTAATCAAGCCAAAACCCTTGAATGAAGCGGGTTCAGAATCTTTTCCCGGTTGACGAAACAGTGTTCACGGCAGGCGGCATCCGGGCAGACAGCCTTTATAGTCCTGGAAGATGCGCTTATTATAAGGTAAAAAAAGACCTGTGGTCCATGGAAAAATTTCTTCTGAAGAACATGAAACAGCCCTTACGATATGTTTTAGAAAACATATCGTAAGGGCTGTTCTTTCGCAATAGATTCCGGTTGTCCGGCAGACTGCTCTGTTGTCTGGAAAAAAAGCTTGCAAAAAATCCGGATCAACGAAAAGATAAGATCCGGAACCAAGTTCAGGATCATTTTCGAAAAGCTGCCGGAATCCGGCGGCAGGATTTCAACCCAAGGACAACGGGCAGCCCATGGAAAAAACAATCTACCTCATTGACGGAAGTGCCTACCTGTACCGGGCCTTCCATGCCATCCGGAGCCTTTCCACATCCACAGGCATCCCCACCAATGCGACCTACGGATTCACCCGGATTCTCCTGAAACTGATCCGGGAGCGGTCACCGGAATACGCTGCCGTATTTTTTGACGTCAAGGGGCCGACCTTCCGCCATGAGCTCTATGAAGCCTACAAAGCCACGCGCCCTCCCATGCCCGAAGATCTTGTTGTCCAGATTCCCCATATCAAAGCCATTGTCAGGGCCTTGAACATCCCTGTGGTTGAAAAGCAGGGGTTTGAGGCCGACGACCTCATCGGCACCTATGCCCGGCTGGCCCGGGAAGCCGGATATGCATCGGTCCTGGTCACGGGCGACAAGGATTTCATGCAGCTGGTCAATGAGAGGACCATCATCTGGGACCCCATGAAGGATGAAATCATCGACACGGATGCCATCCGGAAAAAGTTTGCCATCACCCCCCCTCAGGTCATTGACATGCTGGGTCTGGCAGGTGACGCCTCGGACAACATCCCGGGTGTTCCCGGCGTCGGCCCCAAAACCGCCCTGGACCTGATCGCCCGGTTCGGGGGAATGGACGGCATCTATGCCAACATCGAAACCCTGACCGCCAAAAAAGGTCTGTACAAAAATCTCACGGACAACCGGGACCAGGCCTTTCTAAGCAGAAAGCTCGTGACCATCGACCAGTTCGCCCCGGTGGAGCACGGCTTTGACACCTTCAAGGTCACCTCCTATGATGCCGAGGCCCTCAGTGCCCTGTTCCGGGACCTGGAATTCAAAAAGCTGTTCCAGGAATTTTGCCCCAAAACCGAAACACCCAAAACCTATGAAGCCGTGACCGCCATCGACCAGGTAAAAGCCCTGATAAAAACGCTGACAGGCCAGCCCCTTATCGCCATTGACACGGAAACCACATCCAAGCACCCTACCCGGGCGGAGCTTGTCGGCATCTCCCTGTCCTGCCGGGATCACCATGCCTGGTACATCCCCCTGGGCCACACCCTGCCCGGGAAAGCCGGTCAGCCGGACATGAAAAAAACCCTGGACCTTCTCAGACCCCTGCTGGAGGATGCGGCTGCTCACAAAACCGGGCAGAACATCAAGTATGATCTCATCGTTCTGGCCCGCCACGGCGTGAACCTCCAGGGCATCGTGTTCGACACCATGATCGCGTCCCATCTCCTGAACCCGAGCTTCCGGGGTCACAGCCTGGACCATATTGCCATGGATCTTCTGGGGCACAAGACCATCACTTACGAAGAGGTCACGGGCAAGGGTAAAAACCAGATCGGATTCCAGGACGTACCCCTTGAGCTGGCCGTAGACTATGCCTGTGAAGATGCGGACATCACCTTCCTGGCAACCCGCATCCTGGCGGAAAAAATCCGGGAAAACCACCTGGAAAGCCTCTTGGATACCGTGGAAATTCCCCTGATACCGGTTCTGGCATCCATGGAGATGACCGGAATCCGGGTGGACACCGACATGCTGGCTTCCCTGTCCAAAGCCTTTGACCAGGAGATGCAGACCCTGGAGGCCGACATCCACTCCCTGGCAGGAGAAGCCTTTAACATCAACTCGTCCCAGCAGCTGGGAGCCATCCTGTTCGACAAACTCAAACTCCCGGTCCAGAAAAAAACCCAGAAAAAAACAGGGTACTCCACGGACGTGGACGTACTCACAACCCTGGCCGAGCACCATGAACTCCCGGCCCGGATCCTGAGGTACCGGACCCTGGGCAAACTCAAGTCCACCTATTCCGATGCCCTCCAATCCCTGGTCAACCCGGAAACCGGACGGATCCACACCTCCTTCAACCAGAGCATCACGGCCACAGGACGCCTGTCCAGCTCAGACCCCAACCTCCAGAACATCCCCATCCGGACAGAAGAAGGACAGAAAATCCGCCAGGCATTCATCCCCGGGGAGGGTGCCGTGCTGATGTCGGCCGACTACTCCCAGATTGAACTCAGAATCCTGGCCCACTGTGCCGATGACGCCATCCTCATTGAGGCCTTCAACAACAACGAGGACATCCATACCCGGACAGCCGCCGAAGTTTTCCAGGTTTTCCCGGAATTCATCACCCAGGAACTCAGACAGCAGGCCAAGGCCATCAACTTCGGCATTGTTTACGGTATGAGCGCATTTGGCCTATCGCGGGATCTGGGGATTACCCGCAAGATGGCCCAGATCTATATTGATCACTACTTTGCCCGGTACGCCGGGGTCAAGCGCTTTATCGACACCACCATAGCCGAGGCCCGCAGAACAGGCATGGTCCAGACACTGCTGGGAAGGCAGCGCCGTCTGGAGGAAATCAATTCCAGCAACGCCAACCTGCGCGGCTTTGCCGAGAGAACCGCCGTCAACACCCCCATCCAGGGGAGCGCCGCAGACCTGATCAAGCTGGCAATGATCCGCATGGACCAGCAGCTGAAAAAACGTTCCATGGAATCCAGGATGCTCCTGTCGGTTCACGACGAAATCGTTTTTGAAGTTCCTGATAAGGAGATCCAGGCCCTGGCGGATCTGGCCCGGGAGGTCATGGAGAATGTCATGGTGCTGAAGGTCCCTCTCAAGGTCAATATCGGAACGGGCAAGAACTGGGCCGAGGCCCACTGAGAGATTTCCGGCCCCTGAGACGGATGAATGACCGACCGAGAAGTGTTGACTTATCTCCGGAAAAAATAGTATATGTCCAAAAATCACAAATAAGATATTTAAGAACTTCAAATAGACCCCAAAAAACAAGCTGCCCTGCTTTGGATTTCGCGACATCTGCCCTGCTGCTGTTCTAAGCTTTGACTGCAACACGATTCAGACAATCGTGTCCCGGCCACGACATATGGATCGGGACGACTGCACCTTATCTTTATATGATTAACCCGGAAAAGCAGACGGAGGCGCTATGAAAACAACGGTCATGGATGAACTGAAATCAACCTCGGAAAACTTTGGAACGCGGCCGGCACTCAGGAGCAAAACCGATGGCAGCTGGACGGCCATAACCTGGGGGGAGTATTACGGACAGATAAAAATGGCCGCGCGCGCATTGATAACCCTGGGTCTTGAGCAGGGCAGGGGCGTCAGCATTTTGGGCAACAATTCCCCCCAATGGTTTATCAGTGATCTTGCCGCAATATTTGCCGGAGCCGTTCCCGGCGGAATCTATACCACAAACAGCCCTGAACAATGCCGCTATATTGCCGAGCACAGCGAGGCGGCCGTCATTGTTGTTGAAAACTCGGAGCAACTGGGAAAAATAAACGCAATCAGACATGAGCTTCCGCAACTCAAGGCTGTTGTCCTGATGAACGGATCTGCCGGTGACGCATATTCCTGGAAAGACCTGCCGGGACTTGCAGAAAAAACACCGGAAAGCGTTCTCCATGAGCGCATGGGCTCCCAAACCCCGGATGACTGCTGCACCCTGATTTATACATCCGGAACCACCGGCAACCCCAAGGGCGTGATGCTGAGTCACGACAATATCACATGGGTCGCCCGAACCGTTAACAAAACCATTTCCGGAAGTACAGGAGATCACCTTATCAGTTACCTGCCCCTGAGTCATATCGCAGAACAAATTGTGAGCCTTCACTGCCCGTCCTGCATGGGCTGCACGGTAAGCTTTGCAGAGAGCATGGATAAACTGGGTGAAAATCTTACCGAAGTGAGACCGACGCTCTTTCTAGCGGTTCCCCGCGTCTGGGAAAAAATTCAGGAAAAAATGACGGCAGCCGGCGCCTCAAATCCGTTGATAAAGAAAAAAATTGCTGCCTGGGCGAGAAAAAAAGGGATGGCCGGAGGATATGCGAACCAGAAAGGAGATCCCAGACCGTTTCTCTTTGACTTGGCTGACAAACTGGTTTTTTCAAAGGTGCGGGAAAAACTTGGCCTGGATCGATGCAGGGTGTTTATTTCCACTGCGGCACCCATCTCCATGGACACCCTGGAATTCTTTTTAAGCCTTGGTATTCCCATTACTGAAGTTTACGGCATGAGCGAGTGCACAGGCCCGTCCACCCTGTCGATACCGGAACCCTTTAAATTCAGGACCGGCTGGGCAGGCCCGCCGCTTCCCGGTACGGAAGTTGCCATTGCCGAAGACGGTGAGGTTCTGATCCGGGGTCGTCATGTGTTTAAGGGCTATTATAAAAATGATGCCGCAACACAAGAAACCATTGATGAAAAGGGATGGCTCCACTCCGGAGATGTGGGAAAAATCGGGGATGATGGGTTTTTAAAGATTACCGACCGGAAAAAGGAGCTGATCATCACGTCCGGGGGAGAGAACATTCCCCCCCAGATCATTGAGGGAAAGTTAAAGGCGGTGCCGGTCATCAGCCAGGCCGTGGTTTTTGGTGACGGCCGCAAGTACCTGACGGCATTATTCACCCTGGATCCGGAAAAAATCAGAAAAGAAGCCCGGGCAGCCGACAGCCCGGCCACGGATGCCGAGACCGCCTCACAGTGCAGCCTGTTCCGGTCCTACCTTCAGGGCCATATTGACACCATTAATTCAACCTTGCCCCGGCCCCAAACCGTAAAAAATTTTGTCATTCTTCCCCGGGAATTTACCATTGAAGGTGATGAGCTGACACCGACCATGAAGCTCAAGAGAAGAATCATCCATACAAAATACAAAAAGGAAATTGAGAGCATGTATTGACGGATTGCTTTACTGTTCCGGGAGGGAAGAACCCTGCTGAACCAAGAAAAACAGGGGGAAGGGTGGTTAAATAAGCACGACCGGATCTCCCAGCCAGATCTGAAAATTCAGCAGACAATGGTGATCGCCGTAACACCGGAACTGACCGGATCAGGATTTTGTGTCAGACCCCTGGGTGTCGGCGTATTTCTTCACGGCCTCATCCACTGTGGCGTAAATATCCTTGAAGGATTCATGGATACTGGAAGGCGATATCCTTCCCACCTCAATGAATTTGACCACGATCTCTTTTGTGGCCCTGAGTATCTGTTCATCAATGGATTTCATAGGCACCCAGATACCAGAGAATCCGTATCCGGTCAATGGAAAGAAAAATATTTTATTGCCAACCCCCCATAAATGATTATAATCAGTGCTTTCTGAACGTTGCCCGGGAGCATCCTGCCAGGACGGGAATACTCCGTGGGAAACACGGATGGTGACGGATTCACCCGAGGATGCAGACCAATGGAAGCCCACAACGAAACAATTCAACCCGATACTCCCCCCACGGCAGCTCCCAGGCCGGAAACTGACGACCAGCGGATGTTCGACCGTATCCAGCTGGATGGGAAAGAAATCCTGCTCCTGGGAACCGCCCACGTATCCAGAGACAGCGCCGAACTGGTCACCCGGGTAATCCAGGCGGAAAAACCAGACACGGTCTGCGTGGAGCTCTGTCAGACGAGGCTTAAGTCCATACAGGATTCTGAAAACTGGAAAAACATGGACATAGTCAAGGTCATCAGGGAAAAAAAAGCCCTGCTGCTTCTCATGAACCTGATGCTGGCCTCATTCCAGAAACGCATTGCCGACAAATTCGACATCAAACCGGGCCAGGAAATGATCAATGCCATTGCCGCTGCAGAAGCTGCCGGCATCCCGGTGGAGCCTGTTGACCGTGAGATACAGACAACCCTGTCCCGGGTCTGGAGATCCATGGGATTCTGGGCCAAGGTCAAACTTATGTTCCAGCTTGCCTTTTCCCTGGGCGGAGCCGACGACATCACCCAGGAGGACGTGGAAAGGATGAAGCAGGAAGACGTCCTGAAAACCCTGCTGTCGGATGTCAAAAAGACCCACCCGGTCATCGAGCGGATCCTCATTGACGAAAGGGACCAGTTTCTTGCCGAAAAGCTCAGGCAGGCTCCCGGCCAGCGCATCGTGGCGGTTGTCGGGGCGGGCCATGCCCCTGGCATAAAGCGCTATCTGGCATCAGGGGCCCCCATCAGCCTGACCGAACTCAACAGGATCCCGCCCGGAGGAAACCTGGGGAAAATACTCCAGTGGCTTATTCCCGGAGCCATCCTGGCCTTGTTCGCAGCCGGATTTTTCATGAAGGGAAAAGGCGGGGGAACCGACATGATCTGGGCCTGGATCCTGGCCAACGGCATCTTTGCCGGACTTGGGGCACTGATTGCCCTGGCACACCCCTACACCATCATCACCGCCTTTGTGGCTGCGCCCATTACATCCCTGAACCCCATGATTGCAGCAGGATGGGTGTCCGGCCTGGTAGAGGCTCTTTCCAGGAAACCCAAGGTCCGGGACCTGGAATCCCTTCCCCAGGACATTCTATCTGTAAAAGGTTTCTGGAGAAACAATGTCACCCGGATCCTCCTGGTCGTCGTATTCACCAACCTGGGGTCCACCATCGGAACCATGGCCGCCATTCCCTTGATGCTGAAGATCATTCACTGATGCACAGAATTCCCGGGGATTTTTATTCGGAAGATGTCGCGATCCTAATCGGGCAGACCCCGGCTGAACCTTTGGCCTCCGGGGATCGCACCACAGGAAGTCAACATCCTATAATCGGACATAACAGGACATAATCGGACCATACCAGAAATGATAGCCGCCCTCCTGACACATCCTACCCTTGGAGATCGCCGGTCAAAATCTGGAACAGATTGCTCCGGTTCCAAAATTACCCAAACCCGAAGGTCAGAGCAGTCCAGGTGGCATTCACTGGTTTTCAGTCATGGAAACCCTTTTATAATGGGAACATCGGCAAAACATCAAAACCGGAAAGAATAAACCGGACCGGGTCACTGGCCAGTGAATAAAAGAATAATCAGTCTCGGACAATCCTATGGAATCCAGAATCACGAAATATAAAAATGTAACTGTGTTCGTTTCTGAAGCGCTTTTTGTTGACACAGGTCTGAACTTATCTTATAGAATACGACGAATTTCGAATAAATTGTAAGAAAAAACAATTATCGAGGAATATATGAATCTCTTCTTCAATTCATTACTGGTCGTCATCTGCGGGGGGGTTCTTTCCCTTGTTCTGGCACGGCAGTTTAAACTCATGAAATACACTGCCGTGATTCTGCTTGGTGCCGGGTGCGCTCTTGGCCTCATTGATGCAGGAACAAAACTCGCGCAAGCGGAAACGGTTGCCGGGTCCTTTACCTATCTGAATCTCTTTTCGGTCTCCTTCCAGATGGATTCCCTGTCCGCATTTTTCCTGTGTGCCATTTTTGCCGTTTCCCTTGCCTGTGTCATCTACAGCTTCCATTACATGAACGAGCCCAGAAAAAAACACCGGGTCGCATCCAACTACTTTTTCTTCAGCCTCCTCATTGCGGCCATGGCACTGGTTGTCACGGCCGCCGATCTCATTGCGTTCATGGTTTCCTGGGAAATCATGTCCCTGTCTTCCTTTTTCCTGGTCATCCACAATTACGAATCCAAGGAAAACCGCAAAGCAGGTTACCTGTACTTTGTGTTCTCCCATGTGGGGGCCATGTTCATTTTTTCAGCCTTCGGGATCACCTACGGCTGGACCGGCAGCTTTGTCCTGGGCAGCATGGGCGCTCTTCCTGAAACCATGAAAATCCTGGTATTTATCCTGTCCTTCATCGGTTTCGGTTCAAAGGCCGGTGTGTTTCCTGCCCATGTCTGGCTTCCCCATGCCCATCCCGCGGCGCCCAGCCACATTTCAGCCCTCATGTCAGGCGTCATGATCAAAACCGGCATCTACGGCATATTAAGGATCTATTCCCTTCTGGGGTTTCACTCTATCCTTTTTGGAGCCATTGTTCTTTGTGCAGGCACGGTTTCCGGGATACTTGGGGTTGTCTACGCCCTGGGCCAGAGGGATATCAAGCGGCTTCTGGCCTACTCCAGTGTTGAGAACATCGGTATCATCCTCATCGGAACGGGTATCGGCATGATCGGTGTTTCATCAAAAAATCCGCTCATGGCAGTCCTGGGTTTTTCAGGCGCCCTGCTCCACGTGCTCAACCATTCCATTTTCAAGTCCCTGCTGTTCATGGGGGCAGGCATGGTGCTCCACACCACCGGAACTCGGTCCATCGAAGCCCTGGGCGGACTTCTGAAACGGATGAAGATTACCGGTGGAACCTTTATCATAGGTTCCCTGGCCATTGCAGGACTTCCTCCCCTGAACGGTTTTGTGGGGGAATTTTTCATCTACCTGGGCGCATTCAAGGGCATTGGTCTTAACAGGATAACCTTTGCCACAGGCAGCATAGCCATCATCAGCCTGGCGGTCATCGGGGGGCTGGCCCTGGCCTGTTTCACCCGGGTGGTGGGCGTGGCCTTCCAGGGCGAACCCAGGACACATCGGGCAAAAATAGCCAAGGAACACGGTTCCAGCATGCTGGCAGCCATGGCGATTCTTGCCGGAGCCTGCGTTGTCATCGGCGTTCTGCCGGGCATCTTTATCAGCATGGCCCTTAACGCGGTCTCCAGTCTGGGGCTGGATTACGGCAACGTTCCCCTGGAACCGTTCCGCCAGATGACAGGCAACATCACCTTCTCAGCAGTGCTCTTTTTCATTGTCCTTGGTATTGTCGTGGGCATCCGTTCCTTCTATTATAAAAACAAGATCATCACCCGTTCCGGAACCTGGGGATGCGGCTTTACCCAGCCAACTGCCAAGATGCAGTACACCGGGACATCCTATGCCGCTTCCATTGTTGATTTCTTCCGTCCTGCCGCACCGGCAACCCTGGATCACCCCGCCATCACCGGACGGTTTCCCGCAAAAACCCATTTTCAGAGCAAGGTCAATGATATTGCGGAACTGCACATGGAAGCGGTCATCGTGCGTCCTGTCATGGGCCTGTTCGACAGGCTCAGGTGGATACAGCACGGTGATATCCACCTGTATATCGGTTACATTTTACTGGCTATCGTTCTGTTGCTGATCTTCATATAACACGTTAACAAAAGAGAAGATTTCATGATTGAATCCATTGGTCTCTGGCTTCTTGCAATTGGAGCGGCACCGTTTTTTTCAGCGGTCATTCTCAAGATCAAAGCGTTTTTCGGCGGGAAAAAAGGACCTCCACTGCTGATCAACTACTATACCCTGGCAAAGCTGCTTAAAAAAGGTTCGGTCTACAGCACAAGCACAACAGCCGTATTCAAACTCGGCCCCATCGTCTCTCTGTGCAGCGCCCTCATCGTGCTCATGTTCCTGCCCATTGCCGGCCATGCCCCCCTGTTTTCATTCCATGGGGACGTGATCTTTATCATGTACCTCATGGGCCTGGGACGTTTTTTCACCATTGCCGCAGCCATGGACACGGCCTCTCCCTTTGAGGGCATGGGCGCAGCCCGGGAGGCCTACTTTCCCATTATCTGTGAAGCCACAACATTCATGATCCTGATCTTTTTCTACCGCCTGACCGGCCAGCTGCAGCTGGCATCCTATTTTGAGGGATCACACACGGAAGGCCTCTGGAACCTAGCAGGCGCGCCCCTGCTGTTCGTGGTTCTGGCTCTGTTCATCGTCCTGCTCACCGAAAACTCCCGGGTTCCCGTGGATGACCCGGCCACCCACCTGGAACTGACCATGATCCACGAGGTCATGGTCCTGGACCACAGCGGTCCGGATTTTGCCCTGATCGAACTGGGGGCCTTCTGCAAGCTCTTTTTCTACTCAACCCTGATCTCGCGGCTCATTCTTCCCTTTGATATGGGAAATCCCGGTCTCACGGTCTGCCTCTACCTGGCAGGGCTCGTCATTGTATACGTGGCTGTGGGCGTCACCGAATCGGTCATTGCCAGATACCGGATGGATAAGGTGCCGCAATTTGTCCTTACCTCCTTTGCCCTGGCCTTTTTTGCAACCATCATCACCCTGGAGTTCATAAAATGATACACCCCGTTGATACCATTTTATCACTTGTGCTCCTGTCTGTTGTATTCTCCTTTGCCTCCAGCCGACTTCCGGGACTCATACGCCTGGTCGCCTTCCAGGGGGTCGTGGTATCTGCCGTCCCGTTTTTCATCGGGCACGACATGAGTGCCGGCGGCGTCATATTCACCATTGCAACCCTGGCCATCCGGGGCATCATCATTCCCATGTGCATTTATATGGTCATCAAAAAGGTGGCCATCCGAAGGGAAGTGGAGCCCATTGTCGGCTACCATGCCTCCATACTGTGCGGTCTGGGACTGATCGTTGCAGCAACCTACATCAGCCGGCAGCTCAATATCCCCTCCGGATCAGGCATCATGCTCCTGATGCCCACAGCCATTGCCCTTTTGGTAACCGGAATGTTCCTTCTGATGGCACGGCGGAATGCCATCGCCATGGTCCTGGGCTATATCATGCTGGAAAATGGAATCTATCTTGTGGGCACAACATTCTCAGTCCGGGCCCTGCATATCGTTGAGTTCGGGATCCTCCTTGACGTGCTTGCCGGTGTCATGATCATGGCCATCATACTCCAGAACATCAAACGGACGTTTGATGATGTCGATACGGCCCTACTCAGAACTTTAAAGGAATAGGTGTAACTTCATGGTCGAAATCGTTTTTCTGGCCCCGTTCATCACGGGCATCATCGCGTTTTTCCTTCCGGCCGCCACAGGCCGGCGGTTCCTGGTCGGTACCGGAGCGCTCCATCTCCTTTTATCCATCGTACTGTGGACCACACGGCCGGAGCCCATGTTCAAAGACTATTTCGCTGTGACAGCGGAAGGCATGCTCTCGCTCCTGGTCATCTCCTTTCTGTTTTTTTTGATTTCCATTTATACCGTATCCTATCTCAAGGAAGCCGGGATTCAATCGGAGAACATCTTCACAGGATTCATGCTGCTGTTCCTGGCGACCATGACCATGGTCACCCTGTCCGACCATATCATGATCATGTGGATCGCCATAGAGGCAACCACCCTGGCCAGCGCGCCCCTGATCTATACCCACAGGTCCTCGGCCTCCCTGGAAGCCACCTGGAAATACGTGCTCATCTGTTCCGTGGGCATTGCCATGGCACTGCTCGGTTCCGTTCTCATCACCCTGTCCATGGATGTGGGCGGGGTTGATACCCAGATCTCCTTCTCGGCCCTTACCCGGGTGGCAAAACACCTGGATCCCTTCTGGCTGAAAGCAGCCTTTATCTTCATCCTTGTGGGGTATGGAACAAAGATGGGTCTCGCCCCCATGCACACCTGGCTTCCGGATGCCCACAGCGAGGCACCCAGCCCGGCTTCGGCCCTTTTGTCGGGTGTGCTCCTGAACTGTGCCTACCTGGGGATCTTCAAGACCAACAAAATCATGCACGCAGCAGGACTCGGTGACTTTTCCGGTACAATCCTCATGGTTTTCGGCCTGGCCTCCATCCTAGCCGCAGCCACTTTCATTCTCAAACAGAACGAGTACAAACGGATGCTGGCCTACTCCAGTATCGAAAACATGGGCATCATCGCCGTGGGTACCGGACTCGGGGGTCTGGGGGTTTACGGCGCAGTCCTGTGCATGATCCACCACAGCCTGATCAAAGCTTCCCTGTTCCTTTCCTCGGGCAATATCCTGCTGGCTTACGGCGACAGGAACATTGAAAAAACGGGCGTCATGGCAAAGCAGATGCCAAAGACATTTCTTGCCTTTTTCGGCGGGTTTGCAGGCATTGCTGGCTTCCCCCCCTTCGGGATCTTTATCGGGGAACTGTTCATCATCGTCGGTGCATTCCGGACCGGCCACTATGTCATCGTCTGCATTTTTATCCTGAGCCTGTGCGTTATCCTGGCCGGATTTGCCAACCAGGTCATGAAAATTTCCTTTAACAGTTCAGGAAAGACCTCCAGGCTCAAGGAAAAAGCCAGCATGGTCTGGCCCCAGTACGTCCTTTTGCTCACATCCCTGTTCCTGTTCTTTTATATTCCGGATTCCTTGTTTGGAACCATTGTTGATGCCGTGACTTCCATCGGCGGAGGACTTCAATGAATACTGCCTTTATAGAAATATCCAATGGCGAGAAAACAGCACGGGAAGCGATTCCCCACCTGGCCTTTGATGTCTTCAGGAGCGCTGCCCTGGACATGGTGGCCGGCGGAGGCAAGGTCGTCCAGTTCTTTGCCTACCCTGACGGAGAGGCATTGAAGCTCATGGCAGTCCTGAGAACGGACAAGCTCATGGTCGCGGGGTGCGATGCCCCGGAAATCTACCCTTCACTTGCTGCCGCGTGCGAACCCTTTCACCTCTTTGAGAGGGAAATGGCCGAACAGTACGGCATAAGGCCAGAGGGCCACCCCTGGCTGAAGATGGTCCGGTACCACCCCAACTACCGGAATGCACCCGATATTTTCGGTAACAGCTATGACCAGGACATTCCGGGAAACTACCCCTACTACCAGGTCGAGGGAGAAGAGATACACGAGGTCGCCGTAGGCCCGGTCCATGCCGGTGTCATTGAACCCGGCCATTTCCGGTTCAACTGCAGCGGGGAGCGGGTTCTCCACCTGGAAATCCAGCTGGGGTACCAACACCGGGGAGTGGAAAACCTTCTGCTTTCAGCCCATCCCAAACGGATGCCCATCCTGGCGGAAAACATTGCCGGCGACACGACCATCGGTCACAGCCTGTGCATGGCCCAGGCCGTTGAAGCTCTGACCCCGCTCAAGTCGGACAATGGCGCAAGGATCATCCGGACCATTGCCCTTGAACTGGAGAGGCTTGC
Organism: Pseudomonadota bacterium; assembly: GCA_043806875.1. GTDB lineage: Bacteria > Desulfobacterota > Desulfobacteria > Desulfobacterales > Desulfobacteraceae > JAZDGN01. The sequence continues at coordinate 68,724 of JAZDGN010000065.1, forward strand.
CAACCACATCGGCGATCTGGGTGCACTCAGCGGCGACGTAGCCTTCCTGCCCCCGGCCAATTATTTCGGACGGCTCAGAGGTGATTTTCTGAACCTTTCCCTCCTGATCTGCGGCAACCGGTTCGGGAAAGGTCTTGTCCGGCCAGGCGGCGTCCGGTTTTCTCTGGAGGAAAGTGTGCGATCCACCCTGGATCAACGGCTCAAAGAATTAAGACCCCAGGTGGAACATACGCTGGATCTCCTTTTATCCACCCCGTCTGTCAGGGGCCGTTTTGAAGACTGCGGGGCTGTCAGCACCGAAGATGCCCAGCACCTTGGCCTTGTGGGTCCGGCAGGCCGCGCGTCGGGTATTCCCTATGATGTCAGGCGCTGCTTCCCCACGGAACATTATGCCCAGATCGGCATTCCGGAAAACTGCAAAAAAACGGGGGATGTCTATGCCCGTGCCTGGATGCGGGCCGATGAGGTTGTCCAATCCCTGGATATCATCCAGTCCCTGATCAATCTTCCTGTTGAGACAGCGTGCGTGGGATTCACACCGGAAACCGGCCTTGAATCCCTTGCGCCGTCCTCCTTTGTGGTCACCCTGAATGAAGCCTGGCGCGGAGAGGTATCCCACGCCCTGCTGACAGATGCCTTCGGAAAGATCCTGCGCTACAAGATCAAGGATCCGTCTTTCCATAACTGGATGGGGCTTTCCATGGCGCTCAGGAATACAGGGATATCGGATTTCCCCCTGAACAACAAAAGCTTCAATCTTTCCTATTGCGGGTATGACTGTTAACATCCATTGGCATGCAAGGCAACGCCTTGACGTGGATTTTTAATGAGAACCAGATAAAGAGAGTCTTCAATGCTCAGTATACTGAAAAACAGGTTTGAACAGGGTTACAGGACAAGTGGCTACCCCAGGGACACCGTTTCCGTATTTCCGCGGTATCGTGGCAGGCCGCAGGTAAACCAGGATGCACCGCCCGACATGGTGGCAGCCTGCGTATCAGCATGCCCCCAGGATGCCATTGATGGGGCTTCCAAAAAGATCGATATGGGCCGGTGCATTTTCTGCGGAACGTGCGAGAGGTTATCCAAAGGCGCATTCATAAGTTTTTCCAATGATTTTGAAATTGCGACATCGGAAAAGCAACACCTGTTGACCGATGGGACCCTTCCGGACCTTGCCGGCCATGCCAGGCAGCACTTCAAAAAACTATTCGGCCGATCCCTGCAGCTCAGACAGGTCTCAGCCGCCGGATGCAACGCCTGTGAGGCCGACCTGAACGTGCTGGCAACCCCGTTTTTCGACCTGGCCCGTTTCGGCATCAACTTTGTGGCATCACCGCGCCACGCCGACGGGATTGTGGTTACCGGCCCCATTTCACGGAACATGAAAACAGCACTGCTCCAGACCTATGAAGCTGTGCCGGCTCCAAAGGTCGTCATTGCCGTGGGCTCCTGTACCATCACCGGCGGACCGTTCCTGGGCAGCTCCGAAATCACCGAAGGACTGGATAAGCTCCTGCCCGTGGACCTGTTTATCCCGGGCTGTCCGCCCCATCCCCTGACCAATCTCCATGCCCTGCTGACGTTTTTCAAATAGTATCTCACCCGGGCCATGGTCACATCCGTGATCATGGCCTCCATTCATATCCATATCCTTATGATTTTTTTAGTTGCAACTTCTTAGATTTTAATATATATTTTGAGTTTATTTTCAATTTTCAGCCTGGTTATGGTTAATCCTGCTGCAAATTGAAACACAACGCTTACCGATCAATATTGTCCATAGCAAATACTACCGGAAAGCATTAACCCAATGTTCACTCAATCAGATCCGATAACTATTGATTGAAGAAATAAAAGGATCTGCTCGAGCATCTATTGTAACCAATCACCATATGATTGTCTGATTTTCATGATGAGGCAATCCTGGAGCAGATGCCATGCCCATTAAACTTGAAGAGTACATGAACCCGAAAACCTTCAAAAAAATCATGACCTTTTCCGAGAACAAAGAAACCCCGTTCCTTGTTATTGATACCGCCACCGTAACGCGACATCTGGAAAAGCTTGTCCACTCTTTTCCCTATGCCAGCATCTATTATGCCGTAAAAGCCAATCCAGCGGTTGAAATTCTTGCACTGCTCAAGGACAAGGATATCAATTTCGACATTGCCTCCACCTATGAGCTCGACCGGGTCTTGTCCACCGGCATCAGTCCGGACAGACTCTGTTTCGGCAACACCATCAAAAAAAGCAAAGACATAAGATACTTTTACGACAAGGGTGTCCGGATGTACGCAACGGATTCCGAAGCCGATATCCGCAATATCGCCAAGGCGGCTCCGGGTTCAAGAATTTATGTCAGGATATTGACTGAAGGTACGTTTACGGCCGATTGGCCTTTATCCAGGAAATTCGGCTGCCAGAGCGACATGGCCATGGACCTGATCATTCTGTCAAAGCACCTGGACCTGATCCCCTATGGAATCTCGTTTCATGTGGGTTCCCAGCAACGGGATATAGGAGCATGGGACGCCGCCATCGGAAAGGTAAAAGTCATTTTTGAAAGGCTCAAAAAAGAAGACGGCATTGAACTCCAGATGATCAATCTGGGAGGGGGTTTCCCTGCCAATTACCTGACAAAAACCAATGACCTCGAACTTTACGCCCAGGAAATCACCCGGTTTCTCAAGGAAAGTTTCGGTGAAAATCTGCCGAAAATCATTCTGGAGCCTGGCCGGTCCCTTCTGGGCAATGCAGGCGTTCTCGTCAGCGAGGTTGTATTGATCTCAAGAAAATCAAGAACAGCCCTGAACAGGTGGGTATATACGGATGTGGGAAAATTTTCCGGATTGGCTGAAACCTGGTTTGAGTCCATCAAATATCCCATCTATACAGGAAGAAACGGGGAAGTGGAAGAAGCGATCATTGCCGGCCCCACCTGTGACAGTGCCGACATCATGTATGAAGACTTCAAATACAAGCTGCCGTTGAACCTGGCCGTCAGTGACCGGCTTTACTGGCTGTCCACCGGCGCCTATACCAGCACCTACAGTTCAATTGAATTTAACGGATTTCCGCCATTACGATCCTATTTCATATAGCATCAATGCCGGCTGCTCCGGAACGTATCCGGGAAGCAGGTTAAGGCGAAGGATCGACAGGACCGGGGTACGGAGAATATTGAGCGCACCGTACCCCTGGGGGATGGACAGCAGATCATCAAGGTCCTTGCCCAGGAGACCGGACAGAATGACCCGGTTGACCCCTGCATGGGCCACCACAAGAATATTGCCGGTTCTGGTGGCGGCAAGACTCTTGAACACCGGCAGGACCCGGTCTGCAAGGTCGGAGAAACTCTCACCTCCGGGCGGCCTGTAGTGAGCCAGATCCCTGCCCCTGGCCTCCCAGGCGTCGGGATACCTGTCCCGGATAAGGGAAACGGACTGTCCGTCCCACTTCCCCAGGTCGATCTCCCGGAAATTCTCCTCCAGACGGATATGATCCTGATCCAGCCCCGAAACGATTCCGGCTGTTTCCCGTGCCCGGATCAATGGGCTGGACACCACATTGTCAAACACTATCCCTTTAAGGAAACTTTTCCAGAACCGGGCCTGGTCCATGCCAGTCCGGCTCAGCCGGACATCGGTACGGCCGATATAGCGCTTTGTCCCTGCGCCTGAGATTTCACCGTGTCTCAGAAGATAGATCACTGCCGGCCTGCTATTGTTGTTGATTCCCGGCTTTTTTGGCTGGCATCATGCACCGCTCTATCCACTAGTGTCCCCCCAAAAGGATATGGCCCAGGGTACATCCTGCCCGGGCTTCAACTTTTCCCATAATGATCCGGGCGGTTTCCCGTCGCCTCAAGATGGCTTCCCTCGCCCCGGGATTCTCCCTGTAAGTCGTGAGTTTGAGGTTAAAACGGCTGTCCATGTCCAGCTCCAGACTGTCCTTGACCACCAGTTTGTCTGCCAGGAACAGGATCTGGGACTCGTCCAGGGGAGTTGCCGGGCCGGTTTCAAGATCCATGTGGGTTTCAACGCACCCGGCTACCCTGTCAAAGCCCAGGCGCCTCAGCAGACGTGCTCCCTGGCCGGCATGGTCCGGCCGGCCCTTGGCCAGGTCGTGGACCAGGGCTGAAGCCCGGATCAGATCCCGGTCCAGGGACAGGTCCGGGCCCAGGGCATCGGCCAGCATAAGGGCGACCCTGGCAACCGCCTGGCCGTGACGGATAACCGCAGGCTTGACCGAGGCCTCCACAGCCAGAAGGCAATCGCATTCATCAGGGTCGGGAACACCAGAATGGCTCCGGTACCGGATCAGATCGTCGTAGGCACCGGGCGTATCCGCATCCATATGAATGGCCCTGTCACAGACCGGGACGTCCCTGGACTGGGCCTGGAACTGCATAAGGCAGCCCCTGAGGCCGTCCTGACCGGGCCAGTCCAGGACAGCCCTGCGGAACCTGGAAGAAATCAGGGGTGGATGCCCCTGAATCCCTTGGAACACAGGATAAACGATGCCGCCATCACGGAAAAAGGCCGCCATGAGGGTTGCCAGGGTGGAAGGCCGGACCAGGGGAATGTCTGCAGGCAGGACAAAAAACGCCTCGCACCTGGAATCCAGGCTCGAGATTCCTGCTTGAACGCTGGAAAACATACCCTGTTGATATCCGGGATTGGGAACAGGTATCGCCCCCTCCTCCAGGATAACCCGAACCAGATCCTGCTCCCTGAACCCGGTGACGACGCGGATATCCCGAATACCGCAATCCTTAAAGGCCCGGATTGCCGTTGAAAGAAGTGTCCCTTCCCCCAGGGGGAGCAGGGGCTTATAAGCCTTCATCCTGGACGAGAGGCCTGCCGCTGGCAAAATAGCTGATATGGCAGCGGTTTTGGGCATCAGTCCCTGGATCGTATCAGGTCAATGAGCTCGGCTGTAATGCTCACTGCAATTTCCGCCGGTGTCTCAGCATGGATTTCCAGGCCGATGGGACTGTGAACGCGGTCCAGATCTTCCTGCGAAACCCCCTGGGCCAGGAGATTACGATAAATATTATCCCTTTTTGTGCGGCTTCCTATCATGCCGATATACCCGGCGCCGGTTTTCAAGGCATGGGCAAGCACGGTCTGGTCATGGCTGTGACCCCGGGTGAGGATGACCACGTATCCTTCCCCGTCAATGGACCGGGTATGAAAAAATTCGGGGAAATCCCGGACCACAATACATTCATGGGCGTCCGGGAACCGCAGGGCATTGGCGAACTCGGCCCGATCGTCGATGACCACCACCCTGAAATCCAGCATGGCCCCGATCCTGGCCACTGCCTGGGACACATGGCCTCCCCCGAAGAGGTACAGGGCTTTCTGGATTGCCATGGGTTCCATGATCAGCCGCCGGTCACCGAAGGTGATCATCCTGGGATTTTCACCAGTGCCGGGAGCATACAGCCCGCCTCCTTCCAGGGATTCGGGCACCAGATCTTCACCAACGATCCTTCCCCCGGGCCCCATGACACTTTGCCGCACCGTGAGATCCTCATCGGATCCGGTCACCTCGGAGACCTTGACACACCGCCGCCCTTCCCGGATCTCCCGGTTCAGGGCCCCGTAAAAGCCCCGGCTCCTTGAGGTCAGGGTCTCGATGAATACGGTCAGGGACCCTCCGCACACCATGTCCAGGCTTTCTTTCAACCGGCTGCTGAGCTGGAAGGGGACGATGGCATGGGCATCCCCGGGCATCATTGCCAGGGCCCGCTTGATGACCTCGGCCTCGACCAGACCTCCTCCGATGGTGCCTTGGATGGTCCCGTCGTCCAGAACCAGCATCCGGGACCCCGAAGTCCGGGGCGTTGAACCGTCATGGGTCAGAATGGTGGCCAGGGCAGCTTTTCTCCCCTGGTCCAGGGCCTCCAGAAGCTTTGGGATCAGGATATTCATGCCCCCTCCTTTCCAAATGCGCACAGGGGATAGCGGCATACCTTGCAGCTTGAGCAATACCCGCCGTGGCCCATGCCAAGAATATCCGAGCGCACCAGGATCTCACCGGCAAGAAGTCGGGGAACCACCAGGTCAAAGATGCTGGCCTTGTGGTACATGACACATCCGGGAAGGCCGATGACAGGGATCTTCCCAATATAGGCCAGCATGAACATAGCGCCGGGAAGCACTGGGGCCCCGTAGGTGACAACCTCTCCGCCCGCAGCCACGATGGCCGACGGGGTCTGGTCGTCTGGGTCAACAGACATCCCTCCTGTGACAGCAATCATCTGGGCCCCCTCGGCCATGAGCTCATGAATGGCACCCACTGTCATGTCCAGCTCGTCGGACACCAGGATCTGGCGGAACACTTGGCTGCCCAGCTCACGGAACTTTTCCCGGACAACAGGGCCGAATCCATCCTTGATCCGGCCCGTGTAGACTTCGCTCCCTGTGGTGACCATACCTACCTCAAAAGGCATGAACGGTTTTACTTCAATGACCGGGAAATGGTCCTTGCAGATACTCTCCACAGACAGTATGTTGGACTCTTCCGTGGACAGGGGAATGATACGGGTGCCGGCAACGCCCTGGCCCGGCTTGACTGTCTGGTTGGTATGCAGGGTCGCCATCATGACATCCTGGACGTCATTGATCTTTTCCAGGGCATTGGCCCTGACCTTGAAGAGCCCCATTCCCCTGGCCGTAAACGTTATTTTGCCTTCATTGGGCTCGCTGAGATCCAGCCCCTGCCCGCAGGCTGCAGCAGCAATACGCCGGGCTGCGTCATCCTCATGCACCCTGCCTTCAAAATCCGATACAAACACATAGCGCTTGCCCAGATCAAGAAGTCTTGGAATGTCCTGCTCGACGATCACATGGCCTTTCTTGAACGCCCTGCCCTTGAACAGGTCCGGCACTATTTCCGTTATATCATGGCACAGGATCATGCCCACAGCATCTTCAACTCTGACACTCTTCATTGGATGTTACCTTCACGGTTAATAAATTGGTTTTCAAGACCGGAACACACCCCGGAAAGCCTATCGGAAATCCTATCCCCCCAGATTCGGATTGATGAATTCAATGACATCGAAGGCTTTGATCCGGACAGTCTCATAATCCCTGGGATAGACATACCTCCCGTTAATCTCGACGATGAGATCCGTATCCCCTTCCTGAAAATGGCAGATAAGGCCTTCCACCGTCAGCCCACCCGGCACGGTTTCAGTCAATCCGTTTACTACCACTTGATGTGTTTTCATTCAACTCCTTTCTGTCTTCCGGACAAAAGCCGGTGCCATCCAAAAAACCTTTCCATGCCAATTGACCTGGCGATGGGCATATCCCGGCCTAACCGATCCGGGGAACAGACCCCTGACAGGTTTGGCAGGACGGATTCGGGTGGATGCGGACCTCCCGCACGCGCATGGCAAGTCCCTGGATATGAATAAGCCGGCCGGCCAGGGACTGTCCCAGGCCAAGGATCAGCTTGATGACCTCCAGGGACTGGATTGAGGCAATCATCCCTGCCACAGGCCCCAGGATGCCTTTCGCTATCGGCTCGTCCGTGCCCGGGAACAGGCACTCAAAACAGGGTCCCTGCCCTGGAATCACGGTCATGACCATGCCGTCCAGTTCCTGGACGCCGCCAAAGACAAAGGGTACTTTCCTGGCAAGGCAGGCCCTGTTTAGGAGGCGCCTGGCCCTGCGGTTGTCGGTCCCGTCCACAATGATATCCACATCACGGGTAAGCGCATCCCACGTATCCGAAGCAAAAACCGCCTGGCGGCAATCAAGACGTATAGTGGGGTTGAGTTCCTGGAGTCTGGAATGGGCAGACGCAGTCTTGGGCCTCCCCAGATCCCCGGTAGCGTGGAGAATCTGGCGGTTCAGGTTGCTCAGGGCCACGGTATCCGGATCCGCAACAACCAGGTTCCCCACCCCGGCAGCAGCCAGGTAAAGGCAGGACAAGGAACCAAGCCCTCCCGCGCCCACGACAAGGACCCGGGCGGTTTTCAGCTTTTCCTGGCCCCCAAGGCCCACACCGGGCAGCATGATCTGCCTGGAATACCGCTCAAGTTCTTCATCCGATAGCATGATGCTTCTCCCTGGTGATATCTTTGAACCCGAATCCTTCCAACATCAAAAGCCTTCTGCACCCTACCAGACCCGGTTCCTTTGAAAACAGCCGGTCCGGCACAGCAGAATCTGCAGGTGCCGGACCGGGGCGATGCTTCAAAAAACTGATTGCCGTCTCAGGCCATGGGATCAGGCAGCCGCACTTTTCTTCCTGAACTCCTGGATGGCAGTGTACACCCTCTCCGGAGTCAGGGGAAGCTCAAATATCCGGACACCCGTTGCATTGTAGATGGCATTGAGAATGGCCGGGATGGTTGGCATGATGGCACCTTCACCCACTTCCTTTGCACCATAGGGGCCGTTGGGCTCATCGCTTTCCACAACAACAGCCTTGACCCTGGGCATATCCAGGGCGGTGACGATCTTGTATTCGGCCAGATCCGAGTTCACCACCCGGCCCTTGCTGTCAAAGATCACCTCCTCGTGCATGGCCTCGCCTACTCCCATGGATACGGAGCCTTCCATCTGAGCCTCCACGGAAGTCATGTTAATGGCCTTGCCGCAGTCATGGGCATCGGTAACCTGGTCGATGCTCACCTGGCCGGTCTCCATATCCACGGAAACTTCCACGACCTGGGCGCTGCATCCGTAGGCCGGGGATGTGCCGACAGCGGCTCCCTTGAACTTTCCGCCCAGGAGATGGGGCTTGTACTTGCCGGTGCCCACAATGGATCCCTTGGCCAGGAAAGCGATGCGGGAGGCTTCCTTGAAGGAGAGCTTCTCCGAACAGGGATTGTCGGTCCACCCCCGGTGCTCTTTGATGTACCGGGTCCTCAGGGCTGAAAAATCAGGATTTCCGTTGGCGAACTCCATGAACCCGTTCCGGATGTCCATATCCTCGACCGGGTGGTTCAACTCCTTTGCCAGCGCTTCCAGGACCTGGCGCTTCACATCCTCGGCTGCCTCTTTGGTGGCGTGACCGGTCATCAGGGTCTGGCGGCTGGAATAGGCGCCAAGGTCAACCCCCATATCCGTATCGCCGGACGCCAGGCGCACATTGGCCAGGGGGATGCCCAGGGTCTCGGCCGCAATCATGGCAAAGGCCGTGTCCGATCCCTGGCCGATCTCGGCGGAAGCCGTGTAAACCAGGGCGGTCCCGCCATCCTCGGTGAGTTTGATGACCACGGTGCCGTGATAGGTGTCGGACCGGTAAATGGGATATCCGGCCCCGGACACAAAAAATCCGCAGGCCATACCGATGCCCTTGCCCGGTGCCAGGGCCTTGCGCTTTTCATCCCATCCGGAATGGGTCCTGACCGCGTCGATGCACTCGGCCATGCCGAAGCTGCTCATGTTCAGGTCATTGCAGGTTGTGTCCCCGGTCTCCATCATGTTCTTGATCCTGAGTTCCATGGGATCCATGCCGATCTCCTCGGCGATCATGTCCAGCTGCTGTTCGAAACAGGCCCTGGCAATGACCGCGCCGTGCCCTCTCTGGGCACCACAGGCCGGTTTGTTGTTGTAGACCCGGTAACCGTCGTACTTCATGTTGGGGAGCTTGTAGGGGCCGCCCAGGAGAGAGCCCGCATAGTAGACCGTTGCAATGCCGAAACTGGAATAGGCGCCGCCATCCAGGTAGCACTCATGTTTCAATGCGACAAGGGTACCGTCCTTCATGGCTCCGGTCGTAATGGTGTGGGTGAACTGATGACGCGCCCTGCCATAGGAGAAGACCTGCTGACGGGTAAAGTTCATCTTCACCGGTTTCCGGGTCTTCATGGCCAGAAAGCAGCAGGCCAGCTCCATGTGATTGGCCGAAGCCTTGATCCCGAATCCTGCACCCACATAGGGTTTCTTGACCCTCACCTTGCCCACGTCCAGCCCGGTTACCATGGCAACGGTACGCTGAACATAGTGGGGAACCTGGGTGGAGCTGGTCAGGGTCAGGACGCCGTCATGGCCATACTCGGCAATACATCCCTGGGGTTCTATGAAGGCCCCGTCCTGGCGCTTGTTGGACACCGTGGTGGTCTTGATGATCTCACAGCCCTTCAGGGCTTCATCCACGCTTCCGAACTCCTGGTGAACCTCGGCGCACAGGTTGCCGGCAAATTCCTTGTGGAGCTGGGGAGCTCCCTCCTTAAGGGCATCCTTGACCGTGAACACGGCAGGAAGCTCCTTATAGTCAACCTTGATCAGCTTTACGGCTTTAAGGGCAATGGCCAGGGTATCGGCGGCAACGGCAGCCACTTCGTCACCCACGTACCGCACCTTGTCGGTGGCAAACACAGTCTCGTCGTACCGGGCAGGGCTTACGCCATAGGGGATGGCGCCTGTATCCCTGGCTGTGATAACGGCCCGGACTCCCGGCAGTTTCTCAGCTTCACTGGTATCGATGGACACAATTTCCGCATGGGCCAGCGGGCTCTGGAGCAGGGCGCCATAGAGCATTCCCGGCCGGGTTATATCATCCACGAACAGGGCGCGCCCCGTGGCCTTATCCGGAGCATCCAGCCTCCGGGCCCTGGTATTGATTACGTCGTGCTTTGTCATGTGATCTCTCCTTGTTTGTGGCGGGTTGCGGCTGCCTGTTTATCCCTGGGAACGCTGGGACCCGATGGCATCGACGATTTTCTGGTATCCGGTGCACCGGCACAGGTTTCCGGAGATGGCGGTGCGGATCTGGTTGTCGTCAGGATTGGGGTTGCTGTCCAGGAGTGCCTTGGCCGACAATATCATTCCCGGACTGCAGAACCCGCATTGAATTGCCCCATGCTCCACAAAGGCATCCTGGATGGGATGGAGCCCATCCTCGCTGTCAAGGCCTTCAATGGTCTGTATCACCGACCCGTTGGCCTGAATGGCAAGAACCAGGCAGGAATTGACCGTTCTGCCGTCCATGATCACGGTACAGGCACCGCAGTCACCGGTGTCGCACCCTTTTTTTGTACCGGTTAGTCCAAGGTCATACCGGATCAGGTCTGTCAGGGTCTTGTTGGGCTCCACTGCGACCTCATGCTGCTTATCGTTGATGGTAAGCTGAATCAGCTTTTTCATTGTCACTCTCCTTTAATGCCATGCCGGACCCGTTCTGAAACCCGGGACGGCACGATCTTCAGTTGTTCCGGGCCATGGCCCATGCGGTTTCCAGGGTCCGTTTCACAAGGATGCCAACCATGGCCCTGCGGTAGTCGGCTGAGCCCCTGAAGTCATCGATGGGCCTGCAGTCGCTCCTGCGCGCCTTTTCACCGGCCGCAACCAGAAGGGTCTCATCCGGCTTTTTACCTGTCAGGACAGCCTCGGCCCCGGCGGCTCTGAGGGGTGTGGGCCCCACCGACCCCAGGGAGATCCGGGCCTGACTGATAACGCCTGCGGCATCAAAACACAAGCAGGATGCAACGTTGACGATATTGATCTCCTGGGATTTACGCTTACCCAGGTGAATGTAGGCCGCCCCTGATGCCTTGGGCGGCATGGGGACCCGAATGCGGCTCATGATCTCATCAGACCGGATGTCGGTCTTGCCGGGTCCTTTAATAAAGTCTTCCAGGGAGATCTCACGGGAGTGCCCCACCCTTTCCAGCACCAGGGAGGCCCTGTAGACCATGAGTGAAGGCAAAAGGTCTGCTGCAGGCCTGGCTGAATTGATATTTCCTCCGATGGTCGCCCGGTTGCGCACCAGGATGGATCCCAGGGCCTGGGCTCCCTGCTGCAGGGCGGGAAGCCGGCTTGCAATGAGCGCTGACGTTGCAAGGTCCGTCACAGTAACACCCGAACCGATGTCGATGAAACCGTCGGCCTCCTCCAGGATGGCGAGGGCTTTGACCCTGCCCAGGTTAATGACATGTTCCGGACTGGCCAGTCCCTTTTTTAGATGGACGAGAAGATCGGTCCCTCCGGCCAGCAGCCTCGCGGCATCCTTGAAGTCTGCCTTGAGTTCCAAGGCCTGCTCCAGGGTAGTCGGCTCATGATAGTCAAACGGTGGTAAAAGCATGGATGTTCTCCTTTTCTGGGCTGTATTAACAAAACCAGGTCTTGACCTGGGCAGGATCAGGATGGCGCTGCTCTGGAAATCCCGTTGCTGGATCAGTCCTGTTTGTTCATCATGACGAACGAATTATGAAACACGGGCAACCATTCACGCCTAGGCTGATTATCAAATATAGGCTTTATATCCAAAAATCAAGCTAAAAATTGTTGACAATGTAATTCTAGTATCGCTATACAAGACTGGACCACAATTATTCACCATAATGAACATTCATGGAGAAAAATCATGCCTTCCAAAACATCCCAGGACGGTTACGCTGCTCCGGCGGTAATCCGGGCCTTTGAACTGATGCGACTTCTCACAGACACACCCAGACCCCTCAGTCTCACAGAGCTTTCCAAAAAACTGGGATGCGGAAAAAGTTCCATTCACGGCCTTCTCAAAGCCCTGATCCAGGTCAACGCCCTGAACCGGGTCGGCAAAACCTACGTGATGGGGCCCGCCATGGCAGAACTGTCCCTGAGGGGTTGGAACATTTTCAAATTGGTGGAAAAGGCCCAGCCAGCCCTGACCCGACTCAGGAACGCCACGGGAGAAACGGTTTTTCTGGGTGTTACAGGCACCTCCAAGAGCACGATCATCGCCACCCGGGACGCCTTGAAGCCCCTGAAAATCTCGGCGCCTCCCGGCACGGAGATCCCTCTCCAGGCCGGTGCCGTAGGCAAAGCCTTTCTCTCGGCCATGAGCCGGGACAGTGTGGACCATTTTATTGAAACCCACGGTCTTCCGCAGTTCACACCCAACTCCATCACAGAAATCGATGCCTATCACCGGGAACTGGAAACGGTCCGGACCAGCGGGTACGCCATGGACAACGAGGAGTACCTGACCGGAGTCAAGGCCGTTGCCGTGAGCATCAACAACAGGCGGGGGCTCCCCCTGGCTGTCTGGATAGCGGGATTCGCCTCGTCCATGGATACGGTCCTGACACCCGAGACCCTGACCCTGATAACGACCACTGCATCTGAACTCAGGGCAATCGTGGACAACCACAACTGACAGAACATTTTGCCCAGCCTCCATCTTCATCGGTACAGACGCATGTCCCTCATCTTTTTTCTTGACAAAAACCGATAAGATACTGTTTATAGAATCATATGATTCATATTATCAGTATTATATAAACAAATATTCCAGGGTGAAATTTCTGCAATATCCAGAATGAAATCAAAAGAATTAAACGGAATTTCGGCCCAACCCGTCAGAATAAAGCGCCGGAGACAGTTTACCGGAGAGTACAAACTGCATGTTCTCTGCAAAACCGACGCCATGAAGACCTCCCGCCAGATTCGGGAATTTCTGAATCAGGAAACCCTCCTCCCCTCAACCCTCAACCGATGGCGCAAGGAAAGGACCAAGCACCTTGCCAACGGAATTCCCTCAAAAAAACGCGGCCAAAAGCAGACAGCCCAGAACACACTGCTATCGAACAGAGCGATATCCCTGGAAAAGCAGATAAAACGCCTTAAAAAGCAGCTTCAGGGCACAGCCGCAACCATCTGCGAGCAAAAAAAGCGCATACGCACCAGCATACAAATGGACCCCCCCCTGATATCTTCAGACACAATTGCTTAATTAAATTTCAAATTCTGTATCTGAAATGTTGACAAATTTTTATCACATGCTATACATATTTCTACTTGTCATGGTGTTAATAATATGGCAACCCTATCATACAGGCCAGAGGGTCTTAACGGCAACTGACCTTCAACCCGGATTGGAGGGAAAACAAAAATGGCTCCGGCACACAATTTCAGAGGATTCACTCTGATGGAGATCCTCACGGTCCTTGTTCTTATTTCCATCATCAGTGTTGTGATCGTTAACGGGAGCGGAACATCCACGATCGCCCACACACAGGCCGAGTTTGACAAGCTGAAAATTCACATCCGGTATGTCCAGGCCATGGCCATAGGCTCCAGCCTGGACTGCCAGATCGAATTCAAGGATGGCGGGTACGGGGCATCAAAGGCAACGAACCCCAACCCTACCCCCATCCGGCTTCCCGGGGAGGAAGAGACCATCGTCACACCGGTCAGTCTGACCCTGGAGACAACGGGCATCCTGACCTTCAACGCTTTCGGTGATCCGGGGTCAACGGATTTCATCGTTCAAACCGGCTGGGGGAATTTCATTGTCCTGGCAAACACGGGTTACATCCAATGATTTTTCAGACAACACAGGACAGAAACGGATACCGGGGATTTACCCTGATCGAGCTCATTCTTGTACTGATCATTTCAGCCATCGCCGGGAGCATGCTCGTACCCATGCTGGGAAGATCCCTGTATAACAGTTCCATCAGCGTGATCAACACACAGAATCATGCCAGGCTGATCCAGGACATGGAACTGGTCAGCGCCAAATACCAGAGCCTAAAAATCCACTGGCACTTAAATCCCATCAACAACTTTAAAGACAGGATTGAGGATACATTGTTCACGGCCAGCGAAACACAACATGCCTGCAGTTACATCTCATTTGACAGCGAGCACAAGGAGATTCAAAGGGACGGGGGCAGTGACATTCTGAAGGTAACCCTGACACGCAACAATGAAACCCTGACAGCCTTCTTCACCCAATAGGAAAACGGCTGACAGCATCCATGACCCCCAGGCCGCAGCAGGTACAGACAGCCCATGAACGAAAAGCAGACAAACAGACACAGAGCCTACAGCCAATCCGGGTTCACCCTGGTCGAAATGATTGTTGTCCTGGTTCTGATCGGTATCTGCAGCGCCCTGGCAGGCATGTTCATCACTACTGCTGCTAAAGGAGCTGTCCTGGCCCGGGCCAACGCTGAACTGTCCCAGAAAGTGCAGAACACATTCAGCCGCCTGACCCTGGAATTTGAAAACATTGCCGCCGTTTCCAGCACCACAACCTCCTCCATCAATTTTCAGCTCCGTTACCCCCAGGTATTCAATTCCGATCAGAGCAGGCACATCGCCTGGCTCAGCAGTACCAAGGAGCTGAAGATCAACTACAGCGATACCGCACCTGACCAGAACACGGGGTCCATACTCATGGACAGGGTTTGTGCCTTTTCCCTGACCTACAAGACCGGTCTTGAGCTCAATGGTTCCAACGGAACCTGGACCACAGCCAACCCCTTGAGCGGACTGTACCTCATCTGCGTGTCCATGACCGTGGAACACCCTGACCCGGCCCAGGACCCCATAACCTTTTCCACCCAGATCTGTCCCAGGAGATCCTCCCGCTCCAACGGGCCTGAACAGTGGAACAAGTAACAGAGGAAACCATTGCCATGACACCTGATCCGAACCCATCCCGGCAGACACTGCACCCTTGCGACCAGGCCGGTTTCGCACTGATAAGCCTCATTATCATCCTGGTCGTTTTGGGCATTCTGGGAACCCTCATGGTCAGCCTGTCAGACAACGCCCTGAAGACCAACATCACCACTGTATCCGACACCCGGGCCCGGAACATAGCCCAGTCCGGCTACCGGTACTTTGCCAGCCGGTTCAGGTCGGCAAACGTCAACAACAGCGCCACCGACGTCAACGACACCATGAGAGAGCTGAACGGCACCACATTCTTCATGGACGGCGATACCGCCACTTTTTCGTTCAACATAGAGACCTATTACTATACGGTTCTCCAGCCACCGGGATCCATGGCATCCCTGCTCAAGATTTCCAACGGGACAATCGTGTCCCTGGCCCTTGCAGGTGCCTTTCCCCCCAGCCGCAGCATCCCGCAAACCGGCGTCATGGCTGCCTTGAGCGACGGCGGTGGATACAATTTCTTTGATTACAGCATCACCAGGCCCCTTGATATCCAGATGCATTTTGCAGTATCTGTCTCCCGAGTTTATACCGGGGCGTTTCTGACCCAGGCGGGCATGCAGGTCTTCCAGGCAGCGCCCATCGACAAGGCACTGACACCGAACACCCTGACATTCAACGAAGACCACAGTGCCGACCTGGTTGTGAACAACCTTAATGGCTATCTCCCGCCCCAGAACGGCATGTTCTTCTTCCAGAACGATACCGGAGACAGGAGCAAGGTTTATGTCTACAACACCAGGACAGAGGATGGGCCAACCGGCACAACCAAGCTCATGGACATTCGCTGGATCCATGATCCTTCATATTTTTTCACCTACACCCCCAGTGCCGGAGAAAAGATCATTATCCACTCCTTTGCCAGGATCAACGTGACCGGTACGGCGCTCCCGGGCTCCACAATGGGATCCCAGAACACCTTTACCCGGTCAGCGGCCCTGGGCACAAGCCAGGGGGGGTTCGCCAACAAGGTTCAGCCATATACCCCGCCCCCATACAACACTAAAAACCTGGAAAAAATCTGGGATTTTGACAAAAACGTCGTCCGTATCGAAAATAACGACAAAAAATCCGGCATTTCCGCTTACGGGGGAGATCCAAATACAGTTCTTTTCTTTCATAAGGATAATGGCAATAAAAAAAGTGAGGACCTGATCACGGACGGACAGGGGGCCCTGATCTTCCTGAAGTGGCATGACAACCCGGACCCGCTCAGTTCCATGCCGGACCTGGTCCAGGCATGGAGCAACAACCAGCAGCGGCTCAGCTATGATCTCCAGATCAAATTCAAACTCGCAAAAGATGAAAATCCTTTAAAGTTTGAGCATTACATGATGGGGCTTTGTTTCCGCCTGGATGTCAAAAAGGGAAACACATACGGCCTGTCTCTGTTCCGGCACAAACAGGTGCACAAAGGCGAAAATCCTGACTGGCTCGACCATTTCAGCCAGCAGGACCTTGAGAAAATCTCAGACGAAAAGGGAACGCCCCAGCTCATCCTGTGGAAATGTAGTGGCAGTGGTGGAGAAGACTATAAACTTCTGCGACACGTGAGCCTTTTAGCCGACGAGTGCACCGACGACCTGGTCAAATGTTCCAACGACGAGAACTATCTCCTGACAGACTGGTCCACCCTGGTGCTGCACCTGGAAGAGCGGTACACATCCGATGACTGGAACAGCCGCACAAATGTTATTTCCGCCTATGTCCGGACCCCTGAACAATCCGGCAAACTATTTGAGTACCTGCCGGGAAGTCCTGTTCACTGGTTTTTTCCCGAATTCTGCAAAGCCGACTGGAGCCCCTGTGAAGACGCAACGTTTACAACCAAGGACTTCTCACAGAAAGTTCCGGAAGAAATCGGCATCCACTGTTTTGATGATGTGAATGCACCGCATACAACATTTTTTACGGATTTTTCCATCCGACTGGTCAACCCCGGAAAAAAGGCTGACGGAAGCTGCGAGTTCTGAAAGCCAGGGAACCTGTCCGGAAAACGGGCCGCACCAGGGCGTCCCTGATCAGCACGCCTCCCCATCGGTTTCAATAAGATCCAGCATCTGGGCCGGTATGCCCATAGACATCACCGTTACCGCTCCTGTCTTGCCCGGAGGCACAAAGGCCATGGAATGGGCGTGGAGCCCCAGACGGTCAAAGGAGCGGTGGGATCGAAGCCAGGAAACGGCCCGTCTGGAACCGTACCGGGCATCACCGGTCACCGGGTGGCCGGAGATCTTTGCATGGCGCCGGATCTGGTGCTGGCGCCCTGTAAACAGACGGATCTCCAGAAGGGTATAATGGAAGCTGCAGCCAAGGATCCTGAACCCGGTCCGGGCCGGGACTGTTTTCCCCTTTCCCACGGGGTCGGTCCGGCCGCTGCTTGTCTTTGACAGAGGAGAATCCCATACCCCGACCCTGTCCGGTGTATCCGGGACCGGTACCTGGCCATGGACCAGGGCCACATAGGTTTTGGTCACCCTTCCCTGCTCGAACTCCCCTGACAGATACCGCAGAGTTTCCAGGTCCAGGGCCAGGAGCAGCACCCCGCTGGTTTCCATGTCCAGACGGTGGACCGGCTGAATTCTTGCGTCCGGCCCCGGGAAGCCAGGCTCATCCACCGGACTTTCTAGGGACAGGATCCGGGTTACCCGGGAGATGAGGTCCTGTCCAGGCTGGTTGTGAACACTCATACCGCAGGGCTTTTCCACGGCAATCCAGCCCTTGCCCCGGGCCAGGACCGGGATCGGTTCCGGGTGCATCATTTCGGGTCCTCTTGACCTAGGGCAGTAACCAGAGCGGTTTTTTTCACCCCGGCTGCCAGAAAAAGAACAAGTCCCAGGGCCATGAGTCCTGATCCGAAGGGGAATACAAATTCCAGTTCAAAATAATCCATGGCCAGACCTGCGGCCATTGAGCCTGCCATCATTCCCAGGCTGTGCGCCACGGTCATCAGGGACATCACCGAGCCCATACCCCCTTTTTCATTGCCCGTGACAACGGCCAGGGCCATGACAGCCGGCATGGACAGTCCTCCCCCCAGTCCAAATACGGATACCGCCCAGACAAGTCCTGAAAAGGAATCCGCAGCCAGGAGCATGGCCATGGCCAGGGCACACAGGACCCCACCGGTCCCGATCATGAGCCGAGTGCTGATCCTGTCGGCCAGGTATCCCATGGGGACCTGGAGAATCCCTCCGATGAACACGCCCAGGGATACCAGGATGCCGGTGGATGATCCGGAAAGACTGAACCGGGTTTCCGCGTAAAGGGGAAGGAAACACCAGATGATCCCGATACACGACACATAGACAAAACGGAACACGAACAGCCCCATCAGGTGTCTGTCCAAGATCAGCGTCCTCCACGGTATGGGAGGATGCTCCCTGTGCTTGATGAATTCCCGGTCAACGGGAGGCAGGAAACCCATGGCCAGGATCACACCCAGGCCGGACAAAAGGCCCATGCAGGCAAAGGCCGCACCCATGGACCAGGCATCCCGGACCACACCGCCCAGAAGCGGCCCCAGGCTCAGGCTCCCGAACATGGACATGTTAAACATCCCCATGGAATACCCCTCTTTACCTGGAGGTGTGATCTCCCCCACATAAGCCTGGACCACTGGCATGATCATGGCAGAAACAATGCCCTGGACAAACCGGATGGCAATCAGGGAAGAAACACTTGTGCTGACGATAAACGCTATGGATACAAGGACATGACCCGCCAGACCGATCACGATAAAGGGTTTTCGTCCCCTGCGGTCGGACATCCTACCGAACACCGGGAGCAGCACGGTGCGGGACAGGGAAAAGGAACCGAAAATCAGACCCACGTAAACTCCGGCAGCCCCCAGGTCATGGGCATACACCGGCAGCAGCGGAACAACGATACCCACACCTGTAATGGTGGTGAAAATGGTAAAAAACAGGGTCAGGAATATGCCCCTGTGGGGAGTGGGAATAAGCGAGGCCCCAGGCTGTGAGCAATCCCCGGTTCTGGTAAAAAGAGGATCCATGCCCCTTAATATCTCCTTTTCATTTCATTGGCAACAGGGCAGTGACACTTGAAATAATAATTCTGCCGTGTTATTCCGTAAAAGCGTTGCCGGCCCTGGAGCTTTCTGACCCTTTGACCGGACAGCCATTGAACCAGATCATTCCCTGCCGGAAAACTTGCATCACCTGCACCAGGCATCTGGCATGAATCGTGCTTCTGTTCCGGCCTATTGTTAATGTTTTTTTGATCCGGGTGGACATCCATGCACTATCTTACCCTTAGACTGAAAATCCTGTACCTGTTCTCCATCATGTCTGCCATCACCGTTATGGGCGGCCTGATGATGCTCTGGCATACCTATCAGACAGATGATCTGATCATCACCATGGTCCAGAAAGAGATGGTCCTGTTCAGGGCGGCCCAGGAAATGGAACTGGCCCTGGCCAACCAGAAGGGCTACCTGACCTATTACTTTGTGGACGGCCAGGCAAAATGGCTCAACTCCCTGGGAAAATACCGGGAGATGTTCCGGCAGAGCCTGGACAAGGCACGGACCCTGGACCTGACCCCCCAGCAAAAAGAGTCCCTGGAAACCATTGCCGTTGAATTCAAAAAGTACGTGGAAGCCAAGGATCTTGCCATTGAAACCTACAGGCTGAACCCGGACAAGACCGCTATCACTCCTATCCATGAGCAGCAGAGAAGCGTATTTTTCAACCTCCTGGACCTGTGCAGGGAGTTCAGCCAGAAGCAATGGCAGATCATCCAGGAAACGGAATGGAAAAACGCCCAGCGCTCTGAAGGCCTGAGAATCATGGCCTACGGCGCCCTGTTCTTTTTTACCATCCTGAGCATTCTGCTGCTGTTCATCCTGTACAAACATATTCTCGAACCGATCCGGGACCTTGCCATTGAGACCGGAAGTTCACCCACGGACAGCTCCCGGGACGAAGTGGTTTCCCTGAGCCATTCTCTGAAGGACATGATGAAGGATTTTGATGAAACCCACAGTGAGCTGGCCAGGAGCCGGAAAAACCTGATCCAGGCCGAGCGCATGGCCATGGTCGGGGAAATGGCCGCCGGCGTTGCCCACACTATCCGCAATCCCTTTACCTCCATCAAGATGCGCATGTTTTCCCTGAGCCGGTCCCTTGACCTCACCGATGTCCAGAACGAAGACCTCCAGGTCATCTCAGATGAGATCGCCAGGATCGACAAGATCGTTCAGAATTTCCTCGAGTTTGCCAGGCCCCCCAAACTCAAACTGACACAGTGCAGGATAGCCGCCATCATCGATGGCGTAATCACACTCCTGGAATACCGGCTCAACGCCCATGGCGTGGAACTGTTCTTCACGCCAAACCCTGACCTGCCCCAGGTCGACGTTGACCAGGACAGGATCAAGGAGGCCCTGGTAAACCTGATCACCAACGCGTGCGAAGCCATGGAACAGGGGGGCACGATCATCATCACCGAAACACGGGACTATGAGGAGGACATGGGTGATGTTGCCAGGATCTGCATCCGGGACAATGGTCCCGGCATTCCCGACAGCATCATCAATAAGATTACCAACCCGTTCTTCACCACCAAAGAGGATGGCTCCGGGCTCGGTCTGAGCATCGTTGCCCGGATTGTCAGAGAACACAACGGGAAACTCGCCGTTTCCCAGGCACCGGACAATGGTGCTGAATTTACCATCACGCTGCCGGTAAGGGGGATTTTCCATGAGTCTGATACTGATCATTGATGACGACAAACAGCTGAGCCTTAGCTTTACCAAGATCCTGACCCAGGACGGATACCAGACCGAAGCCGCCTACACTGGCCAGGACGGTATCAACAAAGCCATAGCCCTTGTCCCGGATCTCGTGATCCTGGATATCCGCCTCCCGGACATGACCGGCATCGACGTGTTTGAAGCCGTTCACAAGGCACTGCCCAAACTTCCCGTGATCATCATCACAGCCTTCGGCACAACCGAGACCGCCATCGGCGCCATTAAAAAAGGAGCCTACGATTACATTTACAAACCCTTTGACGTCCCCCAGATGCTGTCCCTGATTGAAAAGGCCCTGGAGGCAGGCCGATGCATGTCCTCACCCGTGGAGGTCAACCCGGGCCTGGAAAACCTCACGGGCAAGGAGGCCCTGGTAGGCAGTTCCAGCCAGATGCTGGAGGTTTACAAGGCCATCGGCCGGGTTTCCTCCACCGATGCCACGGTCCTTATCCGGGGAGAATCCGGTACCGGAAAGGAACTGGCGGCCAGGGCTGTTTACCAGCATTCCCATCGGGCCGACAAACCCTTCATGGTCATCAACTGTGTGGCCATCCCGGAAACCCTTCTGGAAAGTGAGCTTTTCGGGTATGAAAAAGGCTCGTTCACCGGGGCTGCCCACCGGCGGGTGGGCAAAATCGAACAGGCCAGGGGAGGCACCGTGTTCCTGGATGAAATCGGGGACATGCCCATGAGCATCCAGGCAAAATTCCTGCGCCTGCTCCAGGAGAACAGCATCGAACGCCTGGGCGGCAACGAAACCATCTCCGTGGACGTACGTATCATTGCCGCCACCAACCGGGACCTGGAAAAAGCCGTTGCCGAGGGCAAATTCAGGGAAGACCTCTATTACCGCCTCCAGGTTGTCACCATCACCATGCCCCCTCTGAGGGAGAGAAAGGATGACATTCTCCCCCTTACCGAATACCTGCTGGCCCGCCTGGCAGGCGGCATGGACATGACCAACCCAGGCATCTCCGCCGAGGCCGCCGCCATCATCAGCCGGTATGACTGGCCCGGCAATATCCGGGAGCTGTCCAACGTGCTGAAAAAGGCCTTGATCTTCAACCGGGGAGCCCCGGTCCAGCCCGAAGAAATCTCCATTCCCGAGCTTGAGCACAAACCCAGGCCCTCCCGGGAAGAAACCCCGGTAATGAGCGAGGTCCAGCGCTGGATACGCGAATGCCTGAGCAATGAAACCAATGACAGGGTATTTGATACCTGCCTGGATCATGTTGCGTCCCTGCTCATCAGTGAAGCCCTTGACTTCACCCAGGGGAACAGGTCCAGGGCGGCCAAGCTCCTGGGCATGTCCAGACCCACCTTTCATTCAAAAATCGAGAAGTACGGCATTAAAATCGGCAGCAAGGATCAGGGCTGATGGTCAATCCCCGGCCCCGGATCCGTCCGGAGTCCGGGGCCTTGTCTATCACCTCCCCCTTTACAAAGTGTAAAATTTTCTGACACCCCTTTCCACGGGCTTTGCCGCACCCGGATCCACATCATAAAAATATCTTATAATCAATATGTTATTAAAAAATTCTTTCCCCGGGACATGGCATGGTAATTGCTCCCTTATGGATCAACACAAACAAAACTCCCTGTCTGATACGGTTCTTAAGAATTCCTGAACCGTGGCAGGAATCAAGGAACCCGGCAGAAAACCGGACCCTGGAAGGCGCCCTGGATGGATGCCGATGAAGGAGATACCCATGCTTGTAAAGAAATGGATGAGCAAACCTGTCATCTCGATTGAAAGTGACGCTTCCCTGATGGATGCGTCCAATCTGTTCCGGAAAAAAATCATCTCCATGCTTCCCGTGACCCAGGATGGAAAACTGGTGGGAATCGTCACCGACGGTGACATCAAGAAAGCATCACCGTCCGAGGCCACATCCCTGGATATCTACGAACTCATGTCCCTGGTCCGTCAGATTAAAATCACCCAGGTCATGTCCAGCCCGGTTGCGACCATCTCCGGTGACTGCACTGTTGATGAAGCGGCCGCCATGATGCTGCGCAAAAACATATCCGGCATGCCGGTGCTTGACGACAAGGGGCAGATGATCGGCGTCATCACCAAGAGCGACATTTTCAGGTGTCTTGTCTCATTCACAGGAATCGCCAACAAGGGCCAGGTTTTTGCCTTCAGAATCAAAGACCGGCCCGGCATCATCAAAGTTCTTACCGATACCATCCGCCAGAACGGCGGACGTCTGAGCAGCATCCTGACATCCTATGATGACATCGACCATGGATTCAGGGAAGTCTTTATTCACAGCTATGACATTGCCCCGGACAGGTTTGAACCTGTGGTGGCCCAGCTCCATGAAGCGGCCCAGATCCTGTATGTGGCAGATCTGGAGAGGGGTGTACGTAGAATCTATTAACGGGCCGGGGCAACACCCTTGTCCTTATCAAAACGGAGGGTATCATGAAACATATCAATAAAGTGATGGTCTGCATCGATCTGTCTGAATATTCAAAAGCCAACCTTGAGTACGCCCTTGAACTGGCGGGCAATTCAGGAGCTGAAATCGTGGTCCAGAACGTCATCAACCAACGGGACATCAATGCCGTGGAAATGGTGGCCTGTTACTACCCGGACAAGATCAACCTGGAGCGCTATATCGAAACCACAAAGAAAGAGAGGATGGAATCCCTTCGCCGGCTGGTCATGGAAAACTTCTTTGACCAGAAATCAGGCATGAACTTCCGGGTGGATGCAGGGTATCCCTTTGAGGAAATACTCAAAGCCATTGACGAGGAAAAGGCGGACATTGTGGTCATGGGAAACAAGGGACGGGGGAACCTGAGCAGGACCCTGTTCGGTTCCGCCGCAGAAAAGGTGTTCAGGCACTCACCCGTACCGGTTGTCAGTGTCAGGGACAGGCAGAAATTCAAACGAAATTAAGCGAGGCATATCATGGGTAACATAAAACGTATCATGGTGGCCCTGGATCTGTCCCCCTACTCCAGGGAAGTCCTGGACTACGCAGCAGAAGTCGTGGCCAACACGGGGGCTGATCTCGTGATTCTCAATGTCATCAATAAAAGGGACATTGACGCCGCCAAGCACGCCATCAGCATGGAACATCCCGGGGGCTTTTCCATCACCAAATACCTCCAGGACGACATGGGACGGCGCAGCCGCCAGATCGACGATCTCATCCGTGAGATTTTCCCGGACCCCGGCCACATCCGGACAACCTTCCGGGACGGCAACCCGGTCGAGGAGATTGTCAATGCCATCACCGAAGAGAAAGCCGATTTCGTCATCATCGGGCATAAGGGCAGAAGCGACCGGCCGGGCATCAGTTTCGGCAGCACTGCAGAAAAGGTCTTCAAGCACTCGCCTGTGCCGGTTCTGAGCATCAGGCCCCCCCCGACCAAGTGAAATCTTCCCTCTGCCTGATCCATTCCCCTCCACCCAGGAGCGGACCAGGCAGGCCAGGGGCCTGGCGCTGACGCCAGGCCCCTGTATCAATTCAGCCGCAATTTTCCCAACCCACTGTCAAAAACAGATTTCCTGTATCTTGCATCATTGCCCGATCAACGGTATACAAAGGAACTGGGGGTGGATGCGGCCCGGATCAGGCTTGTGGCAGCCCATGACTGGGATGTGGCCGGAGCAATGGCTGCAGGGTTCCTGGTCATTTCACAGATAGCCTGCGGATCACCTCTTTGATCGGTCCGATGCTCGCGGCGCTCTTCTCCACAAAGCAGACGTTGGGACAAGGCTTCAGGGTTCCGGCAAACTCAGGATAGGTGTGAACGATGATCTGGACCCGCGGACTTGCGTCCTGGATAAGACGCAGCAAAAGACTGCCGGATTCCCCTGGGAGTTCAGGATCAAGAACAACAAAATCAAGCGGGTCAGGTCCAGACAGCACCCGCTGGGCCTCGTCACCGTTTTTTGCCAGGTAGACTGTATATCCTTCCTTTTGGAACTCCCGCTTCAGGAGATCTCTCACATGGTGATTCACATCGGTGACCAGGATGTGTAATGGGGTCGACATGATAACGGCATTTACTCCTTTCTTAGAATACTATATGCACATTTAGCAATAACCGTGCCCTCTTCCCCCCCATGCCATGGACAGGGCCATGGCTGTAACCATGACATAATTTTCCTGCCATCCGTGGTATTGATCCGGCTCATGATCCCTGCCAGACCGTATTTACAACCTGTAAATTTTCCTGACACAGCATACAAGGTTTCCGCCCTTGACCTGCATCCCTGCAGAACATTCTGCCGGCCAGGACCGTGGTATGCAAATTGCTCTTTCTATCCCCGGAAACAGTACAGGCAACAGTGCAGTTCTCTTTTTCAACTGTTTCAGCGGAGGATGTTCAGGATGATCATTGAGTCCTTTGGTATAATGGGTGGCTTGGGTTTCTTGGTATCCCTGATCCTTGCCACGGCTTCAAAACTCTTTTATGTCAAGGAAGACCCGCGTCTGGACAGGCTCGTGGAGGCTCTTCCGGGAACCAACTGCGGCGGCTGCGGCTTTGCAGGGTGCCGGGAGGCTGCCAAGGGCATGCTGGAAAAAAGGACCGAAATAACCGTGTGTGTCAACGCAGGCACGGAAACAGTCGATGCTCTTGCCCGGATTCTTGATCAGGAATCCGGTGCCAGGGAGCCTGCCAGGGCGCAGGTATCCTGCACCGGAGGTGGACGCTCCCTTCGCCGCTATGCCTATGACGGCATAAAGGACTGCCGGGCCGAAGCACTATTGTACGGCGGCTCCATGTCCTGCAGCAGAGGTTGCCTGGGATACGGGTCCTGCATCCGTGCCTGCCCTTTCAGGGCCATTCACATGGGGAAACTGGGAATTCCGGAAATAAGCACGCAACTGTGCCGCGGATGCGGCCGATGCATCCGTGTCTGCCCCCACGGCGCCATCCTGGTCCTGGGGCTGAGTTCCAGGCTGCTGAGGCTTATGCGCCAGGACGACTGCCTTGCCCCCTGCCAGCAGAAATGCCCGGCCCAGATTGATATTCCCAGGGTAATCCGCCAGGTGCTCGAAAACGATTTCACCGGCGCCCTGAAAACCCTGAAGGACCGCAACCCGCTTGTATTGACCGTGGGCCGGGTCTGCGCCCATCCCTGTGAAACCATCTGCAGGCGCAACATTGCCGATGAGGGGCTATCCATCGGCAGGCTGGAACGTTTTATCGGCGAGTGGGAAATGGATTCCGGCCGCCACGTGGACCTGGACTGCGCCCCGGACACGGGATTCAGGGTGGCGGTTGTGGGCAGCGGACCGGCCGGTCTTTCCTGCGCCTATTTTCTGAGGCGCCTCGGGCACAGCCCCACAATTTTTGAAGCCCGTCACGAGCCGGGCGGTATGCTGCGTTACGGCCTTCCCGAATACCGTCTTCCCACCCCGGTCGTGGACTGGGAAATCCAGGGCATTCTCAGGCTTGGTATCACCGTTCGGACGGGCATGGCCCTGGGCAGCGACTTCTCGCTCCAGGATCTCACTAACCAGGGATACCAGGCCATTTTTCTGGGTCTCGGTGCGTGGGTGACACCCCAGCTGTGCATAGAGGGGGAGTATGTGGACGGAGTTGTGGGCAGCCTTGATTTCCTGGCCCGGGCAGGGGTGGACATCTCGACTTTGGCAGGGGTCCCCGTGGCTGTTGTGGGTGAATCCAATACTGCCATGGACTGTGCCAGGACCTGCATCCGGCTCAGGGCCCAATCCGTGACCGTGCTCTGCCCCTGTGACCTGAAATCCATGTCCGCGCGCAAGCGGGATGTGGAACGGGCCATGGAGGAAGGCGTGAGCATTGAATTCCAGGCAGTTCCTGTCAGGGTCCTGACCGATTTTGACGGTAACGCGACTGACCTGGAATACGTACGGACTGAGGCACTTGACAAAACCCAGGCCCGCACCGGCATGGGCAAAAAAATCCCCGGGTCGGAAACCGTCCTCAAAGCAGGACTGATCATCGCAGCGTTTGAGCGTAAACCCGACCTCCATTATCTGATAGCCGAAGCCAGGGAATACGGCTTCAAGGCAACCCGGCAGGGAACCCTTGACGCAGACCGGGACACGCTCATGGCATCACCTGCCGGCGTATTCACGGCGGGCGATCTCTTTACAGGACGCTCAACGGTTATCAATGCCGTGGCGGACGGACGCAGGGCAGCCAGGTCCATCCACTACCACCTGACCCGGAACACGATTCCCATCCCTTCGAATCTCCACCGGAAACTCAACACCGACTGCATCATCAAGGACGTCCGGGTCAGTGAACACATCCCCAGAGTCACGGTCGAGGAGGTTCCGGCCAACATTCGGATACTCTCCCTGGACCAGGATATCATCGGCACCATCACAAAGGCCCAGGCCGTTCAAGAAGCCAGGCGATGCCTCCGGTGCGGTACCACATGTTTTGACAGGTGATGTGCTTGCCCCGGAGGATGCATTTATTAACTGACCTGACTTCCGGTATCGCCGGGGTCAGGCTAGGGCCTGATTTCCATATCCGATGTCAGGACAAACCCCAGTACAGCTACCAGTATAACGCCTCCAATAAGGATCAGGATGGATATCGCCGCAGATACGGCCAGTACCCGGTATGCGTCCCAAAGCGTCTGGCGGACCACAAGAACCCAGTCTGTCTGCTCAAGGGGGAGTCCCGCGTAAACATACCTGCTGCCCCATGATCCGCCGGCAAGGAAAGCGGACACGGAAAGGTTGCCCTTCATGCAGTCCTTGAAATCGCCATCGGATTCCATAACCTGTCCGCCCGATCGCCTATGGGTCTGCAGGATCCCATGCCTGTTTACGATGTATGCTTCCCCGGTGCTTCCAAGCCGTACGGATTCCACAAGATTGCTGAAAAACCAGGCATCCACGGTGGCCCTGAGGAACCAGGTTCTGGGGCCTTCTGTCCGCCTGACTGCAACAATGAAATGGGGAATGCCCCTGAACCCGGGGAAGGCGTCGGAAATATAAATCCCTCTGTTTTTTACCATCTGGAACCAAATCTCTTTCCCGTAATTTTTCCCAGCCAGGTCATGGGGTCCTGCATAGGCCACGTGGTTCCCTAAGTCATCAAAGACGCCCAGATCCACAAAGGCCCGGGTACTGTTCTGGAGAAGGGCACACACACGCTCAAGGCGCCCCGGCAGGATCAGGCTTTCATAGTCCATGATCGAACCGATGAACTGGAGCATGGCAATCTTCTCCTGGAAGAACTGATCCACCAGCTTCCGGTGGTTCACGGCGACCCGTATTATCTCATGATTGACCTGCCGGTGCGAACACAACGCAAAATAAGTCACAAAAATACCGCAGACAAGAACAAGAAGCAGCATGGACACGAACAGGCACCGACGGAGGATCATGGCACGGATCGTATCGGGAATCTGGTTTTCCAAGATGCACCTCCGGGTTTTAACGGTTTTCAGTCCAGGAATGGAACCTGAAACTGCAAATGGGGTGCCACAGTCACATGGACAGGGCCGGTTGCCAGGCCGGCGCCAGGGTCCACACCGGCTTTGCAACACAGCGACAGCCGCAACATATCCCAGGCCATGGGTCAGTTCTCTTTACAAGACGGAAACAATGGGGTTTACACCAGGAGGATCAGCACCGGTAAATAGCGCTGCAACACAAGACTGGGGGGTAATATGGAAACCCTCTTTGGATCCCACAGGGATGCTATGGGGCCTCAAAAGCGGTTACAAGGGCGCAGGGAACCGGAGCGGCCGGGGTAAACAGCAGATGTGACAGGCTGGCGTTGCCGGATATGACAAACCCGCACAGGGACGGATTCGTTGATGCAACTGCGATTTCCTGTATCTGCCCGAACAGGACTTCCGGAAACCAGACATCATATGTTCCAACTATTTTTTCACGGGAATTGATTGTTGCAGGGAACACATCAAGAATCCCTCCCTGCCCTATGGCATAGAGGACGACGTTACATGGACTCTCCCCCATATTTGCGATGACAGCCCCCTTGCTTGCCAGGGAGGGACTGAAATCGCTGAAATACAGTCCCGCACAGGAATAGAGCGAGTCCCCAAGGAGAAATTCCGCTATTCCTCCCCCGTCATTTTCCATGGACAATCTGAAGGCCAGTCCCTGATCCCCGTATCGAATCACACCGGTTTCCGCTGCCGGCGATTCATCTTTCAGGTCAATGATCCCATGGCTGAAAGCTGCCACAGTATAGATCCTGGAAAAGACCTGGATACCGTTGCCGTAAAGGACAAGTTCAAACCATGAATCCGATGCGCCGCTGTTGTTTACCTGGAGATAATCCTTCCAGTCCGGCGACCCGGATGTAATGTGAGGGATATAGGCCTTATAAACAGTACCCGGGTCGTTGAATTCATCGGCGCCGATATCCACTTTCCCGTCCAGGACAGTTTCCTGGTCTATATCCTCGAGCCTGGCGGATGTCGCGGTTCCGGCATCCACAATGGCTGTGCTTGACCGGGACGCAAGGTGAAGGTCCCCTGTGGCAGCGCTGACAAAATCACCTGAAACTGCTCCGTCAAAATTCGAAATCCGGGTTGCGGTCCCGGAGTCCCTGTCCAGGATCGGCTTATCGGTCAGGTTGTTGATCAGGTAGCACCCCGTTGTCTGCGGGTACCGGGTTTCGATGGACCAGTTTACCAGGCCGCCCGGGGAGTAGATGGTGTTGTTTGCAACGATTGTATTTTCACACCGGACAAGCCCCATTCCGGCATCTGATCCTGAATAGCCCTTTATAAAATTGTTTCTTATAATACCGCCTGAGTGGTTGAGATGAGCGTCCGAGGAATTTCCAAAAAAAATCCCCATATCACAGTCAATCACGAAATTCCTTTCGATGATGGTATCGGAGGATACCATGCCGGTGTTGGCGGGCCAGATCAGAATCGCGGGACCTGCCAGCCCTTCAGCGGCTTTTATATTCCGGATGATGTTGTCTCTTATAATCCAGCCGTGGGTACCCACCAGATCAATACCATTGGTGTAACTGCCCTGGTGCAGGGTTGTCGTGTATTCAAAAACTGAACATTCGATAATGCCGTTATCCATATCACCGCCGCTGGATTTGAACAACTGCTGCCCGGTGTCCACGCACCGAACATTGTGAAACAGGAGGTCATCCGTGTGTTTGCCGGCGGTTTTAGACACCTGGATGGCATGGTAGCCCACATCACGGATAGTGATATCCGCTAGGGTGACACGACTGTCATAGACCTGGATGCCGAATCCTCCGGTCACGTCCTGGCCCTGGCCCTGAATGATAACGTCGTCGCGGTTCCCGGACAGGGAACGGATGGTGATATCCGGCTTTGTCACCATTATCCATGATTGTGCGGTAACCGGATAAATACCGCTTTCAAGAAAAATGGTCTTGGGGCCGGATGCAGTGTTGATCGCATTCTGGAGCTCGGCCGTCGTGCTTGCCGTTACAACCGTTTCTCCGAGGTCCGGACTGCCCAGGGGGCCGCACTCACCGCTCGCCCCGGCAGGATGGAATATCTGAAAGGATAAACTGCCCAGGAAAACAAACACGATTACAAACCGGAAACAAGTAAGGGCTTGCATGGATCTTTCCTTTTGCCAAAAGTGCTGCCGTTAAGGATCTTATCCAAAGTACCCCCGTCCACGTACAAAATCAAACAGATATATGCTCAAGGGTTGAAATGCACAGAATATGGGCCTTGTCCAGGGCTGTTTTACATCATGTAAAGTCAGCTGACACCTGACCGGAAAAGGATGGAACGCAACCCCCCTTACCCGGGAAGTGCCAGCCTTGGTTTTCCATGGCAAATCCCCTCCGGAGGACCCAAAGGTTTCTTCACAAGACCATGGCATATGGCTTGCAACGCTTTTGGGAAGGTTAATCAAAGACCTTGAGCTGCCCTGAATCTGTGACTAAAACAAATCAAAGACTCAGGCAGGTGGTCACGGATTCTCCGGCCCTGCCGGAATTGAATCGGCCAAACATAAAGGGAGACGGTGCCATGAACAAATCCATGTACAGAGAATTCAGGCGCAAGATGGTCGTCATTACCCTGCTGATATCCTTTGTACCTCTGACACTCCTGGGATACACACTGTATTACGGTTTTTCCAGGGCCTACCACCAGAGGATTGAACAGCAGATGATCGCCAGGGTAAACTCCTGCGCCCAGAGCCTGAACCTTTTCCTGGAAGAGAGGATGGTCATCCTGTCCGCAGCCGCCCGCTCAGGGTCAATGGCCCACTATAACGATTCCGGCAATCTGAGGGCCCTGTTTGACATCATCAACAGCCAGACCGGCGGGGGGCTCGTGGATATCGGTGTCATAGACAGCCAGGGCAATCACCTGGCCTACGTGGGGCCCTATACCCTGGAAGGTCTCAATTACCGGGACCAGCCCTGGTTCAACCTGGTTATTTTCAAAGGATCCTACATCAGTGACGTTTTCATGGGATACCGCCAGCTGCCCCATTTTGTCGTGGCTGTCAAGGCAAGTGACAAGGACGGGGACTGGATCCTGCGGGCAACCATTGATCCGAACATCTTTGCCAGGATTGTCAGCACGGCACAGACCGGAAAAAGCGGCGACGCCTTTGTCATCAACCGGTCCGGACGCTACCAATCCAAATCACGGTTCGTGGGAAATGAACTTCTGACCCAGTCGAACATCGACACATCCCTGTTCGGTTCAAATACAACCATAATTTCCAAGAATGACGGCCCTGACCTGCAACGAATGTATGCCGGCACCTGGATCAAAAACGGAGAATGGCTCCTGGTGGTGAGCCAGGCAACGGATGAAAAATTTCTGTCCTTCTCCAATGTCCAGATGGAGGAGGTCATGATCTTTCTCATCGCGGTCCTGGCCATTGTGGTAACGGCCGTTGTAACCACGGGACTCAGTGTGGACAAACTCCAGGAACGGGACAGGGAAATGGACGCCATGAACGCCCAGTTGATCCAGACGGACAAACTGGCGGCACTGGGGAAAATGGCAGCCGGTGTCGCCCACGAGATCAACAACCCCCTGGGGATCATTTCAACCCAGGCCGGCTGGATGAAGGACCTTCTGGAAGAAGAGGACATCAAGGCGAGTCCCAATTACCAGGAATTTGTCCAGGCCCTCCAGAAAATCGAAGTCCACGTAGAGCGGGCCGGCAAGGTAACCCGCAACATGCTGGGATTTGCAAGAAGCATGGAGCCTTCCCAGGAAAAGATCGATATCAATGCCACCGTAAAACAGACCCTGGATTTTCTGGGTCACCATGCCCAGATCAACAACATCGACATCATCACGGACCTGGATCCCACCCTGCCGGAGATCAGCAGCGACCGGTCCCAGCTCCAGCAGGTTTTCCTCAACATCATCAACAACGCCATTGACGCCATTGAAAAACAGGGCAGTATCCATGTCAGGACCCGCAGAAACGATGACCGGCTGACCATAGCCATCGAGGACACCGGCATGGGCATTCCGGAATCCATGCTATCAAGAATCTTTGATCCGTTCTTCACCACCAAGGAAAAGGATAAGGGAACGGGGCTCGGGCTTTCCATCACGTACAAGATTATTGACAGTCTGGGCGGATCCATTGATGTGCGAAGCAAGGTCGGGGAAGGAACCTGTTTTACCATAACACTGCCCATGAGGCCTGACGCGGCAGCCAAAAGGACCCGGTAAGGATTAAACCCATTGACCCGGCACCGTCAATCTGCAAGAATACACCGTAACACAGGAGGCTATAATGGAAATACGAGTACTTGTCGTTGATGACGAAACCGATTTTCTGGAAACCATTGTCAAACGGCTGGCCAAAAAAAGTCTGAGTTCTGCCGGTGCTTCAAGCGGGGAGGATGCCCTGGCACTGATGAAAACCAGTGTCTTTGACGTCATTCTCCTTGACATCAAGATGCCCGGCGGTATGGACGGCCTGGAAACGCTCAAGGAAATGAAACGGCTGCAACCCCTGGCAGAAGTCATCCTCCTGACCGGCCACGGCACAGTGGAATCCAGTGTCCAGGGTATGCGCCTGGGAGCCTTCGACTATATCCTGAAGCCCGCAAAATTCGAAGAACTGTGCGAAAAGGTTGCCCAGGCCTACATGAAAAAATCGGAACAGGACGATAAAATTCGCAGGGCCAATATCCAGCAACTCCTCAGGAACCCTGGAAAACCGGCTGACCCGGAATGAACCCAAGGACTCAGGATCCACCCCCGAGATCCTGCATCTTCCGGTCAGAACACCGTTCATTCACCTGTTATTCCCTGTTTTTCCAGGCTTCTCAAAGGGGACAACTTTTTATTGACACCTTTTGCATTTGGCTATAGACATACAGAATGCCGGAATAATCAATGACCATGCTGGTTTCCGGCACTACCGCCTTATGTGCAATCTATAGCCCGGTGTATCCGGATGGGGAGCCCTATGAAAAGAACCGGTTATTTACACGACAACAGGTATTTACTCCATGACACTGGCCCGTACCACCCCGAAGTTGCAGACCGGCTCCTTGCCGTCTATGAAGGCATCAAAAAAGCCGGACTCCTGGAACAGCTCACCCTGATCTCTGCTGAGCGTGCAGACCTGAAATGGATTGAAACCGTCCACGACCCGAACTACATCCGCCGTTTTGAAGAGGTCTGCCTGTCAGGGCACACCACCTTCGACATACCCGACAACCAGATGTGCTTAGAAAGCTACGAAACAGCCTTTCTGGCCGTTGGCGGCATCCTTGCAACCGTAAAGATGATGATGGAGGGGACCATCGACAATGCCTTCTGCGCCGTCAGACCGCCGGGACACCATGCCGAGTTCGACAAGGCCATGGGGTTCTGCTATTTCAACAATGTGGCCATAGCAGCACGGTACCTGCAGCAGGAATGGAACATCGAAAGGGTCGGCATCGTTGATTTCGATGTCCACCACGGCAACGGGACCCAGCACATCTTTGAACATGACCCCGCAGTTTTCTACTACTCCATCCATGAACACCCGTCCTTTGCCTTCCCCGGCACGGGACGCGATTTTGAAGTGGGGACCCTCAAGGGGCACGGGTTCACCAAAAACTCCCTGCTGCTCCCGGGCCAGGGGGACGATGCCTGCCAGCTCCTCATGGAGCGGGATCTGGTACCTGCATTTGAGCGGTTCAAACCTGAGGTCATCCTGGTTTCATCGGGATTCGACGCCCATAAGGATGACGATATGTCCGACATCAACCTGACAACGGAATGTTTTTCCTGGATCATGAGGCTCATCATGAAACTGGGCAACGCTTATGCCGGGGGCAGGGTCATTTCTGTTCTCGAAGGGGGCTACTCACTGGAACGGCTGCCCGAACTGGCCGAAAACCACATCAGGATCCTGCTCAACGGATAGGATCCAACAAACACAACATTAAAGGACAACCAACCCATTTCGGAGGATACTATGTTTGTCAGCAAATCAATGGTAAAAGACGTGATCACCATCGACGAGAACGCCTCGGTGTTCGAAGCCCAGGAAAAAATGGCGTCCATGAAGATCAGGCATATCCCCATTGTCGACAAAGAAAACATGCTCATCGGGATTGTCACGGACCGGGACATTCGAAGCGCCATGCCCTACCGGCTCCTGAGGGAACCAGACAATGCAAAGGAAAGGGCCTCCCTTGAAAAACTGACCGTGGGCGATATCATGACCCGGAACCCCAAAACCATCGGCCCCATGGATACCATCCAGGATGCCCTTCTCAGGATCCAGAAGGAAAAAGTCGGTGCATTTCCCGTTGTGGACGAACAAGGAAAACTCAGGGGGATCATCTCTGTCAGGGATCTTCTCAGGGCCTTTGTCAATGTGCTGGGAATCGGCGAGCCCGGGACCCTTATCGGAATTCTGGTGGAAGAGAAAATCGGACAGATGAAACGGATCGTGGATGCCATCACCGAAGAGAATATCTCCTTTGGATCCATCCTGGTTGCAAGATACTGGGACCAGGACAAGCGGGCCGTATTTCCCTATCTCCTCACCAATAATGTGATCAAGGTCAAGAAAAAACTAACGGCCATGGGCTTCACGCTCCTGGATCCTATGGATTGGTATCTGGACCAGATGCCTGAAAAAAAGGATAAATGAAACTATCCATACGCATCAAGCTGTTCCTGAGCCATTTTTTGACCATCCTCATGGTGAGCGGAAGCATTGGTTCCTATTTCTACCACAGCGCCCAGGACAATCTGATGCAGAGCCTGCAGTCCAGGCTCCGCAACAGTGCGGCCCTTATTTCCAGGGATTTCAAGGTGGAAGATCTGGAAACTATCCGCAGCCCCGAAGACATGGAATCTCCCCTGTACACCGAGTACACGGCAAGGGTCAGGGACGTG
Source organism: Pseudomonadota bacterium (assembly GCA_043806875.1). Taxonomy (GTDB): domain Bacteria; phylum Desulfobacterota; class Desulfobacteria; order Desulfobacterales; family Desulfobacteraceae; genus JAZDGN01. The sequence goes on from JAZDGN010000065.1 coordinate 104,266, forward strand.
GTGGCAACGAACCAGGACATCGCCTTTATCTACATCATGCGCAAGGACGGGGACACCATCCGGTTTGTCATTGATTCCGATCCGGTTCCGGCCCAGCCAGGGGAAGTCTACCAGGAAAAAATCCATGAGCTTCTGGAAGGCTTTATCCGGCCGTCCGTGGACAAAACCATCTACAGCGACAAATGGGGCCATTTCCTGTCCGGATACTCCCCCCTGAAAAACGGCCAGGGCAGGTATCTTATCGGCATTGACATGCGGGCCGATGAGGTCCGCCAGAAATTCGTACACCTGCGCCTGATGGGCATGTTCTCCCTGGTCCTGTCCCTGGTCCTGGCGGTCCTGTTCAGTTTTTACCTGTCCCGCCATTTTACCGCCAGGATAGACCGCCTCATGGTCCGGTGCAGTGAAATCGCCGATGAAAATATAGGCAATACGGTGCGTCCCATCCTCCCTGTCACCGGTGATGAGCTGGATATGCTGACCAGCGCATTCGACAGTATGGCCGGGAACCTGGAAGCCAGCCGGGAGATGAGCCGCCAGGCCCATCTCAAACTCCTGGCGGCAAAGGATGGCCTGGAAAACAGGGTAAAGGAGCGGACCCGGGACCTGGAAAATACCAACCGGAAACTCACTGACGAGGTACGGGAAAGACAGAGAATGGAAACCGTGCTGGAGCAGACCGCCCGCACCGATTACCTGACCTCCCTGCTCAACCGCCGCGCCATGATGAACCGCCTGGAACAGGCCGTATCAAGGTTCAAACGGAGCAGCCAGCCGTTCAGCCTGGTCATGCTGGACTTAGACTGGTTTAAAACCGTAAACGACACCTACGGCCACACGGCAGGCGACCACCTCCTGACCCATGTTGCCGATTTCCTGAAATACGGCATCCGGGAGACCGACGAGATTTCACGGTGGGGCGGAGAAGAGTTTCTGATCCTCCTGCCGGATACGGACCTTGTCAGTGGTGTGGATCAGGCAAACCGCCTCAGGGAAGGCCTGGCCAACAAGGAATTCTTCCTGGACGGTAACTCCCTGAAAATATCCGCCAGTTTCGGCGTGGGGGAATATAAGGGGGAGATGAGCCTCCAGTCCCTTCTCAACCAGGCCGATGCCTTCCTGTACAGGGCCAAGGAACAGGGCCGGAATCGGGTCGTATCCATGAACGGCTGACACCATGACCCGGATAAAATGCCTTATCCTTAAGAACAGAATGCTGGTGGCCAATCTCATGATCAACACTCTGGGGCTCGGCATCAACACCCTGCTCCTGGTAAAGGTCCATATTCCCATCCCGGATCCCGTGTATGAAGCCGCATGGGCCATTGACTTCTGGTTCTTTCCCCTGGTCCTGTGCATTGGCCTTGGCGCCACCCTTGCCTATGAACGTCCTGTCCGAGCCTACCTGGACCGTCTGCACCAGGGGGAATCCATTCCCGGCCCCTTGATGGAAAAGGCAAAACGGCGCCATCTCAATGAACCCTTTTTCCTCATTGCAATGGACATGGTCCTGTGGGTCACGGCCGCGGCTGTCTACACCTCATGCTTCAAATCCATCAACGCCCCGGAATGCGTTCTTGACAGCGCCTTTTTCGGGGCTGTAAATACGGGCCTCATGACGGTCACCGTTGCATTTTTCGCCTTTGAATTCATCATGCAGCGCCTCCACGCCCCCTATTTCTTCCCCCAGGGGGGGCTGTACACCACGGATAGGACCCTGAAAATCAGGATCGGGACCCGGCTTGTCGCCCTGCTGTTCGGGTGCAACCTAATTCCGTTCTTGTCCATCATGCAGATATTCCGGGAAATGGTCAACTCGGGCCTTGAGCCGGCAGCCGCCCTGGAGAGGCTTGATGCGGCCATTGTGTCCCATTGCCTTGTTTTCATGGCTGTGGGTGCCTGGCTCACCTTTCTTGTGACCAGCAACCTGATCCGACCCATCAAAGAGATCATTACGGTTCTGAAGTCGATCCAGAACGGCAATTTTGATACCCGGGTCAACGTCTCCTCCAATGACGAGATCGGCTACACCGGGGATGTCATCAACCAGATGACCGTCGGACTCAAGGAACGTGACAGGATACGCCATGCGCTGAACCTGGCTGGAGAAGTCCAGCAGCGCCTGCTGCCCAAAAGTGACCCTCAAATCCCGGGCCTGGATATTGCCGGCCGGAGTGTTTACTGCGACGAAACCGGGGGAGACTACTACGATTACATACCCCTGGACAACGGCATGGACATCCCCCACCGGATAGGCATCGTGGTGGGGGATGTGTCAGACCATGGAATCTCATCAGCCCTGCTCATGGCCACGGCCCGGGCCCTGCTCCGCCAGCGGGCGTCCCTGGGCGGCAATCCGGGCGTCATGGTCAGCGACGTCAACCGTCAGCTGACCCGGGACATAGGAAATTCCGGCCAGTTCATGACCGTGTTCCTGGCCATCATCAATACCCGTGATTTTCGCCTGTCGTGGGTCAGGGCCGGCCATGAACCCGCCCTGATGTACGATCCGGGAGAAGACCGGTTCGAAACCCTCAAGGGGCCTGGGGCTGCCCTGGGACTGGATGAGTCCCTGGCTTACCATACGTGTGAAGCCCCGGAGTTAACCCAGGGGCAGATTCTTATCCTGGGAACCGACGGCCTCTGGGAAGTGCGCAACGGTGACGGCATCCCCTTTGGAAAAGAGAGGATTCTAAAGATCATCCGGAAACACCACCAGGGAAGTGCAGCCCACATCTCCAGTGAACTTTTCAGCAATCTTGAAAAATTCCTGGGAACCAGACAACTGGAAGATGATATCACCCTGGTCATTATCAAACGGACCGGGTCCTGAAGGGCTTCAGAACACAATCGTCTCTTGATTCATGGACCATTGATTCAAAAACCAACCATAAAAACAGGACAAAAGCGCCAAATGACTACTCTCAGTTCAGAATTCACCCGTGTATGCACTCAGGTCCGGCCCCGCCTCCCAAGACAAGAATTTTTTGTTTGCCTGGTTTCCTGGGTTGTATGTCTATTGCTTTTTCCAGCAGCCCCCGTATTTTCCGAAAGCCCGGAAAGCATTGTCGGACGCTGGCAGATCAGCCATGCCGGAACAATAATCACGGCCCAATTCAATGCCGACGGAACCTTCAGGCAGACAACCCGGTCCCCTGACGGAATCCTGGAGTACCAGGGCCAATGGCGTTTGTGGGATACCCTGCTCCAGCTGATGTTTGACGGGTCATCCCAACCCCAGGTCATATCCTGCGATTTCCGGAGCGCGGACAAGCTGATCCTCTCCTACACAACCGGGGAAGTGCTGGAAGCCCACAGGCTGATATCAACCGGACAGTCTGCCCAAACCGCAGCGCAGCCCCCCGCCCGCAAGCATAAATCAGGCGCAGAAACCCCCAAGCCTGGAAAAACTTCCCCCTCTCCTGACCTTGCCCAGGCCGAGCAGTCTCCCGGGCGGAAGCTTGGACCCGTTCTGCTGACACCCGTGTGGGAACCCAATGAACAAGCTTTCAGAGTTCTTGCTCCCCAGGGCTGGAAAATTGCAGGGGGCGTGTTCAATGTCAACCCCATGAAAATGAACGGTCCCGGAAACACCATTTCTCCCAAATGCGATTTCACCGTAAAGATGGATGATGACGGCTCTGTCATGGTGCGCTGGGTACCGGCCTGGAACTATGCAGATCTGAGCCTTTCCCCGTCAGGATGGAGCCTGTTCCGTCCAGGTCAGTACTACCAGGGCATGCCGGTCAGGCAGATCATCGGCCCCAGACAGTTTCTCATGGAGCTTCTCAGATCGGAGCACCCAAGGGCAGCAGATTTTAAAATCATTGCCGAAGACCCGCTATACGAGGTAGCCCAGGCCTATTCAAAAAAGGCAGAGGCGACAAACAGCCAGCTGATCCGCATGGGCATCCCGCCCACCACATTCCAGTCCATGGCCATGGTCGTGGAATATCGGGAGATGGGTCGCCTGTTCCGGGAGCGGATCGCAACCACCATTGCCGATGCCCATGGGAGCGCCTACATGTGGTCCAACGACGATACGGTTATCCTGCGCGCCCCGGCCGACGAGTTCGACACCTTAAAACCCCTGCTGGACACCATCCTGTCTTCCCGGGAGCTGAATCCCCAGTGGGTGGCGGCAGTCACCAGGGCCATGGGGGAGCGGGCCCGGGCAGCCATGGAAACCCAGCAGTATATCAACCGAACCGTTTCGGAAATCGTGGAAAACCGACGGCGTACCCATGCTGAGATACGCCACGAGAACTGGCTGTTCATCTCAGGCCAGGACGAGTACAAAAACCCGTTCACGGGCCAGGTCGAACGGGGCTCCTCGGCCTTCCAATACAGATGGGTCAACGAAAAGGGCGAGGTCTTATACTGTGACGAAAACAGTTTTGATCCCAACGGCGCCAGGGAATATGAAAAGACCACGTGGAAACGTTCACCGGTCTGGGACAGACGGTAGGGACTTCTCAACACCGGCCGGTCTTGACTTTTGAAAACCCGGGAATCAGGGTCTTGGTACTGTTGACGCCGTTCAGGAGACGCACCTTGTCCTGGACGAACTGGGAGATAATCTCTGCATCAGAGCTGATAAGGTCCCGGGACAGGACAATCTTGACCAGAACGTCCGCATCTCCATGCACGGAATGGATCTCCACGACCTCATCCAGCTCAAACAGTTTATCGATAATTTTGATTTCGTATTTTCCCCTGACGCTCATGAGAATAAACGCCACGATCCCGCGTTTCATCTCCGGATATTCACACTCTTCCAGGTTGCCCATTTTCTTTCTGAACTCCTCCATGGTTCTGGGAATAATTCTCTCCAGCCCGGCCCCGTACTGCCTTGCCCTGTCCTTTTTCCAATGGCTGAAGGATATGTACGCGTACAGGTCAGCAACGGTCCTGTCCGGGAAGGTGTCAATGAGTCCGGCCCGCTTGATGATGGAACAGAAGGGTGAATAGATGGTTTTATGCCAGTCCCTGGCCGCATCCTCCAGGGGGACGTCCTTGCCCCGCTCCTTTTTCAAGGCAGCGCCGTGTTCATGAATCTGGGACAGAAGCTGGTTGTACTGGCCGATCTCCGTCAGCTTGATGGTCCGGGGCAGCCCTGTCTTTTCGAAAAATTCAACGGACTCCCTGTACAGAAAGTTGTCCAGGGTCTCCTTGGACGGAATGAATTCCATGATGGTGGCAAGGATCTCGTCATGGCCCAGCTGCTTGGCTGCAGCCACCCTGTGGTTGCCGTCCAGCACATAGTACTCGTCCTTGATCTGGTAAAGCTTGACCGGCGGCAGGGGATGGCCTTCCTTCATGGCTTCCATGATGGACTTGAACCTCTCCGAGGGCACCTTGAACCGAAAACGGTTGTCAAAGTCCTGGTACCGGCCCACACTTCCAACAATCTGGGTGATGGGAACGGTCTGGGTTCCCCGGTCCCGGGCGTCAAAAGCTCCTTCCCTTTCCTGATCGTCCTTGAAGGACTTGATCTCCGCGTCCTCGGCATCCGGTCTGCGTTCCCCGGACAACCAGTTACGGAGTCTGTCCATCAGGGAGTTCGATGATGGTGTATCCATAGGCATTGATGACTTTCGTTGTGTTGACAACCGTTACCCGTTCTTCCGGGGAGTTGAACTGTCTGTGAATATGGCCATGGATCAGGTACGGCGGCCTTTTTTTATCGATAAGGGTTCTGAAACACTCAAATCCACGGTGGCACCGGTCAGGCGCGTCATGGATGTGCAGGGGCGGCGCGTGGGTAATAACGATATCCACCCCCCTGTGCCACCACAGGGGAAGAGTCATTTTCCTGAGGATACGCCTCATCCCGGCTTCCGTATACTGATTGGGCCCGCCGTTGTACCACCGGGAACCCTCCAGCCCCATGATCCTGAGTCCCCTGACCGTCACTATCCTGGCATGGATGTTCACGCATCCCATGGGCGGTCGTGACCCATACCTAAGATCGTGATTCCCCATGACATACAGGCAGGGAACATTCAGCACATGATACAGGAAACCCACATACTCCGGAGGGAGATCACCACAGGCAAGAACCATCTGGATATCGTCAAACAAGGTCCTGTCCAGATCCGGGTACAATGACGGCTCCACCACATCGGAAACACACAGGATCCGCATATTATTCCAGACACACGTCAGGCATTGGTTCTTCTCTCCTATATGACCTATTGCCGGATAACAGGCAATCGGTAACAGTCCGACAGTTTCAATCACTTCAAAGCATGTACAGGACAATAACACAAAAGCAACCGTATTGGCAACATGATGTGCCCTCCAAGTCAGCAATTCCCGTTCACGGATTGTTACCCCTTGATCATCCAGGGATATGGGTTCCTGACCTCCTGATGTATACCGGGTAGCCTCCTTGGATTTCCGAACAGCCGACAAAGCCATTTATACTTGACTGGAAGCCGTTTCTGATTTAAAGCAATCGATTGCTTCATTCAATTTCAAAATGACAATCAGAGGGCACAATAATTACTGACCTGACACCAGTGAATTGGGAAAACCATATATGAGCTTGTTCTGCAATTTCAAAGGGGACCTTTCCGGCGCTATATCCGCAGCGATCATTACGCTCCCCATGTCCATAGGCTATGGCCTTATCGTCTTTGCACCTTTGGGTCTTCTATTTTCACCCCAGGCCGCCCTGTTAGGAATATATGCCGCCACTGTCACGGGCTTTTTCGCTGCCCTGTTCGGGGCTGCGCCCATCCAGATAACAGGACCCAAAGCGCCCCTTACGCTGGTTCTTGCCTATGCTGTGGCCGGTTTTGCCGTTGCCATCCCGGAGTCCGGAGAATCAAGGGAGATCACCATCGTTGCCCTGGCCGCATTGTGCGTGTTTACCGGGGGCATTTTCCAGACTCTGTTCGGCGCTTTAAGATTCGGTAATCTTATCAAATACATTCCCTATCATGTCATGGCAGGGTTCATGAATGGCATTGCCATTATCCTGATCATCAAACAGGTCCGGCCATTGACGGGAACTGGGGAAACCATGGTATTATCAGACCCGGCTGCCTGGCTGAATGCCGTACAGCCCCTCACCCTTCTGGTAGGGCTGTCAACCATTGTGGCGATTTTTATGTCCAGAAAATTAACCAACCGCATACCAGCCTCATTCGTCGGACTTATTTCCGGAACTGCAGTGTATTATATTATCAAATCATCTGCCCCTGATACCCCCCTAGGTCCGGTCATTGGAAACATTTCAGCCCAACTGCCGTCACCTCGGTATCTGGCAGAATGGTTCTTCCTTGCAAAGACTACCGATATTCAGGCCTTCATTCCCAGGATTATCGGCACGGGATTTACCCTTGGTATTATCGGCACCATGGAATCTCTCCTGAGTTGTGTTACCTCCGACAACCTGACCGGCACTCACCACGACAGCAGGAAAGAATTGATCGGCCAGGGTATCGGCAATATCCTCGGATCGTTCTGCGGGTCGATTTATGGTGCAGGTTCCATCCCGAGAAGCCTTGCCAATTATAAAGCAGGAGGCCGGACACGTCTCTCCGGAATGCTGTGCGCCATCATCATCCTGTCATTGATTGTATTGGCCCACCCCATAGTCAGCCAAATTCCCCTGGCCGTTATTGCAGCAATCATAACGGTCGTTGCGTTCGGGATGTTTGACGGCGAGACCCTTTTCCTGATGCGGCAGTCCATCCGGAAGCCTTTTGTCCAGCACACTGATATCCTCATCAATCTGGCTGTTTCCGTCATGGTCACTGTCATCACCATACGCTTTAATTTGATAGTGGCCGTGGGAGCCGGTATTGCCCTTGCTTCTGCCATGTTCATTGCAAAAATGAGCAACTCCATTATCCGCCGTCAATATGATGGATTAACCCGGCGATCCAGAATCATGAGGACCTTGGAGCACACTGAACTTCTTGAAAGCCAGGGAAAGCTTATCATGGTCCTTGAACTTCATGGCCCGCTCTTTTTCGGTTCAGCAGACAATCTTTCCAGGACCATTGAAAAATTGATGGAAAATGCCAGGTATTGCATCCTTGATATGAAGCGTGTCAATGACATTGATATGACAGGCCTTACCATACTGATCCGGATTAAATCCATGCTGGAAATCAAGGGCAAGTACCTTTTCATTTCTTATCTGGACACAAACCCTCAACTGGCGGATTTTTTCCTCCGGTCAGGGGTACGCGCAACTCTTGAATCCGATTGCCTTTTCAACGACACGGACATTGCCCTGGAAAGGGCTGAGGACCATCTGCTTACAGACGGGTTCAGGTTCTCGAACCTGAACAGGGAGTATTCACTGGAGGAGACAAGTCTCGTAAAGGGCTTCACTGAGAGCGAAGTTGAACTTCTGAAGAAAAAGCTCGTCAGAAAAATTGTTCAACAGGATGAAGCCCTGTTTTTCGAGGGAGATAAAAACAACGAGCTGTACATTTTGCTTCGGGGCTCAGTCAGCATTAAAATCAGTGTTCAGGACGACAACCGCTTCGCCAGACTGATTACCTTTTCTCCGGGAGTCAGTTTCGGGGAGATCGCCCTTCTTGACGGCAGTCCAAGATCTGCAGGTGCATGGGCCAACCGCACCTCGGAACTTCTTTTCCTGTCCTATGATGATTTTGATCATCTTTGCCGGAGTCATCCGGGAATTGCCATCAAGATGCTGAGAAACATCTCCCTGGAATTCAGCAGGAACCTGAGGCGCCTGACCAATGAAGTAAAAGCCCTGGAAAGCAACTGACGCTGAAAGGATCGATACCGCCAACCATCAATCCCTGGATCAATAAAAGAGGAAACCCAATGCCGCTGGCCTTCACCTCAATCAGTCACGGGAGCATCGCCTTTGGATTTTTCAATATCGAGTCGGACATGCTTCTCCTTGAAAACAACTTTTTTTTTGCCAGTGATTTTTGTGATGTCATTGCCAGTTTTTCGAAAAAGAGCAGCATGGAAGGGTTAAAGGACTACACACTGGCAGGATACAGGATAGACCGGCCCAAGGATGTGGGTGATCTCATGGGGGCGATCCATGGGATGTGTTATACAGGATTTATGGGCGCTTTGTACCGCCTGTTTCCATTTCCCGAAAAGCCCGGGGCCTTCAAACAGAACCCCCAGGGGTTCATGACCCGGGAACAGGTTGCCGCACTGATCCTGGACTATGGGCAGGAAACAGATATCCCTCTGGGACCGGCTGGTGATAAGAAAATGCGGATCAGAGATGTTTCGTTTGACATGCCTTCATTCCAGGCCCTGGTAAAATATGTATGGATGGGCGGCTATCCCCGGTGGAAGGAAGAAAAACGACCAGCATACGTTCACAGGATGAGAACAGCCATCGACCGGAGCAAAAACCCATTTTTCAAAACCATCCGGTTTGAGGACCCATAACGTTTCACAGAGCTTTTTACCCATGGGGAAAAATCTCTGTTGAAATTGTGGGCATGGAATAATCGCCCGATATCGATCAATCATGCCCGGGAGCCGCACGCAAACCACAGCCATGCGATAACCGGGGAAAAATTATGCAAACCCGGGAGCTATGAGCCGATGAGAGCACTTTTCTTTGTCCTTGCAACGCTGATAGTTGTTTCCCTTTTTCCTGATTACGGACAAGCGTCCGTTGAAGACTGGGTAGTCCTGTTCACCGATGACTTTGAAACCGGGGATGATGACTGGCTCCTTTACCAGCACGGCATGGAAATAATTGAAGACGGAGGCAGACGAGTGTTCCATGGGAACAGCCACATCACTTTGCCAAGGGCGGGGTCTTCAGGACAACAGACGGTACGGATGAACCCCCTATGCGGCTACCGAGGGCGGCGGCGTCTTCCGGATGGATCTTTTTACCAACTACGTCTATGCCCTACCCGTGTTCAAACACGGCCCCGCAAACACCTCAGGGCTCGGAATCACCAACCTCAGCCCCACGGAGACAGCCAACGTAACCGTGACGGTCTTCCAACAGGACGGCCGCTGCGTGGCCACGGAAAGAAAAACCCTGCCCGCCCGGGGCCAGGAGGCTTTTGTGGTGGGACCTGAACTCACTGACGACGGATGGATCCGGGTGGCGTCGGACCAGCCCCTGGCAGGGGTGAATTTCCTCGGCCGGTTCAGGGGAGGCAACGCAACCGATCTTGTCATGGGTGACGTTCCCTTTACCAGGAACCTGTCCACGTCCCTGGTCATCCCCCATGTCGCCCAGGATACAACCTGGGACACGACCCTGTTTCTGGCAAACCCCAATACAGTACCAATAACAGCCACCCTGGTCCATACCGGCAGGGACGGCACGGCGTCTGTTCCCTACGGGGTATCCATTCCGGCCAGGGGGAGCAGGGAAATTCAGGTCGGTGACATTGCCGGGGCCTTGGTTGTTGACGGAGGATCAGTGACAATCAACGCTTCAGGGGGCCTGGCTGCCTTTGCCCTTTACAGCAACCTGAAAAGCGGGGGCTCATGCTTCGCCGGCATCAACGCCATTGACACAGATCAATAGATTGTCGTTCCCCACTGACGGGTTCAGACCCAGGCCTGCTCCAGGGCAGTGCATACCGGGGCTATCTCCTTTAATTCCGGATCAATGGGCTGGCCTTTCAGTGTGCTCAGGAACAGGGAACGGCTGTCGGGCAGGCTCCCGATGATGGTGATGCCGCCCAGGGCTTCAAGGAGGTCCGCTTCAACCTCGGCCGTCATCCTGTTAAGTACAACGGATACGGGCAGCCCGGCTTCCACGGCAAAGCCGGACACCCGCTTTGCCATCATGATGGATTCATAGCAGGGATCCACCACACACAGGACATGATCGCACTGCCCGTCAAGACTGCGCCCGAAGTGCTCCACACCGGCTGCGGTATCCACAATGACCAGGTCCTGCTGCTCAAGGAACAGGGATGAAAACAGCATGCGGAACAGGCTTCCCATGGGGCAGGCGCAGCCTTCACCGAAATGATGGATTTTACCCACAGACATTACCCGGATCCCGTCTGCATCAGCAACGCATCCCTGGGGCAGATTGTCCGGTTTCAACTCTTTTGGAAACAGCTGGGGAGATCCGCCCATCCCGATACCGGAAGTTTTTGTCCGTTCCCGGAATCCTTTTTTCCCACCCAGGCTGTCCATGAGCGGCTCAGGAATTTCCAGCCCCAGCATGCGGTACAGGCCGATGTTGGATTCGTCCGCATCCACCAGGAGAACCCGCTTGCCCCGTTTATGCATGGCCCTGGCCAGAAGAGCCGCCACAGTGCTTTTACCACAACCGCCCTTTCCACAAATCAATATCTTCATGGTCTTGAAATACTCCCTATCCGGTCATTGCGTGTTTTAAGCCATCCAGCACCATTCAATAAAGGGGATCAGCAGTTGTTGCAAGAAAAAAGTGGACGGCACGGCGTCCGCCGGAAAAGGGGTATGGGGGAGGGACACAGATCGTTCATGTCAATGAGGTCATCCCTAGAACAATACCCCTTGGATACATACCCAAACTCCTTACCTTTTTGGGTAATGACCTGGATATGGGTATGGTGGAACCAGTTTCCGTTCTCGTGGAAATCACCGATTTCGGCAAAAGCCTCCCCGGCCTTGAGTGTTTTTCCCGTCTCGGGAAGCGTTGTCCTGCACAGGTGGCCGTACAGGCTGTAGAAGGTCTTAAACCAGTCACCCTCGTGCCTCAAAAGAACAAATCCACCGTAGTTTCCCTCACCGCTTTCATAGCCGCTTTCGTCAACCGTGGCTGCCAGGGGGGCATGGAGCGGTGTGCCTTTGGGCACGATAACATCCAGCCCCAGGTGAATAAACCGCCTCTCTGCCACCATCTGGGGACAGTCGCCCAGCAGGGTATCCCTGCGCTCCAGATAGGGGGCAAAACCCCAGTGGCAGCCATGGCCCATGTGACGTTCGAGAACTGCCTGAAACGTCTTCTGGTCCCTGGCATCCGTGCCTTCCAGGAGCGGGCTCCTGAACGAAAGATCAGCCACATAGGGATCTCCTTCAAGACCGGTGAAAACAGGGCAGTGCTCCACCCTGTCGCTGTAAAGCATGAACGGATATATCATGGCGGCACCTCCTCTTCAGCACAGGGGAAAATCGGTAGATTTAAGAACCCCCCGGACCGGAACAACAGGATGGCCGTCAGCATTGACGCCAACGGCCTCCGGCCAGGCAAAAGCCGGATCCATGGAAAGGAAGTAATCCTTGTCATAGGGCAGCAGGGTGACCAGCACCCGGCCCTCCAGGGAGCTGAACCGGGATGTCATGCCGAAATCCGCCTCGCCCAGGCAGGTCCGGATAATATACCTGGGAATTTCCCTGCCCGAGCCTTCCCGCCGGACGCAGCTGGCAATGTCCACCACGGTATACAGGGAAACGGGATGGTCCTTATTCCATTGTTCCTGGACCGGATGGCCGGCCACATAGAGATGGTGGAATTCGATTCCTGTCTCGCGCAACCGGTATGCAAGGGTATTAATCGCTTCCGGGGAATCGTTGACCGTTCCCAGGAGGGGAGTATTGCTGTAGACCGTGATACCGCCGTTGTTCAGACTTCGGACCAGTTTCCGGTGCACGGGCTGAAGCTCTCCTGCCGTGATGAACCAGGTCTCGATCTCAAGGCGCTGGGGGTTGGTTAAGGTCAGTTTGTTCAAGGCGCACAACCGGTCAAGGACAGCAGGCGTGTACACCTGGGGCCGGTAGTTGAACATCAGGCTCCTGAGCCTTACAGCCGTGACATGGGGGATTTCCTGGAGAGCCCTGACAATCCGCTCCACCTGGAACAGGGACTGGACGATCTCCGTGTCCGATGCCAGGATGACATCGCAAATAAGTTCATGCCTGCGGATATAGGCAAGATAGTCCCCGGTTGCATGGATATCGATCTCCACCCGGGTCTCATGGAGACGCAGGACGCCTGGGATGCCCGTGTCCACGATGGAATCAACCGATTTTCCATACCCAAGGAGAATGGGTTTGACCCGGTCCAGGGCCCCTGGATCAAGGGGTGTACAGGTCCGGTCAGCCAGGGGTCTGGCTCCGAGGAACAGGGATTCATCGCCGATCTCGGCCATGTACTTGATATCAATGGTGCCTTCCCCATTCACCCGGATGATGTTCAGCTCATTGGCAATGGGTGCAAAGGACTTGAAGTACTCGGGGGTATAAGGGCTTCGGATCCAGATGTACCCGTCCTCCCCGGCCACAGGCTCAACAGCCCAGCCGCTGGAGTTCCAGTCCATCTTGCCGATGGGTGTGGCTGTACAGATTCTGGGTATCACCCGGTCCGACAGATGGGCCCTGAGATAAACACCGGCGGCCAACCCCTTGGACAAAGGAGTCCAGTAGACACTATTGCCATGGATGGGGCTGCAGGGAATATAGATATAATGGAGCTCTGCACCGGCCCCCCTGAGGAGGCTGAACAGGCGCACCAGCTCAGGTCCCGTGTCATTGCAGTTGTTGAGGAACGGTGTCTGGACATACACGGCAATGCCGTTTTTCACCAGGTCCGCAATCACAAAGAGACTCTGGGGTGAGATCTCATCCGGATGGATGAAATGGGTGGCGATTTCCATGCGCTTGCCCCGGAGTTGCAGTTCCAGGTTCTTCTGCTTCAGGTAGGTCAACAGGGCCCTGTCATCGGCCAGGAACATGTGGGGATAATAGGCTATGGAACGGGTTGCCAGACGCAGGGTCTGGACATGGTCGATGGCCATGAGCCCGTCAACGGCACAGGAAATGTTGGCACGGCTCATGAAAGGATCGCCGCCGGTCATGACGATCTCCTTGATGGCCGGGGAGTTTTTCACATGATCCACGGCAGCCTTCACATCGGACACGGACGGGTTTTCCATGTTCCGGGACTCCTTGTGCTTCCGGAAACAGAACCGGCAGTAAACCGGACAGGTCATGTTGAGCAGGAAAATCACCCGGTTCTCGTACATCTGTTCCAGGAGGCCCTGGTGGAACTGGCCGATCCAGGTATTGGTATGGCCCACATTATCGAGCTCCTCAACAAAGGGCATGTACTGGTAGGCCACATTCCCGGACACCCGCATCTGGCGGATAGTGTGCATGGACAGCCGCACCGGATAGGTATCAATGACCTCCTGCATGGCTGCGCGCTCCCCTTCAGGAACCCGGGTGTTGGTGACCTTTTCCAGCTGGTCCGTGGAACGGATTGTGATGAATGCATTCCCGGGAAGCACTGTTTCCAGGACAGCCACCAGGAGCATGGACGGCAGGACAACCCCGCCCACGGCAATGGTGCCTTTGCCATGGGCCTTCCCCAGCTGGGCAAGGACCTCACGGAAAAATCCCGCCGGGTCATTACCATGGCCGGCTGCTTCGAAAAGCCGACGCAGCTTTGTTGTTCCGTTGCCCTCACCGGTTATGGAATAAAGGGCATCCCCCACCAGGTTCTTTTCTCCATAGTGATCAAGAAACTCCGCAAGGCAGGACACAAGGTCTGACAAAGCCACCTCTTTCTTCTCTCCTGAAACTTCAAAATCAACAGCCAACCCATCGTTTTCCTGGTGCATGAACCGACTCCCAATAAAAAAAATGAAAATTTATGTTTGACAATCCTGGATGTTTCTGATTATTTAACTATAATAGTAAATCGATTCCTATTATAGTTAACCTATTAGATGAAATGGACCGGGATTGTCAAATACAAATTCATACTTTTCGAAATCTCTTGAAAAGGGTCTGAAAATACTCGCTCTTTTTAACCGGGAAACACCCATGCTCACCCAGAGTGAAATCGCCAAGGCCCTGGACCTGAACATGACCTCAACCTACCGGTATATCAACACCCTGGTGGAACTGGGTTTTCTTGAAAAAGACAGAAAAAACAAGGAAATCCGGCCCGCAGTTCACTGCCTGCTGTTCTGCACCAACCTCATGCGGGCAACCGACCACCTGAGGCTGATCAAGCGGATGGTGGACACTCTTCATGGCCAGCACAATATCACCATTGATGTGGCATTTGCCGTGGATGACACCATGGTCAGGATCTACAACCGGGATGCAAAAGAGACCCTGACCTACAGTCTTCCGGACTTTTCCAAGAACTGCCTTCACAACACAGCCCTTGGGAAAGCCTACCTGTCCAGCCTTTCCGCGGATGAGATCAGGGCAAAGGTCGAGACCATGACCCTGGTTGCAAAAACAAAAAAAACCATTACCGACAGATCCCGTCTGGTTGCCGAACTGCTTAAGGCCAGAAAGCAGGGGTTTGCCCTGGCCGAGGAAGAGTATCTTCCCGGCCTGATCTCCATTGCCGCCCCGCTGGTCGACCCCGGAACCGGCAAAGGTGTGGGGTCCATCTGCTTTGATTTCTCCATCCTCCAGAACTCAGCCGAGGATATCAAAGCCCATTACTCTGAAATGATCGTCACTGTGGCCGCAGAATTATCGCGGCTTTTACCGCCGGACAGGAAATGATGACAAAAGATCCGAAACTGAACCGGACATCCATGGCTGAAACCCTTGCCGGTTTTTCCCTTGACCCGTCCCGGGAGATCCTGACCATTGACTCCCATACCGCCGGCGAGACCACCCGCCTTATCGTGGGCGGTGTCGGACCTGTTCACGGCTCCACCATGGGAGAAAAACTGGACAGTTTCAAAAAAGGATTTGACGGCGTACGCCGAATGCTGACCCGGGAGCCCAGGGGCCACCGGGGTATCCTGGCCGCCATGGTGACAGAGGGTACGGATGACAAAACCCATTTCGGGCTCATTTACATGGATGCAAGGCGCTACCCCTACCTGTGCGGCCATGCCACCATCGGTGCGGTGGCCACCCTGGTACAGACCGGCATCCTGCAGGTAACCCCCGGAGAAAACGCCATTGTTGTTGACACGCCGTCCGGCCCCATGAAAGCCCGGGCCATGGTGAAAGACAACCGGACCGAATCGGTGACCATCACCATGGTGCCGGCCTTTGTCCTGAAAACCGGCCAGGCCCTCCAGGTGCCGGGGTTCGGAAGGATCCGTGTGGACCTGGTGTGCGTGGGAGGGTTTTTTGCCATGGTTTCGCTGAAAGAAATCGGAATCGAACTGACCAGCGCCAATACAAAAACCCTGGCTGACCTGGGCATGGCCATCATAGACGCAGCCAACGACCAGCTCACGGTGTACCATCCCCTGCGGCCGGAAGTCACCACCATCGATGTCACCGAATTCTACGACCCGGATCAGGACAATGCCCTTCAGGGAAGGAATCTGGTTGTCTACGGAGAGTCCCACGTGGACCGGTCTCCCTGCGGCACAGGCACCACAGCGAAACTTGCCCTGCTCCACCACCATAAAAAAATCCGCAAAGGCCAGGTCTTCACCAATGTAAGCCCCCTGGGAACAGTGTTCCAGGGAACCATCGTGGACGAAACAACCCTAGGAGATCTCGACGCCGTTGTTGTCGAAATCAGGGGCAACGCCCATATCACCGGGGTACACCGGTTCATGTCCGACCCCCAGGACCCGTTTCCCCAAGGATTTTTAATGCCATGAAAGAAAAAACAAGGAAACCCTGGCTGCTTCTGGCCCCGTCCCTCACAGCCGTGTTTTTTCTCCTTGTGATCCCTGTCTGCTTTGTGGTGGTCTACAGTTTCTGGCTCAGGGCTCCCAGCGGGAGTGACATTCCAGCCTTCCAATGGGGGAATTACGCCAAGTTCTTCGAAGACTTCTTTTATCCGTCCCTGCTCATCCGGACCCTCAGGGTGGCTGTGGAGACCGTGGTTCTGTGCCTGGTCATGGGGTATATTCCCGCCTATTTCTTTTACCGGACAGAATCCAGGTTCAAACCCTTTCTCATGCTCCTGATCATGCTCCCCTTCTGGATCAGTTTCATCATCCGAACCCTGAGCTGGATCAACATCCTGGGTGATTCAGGACTCATCAATCATCTGCTCATGAAAACCGGGCTCATATCTTCGCCCATACCCATGCTTTACAACGAGGGAGCTGTGCTCATGGGGCTCCTCCAGTACCTGCTTCCGTTCATGATCCTCAACATCTATGTGAGCCTGGACGGCATTGACAAAAACCTCACAGAAGCCGCCACATCCCTGGGCTGCACAGAATGGCAGGCCTTCAGGGAGGTTACCCTGCCGCTCAGCCTTCCGGGTGTCAGTGCCGGATGCCTCCTGGTCTTTGTCCTGACCTGCGGGACCTATCTTCCGCCCATGATATTGGGCGGACCCGGCAATGACATGATCGCCAACCTGATCTTCAAACGTATCGTGGGAACCCTGGACTGGCCGTTCGGCTGCGCCATCAGCACACTGCTTCTGGGACTCCTGGGGGTTATCGTATATACCTACAACCGGTATCTGGGCATTAACCAGCTGTTCAAGAGCCTGAAGTGAAGGAGAACCCATGAAACTTTTTTCCGGCTGGTCACTCATAAAAATCTATACGCTCCTGGTCTATGTCTGGATGTTCACACCCATTGTGGCCGTGGTTCTTTTGTCCTTCAACCCCCAGCAGTTCGGTTCCTTTCCCATGGAGGGGTTCAGCTTTAAGTGGTACGTGAAGCTTGCGGGCAACGCCACCATCCTGGACGCATTCAAAAACTCCCTTATCCTGGGGTCCCTGACGGCAGTCATGGCAACAGCCATTGCCATCCCCGCTGCCATGGCCTTTGTCCGGTACGAGTTCCCGGGCAAGGAGACTCTGAACACCCTGCTTCTGGCCCCCATCATGATTCCGGAGGTGGTGCTCGGGGTCGCCCTGCTCATCTTCATCCGGTGGCTGCAGATGCCCAAAAGTTTTGCCCTGCTCCTCATCGGCCATGTGGTGCTGACCATCCCCTATGTTCTCCTGGTGGTCCAGGCACGGCTGGTAGGCATCAAGAAGGAGTATGAAGAGGCGGCCATGTCGCTGGGAGCCGGCCCCTTCCAGACGTTCAGGGAGATCACTTTTCCCCTGCTGGCCCCGGCTGTTTTTGCCGGAACCCTGTTTTCCTTTACCATATCCTTTGACGATGTCACGGCAACACTGTTCTGGGCAACGGCAAAAAACCAGACCGTTCCGGTCAAGATTTTCGGCATGCTCAGAAATTCCATAAGCCCTGAGATCAATGCTCTGGGCGCTGTCATGATCGTGCTCACCGTATCACTTCCCCTGGCTGCCGGGTATGTGTCCCGGAGGTTTTCACGGGGAAGAGGTTCAAAACCATAACCAAGGAGAATAAAGCCCTGGCCCGGTAAGTATTTCACCGGGCCGACCCCAGATGTCATTCACACCAAACCAAACAAGGAGGCAACAGTCATGGGTACCACATCAGATGGAAGCGTCAGTGAGATGTTTGACAAATTACAGGAAAAAAGTATTTCCCGCCGGGATTTCATGAAATATCTGGGCCTGGCGGGAGCCACAGCAGGTCTTGTGGGTGGGCCTTTCGGCATGGCCGGAAGAGCCCTGGCATCAAAATCGATTACTTTCCACTCATGGGGTGGTTCCACGTCCGAAGCCTTTAGAAAGGAAGCCTTTAATCCCTTTACCAAAGCCACCGGCATAGAAGTGGTGGATGCCGCATTCACGGGCATGGATGCCTTTCTCACCCAGGTCAAGGCTTCCATCCCTCCCGGGGGTGAGTTCAACCTGGCCCATCTCAGTGCAGTCTATGACTATGCCCGGTACACGGACCTGGGGTTCGGTGTTGTCCTGGACGAGGGCAAAATCCCAAACCTCAAGAACGTCATGCCCAAAATGGTTGATACCTTGAGGACCATCAGCAAAGGCACCCTGTCGGCTGTGCCCTATGACATCGGCCAGACCGGCATCGCCTACAACACGGAAAAGATATCAAAAGAAAAGGCGGAAAAACTGGGTGCCTCCCTGCTGTGGGACAAGGAACTCAGCGGCAAACTCGGCTCCTGGGGCGGGGATTTCAGGACCAACATGTGGTACGCAGCCCTTCACACCGGCCAGAGCCCCAACAACATCACCCGCCTGGACGATGTGTGGGATGCCCTGAAGCAGCAACGTGGCCTCATGAAAAAATACTGGGCATCGGGTTCCGAGCTCATGAGCCTTCTTGCCAACGGCGAAATCTACGCCACGGTTGCCTGGTCCGGCAGGGTCGCCGCACTCCAGAAACAGGGACATCCCATCGGATACCTGGCACCCGACAACACCTATTCCTGGATGGAATACATATACGTACTCAAAGGAACAGACCTCAAGGTCGCCCAGGAACTGCTCAATTACATGCTTGAACCGGCCTGTGCCATTGCCGTTGCCGACGCCCAGAGTTATCCGTCCAGCCTGGATCCCACAAAAATTCCCATGCCGGAATCCATCCAGAAACTGCCGGCCTTTGATCCCACGGGCAAACTGAACGGGTTCCTGTTCGCAGACCCTGCCTACTGGAACAGCCACCAGGTGGACTGGACAGAGAAATGGGACAGAATCAAGGCCGGCGCCTGATGATCTTTCTCGGCAAAGACTGATGTCTGTCAACGGGAAAAAGGAACAGGCGCCCCAATCCATGCGGCACAGGCGTAAAAACGCCGCCGGATGATTCAACAACCGTCGTGCACCGGGAAGCCAATCCCGATGCATGACGGCCGTCCAAGGCTACCGGGTCAGGACGGCAGGAAAAAACTTCAGGAGTTATTATCGTGACTGAAAGCAAAGATCCGGCATTTGTAAAGTTCAGGGGGATTGTCAAGCGATACGGCAAGGTAACGGCCGTGAAAAAGATGGATCTTGATATTCCGGAGGGTTCCCTGGTCACCCTGCTGGGTCCTTCGGGATGCGGCAAGACCACACTGCTCAGGATGCTTGCCGGACTTGAAACCCCCACCCAGGGAGACATCTTCATCAAGGGCAAGCGGATCAATGACATCCCCATCTACAAACGGAACCTGGGCATGATCTTCCAGAACTATGCCCTGTTTCCCCATAAGACCATCTTTGACAACGTGGCATTTGGACTCAAATACAGGAACGTTTCAAAGGCAGACATCCGGGAAAGGGTTCTGCAGGCCCTGGAAACGGTCCGGCTGCCCGGGGTTGAGAACCGTATGCCGTCCCAGCTTTCCGGCGGTCAGCAGCAGCGCATTGCCCTGGCCAGGGCAATTGTCATTGAACCGGACGTGCTGCTCATGGACGAACCCCTGTCTGCTCTGGACGAAAACCTCAGGGAAGACATGCGCCGGGAGATTGACAACCTCCAGCGAAAACTTGGTGTGACCACCATTTTTGTCACCCATGACCAGCGCGAAGCCCTGTCCATGTCCGACAAGATCGTGGTCATGGAAAAGGGGATCAAACAGCAGGAAGGAACGCCGGAAGAGGTTTACAACCTGTCGGTCAACCACTTTGTGGCCGATTTTCTAGGCCATTCCAATTTCATTCCAGCCGTGGTGGAGGCCCCGGAAGGAGACCGTATCCGGGTAAGGCTTGACGACGGAACCTCTTTTCTGGCCAGCCCTGCCAGTCAATTTCAACCCGGTGAAAAAGCCGATATCGTGATCAGGGCCCAGAAATTCACCCTGGGGTACCGAAACGATTTTACGGACGAACCCGGCATGAATGTCCTGTTCGGTACCATTGCAGACAGGAGTTACATGGGCGGCGAGGTCAGTTATTTTGTGGCGCTGGACAACAAGACCACTGTTCATGTTATCAGCTTTGTAAAGCGGACCCCGTTTCGCCGGGGGGAGTCCGTATACGTCAAGGCCGATCCGTACCACTGCCGGCTCCTGAAAAAAGACTGAGACTTCCCGGCCAGGACCCGGAAAATCTCCCACGCCCCAAGCGTCCATGACAGGGGATACAGAACAGGGGGCTCAGAACTGCCGTATGAAAAAGCGCATAAGGTCCGGCAGGATTCTAAAAGCATAGTCCTTTTCCAACCGTTCCGTCATTTTATGTGCGTCCCGGCCCATGGGTCCCAGGTTAGCCACCGGTGCATCCAGGGCTTGGACAGCCTCAAAGGGAATGGCATAGATCTGCCCCCACCCGGGAATGTTCCCGGAAACCATGGCCAACTCCCCCGGATCTACATCACACCCCACATAACTCATGTCGCTGATGCCGGCGAAATACACTGTTTTTTCCAGCCGGGTGTCATGAATCCCTTCACAATAGCTTTGCAGCTTTTCAACAGCCTTTCTCAGGGCAAGCTCTTTGGGTGAAGTTCCCAAACTCGTTCTGGAAGGAAGAAACGGGGGAAGCAGGCCTATAACAATCACCGGGGTATCCTGTCTGCCCTGATCAAGCAGTTTCTCAACCACACATATCCCCTTTTCCCTGGCATCCAGATCCCCGGGCAGGTCCCGGGCGCACTGTTCCAGGACCGTGTCCAGATCCTGGCCGAAATCGGATCGTACCCTGGCGTAAAGCTCCTTGTAGGTCACCACAGGAATGGCCAGGTCATTATCCGGGCCGCCATATCCCAGGCTTTTCATGACCGCATAGGACCGGCCGACATGGTCCAGGGTCCTTGCGACGGCCTCCTGTGCCATGGCCCGCATCTCCCCGAGAATTACTGACGGTGTCTTCTTGAGATAACAATAGTTGAAATAGGTGGCAACCCGGTCCGGAAGGGTAACCGAGTATTCCCGGTGGCGCAGTTCAAACCCCAGCCCAAGGGGCGGGGCCGTGATTTCACCCTGATCCGAATCCGCGAGGGCCGGGTTGGCTTCAATGAGTGTATGCAGAAAAGACCCGAGCAGGGAGGCGCTGATTCCCTGGTAGTAACTGCCGGCATGGGCCCCTGCCCCCAAAATGTAAAAAAACGGAAGGAGTTTGCCGATGGTTCCCAGAAAAATCATCTGCTCCCGTGTACCCGGCCGGCCGGCATCGGACGGCTCGGTATTCACGACACAGTCCAGATCCAGGTCAAACTCGGTGCAGACCTGCTGCAGGCACATGGCACCCACGCGCATCCCCCCGTTGTTGTTCTCCTCATCTCCCACGGCCAGGAGCGCGACGTTCACATCATACAGATCCGTATCCCTGGAAAATTCCTCCAGGAGTTCCATTTCAAGGGCAAGGCCGAGTTTCATGTCCATAATCCCACGGCCGAACAGGTAATTCCCCGATTCCAGGTCCTCTTTTGCCTTAAGAGGGAGATCCATCCCTCCCATGGCTCGCGCAAGGGCCATAGGATCAAACGCCATTGATTTCAGGGAACCGTAACACTTAACATCCACCACATCGAAATGGGCGATGAGCAGAACCGTTTTCCGGGTTGGCATGGCAGCCCTGACCAGGGCAAAAACACCGAAAAGGGGGACCGGAATATCGGGCAGGGACGATGAAAAAAGCCTGACCTTATCGGAGTGGTTCCGGAAGTAGGGAAACCCTTTTATTCTGTCATGGATGAACCGGGCGATCCGCTCCTCCCCGCTGGTTCCTGTGATGCTTGGGATACCTACCAGTTCCAGGAGGATCGACTCTATCCGTTTTGTTCTGTCTCCCACGGTTGTCTCTGACATCATCGTGTTTCCTGTGTGCTAAATAATTGCGGTTATCAACCATGGTTTTTTATCCCTTCCATAATAAACGAAGGGATAAGGTTAAGCATCTCCATGTCATGGTTGAGTGTTTGAAAATATCATGGTCCTTGAACGCTTCAAGGAGCAGATGAATACTATCTTTTTTCTCTAAAATCAGCGGACACCTTTGCTTCTTACCATACTTCAGTGAAGTTGTTTAGCTTTTTCCCCCAGGGAACTGACCTTCATGGGGCATGGCTGTAAGAAACGGTTTATTCCTGATGCTGCTTCCTGGAGTCATCCATTGCAGGACATCTGTAGTATACAAAGACAGATATAGACGTTGAATGCACCCTAGGACGGGTGCCCCTGAAAAACAGATGGAGGGGTTATGCAGTTTTTCCGGCGCAGGGGCCGCCCCGGGTGGCGGAGCCTGCCCCTGCGCCATGGCTGTCAAGGTTTTTTTTTCGATCTGATATTTATCCGGAGCGTGGCCCGGGTCACACTTTACGCTGGAGGATGTCCTTTATCCGCGCCTCGTTGATCTTCTCAACATTCTGAAGCTTCTTTTCATAGGCCCGGTGCAGGGTATCCAGGAGTGTATTCAGCTCACAGGGTTTCTGGAGAAACGAGAATGCCCCGAGCCGTGTGCACTCAACGGCCGAGTTGATGGTTCCATGCCCGGTCAGGATGACCACCTCCAGCCCTTCCTGCTCAGCCTTAAGGGCGGCCAGGGTTTCCTCCCCATTGATACCCGGCATCCTCAGGTCCACCAGGGCGATATCAAAGGGTTTTGCCTTGACGGCTTCGATGGCCTTTTCCCCCCGGTTCACGGCTGTTACATTGAAATTCCTGACGCTCAGGCTCTTGGAGATGGATTTGAGAAAATCCTCTTCGTCATCCACCACAAGCACCTGTATTTTTCTTGTTTCCATGGCTGTTCTCCTCATATTTTAATTTAAACATTCACTAACGTGTCAATATCCTTACCCAGCTTGTCCCGGTAATAGGCAACCCGCTGGGGATTGGTCATAATCATATCGATCTGCCGGGTATGGAGGCTGAGGTATCCCAATATCTTCAGGCGTGACAGCAGGACCTCCGGTTCCCGGGCTTCCATGCGTGCCGACAGATTATCCTCCCTGACCGTTACCTGGAACCCGTAATGCTCCAGGATCTCCCTGATAAAATGGATCCGGTTCAGGCGCCGCTCAAAATCGGCGGCTCCGCCCTTGAACTGAAAACTGATGTAGTCCTCGGAAATCCTGGAACTGACCAGGGCTTCCATGGTGGCAAAATGATATCCCAGCCTGGAACTGAGGCTGCAGTAATTTTTGGAGATCATGAAATAGTTCCTGTCAGCGTATTTGGACCGCACCCCGGGAACCAGGGACGGGTTCATGGTGGAACGGAACATGACCGACATGAGTCCCTTGCCGTCCACCGGCGGAGGCCCGTCCCAGGGGACTGCCACAAAACCCTGCCAGAAGGCCAGCATGGGCAGGGATGCGATATCCTCAAGACGCACATATTTTCCCATGATTTCAGAATGGAAACCGTCATCCAGATTCAGGATCCACCAGTTCAAGGGCGCGCTGAAATAGAGTTGTTTGCTGGAGTGCTCCGGGAAATCGTGCTCTTTTCCGAAATGGAACATGGCGTGGACCGATTTTTCATGGACAAACCGGGTGATATCGTGGAAGGTTCTGCACATGGGAGGAATGAATTCCCCGGAATCCGGATCCAGGAGGTTCAGGGGGACAATCAACCGGCAGGCATCCTCGAGAAGGGCATGGACCGTACTTCCTTTCAGGGGATTTGTCCTGGCAGGCCGCTTTCTTTTCAGAATCTCGTGGTTCTTTCCCCTGAAAACCGCACAGGCATCCGCATCCAGGGTAATCATTTCACCCGGTGTGAGGCTGTCAACAATCCCTGCCAGGTTCATGATGGCCGGAACGGAAAACTCCCGGGCAACATTGGCCAGATGCCCGGCAAATCCACCCCGTTCTGAAATAATGGCGCTGGCCCGGTTCAGCAGGGGGGCCCAGCGCGGAAGGGCCTGTTCCACCACCAGGATGGCGTGCTCCGGGAACCACAGAAGGTCTGCATGGCGCCTGGCAATATAAACAGGGCCGGCGGCAACACCGGAGCTGGCCGTGATCCCTCCCTGGAAATCAGGTTTCTGCACGGCAGTGTCACCCGGATCCGGTTCTGCCTGGTGTATCTGCTGCAGAGGCCTGCATTGAAGGAAACACAGCTTCCTGTCCCGGGTCAGGGCCCATTCGATATCCTGGGGGCACTGGAAATAGGTTTCAATCCGGATGGACAGGCGGGCAAGCTCCAGTGCAGTGTCATCATCAATGGATATCATGGCCTTTTCCGCTTCAGACACATCCATCATCTCGATTCCTTCCCCTGACGAACACTGGTAACGGACATGTTTCATACCGGCGGTGCATCTTTCAATTTCCAGGGGTTCCTGCCGGGAAACCACGATGAGATCAAAGGAATCGCTGCCGTCCACAACCAGCTTGGGAAGCCCCCAGGCAGCGTTGATGAACAGGGAGTCGTCCGCCGAATTCAGGGGATTGCGCGTGTATAGAACCCCTCCGGCCAAGGCATCCACCATTTCCATGCACCCGACGCAGATGGAGATATCCTCATCCCTGAACCCCCGGTTCAGCCGGTAGGTCATGGCCTGGACGCTGTACTTGCTGGCAATGACCTCCTTGTACACATGGGAGAAATTTTCCGGGTCCACATTGAGTTCACTCCGGTACTGTCCGGCAAAGGAACTGTCCAGGCTGTCCTCGCATAGGGCGCTGCTCCGGATGGCCAGGTGGGTCGGACGACCGGTGCGACCCTCCAGGGCTTTCCACTCCCCCATCACGGCCTCTTCCAGTTCAGGGACCAGGGATGCGTTCACGATCTTCTGCTGGATCTCCTTGCTGATAACATCCAGCTCCTTCAGGGAATCAGCCCCGGAAGCCTGGGTGACGCGGTCAATCTCCTCCTGGAGGTCATTGGCCCGGATATAGACTTCATAGGCGGCAGCCGTGATGACAAAACCTTCTGGCACAATGACGTTAAGCCGGTTCTTCATTTCCCCCAGCTTAGCCATTTTTCCGCCCACCACATCGGCCATGTCCTGGGTGATCTGGTCAAAGGGAATCACCAGCCGCTTTTCCCGGGTGTCGGCCCTGCGGTGCAGGAGATGGTCCAGTTCACCCTGGATCTGGTGGAACCGCTCGCTCAGTTCCGGATACTGGCCGGGCGCAAGGATCTCCAGGTTCCGGATCATGGTCAGGACGTTCACGGACACGGCCGTACAGCAGGTCCGGATAAAGGACATGCCGAACACCCAATCCCCTTTCAGGGTCTGTTCCATGCGGGCCATATTGTCCAGGCACCGGTTGTTGGCTCCAAGGAGCAGCTTGAAATGATGATACCGGGTCTTGAACTCAAGACGCAGGGCTTCTGTCTCAGCCGGATCCCGGTCCGGAGAGTCCTTGAACAGGGAGTGTATCATGCGTTTAAGCCAGATCATCATCTCAGGCTGCTCCATTTTTCTTCTGGTTTAGGCTCGACAATTATCCACGGCATCAATGCTCAAGCTGCATGCCGATACCTTCAAACAGGAACATGATACCGAATCCGTACCAGAGTGTATAGATTACATAGAAAACCAATGAAAAAATCAGGATACCGGCACTGCCCCCGATGGTCCTGGGCTCGATGCGGTAATAGTTATAGGCCGCCTCCACGGTCTTGTGGTTCACAGAAGCCACGATCTTGGCATCCTTGAACAGTTTATCCTTGACCAGGGCCTTTTCGGCCTTTTTCAGGATCTGGTACCAGGTGTACACGGCAAGGCGCTCGTCACTGCCGTACTTGGACTGGATGGTTACCCCGTCATTGTGGTACATGAGATCAGCATCGGCAAGGCAGGCGTTCAGGATTGAGGGCAGGTCCCCGGAAAACTTGAGGGCGATATCATTGACCGTTACGCTGGCTCCGGCCTTGGTGAGCAGGGCCTGGCCGACCACGGCCTGGGCGGCATTGTCCATCTTGAGCTCCAGGGCAACCCGGGTTGCAGTGTAAGCGGCGACCTCTTTCTGGATCGCAGGGACGTAGTAGGCAGACCCCTTGGACATGGAGTTGTACAGGTCATCCAGGTAAGACAGACCATTTTTGGTTCCGAACACCGGCATGAACATGATTGCCAGGACTATCGTGAAGGTCACCAGGAGGACAATCCCCTTGGTCAGTTTATCCTTTTTTACGCTCATGACCGCACCTCCTTTCCTGTCAGAACACCAAGGTTCCTGAAAAAGGTTGAAAAAACCCATAGGCCGAATATGCTGACAACAATGAAAAACGCCCAGGTCCCGATGGTGTTGAACATCTGTCCGGTCCCTGCCGAAAGACTGATGATATCCATGCTGGCCAGCTTGGACGGCAGGGAAAACAGCCGGTTGACAAAGCCGGCCATAATGGCGATGGCGTAGAATCCCCGGATGGTCTGGTCATTGACCACCTTGGTCACCATGGCGCCGACCTGGATGCCGATGAGGGAGCCCAGCAGCATGCCGATGGCCAGGGTGTAGAAGATGAACCCGTAAATGGCGTACTGGGTGATGGAGGCATACCCTGCCGTAAAGATGATCTGGAAGATGTCCGTTCCAACCGTGGTCATGGAGGAGACGCCCATGACATAGACAAAGATGGGAAAAGTCAGGAACCCGCCGCCCACGCCCATGATACCGGCCACAAGGCCGACCAGGGCGCCGGAGAGAACCAGGAACACCCAGGACAGTTTCCGGCCGCCAGGGGTGATGTCATGGTCAAAGGAGACCATGGGGGGGATATTGATGGACTGCAGGGACCTGGGAAGGCTTCCTATGGCCGCAGCCTGGGCCTGCTTGCCGTGGCCGCCGCCGGCGGAACCCTGAGCTTTCCGGGACTTGAAGTAATCGGTCATGGCGTACAGGCCAAGGAACCCCAGCATGAAAACATAGACACTGGAGATAAATGCATCGCTGAGAACCGGGTTCAGCTCGTACAGGTACCGGTTGAGAAGACCGCCTCCGGTGGCGCCGCCAATGGCGCCGATGATGAACACCAGGGCCAGGGGCACCGAGACATTGCCCAGTTTCCTGTGGATGACGCTGCCCATGATGGCCTTGGCAAAAATGTGGAACAGATCGGTACCCACGGCCAGGATACCCTTGATCCCTGCGCTCATGAGGGCCGGGGCGATGATGAACCCGCCGCCCGCACCGATGCACCCGGTGATCAGACCGGCCAGGAGGCCCACAAAAATGGATACCACAAAGATGCCCGCGCTGTAAAATGAGGGACTGTAGGCATGGTGACCGCCGATGATGTCGGGCAGGGCGCCTGAGATGTCCCCGGCAAAGGCGATGCCACCGATGATGATGGGTATCAGCAGAAGCCCCACTCCGAATAGTCTTCGCTTGTCAGTACAGATGGTTCTTGCGTTGTCAATCTCCCACAGGGCAAAACTCCGGGATCCCTGCATCATGAATTCGCCCCACTCCTTGAAAAAATTCATTGCTTCAACTCCTTGTGTTAATGGTCATTTCCTGGGTTCTATCGTTTTTCCCGTCCGTGACGGATAATAGTATCTGAACAGCTATAGGGCTATCGCCCGTTGTTGCCCTGTTCCTTAAGTTCCTTTTTCCTGACCGCATCCTGGATCTTGTAGATCAGCTCCTCCAGACGCATGGGTTTTGTGATGTAGTCGAACGCCCCCTTTTCCATGACGTCCATGGCTGTTTTTACCGTGGCATGGCCGGTCACGATGATTACCTCTGTGGTCGGCGACTGCCGCTTTATGGCGCCCAGGGTCATGACCCCGTCCATGCCCGGCATGCGCATGTCAAGAAGAACCACATCCACTGCCTGCCTTTCCAGGGACTCCAGAGCCTGCTCTCCTGTGGACACGGCCGTGACATCATAGCCCCGTATGGCCAGCTGCTTTTTCAGGGACTCCCGGAATGAGTCCTCGTCGTCAACAAGAAGAATTTTCATGACCTTATCTCCTGGCTGCCGGCGTCCCGGCATTGGGTGATGGGCAGGGAAACGGTGAACAGACTTCCCTTTCCAGGCAGGCTCTGAACCTCTATGGATCCGTCCATGGCATCCACAATGCTGAGGGAAATGCTGAGTCCCAGCCCGGTTCCCTTGCCGGCCTCCTTGGTGGTATAAAAAGGATCAAAAATCCGTTTGATCTGGTCTGAGGTCATCCCGGAACCGGTGTCCTGGACCATGACCTTCACGTATCCCGGCTCAACGCCTGTTGTCACGGTAATGGTCCCCTTTCCGGTGATGGCATCCCCGGCATTGTTGATCAGGTTCAAGAACACCTGGGTAATCTGGTCTCCGTCCACACAGGTGGCCGGCAGACTCTCGTCATAGCTGGTAATCACTTCGATATCGGACAGGTTCAGCTGGTGCTTTTTCATCCCGTTGATAACCGAAGCCAGAAGATCGTTGAGGTTGCACATGGTTTTCCTGGGTTCGTTGTTGCGGCCGAAATCAAGGAGCTGATGGGTAATGCCGCTGGCCCTGAACGCTGCCGTCTCAATGGTATCCAGCTCCTTGCCGATGTCCTCGGGACTGGAATCCAGGTGGAACTCCGGATTGAGCATATCCCTTATGACGCCGGTGGTGGATGTGATGATGGCCAGGGGATTGTTGATCTCGTGGGCGATTCCAGTGGCCAGCTCACCCACGGAAGCCAGTTTGGACGCATGGATCAGCTGTTTCTGGAGCATATGGGTCTGTTCGGCGGCTTCCCGGGCCTTGGAAACCAGCCTGGACACCATGAGCCAGATCACCATGGCAAGCACGACAATAATAATGAACTGATTGATGATCATGATGGTACGGGTCCGGTACATCTGGGCATGGACAATGGACAGGGGCTGACTGATGATCAGGGTCCACCCCGTTTCCGCCAGCCATGCATATGCAGTCAACACCGTACCGCCCGGGGATCCCATTTCAAGGACCCCGCTCTCCTGGCCTGTGGGAGGCAGGAAACTGCTCGCGCCCAGAAGGGTTCCCTTGTGGGGATCAACAATCTGATAGGTGCCGCTGCTGTTGATCAGGGTGGTTTCCACCTCCCTGCCCCTGCTGATGGACCTGAGGAACATGTAGAATTTGTCCGGGTCTATGGTGGCGCGCATGATGCACAGCTGATTAGTCACCACCTGTTTTACGGCGATGGTGAAATGGGGCTGGTTCCTGAACCCCATGTAGATATCGGTAATAATATAGTCCCGGTCCTGTTCAACCAGGGTTGTGAACCAGGCCTCATGACGGTAATCCTTACCCCGGAGCTGGGGGAAGGGACCTGCATACCCGGTCTGGATCCCCTGGGCACCCAGGAAGCCCACATCCACAAAGGCGTCACTGATCTGTTTGAGCCGCTGGAGGAAAAAGAGCATGGTGGCTTCCGACGGGTCCAGGCTGAACTCCCGGGTGAAAACAAGATTGCGGATGTTCATTTCCCGTTCCCTCAAAAACAGGGCCACCGTATTTCTCTGACTTTTTGCCAGAGCCTCCAGATTCAGTTTCCCGGTTGTTTTCAGGGTGGCCGTGAACTGGAAGTGGAAATACGCGGATAAGATGGCATGGGGGATGATGAAACATAAAAAGATTCCAAGCCCCAGACGCCACCTGAGCTGTCTGAAGTATGCACGGGTATTCATGAGGCTGTCTGAACTGCCGGTGGCCGATCCGGGTCCGTACTCTTTTGATATCTGTTGTTTTACCGTCATAGTCTCCTGCCAGTTTAATGTTGTCCTCTGATTCGCAAGTAGTGTGCCAGAGGGAAAATCCCAGGGTTCAAGACAAAATCATGGAATACAACCCATTGAATTCATATTTTTTTCAAAAACAAACTTTCGGATTCAGCCCCAAAATTTCAGATCAGGTTTCCTGAACCCGGCAAAACCAGGAGGGGATCTGTCAGCTAATTTTACACTATGTAAAGGATTTAGAACCGGGAGGGCCTGTTTCTTCCAGATCCGGGCCCGGAGGGCTTCCTTCACCCATGACTTCAATGATCCTGCCCGGTGTATGGTATATGCCCGGCTGTCGCATAGATCCTTATATAACCGGATATAACCGGTGTACGGAACAGGGCATGAATCAGCCATTGGCACAGATCTTGTTATTACCCTTGCCGGATGCAGACACTTTGCAGGTTGTTTCTGGGGAAAAACAACAACCCGCCTACCGGCCGCCGCAACGGCCACAGGAGGCGGAACCCGGAACACCCTGCTGAAACACAGGAGAAAAACCATGACCCAGAAAACACACACCCGGAGAAAAATCCTTGTGGCTCTGGACGGATCCCCCCGATCCTCAAGGACAGTGGGCTACCTGTGCGGTTTCAAACCCTTCCACGACATGGACATCCGTCTTTTTCACGTGTTCAGTGATGTTCCGGAGCCCTACGCGGACATGAATCGGAGGCCTTCGGGGCAACGGGCAGCGTCGGCAATCCAATCCTGGCAAGTACAGTATCGCCGGGACATTACCGAATTCATGGAGCGATCCAGGAGCCAGCTCCTGGCTGCAGGACTGCCCGCCCAAGCCGTGACCATCGATATCCGAAACAAGGACAAAGGCATTGCCAGGGACATCATCGCCGAAGCCGGACAGGGCTATTTCACACTTGTGGCCCGCAGACGGGGATTCGGTGACCTGCCGGATATGACCTTGGGCAGCGTTGCCAGCAAGCTCATCGAAAAAGCCCTGACCGTTCCCCTGATCCTGGCCGGCACCAACACGGCCAAAGGATCACTCCTGGTTGCCGTGGACGGATCTCCAGGCTCTGACAGGGCGGTTCAGTTCACGGCCGACGTCGTTGGCAAACACCCCTGTGAGATTACCCTGTGCAGCATTGTCAGGGGATATAACACATCCCTTGAAAAAATCGATTCAGGTGCCCGGGGACTGCAGGACAATGCCCTTGTGGAAGAAATGGAATCCTTTATGGTCCTGGATGACGCCCGCCGGATCCTGGAGAGGGCAGGTGTGGCCCCGGAAACCGTCAGCCAGCAGCTTGTCACCGGAACCGACAGCAGGGCCGGGGCCATCGCAAAACTGGCAAGGGAGCAATGCTGCGATACCCTGATCCTGGGACGCAAGGGCTGGTCCAATGTCCAGGACTTCAGCATCGGGCGGGTGACCTGGAAAACCATACACACGGCGCGAAAACATACAGTCTGGATTGTTTCCTGATCCTGGTATCAACCGGCCATTCAAGGTCGCGGACAAAAAGGGGCACTTTCATGAGCACACGCCATCTTAACGAACTTTTTAATCCAAAATCCATTGCTGTTATCGGGGCTTCCGAAACACCGGAAAGCGTCGGTGCCTCCATCATGAAGAACCTGGTTTCCGGGGGCTTCAAGGGCATGGTGTACCCTGTCAATCCCCGGCGTGAAACCATCCTGGGGCTTCCGGCCTACCCCCATATCCAGGCCGTGGGAAAACCCGTTGACATGGCTGTAATCGCAACCCCCATCGCCTCGGTTCCCGGCGTGGTTGACGACTGCGGAAAGGCCGGCGTAAAAGGCGCCGTCATCCTCTCTTCGGGCGGCAAGGAAACCGGCAAGGCAGGCCGTGACATGGAGACTGCCATCGGAGTGCAGGCAAAAAAAACCGGAATGCGCATCGTGGGTCCCAACTGCCTGGGGATGGTGAACACTGCCATAAACCTGAACGCCACCTTTGCCCACCAGTCACCCCTGCCGGGTAAGGTGGCCTTCCTGTCCCAGAGCGGCGCTGTCTGCACGTCGATCCTGGACCTGTCCCTGGGTGAGAATGTGGGATTCAGCCACTTTGTGAGCCTGGGGTCCATGATGGATGTTGATTTTGCTGACATGATCGACTTTCTCGGCTCCCAGAAAAGCGTTGAGAGCATTGTCATGTACGTGGAAAGCCTGACCAACATCCGTAACTTCATGAGTGCGGCCCGGGCCGTATCCAGGATCAAACCCATCATTGCCCTCAAGGCGGGACGGTCCCCGGCAGGAGCCAGGGCTGCCGCTTCCCACACCGGGGCCATGGCCGGAGAAGACGCCGTGTATGATGCAGCCTTCAAGCGTGCAGGCATTCTCAGGGTGGGCGAGTTCCAGGACCTGTTCGACTGTGCGGAGTTTCTGGCAAAACACAACCGGCCCAGGAGAAACCGCCTGGCCATCATCACCAATGCCGGCGGTCCCGGCGTCATGGCGGCCGATGCCCTGGCATCCCACGGCCTGGAGCCGGCAGACCTCAGTAAGCCAACCCTTGAAAAACTCAATAACCTGCTTCCTGACAACTGGAGCAAGGGCAACCCCGTGGATATCCTGGGGGACTCATCCCCGGAAACCTATTGCCAGGCCACACGGATCTGCATGGAAGATCCGGCTGTTGACGGACTCCTTCTGATCTGCTCTCCGGCAGGCATTTTTGACTCAACGCTCCTGGCCGAACCCCTTACCAGGATGCTGCCCGGATCGGACAAACCCGTGTTCACATCCTGGATCGGCGGTCAGAACATCGGCAGGGCCCGTGCCCTGTTCAACGCTGCCGGCATCATCACCTATGACACCCCCGAGAGGGCCGTTCGGGCCTTTGTCAATCTCTACACCTACGGCAGGAACGTGGATATGCTCCATGAAATTCCCATCCGCAAGGACAGGAGCCTGGTCATCGACCGGGATAGGGCCAGATCCCTTATCCGGAAAAAAATGGCTGATGGTCCGGGAAACCTGACCGAGATAGAAGCCAAAACCCTTCTTGGAACCTACGGCATACCGGTCAATCCCACGGAACTTGCCGAAACTGCAGAACAGGCACAGGCCCTGGCCGCTTCCATGGGGTTCCCTGTGTCATTGAAAATCGCCTCCCCGGACATTCTCCACAAGTCCGACAGCGGCGGCATCCTCCTGAACCTTACAAGCAAGGATGCAGTTGAAGCCGGGTTCAGGGACCTGATCACCCGGGCAGGCAAAGCTTTCCCCCATGCGAAAATCCTGGGTGTCAGCGTCCAGCCCATGCTGCCGCCTCCGGATCTGGAGCTGATCCTGGGCATGACCCAGGATAGGGATTTTGGGCCTGTGCTGCTCTTTGGTATGGGCGGCGTGCTCACGGAAGTGATCAAAGATGTTGCCATGGCCCTGCCGCCCCTGAACCACGCCCTGGCCCGCAGGGCCATTGAAACGACCCGGATCTCCAAGGTGCTGGGCGGGTTCAGGAACATCAAACCCGTTGACATGACCCTCCTGGAAGAAATCATGATCCGCCTGAGCCGCCTGGTCACGGACTTTCCGGAAATCCAGGAGCTGGACATCAACCCCCTCCAGGTTCACAGGGGCGGGATCACGGCAGTGGATGCCCGGGTTGTTCTCAGGGAAACCGCGGTCAAGGCCCCCATGCACCTGGTGATCAGCTCCTATCCCTGGATTCATGAGGCCCAGGGATCGACAACGGAAGGTATTCCCTTCCTTATCAGGCCCATCCGTCCCGAGGACGCGCAGCTCATGATCGATCACTTCAGCTCCCTGTCCCCCAGAAGCATCTACCTGAGATTCTTCCTGCCCATGAAACAGCTGTCCAACCAGATGCTGGTCAGGTTCACCCAGATCGATTACGACCGGGAGGTGGCCCTCATCGCCCTCATGGACCAGGAAGGCAAAAAGGCCATGGCCGGTGTTGCCCGGGTCATCTTTGAAGCTGACGGGGAATCGGGTGAGTTCTCGGTCATCGTCCAGGACCAATGGCACGGCAAAGGCATCGGCGCATCACTCCTGAAACGGTGCCTTATCATTGCCAAGGACATGGGACTCAAACAGGTATGGGGACTGGTCCTTTCGGAAAACACCCAGATGATCAAGCTGGGCAGGAAGCTGGGATTTGCAGCCAGCTACATCCCAGGCTCATCGGAAGTTGAGTTAAAGATTGACCTGTCGACCCTGGACAGCACCGCCATGATCTGAACACGCTGGGGCAGAGCAAAGACCATGGCAGACATAGACGCGCCCCATAGCAGGATTAACGACCAACACTGAGGAGGTACAACCATGAAAAGCACACCAAGCGACAAGAAAAAGATCCTGGTCCCTGTTGATGGATCAGAACGGGCCCTGGCCACCATACGGTACATCGCACGGTTCAAACCCTTTGCAGGAACAAAGGTGGTCCTGTTCAACGTCTTTAACAAGGTACCTGACTACTACTGGGATCTGACCAACGAACCCATGATGATTCAGAGAGGCGGGGGAGCCCACCTGGCTGCATGGGAGAGCCATAACCGGGACCTCATCGAAACCTTCATGAAGAAAAGCACGGCTCTGCTTCGAACCTCCGGTTTCAAACCCGAAGACATCATCATCAAGATCCAGAACCGGAAAAAGGGAATCGCCAGGGACATCATTGCCGAAGCCCGTAAGGGTTATGCCGCGGTGGTTACCCGAAGGCGGGGCTTTTCAAGGGTCCCGGGCCTGCTGGTGGGCAGCACGGCAGACAAACTCCTGTCCGCACTTGACTTTGTCCCCCTGTTCTTTGTGGGCAAGGAACCACCCACCAACAAGATACTCATTGCCATGGACACCTCTGACAGCGCCATGAAAGCCGTGGAATACATTGCCGAAACCGTGGGGCCCTTTGGATATGAATTTACCCTCATCCATGTGGTGCGCCAGAATGAGTTCCTCCAGGAGGACCAGTCCACCAATGAAATCGTCATCCAGGACCAGAACCTGATCCACCAATGTTTCAACCAGGCAAAGGAGAAACTCGTCCAGGCCGGGGCCAATCCTGAAACCGTTGACACAAAAATTGTCACCGGTGTTGGAAGCAGGGCCGGCACCATTGCCAGGGAAGCGGCGGCAGGTGGCTATTCGACCATTGTTCTTGGACGGCGCGGCTTGTCCAGGGTCAAGGCCTTCCTGGTCGGCCGGGTCAGCAAGAAAGTAGTCTATGCTGCCAACAAGCGCACGGTCTGCATCGTCTGATGAGACATTGGCCTCCAAAAGGGGCACGCCTCACATGCAGTGAAACCACGCACAAGAACCGAATTCCGCCCGGGTGGCGCCTGCGCCCCCGGGCAGGGTTCCTGCCATTATTTTACGAGCTCTTTTTCCAGGAACTCAAGATTCAGCCAACGACCTTGAGAAGCTCTTCGACTCTTTGCATTTCCATGGTGAAGTCTGCCATGATACGGGCGAAATCGTTGGCCGTGATGCCCAGGTCCCGGATGACCGAGTCATGAAAGCGGTAGGCGAGACCGTCGGCGCCCACACCGATGCCCATCATCATGCACAGGCAGTCCGCCAGGTAGACAATGGCGATATCCCTGTCCTTGCGCATGGCCTCCTCGGACAGGTGATGGTGGCGAATGATCCGTACCAGTTTGGGGCTGAACTTCCACATCTTTCCGATCATGGCCCCGAGTTCGGCATGATCGATTCCCACGACCTGCTTTTCAGCCTCTTTAAAGGTGAATCCCCGGTCACGTACCAGGGCACTGATGGTGTCCAGGGACCCGGCAACAAACCGGTCAAGGACGACCTTGCCGATATCCTTGAGCAGGGATGCAGTAAAAATGGTATTCTTGTCCTGGGGGCAGTGGGTGGCGGCGATACCCTTGGCCACCAGGGCCGATGATACGGAATAACGCCATATTTCACCTTTCTCCAGACCGTACCCCTTCTGGGCTTTACCCATGGTAGGCGCCACAGACTTGAGCATGACCAGTTCCAGAATCTGGTCCATCCCCATGATGGCAACCGCATCCTTCACGGACTCCACGGGATTCTTGAGCCCAAAGAATGCCGAATTGCAGGTTCTGAGGATATTGGCCGTAAGCATTGGATCGTACTGGACAATCTCGGCGATATCCTGCATGGAAGCCCCTGGTTTATCCACGGCTGCCATGATCTGTGTCACCACCGCAGGTATTGGCGTCAGGTTCTTGATTTCCATGATCAGCTGCTGGATGGCGCTCATAGTTTTTTCTCCAGGGTTCCAGAGGTCTTAACAAACACGTCGCCGGATCCGATATCCAGCCGGATGGTCCGGTTCACTGTTCCGCCCACCTCCTGGTGGGTGATGAGCATGTTATTATCAGACAGGATGGATTTGAGTGCCATGTAATTCTGCCTGCCGATATTGAAAAACCCTTTCTGGTCCAGAATCTGTGAACCTCCAAACGCCATGACTTTCATCCTTGACCGGGATGCGCCAAGGGCGACGGCCTGTTCCAGGAACCTGGGAATCCCCGTATCAGCGAACATGAATGGTTTCACAAGGGCCTTATCCCGGTCCAGGTCCGACTCCGGGAGCATATAATGCAGAACCCCTCCGACCCGCTGCGCAAAGTCAAACACAACAAGCCCGATGCAGGATCCCAGGGAATAGGTGACAATGGAATCGGCCGGGTTATTGCTCACTTTCATATCTGCAACACCAACGATCAGTTTCACCAGGTTATTCCTTGTCCATTCGCTGAAAGGGTTTACAGAAGGGAGGCCCGGTCTTTGCCGGAGTACTCCACGGGAAAATCCCGGCGGCCGTGCCATGGGTGATGCCAGATTGTCCCGATGGTACAAGTAAACCAGGGAAACAACCTTATGTCAAGAGAGATCAACCCGGATACAGGCTCAACTGTTCCAGGTGAGTTGTTTTCATCGTCCGGAACTTGCTATATTCTGGAAAGTGGCTTTCCACCGACATGGCAGACTGCCCCCTTTCTGAACAAGGGCGACGGCAACCGTGCCAGATCCCTTTTCTGTTTAGCCCATGCGATCATCGCGCAGTATTGTCCAATGTCATTATCAGTTAAAACAGGCACAGTGGGGAGTCAAGGAAGTTCATTAAAAATGACTGGCAGAAAATATCTTTAGAATACTAAAACAGCAGAGCCCCTTCGGGCGGTGAAATACCAGTTCCACAATCTGGTCGTTCTGTCTTTACATGACCGTCTCTACAAGTTTTTGCAGGTCGGTCACGTTCTTGTCCGTCTGCAGGACATGAAGCGGCTGGGGCATAACCCGGTTCCTGCCGCCTGTTTTGGCCCTGTAGAGCATGGTGTCCGCATCCTGGATCAGCTTATCCGTTGCCGCATTGGGGGTCAGCCGGGCAACCCCGAAACTCGAGGTCACGGAGATTGTACCAACATCTGTGACGATCATGTCGGCGGCAATCTTTTTCCGGATCCGATCGGCCAGATCACGGGCCTCCTGCTCACCGGTCTCGGGCAGGACCACGATGAACTCCTCGCCGCCATATCTTGCTAGGATATCACCGGTCCGGATATTGTTTTTCACCAGGGAGACGATGTGTTTCAGGACCTGGTCTCCTGCCTGGTGGCCAAAGGTGTCGTTGACCTTCTTGAAATGATCGATGTCAAACATGAACACTGACAGGTCACTTTTGTGCCGAGTGGCGCTGGCAACACACCGGTTGATCTGGGTCTCGAATTCCCTCCGGTTGTAGCAACCGGTCAGGGGATCCAGGGCAGCGGCATCTGTCAGGCGGGCGATGCTCATCTGGCGGAACAGGGCATTGGCCGTACTTTTCAGGATGACGTTGACGATATCATCATGGTAGCCCAGCATCTTCTGGTTGGGCAGCATGTAAATCCTGGACTGGTAGGCAGTTTCTTCCAGGTTGTAGGAGATGAGATTGTTCATGCTGAAGACCTGCTCGCCCTCGTCATCCTCAAAGGTATGGTTCAGGTAGTTGATTTCCGTGTTGCCGGCCAGGTCGAAATCACTGATCACAACTGATTCCAGGGACTTCTTGTACATTCTCGGATTCAGCCACACATCAATACCGGTCGCTGATTTGTAAACAAATGCAAACAGCCTGAAGTCAAGGATATCTTTCAGGCACAGAGAAGCTTCATGGATGATGGCATCCGGAGTGTTTTTCTCGTTCAGGGCAACAATATAGGAAATCAGGCGTTTATGATCCGATTGCTTTGCAGCAGTACCGAACATCAAAGATACCATTGCTGAAACCGTGTTTGAGAGCCGTGTCAATGTCACTTTCATGGCATGTCCTTTCATCATGAAAAAATCAATTCTGAAAAAGAGACATGCAAAACAGATGCCAAAACTACAATTATTAAATTTTTACAAATATATCAGATAGTTGAAATCAAAACAACCGAAGCCGTAACAACAGGACATGGCAGATTTTTCCGACGGAACATGTTGGATTTTTGACGCGACTATCAGAGCGTCCCCCGGAGTCCGATCTCATCGGCCGCAGTTCTCATGCCCAGAATGGTCTCGGTGATCAATTGCGTCAGATCCATGCCCAGCATCCCGGCCCCTTTTTCTATGATGGAGCGGTCCACGCCGGCGGCAAAACTCTTGTCCTTCCATTTTTTCTTTATGGATTTGGCCGTGATGTCAAGGACGCTCCGGGTCGGGCGAACCAGGCATGCGCTGGCGATCAGCCCTGTGAGCTCGTCCACGGTGAACAGGGTCTTCTCAAGCCGGGTCACGGGTTCCACATCACTGCAGATCCCCCATCCATGACTGACCACAGCGCGGATATAGTCATCGGGCCATCCTCTCCGGGTCAGGATCTCCCGGGTTTTCTGACAGTGCTCGTCAGGGAACCGCTCATAGTCCAGATCATGGATAATCCCAACGATCCGCCACATAGCCGGATCTTCATTAAACAGTCCGGCAAAATGTCCCATGACAGCCTCCACGGCAAGGGCATGACGGATCAGGCTGTCTTTTGAATTATATTCCCTGAGCAGTGCCAGGGCATCGTCACGGGTGGGGAAAAAGGCCATTTTTAAAACTCCTTGATAATTGTCCCTGTTTTAGGTATTAGGTTTCAATAACTGTATTTCCTGATGATGTCAACCCGGTTGAATCCGGAATATCCGGATTCCCTAGCAAGACCTGCCGGCAGCCGTCCAGGCA
The DNA here is from genome assembly GCA_043806875.1 of Pseudomonadota bacterium. Classification (GTDB taxonomy): domain Bacteria; phylum Desulfobacterota; class Desulfobacteria; order Desulfobacterales; family Desulfobacteraceae; genus JAZDGN01. The sequence continues at coordinate 143,704 of JAZDGN010000065.1, forward strand.
ACGGAAATCGGAAATCCGTCTCGGGGTGGAGGAACCAACAGAACCGCCATGACACTGTCAATTTTTTCTCCCCCCCATACCCGTAACCTTGCCTGCTCCCGGAGAGGACTGCTCTTTTTTTCAGTGATCCTGGCTGCTGCCGCTGCAGGGACAATCCCCCTGACTGAAGCTTTTTCAGGCTTCAACTTGCCCTGGAGATGGAACGACACCCCGGTCCATCTGTGGGGATGGGCAGGCATCGCAGCCCTGGCCCTTTCCGGCAGAACCCGGCCCGTTCCCCTCGCCGGAGCTGCCATGGCATTCTTTGCCCTGGCCGTAACAGGCCTGTCCTGTACCGGTTCCATGACAGTGGCGGCCCTGAACCTTGTCTGCTTTACCGGGGCAGTGTGTCTCCTGCCATGGCGGTATACCACCCACACAGGACTTGTTGCCTTGATCCTCCTGCTGCTGGCAGCCGGACACCTTCACTTCCATGCCATTCTGACCATCCCGGCGTTTGCGGGCCATACGCTAATGCACTGGTTTCTGACAGCCGGAATCTTTATCTTGCTGGATGCATTGTTTGCCCTTGTACTTTCAGTGGCAGCCGCAGGGTCGGACTCCTGGGAACACCGGCTGAATCTCCTGGCATCGGGAACCGGATCCCTTGTACTGGTTCTGGGAAAAAACCGGGTGATTGAAGGACTCTCTGGGGACAGCCATTCAGTGACAGGGGCCGCACCCGAGGAGTGGATCGGTTCTTGTCTGGAATCATGGCTTCCCAGGCAGGATTATAAAACCTTTATCAGCCATGCCCTGGATAACCCGGATCCCGGCTTCCACCTGGAATCCATACTGGTGGCTGACGGAGAGGCCGGAAAACCTGTTGAAATCTCCCGGCTCATGGAGGGGCCTTCCAGCAAAAACCCGGACAGGATTCTGGTCCTGATACGGGACATGTCACGGATGGCCGACATCAGGGCTGAACTGGAAAAAATCAGGAAACGTCTTGCCAATGCGGAAAAGATGGAGGCCCAGGGAATCCTGTCCGGCGGTGTGGCCCATGACCTGAACAACATCCTGTCCGGGATAACCACCTACCCGGAAATTCTGCTCATGGACGAAACCCTGCCCGATCACGTACACAAGGGGCTGAAAATCATCAAGGAATCGGGAAGCAAGGCAACCGCCATCGTCAGCGACCTGCTGACCCTGTCCAGGTCAAGCAAGGCAGAAATCACCGTGATCAGCATCAACAAGGTCGTGGAAAACCATATGACATCCCAGGAGTACAAAAGGCTGATGAGGCTCCACCCCGGTGTCGACGTCACCGTCACCCTGGATCCGGATCTGATGAATATACGGTCTTCCTACATGCACATGGAAAAAAGCCTCATGAATCTTGTATCCAATGCCGTGGACGAGGTCTCGGGCCGGCCCGGGGCACGTGTCGCCATAACCACATCCCGCCGCGCCCTGACTGTCCCCATCATGGGATATGACGAAATTCAGCCCGGAAACTACAGCGTTCTCAGCGTCTCGGACAACGGTTCCGGAATTGATCCCGAAGCCCTGACCAGGATCTTCGAACCCTACTTCTCCAAAAAAGAGCTGGGCAGGAGCGGAACAGGACTGGGGCTCACCATTGTCAGGAATACCGTGCTGATCCACGGCGGCTACATCGATATCGTGTCAGACAACACCGGCACCTGGTTCAGCCTCTACTTCCCCTCCGTCCAGGAAGACATTACCGAACTGGAACACGCCGAAAATTTGGACAAGGCATCCCTGGCAGAAATCCGGGGCTCGGGACAGAAAATCCTGGTGGTGGACGACATTTCCACCCAGCTGGATATTGCCAGCACCATTCTTGAAAAGCTCGGTTATGAGGCCTTTTGCACCACAAGCGGTGAAAAGGCCCTGGCGTGCATGAAAAAGGAAAATCCGGACCTGGTCATTCTCGACATGATTCTCTATCCCGGGATGAGCGGACTGGAGACCTACAAAAAAATGATTGAAACCCATCCGGGCCAGAAGGCGCTTCTCACCTCTGGCAACGCGAAATCCGATGAAATCCGCCAGGCCCAGGCTATCGGTGCCGGGCAGTTTATCCCAAAACCCTACTCCATCCTTGACCTGGGTAAAGCCGTAAAGGAAGAACTTGAAAAATGAAGATATTTAAGACAGTCCAGGAAATGCAGCACTGGTCAGAAACCATGAGACAGCAGGGAGAAACCCTGAGTCTTGTACCCACCATGGGATATTTTCACGATGGGCACCTGTCCCTGATGAAACACGGCAGGAGCCTGTGTTCAAAACTGGTGGTGAGTCTGTTCGTCAATCCCACCCAATTCGGTGCCAATGAGGATCTGGACGCCTATCCCAGCAACATTCAGCGGGACCTGGACCTGGCCCGGGAAACAGGTGCGGATGCGGTATTTCTCCCCAACCGGGACGCCATGTATCCAAAGGGTTTTGAGACCTATGTGGAACTCACCCATCTGCCCGCCCACCTGTGCGGACTTTCCAGGCCCGTTCATTTCAAGGGGGTGGCAACGGTGGTGACCAAGCTGTTCAATATTGTTCTGCCCCACGTGGCTATTTTCGGATCCAAGGATTTCCAGCAGCTCCAGGTCATCCACCGAATGACAGCCGACCTGAACATGAACATCCGCATCGTGGGATGCCCCATTGTACGGGAGTCCGACGGTCTTGCCATGAGTTCCAGGAATACCTATCTGAGCCTCGAGGAGCGCAGATCGGCCCTGTGCCTGTCCCAATCCCTTAAAAAAGCGGCAAAGAGTATTGCCGGCGGAGAAACAGACTCCCGGAAAATCCTTGACGAACTCACCGGGTTCATCCAATCGTTTCCCTTTACCCAGATCGATTATATCACCCTGTGCGACCCGGAAACCCTGGACACCGTGGACCGTATCTCGGGAGGCCCCATTCTCCTGGCGATGGCGGTAAAGGTGGGTAAAACCCGGCTGATTGACAATGCCCTGATCACGCCCCAGGGCTGAGAGTACCCGTTGGAGGGATTCAAAACCTGTTGCGCACCTTTGTCAGACAGCGGTGTCGATGATGGATTCTCCCAGGGAGGCAATTTTGTCGTCAATGCTTTTCAGGGCTGCATCTATGGTCTGAGAGCAGATATCCGGCAGAGTCCCGCCCCAGGCCTTCTGGGCCTCCTTGAGCCCCTGGAGGACACCCTGGCGGCCGGCTTTGAGAAGCTCTGCGTTGTCACCGCCGCCCTTGAGGACAAAATCGGCAATACGCTTGGATGTTTTTGCAACTCCGAAATACCCGTCTTCCCCGAACAGGTCCTGGTTCGCAGCAGGCGTATCCCCGGTCTGGACAGGCAGGCTGTCCTTTACGGGAACCCCGGAGAATTCCTGGATGGCAGCGGACAAACCCCTCCCCTGCTCCAGGCTGAGCGTGAAGGTACTGACGGTTATTTGGCTCCTGAACAGGACAAGGACTGATGATTCAACAGTCTTAGCCGATGCGGCACCCGCCCTGTATGGGGATGCGGTGTTTACTGTGTTCCATACTGACGGCTGGAAACTGCCCACGCCCGAGTTTAAGCTGACCATGACAAACCCTCCCTGTATCCCTGTTAGCGGGAACCTCTTTTTAACTTATCGGAACCGGGACCGAATAACTATAGACAATTTCATAAATCCCTTATCCGTCTGAGGGGTGGTAAACTGTCCCGGGCAGATATCTGCTGCCTGCTGCAGCACGTCAAGAATTAAATGGCCCCTGGACGGACATGAAAGACTGCTGAAAAAAAAATTTCATTTCGGGCTTGACATCCATGACGCAATGCATCATATTCACGGCATGACACAATGCGTTATAAATCATCCGTTGCCCAACCCCATAAAAGAACAGGAGAGACCACAATGAGTGCTTCAAAAAAATCAACCCGGAAAACTGAGTCCCGCTTTTTCCTAGGCCGCACACTGCAGGAAGCCCAAAACAACCTGGAAAAAAAGATCCAAAAATACAACACCGAAGTTGTGGAAAAAAAGCTTAACACCGGCCGGACCTTTGTCCGGGACCTCAAGGCAGAACCCCTTGAAAAACTTGATACCCTTCTTGACGATACCCAAAAATTTGTCAGGACCCTGTCAGACAATTCCAGGAAAAAGGCCACGCTCCTGGTGGATGACGGAAAGGAGTTCCTGAAAAAAGCAGCGGACCAGCCGTTCAAGACCCTTGGAGAAACCGTTGAAGGCGTAAAGGATGATGCCAGAAAAGCCATCAGAAAAATCGATGCTGCCCGGGAGAAGATAACCCTCGTCCGTAAAAAAGCGGTCAAGGGAGTGGATCAGGACGTTCAGCTCATTCTCAACGACATTGCCGATCTGGGGAAGAAAGGCCTTGACAGGATTCCCCTGAAAAAGGACCTTGGCAAGGTGATGCACAAGGGCTGGAAATCCATCCCGGCCCTTTTGAACCTTCCTTCCCGGAACGATATCGACAACCTGCTCTCTGGCCTTGAAGGAATCAACAAAAAGGTTGAGAGCCTCTCAGGACAGGAAACCCGTGCATAACTGCGGAACCCGGGTGGCTTTTTGCCGGAGTGGAATGAACAAAACGCCTTCTGCCGCAAGCCAAAAAAAATATAGTCATACCTCTGCCCGAACCGGGCAGCCAGTACCCAATCACTTAACAAGGAGAATGTACAATGCTGAACATTAAAAAGTACACGGACGGAAGGTTTTTCGACACTGTGAACAAAAAATTTCTCAAGCCCGAACAGATGGCTGAACTCATCAAAAAGGGAGAGGCGATCTCCGTTGTCCTGACCAAGACCGGTAAGGATATCACCGATTCTGTCCTATCCGAATTTGTCAAAAAGACAGGAAGCGGCAAAGACAAAAAAGAGAAAACAAAGGACAAGAAAGACAAGAAGCAGGACCATCCCTTCCTCAAGACCGACGGTTTGAAGAAATGGGTGGGGGATGCCATTGACAAGCGCATCGGAAAAATCCTGGACGCCATCAATCTGCCGACCAAGGACCAGGTGAAAAAGCTCGATGACAGCATCCGGGAATTGAACAAAAAGATAGAAGCCCTGGAAGCTCTCAAGGCAGGTGAGGCAGGTGTGGCAGGTGAAGCGCCGAAAAAACCGGCCGCCAAACCCAGAAAAAAAACGGTTAAAAAAGCCGCGGCCCTTGAAAAGGAAACCCCGGCCAAACCCGAAGACAAGACCCCTGAAACCGGTGAAGGGTCAGCACAGGCATGATGAACGGCCGGTTCTGGAACCGTTCTGTCAGACCCCGGGATCCGCAGTCTGACAGAACCCTTTTGATCCCGGCGTCCTGGGGGGAAACATGCACCGCATAAAAAAATATGCCAACCGGAAACTCTACGATACCACGGACAAAAAGTACATTTCCATGGAGCAGCTGTCCGTGCTTCTCAAGTCAGGCAAAGATGTTGAAATCATTGACAACGAGACAGGTGAAGACCTGACAGGATCCATTGTTTCCCAGCTCATTGCCAGAAACACAGGGGACGACCGGAAAACAGTCTCATCGGGTGTCCTGATTCAACTGTTCCGCAAGGGCGGTACGGCCCTGACCGACTATGCGAAAAAATACGTTTCCGTGTGGCAGAGCGCCTTTACCATGGCTGAGGATGAAATTGACGGGCTCGTGAAAGTGCTGGTCAAGAACAAGGAAATTACCCGGTCCGAAGCCGGCCGTCTGAAAAGTGAAATCACAGGGTTTACCTCATCCCTCAAGACCTGGATATCAGACACCATCGACACCAGGCTGGGCGAGGTGCTCGATGCCATGAACCTTGCCAAAAAGGATCAGGTTGCCGAGCTGAACGCCAGAATTCAGGACCTGGAAGAGAGGCTGAACCTCTATGACAAGGGTACGGACCAATTGTCCCAGGGCAGGCACCGTCAAAAACCCGGCGCCGGCCGCCCTAACTGACAGACCAGGGAGATGCAGCAGGATATGGTCAAAGACAAATCACACCAGGACACCTTCGTGGAGCTTAAACGTGCCCTGCAGGCATTCCAGGCTGAGCGGCTCAGAAACACCTACACCGATCTGAGAGCCATGCCGGAATACGAGCATATCGGGGATTTCTTCTTTAACAGGCTGTATGCCCCAGAGGACTTTTCCTTCCGTGACGCCAGCATCAAAAAGCTCCATTCCGCACTGGACGGCAAGGTCTACGGCGGAATGCTGAGCGCCGTGTCCCGGGTCATCGAGCTCCACGAACTCAGCGACGCCCTGGACGAGACCATGGTTGAGATGATGACGGATCTCGAAATTGGACCGGACATGACCATGGACGAGTACATTAAGGCCTACCAAAGTCTTGACAACTTTGATCAGCGCGTTTACCAGATCAACCTGGGTGCGGAAGTCACCCACGATTTTCACAGGCTTTCCCAGAAATGGATGGTGGCCATTTCCCTGAGGACCGTAAAAACGGCGGCCATGCTCTTTGACATAAAACAGATCGTTGACTTCATCTATGACGGGTATACGGCCTTTAAGAAAATCAAGAGCATCGACTATTTCGTTGACACTATCCTGGAGAGGGAACTGGCCTGGCACCATAAAATCTGGCAGGGCGGCATCACCGATACCAGGGGGATCCCGCAGTGAAACGGGCGCTGGTTCTTTCAGGCGGCGGGTCCCGGGGGGCGTTCCAGGTGGGGGTCTGGAAGTACCTGAAGGAAAGAAACTGGCAGCCTGATATCATCTGCGGGACCTCCATCGGTGCCGTCAATGCCGCAGCCATTGGCTCCGGCCTGGATGTGGCCACCCTGGAACATCTGTGGACCACCCACAACCGCCGCAGGATCTACCGGCTGAACCTGGTTTCCTTTATGGCCCATACCCTGTTCAGAAGGGCGGTCACCCCTGTCCTGGATACCGGCCCCATGAAGGACATGCTGGCAAAGCACCTGGATTTTAATGCCCTGAAGCAGAGCACCACCCGGGTGGTCATCAGTGCGGTGAATATCACGACTGCCAGACCGAGGTTTTTCAGCCAGGAAGAGATCGGCATAGAGCACATCCTGGCCTCCAGCGCCATGCCCCTTCTGTTTCCATGGCAGGTCATCGACGGCGCCCCATACTGGGACGGTGGGGTTATGGTCAACACACCCCTTATCCCCGCCCTGGCCTTCGGTGCCGACGAGATCATCGTGGTGCTGCTGTCACCGATCGGACACACACCCCAGGCCATACCCGCCCACTTTCGCCTGGCAGGTGAGCATCTGTTTGAACAGTTTTTATCGGCCCCTTACCAGTCTGCCCTCATGGCCCGGGGACATGACGACCAGACAACCCGCAGGGTAGCCCTCCTGTCCGGCCATACTTTCAGGCCAGGACCGGGTGACCCAGGGCCGTCCATAACCACCCTGGCCCCAAAAACCATGCTGGGGTTTTCATCCCTGATCAATTTTTCCCTGAAACAGGCCAGAAGCCTCATTGACCAGGGGTACCAGACAGCAGCAGACCAGCTCAACGGACGTATCTGACACCACGGCTGCGGCAGCAGTGCCGCCTTTGCAACCCAAGGAGAAAACCATGCTTCCTGACTATTTTGAGTTTTCACTTCCCACGCGAATCATCTACGGCATCGGCATCCTCGAGGGAATCGCCGAGGCCGTGGCCAGATTCGGAAAACGCCGGGCCCTGCTTGTCACCGACGCCATCCTGGTAAAGGCAGGACCCGTTGACCGGGTAAAGGAGGGGTTCGCCCGGACCGGCATCACCCTTGGTGCCACCTTTGACGCAGTGCCGCCCAATTCCACCCTGAAAACGGTGGTTGACTGCGCGGCCCTCGGACGAAGAAAAAAGTGCGACATGATCATCGCCGTGGGCGGGGGCAGCGTCATTGATACGGCCAAGGTCGCAAACCTTATCATGACAAAGGGTGGAAAACTCCAGGAGCACATGGGAGCCTATCTCCTGGAACCCCACGAGACACTGCTGCCCTTTATCGTCATCCCCACAACAGCCGGAACCGGTTCCGAAGTCACCCGGGTGGCCGTGATCGCGGACCCGGACAATGATGTCAAACTCCCCTTTACCGAGCACCAGTTCCTGCCGGATCTGGCCATTCTGGATCCCGAAGTCACGGTGTCCATGCCCGGAAAACTCACGGCATCCACGGGCATGGACGCCCTTGTCCACGCCATTGAAGCCTATGTGGACAAGGAAAGCTCACCGGCGTCGGACGCCATGGCCCTCCATGCCGTCAAACTGATTTCCGGCAACATTCTCAGGGCCTGCTCCCGGCCCGACGACCTCCAGGCCAGGGGAGGCATGCTCATCGGAAGCTTCCTGGCCGGTGTGGCCTTTTCCCACTCCATGGTCGGCATGGTCCATGGCATCTCCCATGCCCTGGGCGGGGTGTACCACATCCCCCACGGCCTGGCCAATGCCCTGATCCTGCCCGAAGTCATGGCCCATAACCTGGAAGCCTGCATTGGCCGTTACGCGGACATCGCCCTGGCCATGGGCGTATCCTTTCCCACCATTGTACAGGACAGCCAGAGCGTAATCCGATCCGGCAGCCTGGACCTGGTGAGCCGCATCGCCAGGAAAACCGATTTCCACCAATTCAGGGACTTTATCGACGACAGGTCCCGGAAAATCCGCAATTTTGCCGTAAAAACCCTGGACAACCTGGGATTTGTGGACGACTGGATCCGCAAGGAGGCAGCCCTGGCAGGCATTGAGAAAATCAGGACCCTGAACCGGCAGCTCGCCTTTTTGACCCAGATGCCCCTGAATCTCAGGGAAGCCGGCATTGATGACGGCCTGGCCCGGCTGGATCAGGCTGCAGACACGGCCATGGAAGACGGCTCCATGCTCTACAATCCAGTGGAGCCGGAGCGCAGCGCTGTGGTTGCCATCATCAAGGCAGCCTATTATTCCACAGAAAAGCCCCTGGAAGTTACGAAAGAAGACCTGGAAACACCAGAGGAGAAAAAGGGCTCCCCCAAAGACATCACCGGCGTTTTCAAGACCAGCGACATGCTTTACGATGTGTTTGTTCCCTTTTATGAGCTTTTGAAACAGGACCCCCGCATCGGCGGGTCCCTGGCAGCATCAAACCTTTGCGTCCAGTTCAGGTACACCAGCCCGGATGCGGTGATCACCATTGATGCCACAGGTCCTGAGACCCGGATCGTCAAGGGAGACTTTGACGGGACGCCCGAGGTCACCATGACCATGAATGCCGATTTTGCCCACCGGTTCTGGCACGGCAAAACCAACCTGGTTACAGCCCTTACCCGGCGCCAGGTAAAGGCCCGGGGCAATGTGCCAAAAACACTGAAACTGCTTCCCATCCTGAAGCCGGCCTACGCCCTGTACCCGTCATTTCTGAGGGACAACAAGTTGGAACACCTTATTATTCAACAATAACCATATCCGAACAGGCAGCCGCCATAAGTTTTCAGGAACCGGCTGCCTGTTTCAACCGGGGAGGAGTCATGCAATTCAAGGATTACCAGAGTACCCATCAGATGCTGCTTGAAACCGTAGACAAATTTAAAGACCAGCCAGCTTACCGGTGGTTTGACAAGGACAAAAATCCCACATCCGTTACCTGGCAGGAGTATTGCGACCAGGTAAAGGCAGCGGCAAAGAGCCTGATAGCCCTGGGTGTCAAGCATGGTGATAAAGTCAACATCCTCAGCTACACCTGTTACCGGTGGGTCCTGACCGACATGGCCATCATGGGGATCGGAGCCGCCACCGTGGGAATCTACCAGTCAAACCTGGCCAAAGACTGCAGGTACATCATTGACCACTGCGATGGGGTCGTGGTGTTTGCAGAAGACGAAATCCAGCTTAAAAAACTCCTGGAAATCAGATCCGACATCCCGAACGTCCGCAGGGTTGTCCTGTTCAACGGCAAGGGGATGGGTGACGGATGGACCATCTCCTTTGAAGAGTTTCTGGACCTGGGCAGGGATGTGCCGGACCGGGAGTTTGAAGACCGGGCCGCCGCGGTAAGACCCACGGATACGGCAGGAATCGTCTATACCTCCGGGACAACCGGTGTTCCCAAGGGCGTGGTGCTGACCCATGACAATATCACCTTTACGGCACAATCGGTTCTCCAGTCCGGAGAACTCCACGACGGCGAAGAGATGTTTCTCTTCCTCCCCCTGGCCCATGTATTTGCCAGGACCTGCAGTTATACGGCGGTGCTCACCGGGAACCGGACGACCTTTGCCCGGAGCATCAACACCCTGCTGGAGGATTTCCAGGTTGCCGCACCCCACTGGTTCGTCAGTGTGCCGCGGATCTTTGAAAAGATCCATACCAAGGTGATCAGTGGTGTGGAAGCCAAAGGAGGCGCTGCACTCAAACTCTTCAACTGGGCATGCCGGGTGGGATCCGAGGTCAGCACCTGCAGGATCAAAAAGCAGCCCATCGGGCTTATGACCAGCCTCCAGTACGCCCTGGCCACAAAGCTGATATTTTCCAAAATTCACAAAGCCCTGGGCGGCAATGTCAAGTGGTGCATCAGCGGCGCCGCGCCCATCAATCCGGAGATTGCCCGGTTTTTCCATGCTGCAGGTCTCCTCATCCTGGAAGGCATCGGCATGACGGAAAACACGTCCTTCAGCAATGTCAACCGGTATGATGACTATGATTTCGGGGTGGTTGGAAAACCGGGACCTGGAATTGAACAAAAGATAGCAGACGACGGGGAAGTCCTTTACAAGGGACGAAACGTCATGAAAGAGTATTACAAGATGCCAGAAGAGACTGCGGACACATTTACCGAAGACGGTTGGCTGAGGACCGGGGACATCGGGGAAATAGACGACAACAACGTGCTCAGGATCACGGGCAGGAAAAAAGACCTTATCATCACGGCCGGTGGAAAAAACATAGCCCCATCCAGCATCGAAGGGGTTCTGGCAACATCCAAATACCTGAACCAGGTCTGCATCATCGGAGACAGGCGCAAATACCTGAGCGCCCTTGTATCCCTGGACGAAGACAACATAAAGGCCTATGCCGCCGCCAACGGGATCGACTATTCCAGGTATGAAGACCTTCTCGGCCATGAAGCCATCATCGGCCTCATCAACCAGGAGGTGGCTAAGAAGAACAGGGATCTGCCGTCCTATGAAAGCCTGAAACGGGTCACCATCGTCCCTGAGTTCACCATTGAGAATGCCATGATGACCCCTACCTTCAAGATCAAGAAGAATATCATCATGGACACCTACAAGGATAAAATCGAGGCCATGTACCGGTAACCGGATGGTCATTTTCCATTTGATTTTTCACCGGCATGGCGATAGTGTCGGTTTATCATCGGCTATGCCGACAATGCGTTGATCAGGAGGTGCGAACATGCCCGAGGCGATGACACAGGCCGATACATTCTGGCTCTGCATGGATGACCCGGTCAATCTGATGGTGATTACCGGTTTCTGGGAGTTCAGGGAACCGCTGGATTACAACCGTCTGTTTGCTACGCTTGAAGCCCGTCTGGCAGCCTTTCCCCGTTTCCGGAAAAAGGTGGTCATGCCCAGGTTCGGGCTGGGTTCTCCCGATTGGGTGACTGATCCTTATTATGATCTAAGATCCCATCTTCACCGGATCGCCCTGCCGGCCCCTGGAAGTCAGAATGAACTCCAGGATATGATCAGCAGCCTGAAAACAACTGCCCTGGATTTCAACAAACCGCTGTGGGATATCCACCTGATCGAGAACTACGGCAGCGGGTGTGTGCTTTTTTTCCGGCTCCACCACTGCATTGCGGACGGCATCGCTCTGATGCATGTGCTCCATTCCATGGCAGATACGGCCCCGGACGCCCCGTGGCCGGAACCGGGTTCCAAAAAAAAACCTGGGCGGCACCGCAAGTCCCCGCTGCTGTCATTTGATTCCCTGGTAGGTTCGGCCGGATCCGTGATCAACTCCGCCCGGGGACTTGTCAGAACAGGCAAGTCCCTGGGCAAAACAGTTGCCAGGGAAACATCGAAAATCTATGCGGATCCGGGGACGGCGAAACAGTGGGCCAGTCTGGCCGTGGGGCTTCCCACGGACGTAGCCGCTGTCCTCAGCCGGCACCTTACCATGAAAGCAGACCCCAATACCGCGTTCAAGGGAAAGCTCGGCGTCCAGAAACGGGTAGCCTGGACCGCCCCCATCCCCCTGGACAGGATCAAGGAGCTGGGGCACGCCATCAGTTCCGCCACCCTGAACGATGTGCTCATTGCCACAGTCACCGGTTCCATGCGCCGGTATCTGAAGACCCGTAATACCCCGGTCAATGAGCTTGATCTCAGGGTCACGGTGCCGGTGAATATCCGGAAACCCGGAACGGAATTCGAGCTCGGCAACAAGTTCTCTCTGGTATTCCTGTCCCTGCCCGTGTTCCTGGAGGACCCGGTCCTGCGCCTCAAGGAGGTCAAACGGCGCATGGACAAACTCAAGACTTCGGCAGACCCCTATGTCAATTTCGGATTGCTCAGCGCCATCGGCTTTCTGCCAAAAGCCCTTGCCCAGAAGGCATCTCAGGTGTTCGGCAACAAGGCCTCGGGCGTGATGACCAATGTCCCGGGCCCAAAAAAGCCCCTGTACTTTGCAGGCAGGGAGATCACCAATATCATGTTCTGGGTTCCACGGTCCGGCGCAATCGGCCTGGGCATCAGCATCCTGAGCTACAACGGGAATGTCACCATCGGCATTGCATCGGACCAGGGGCTCATGCCGGATCCCGAAACCTTTCTGGAAGGGTTTGAGGAGGAATTCAACTTTCTCATTGACCTGGTCCGGTCCGGAAAAATCTATGAGGCACCCCTGGTTCTCCACGACAGGTTTGCAGAAGCAAAGGCAAAGCCTAAAGTAAGCTCCGAAGAACCTGGCAGGTGCCAGGCAACCACGGCTGCCGGCAAGCAGTGCAGAAACGCCGCAACCCATGGCGATTTCTGCCATATTCACCGGGAACCAGACAGCCCGAAAAGGAGCGGCCGGGAACACCTGCTTGAGGATGTACAGAAGATCATGAAGGATCTTGCAGACTAGGTCTTGTTTTCGGAAGCTACCGGCAAGAAAGGAATCGATCTTCGGGGTCAACCCGGGAGCAGACTAGAATGGACCAGAAAATAAGCGACAATGTCCAGGGTAGGTTCTATGTTACAGCACACTGCATCAACTGCTGCCTGTGCCCGGAGATCGCCCCGGACAACTTCAGATCAAATCACGAATTCGGCCATGAGTATGTCTGCAGACAGCCGGACAATGCCTTGCAGGAAGCCCTTTGCCGGGAAGCCATGGACCTGTGTCCGGTGAACGCCATCCGGGATGACGGGTAAGCAGTCGCACAAGACGCATCACGTTCCAATCACATGGGAGGGGAAATTGAAACAGATCATCAGCATCAGCCTGGGAGCCAGCAGGGACGATTATTCCTTTGAAACGGAATTTCTGGGCCAGGAGTTCACCGTAAAACGGGTGGGCGCTGACGGGAACATGGACAGAGCCGCGCAGCTGCTTCTGGAATGGGACAGGAAGGCTGACGCCATCGGCATAGAAGGGATCAGGTTTCCTGCCGGTATCGGACCCAGGTACCTGGTCCGGAAGCATGAGGACAAGATCACACTCCTGGGACGCCGGATCCAGACACCGGTAACCACGGGAAAGGCTCTTCGGGATGTCTCCCTTGAGTGGGCCCTGCGATTTGTGAACCACAGGTTCGGCAGCTATTTCTTCAATGCCAGGGTTCTGTTCCTGTCCGGCATGACCAGTTACAACATTGCCCGGGTCATGAACGAGTTCACGGACAACATTACCTTCGCAGACCCTGTTCTGGAGAACGGCATCCCCAAGTTCATCAGGTCTATCAAGGGTCTTGAATCCTATGCCCGCGGGTCCCATGAAATCCTCCAGTGGGTCCCGGGAAAACGCCTGGCATCGTCCGTGGTACCCTTGAACACGTGGAACGGGTACATCCTCAAAAAAGCCATGCAGAAAGCATCCATCATCGTTGTCCCCTCCTTTGATTTCTACACCCATCTCAAGGACACCACCCTTGAAGAACTGGGGGGAAAAATTATCATCACAGCCACTGCTACGGACGACCGGGTGGAATTTCTCAAGGAACGGGGGGTTGATGTGATCATCGACACCACACCCAAAATCCTGGAACGGGTTGTGGGACCGGCTGTCATCGAAGCCCTGATACTGGCTGCCCTGGGGAAAAAGCACGACGCAGTCAATGATGACGACCTCCTGGAAATCATCAGCATGCAGAAAATGGACCCCAGGATTGTCTATCCCAGCGGCCGGGAAAAACGCCTCAACAGGTTTGCCTTTGTCATCCATCCCTTGTCCAAGGAGTTTTTAAAAAAAGACAAGGCTGTGGATTTCATTTCGGGATTTACACCACCTGTTTTTATGGACGCTGTTGAAAAGGTCATTGCCTATGCACCGCCCTGGGTATACTCCAGGGTCACCGGAATCAAATCCCCCACAGGAGCTGAAGCCGAGGGCTGGCTGATCACGGTGGGCGGGACCCCCAAACAGATGCTGGCCCACCAGCCCGAGTTCACCTACACCCGCCTGCTCCAGGCCGCCAGGATGGCCAAGCGCATGGGGGCCCAGATCATGGGGCTCGGGGCCTTTACAAAAGTGGTGGGGGATGCCGGTGTTACCGTGGCCAAAAAGGCGGATCTGCCTATCACAACCGGTAACAGCTACTCCGCATCGGGCGCCCTGTGGGCGGCTGCGGACGCGGTGCGGCGAATGGGACTCATCCCCATTGAAAAGGGCAGGACCATCAGGGCCAAGACCATGGTCCTGGGGGCATCAGGTGCCATCGGGTCCGTGTGCAGCCGGCTCCTTGCCAAGGCCTTTGACGAGGTCATTCTTGCCGGTCGCAACACAGCCAAACTCCTGGCCCTGAAACAGTCAATCCTGGACGAGACGCCGTCTGTCAAACTGAAAATCACCACCAAGCCGGACCGGTACCTGGCAGACATGGATGTTATCGTGACCGCAACCTCCGGGGCTGGCAAAACGGTTCTCGACATTACCCGGGTAAAGCCCGGATGCGTGATCACCGACGTGGCAAGGCCCCTGGACCTGTCACCGGAGGATGTGGCCAAACGGCCCGACGTGCTTGTCATAGAATCCGGAGAAATCGAACTTCCCGGCAACCCGGAGATGAAAAACATCGGACTCCCGCCCCGGGTTGTCTATGCCTGTCTTGCTGAAACCATTGTCCTTGCCCTGGAAGGACGATTTGAAATTTTTACGGTTGGCCGGGAAATTGAATGGGAAAAGGTCAGGGAAATCTACAAACTGGGACTGAAACACGGCATGAGGCTCGCCGCCATCTCCGGGGTCAACGGAGTTTTCAGCGACGCCGACATCTTCAGGGTAAGGGACCTTGCCCTGAAAGCCAGAGCCGGGGTGGAACAAAAGGACCTTGAGACCCGAACATCAGGGGAGGCAATGTGAAGCACATCATCAATATCAGTCTGGGGTCGGACAGCGACGACTTTGAGCTGACCGCAAAGTTCATGGGGCAGTCCTTTACCATCAGGCAGTTCGGAACCAACGCAGATCTGGTGGCTGCCGAAGACCTGCTCCTGAAATGGAACAAAAACGCCGATGTCCTGTGCATCAGCGGCATTACCTATCCGTCCAACCTTGGAAAGGGCAAGGTTTTTGACCCGAAAACCCAGGCGGTGCTTGATCTGTGCCACCGACTCCAGACGCCGGTTACAACGGGCCGGACCCTGGACAGGGTCTCCCAGGAGTGGAGCATCCGGCATGTTCAGTTCGAACTGGGGGACAATTACTTTACCAACGCCAGGGTGCTGTTCTTCTCGGGCATGGCAAGTGCAACCATCGCAACGGTCATGGCAGAATACACCGACAACCTGGTGTTTGCGGACCCCATACTGGAGGACGGCATCCCTGCCCCGCTCACATCCCTGAACGCCCTGAAGCGATATGCGGACAAAGCCCACGGATTATTAAAAATGCTGCCCGCGGGCAAACTGCTGTCCAGGAAAAAGCAGGTCCGTGCCCTGAACGACTTCCAGCTCAAACGGGCGGTAAAAAACGCCACGGTTCTTGTTGTCCCCCATGACGGATTTTTTGACTACCTGGAGGGCTATGAGCAGGACGAGCTTGCAGGCAAAATTGTTATCACCACCACTGCCTATGATGACCGGGTCGATTTTCTGACCAGCATGGGGGTGGATGTCATACTGGATACCACACCCAAGGTCATCGACAGAGTGGTGGACGGGGTCATCATCGAGGCCTTGATGATTGCCGCCATGGACATACCCAAGGGCAAGACCATGACCGACGATCTTCTTGAAATCATCAGCGAGCAGGGCCTGAATCCCAGAATCATCTACCCGCTCGAGGACGGGAAAAGGGTCAACCGGTTCGCCTACCTGATTCACCCCCTGTCCCAGGAACACCTGAAAAAAATCAAGGCCATCGAGGTCCTGTCCGACATATTTCCCAGGAGTCTCGGAATTTTTGAAAAAGCCATGGCCTATTCACCGCCTTTTGTCTATTCCCGGGTCAGGGGGATCAAGTCCCCTTTGGGCGTGGAGGCCGAGGGGTGGCTCATCGCCCTGGGAGAAACCAGCGATGAGATGCAGGCCCGGGACCCCGGGTTCACCACTGCCAAAATCCTTGAGGCCGCCCGGAAGGCCAAACACCTGGGAGCCCAGGTCATGGGCATTTCCATGCTCCCGAAAACCATGCAAGGCACGGCCCTGGATGTGGGGAAATACGCAGTGCTTCCCATCACCACCGGAAACAGCTACACCGCCTCCACTGCCCTGTGGGCAACGGCCGAGGCGGTTCGCCGCATGGGACTCACCCCCATCCCTGACACCAGACGGCTCAGGGCAAAGGCCATGGTCATCGGCGCCACAGGAGCCGTGGGAGGCATCTGCGCCCAGCTTCTGGCCCTTGCCTTTGAAGAGGTGATTGTGGTCAGCCGCAACATGTCAAAACTGCTGAGCGTGCAGGAAGACATCCAGACCCGGAACCCCGGGGTTGTTGTTTCTGCCTCCACCCGGGCCGACAGGCATATCGGTGACATGGACGTTGTTGTCCTGGCAAGCTCCGATGCTGGAAAGAGCATGGACATCATGCGGGTGAAACCCGGCTGCGTCATTACCGATATCACGCGGCCCATGATTTTCTCACCCAAAGACGTTGCCAAACGCCAGGATGTTCTGGTCATAACCGGCGGTGAAATCCTTCTTCCCGGGGAAGCGGTTGAAATGAAGGATATCGGGCTGCCCCACCAGGTCGCCTATGCAGGCCTGGCTGAGACCATTATCCTGGCCCTGGAAGGACGGTTTGAAGACTTTACCACAGGAACCGACACTCAGTGGGAAAAGGTAAGGGAAATCTACAAGCTGGGACTGAAACACGGCATGAAACTGGCGTCCATCTCGGGAATAGAAGGAATCCTGACGGATGAGGACATTAAACGGGTGGCACACCTGGCATTGAAACAACGAAAAAAACAGTGACCATTCCATGAAACTGATGCAAAAAACCAGGCGGCTGGGCCGGTCTGCGGCGCGCCTTGTGGTCAATGACCTGCCTGCCCGGCTGATCAATACCGGTTACAACACTTACAGCAGGATATACAAGGGCCAGCTCAGCCTGGGACTTCCCGTGGCTCCGGAGCTGCTCGTCACCCGGGAACAGACCCGGGCCAATGCCGTGGGAAAACTGGCCCTCACCCTGTTCCACAGCATCTACCGGACCACGGGGGAGCGCATTCCGCGGGAGACCATCAAAAAAATCCTGACCGATGAACTTGCAAACGGTACAATCCGGCTGACCGAACAGGTGATCCTACTGACCCGCAAGGAGCTGTCCCATATTGTCCTGGACCGCCTGGGCATTGATCCCGGGGACCTGGAGCGGATACTGGACAATGCCTTGAGAAGAAACATCCTGAAGGAAACACTGGAAACCAACCGCCAGCCGGCATACTTTGAAAGCGAGGTGGACGAGAGGGAGAGCAACGGCAGGGGAGACTATGAAACGGTCTATTACCGTGATTTCACAGACCAGGGCAAGGAGATAAAATTCCGGCGCCTGGTGAGCATGGAAGCGGTCTCAGCCGGGGACACCAATCCCTCGGTAATTTTGGTACCAGGCTTTGCCAACAACGCTGACTGTTTCAACCTGAATAACACCTATTCCATTGCCAAAGACCTTGCCGACCAGGCCAACTGGGTCTACCTGTTCGAACCCAGGGGGGTGGGTGTCAATGCCGGGCGGTTCGACCCCTACTATACGGTTGACACCCTCATCGACCACGACCTTCCAACGGTGCTGAACTTCATCACGAAAAGGAGCTGCAGCAAACCCTCTGTCCTTGTGGGCCACTCCATGGGCGGGATCGTTGCGGAAAACATGGTCCTGAACTGGGCCCTGCGGTGCGACTTTGCCAGGTTAAAACTCCCGGATCCGGCAAAAAAGATACTGGATGCCGCCCTGGTGACTGAAAACAGGGCCAGGCAGTTACTCGGCATGGTCAAGGGCATCATCTCTCTGGGATCCCCCAAGTCCTTTAACAAAAAAACCCATGTTGTCTTTCCGTCGGCCCTGTGGCTCAACCACCTGTCCAGGATATTCAGGTTTTCCCAGGTGCCCATCCAGGAAATGTCCAGGGTTGTCACCGAACTACCGGTCCTCAAGGACATCAGCCGCTTCATTTACAACACCAACATCGGCGACCTGAACTTTCTCATCTGTCCTGAAAACCACAGGGAGGACCCCTATTTCATGGAGCGGTACCTCAAAACGGCAACCGAATCCATTCCCCTGGGTCTGGGCTTCCAGTTTCTGAAGTCCGTGTATGACGGCAACGGGTTCAAACGCATGGACAGGAGTGATCTCAACTACTCCAACCATTTTTCATTTTTCCCGGATTCCATTCCCCTGGTCCATTTCTATGGTTCCAGGGACTGTCTCGCCTCCCCGGACAACCTCCGGTACAGCGAGTTCTATCCCCACAGAATCAAGAGGGTATTTCATGTTGAAACCGTTGAGGACCTGAAATCGGTTGAGATCCTGCCGGAGAAAAGTCAACTCATCGACATCGTAATCCAAGGAGCCAACCACCTGGATCTCCTGTACGGGAAACCTGCAAGAGACCTGGTGCATCCCCTGCTTGAGAGAATCATCAAAACCTTGTGGGGCGACTGGACCTATGAGACCCCGGGAAACGTGGAGAACACGGACCGGACCTGCACCCTGATGCCAATATGACATCCGTCCGGCTTAAAAAGGAAGACCCTTTTCAGACTCGGGCCTGTAGACTGACAGAAAGGGAACCCGCTGGGTGCGGGCGATGTCACATGGATCCATTCCGGTCAAAGTCCGTAAGCCTGTTGTAGATATAAGCGATGAGCCCTGCGGCAAATCCTCCGGCCAGGAAACCATAAAAAAATCCGACAATGCTGCCGGTAAAGGTCACCGAATAACCGATGAAAAACTGGTCCAGAAGCCGCAGGTGGGGACCCACCGTCTTTCCTCCCTTGAGGACCAGCCAGTTTGTTGCAGCAAACAGCACAAATCCTGACAGGAGTCCACCGGCCAGGGCAAACAGCCGGACATTCAACCAGACAAGCCTGTTTCTGAATTTTTTTTCATCCAAAGGTTTCATATTAGCCTCACCCCTTTCCAGGGTTCAACATTACCACCGGTACCTGCCTTAAAAATAATCCAGAAAGTCCCTCACGTGAATCCTGTCGGCTTTTGTCCGCAACAGGTTCACATGGGCGATCATGAGAAGGTTCCTGAGCAGGGCAAGCAGCCAGCCGGCAGAAAAACCTGTGAGAAAACCGTATCCCGCCCCCACCAGCGACCCGGTCCAGGTAACTGAATAGCCGATGAAATACTGGTCCAGCAGGGACAGGTTCGGTCCTATTGGCTCGCCTCCCTTGACAACAAGAAACAGGGTGGCCAGGAAAACGCACAATCCTGCCGTGATTCCTGTGGCAAAGGCAAAGGCCCGTTTGTGGAGTCTGGCAAAGACCCGGCGCAGGTGACTCTCCAGCAGGTCCCGCTTCCCATCTTCCAGATACGTCTCTTCTTCATTCACTTCCCAGATATTGTGCATGGCTCCCGTGATGTTCTGGGCAGCCATGATGCCTGTTATCATGGAGTGGTCCATATTGTTGTACCTGTGCATGCCGCTGCGGCCAACGGTCTGGAGATTATGGAAACCGGCCAGATACTCCCGGATAATCCCCACGTTCTCCTTGTAGGTCTCGTCATAAACCGGATAGGCATTGGCCTGCCTCACCACGTAGCTACCCGTTACCAGGGGTGCCGAAGACAACCCAAGCACTTCCAGCTCCCTGGCCGCCATAGCGGCAAGGTTTTCATCGTCCATTGTCCATATGGAATCGCCTTCCGTACAGAAGTATTCAAGCCCGAGACTTGTTGTGCCCGGATCCGGCACCATGGCCGGTGACCAGTTCTTGAAATTCTGAATCCTGCCCACATTGACCTCAGGGCTGTGGACGTAAATCCACTGGTCCGGGAACAGGTTTTCCTCCCTGAGGATCAGGATAACGATAAGAAACGAGCGGTAGGACAAACGCCCCGCAGCTTCAAGAACCCGGCCTGGCGGAGGGGGGTCCAGGAGTGTTGTCAGCGTCGTGATGGGTGCGCTTGAGATCAGGCAGTCAATCGGGCGGGTCAAGGCCTCCCCGCTATGACAATAGTCCAGGCTCATGACCCTGCCATCCATGTGCCGGATACGCTCGACAGCACACGCCATCAGCACGGTCCCGCCCCTGTTTTCAATGCCTTGTTTAAAGGCGGACCACATCATCCCCGGCCCCAGCACCGGGTAGTCGAACTCATCGATCAGGGTTTTTGACGTTGTGGTGCCCACCAGGGCGTTGACAATGGCTGCCTTGAGGGACAGACCCTGGATCCTCTGGGAAGCCCAGTCCGATTGTATGCTGCTGCAGGGAATCCCCCAGACCTTTTCAGTGTAGGTCTTGAAAAAGGTCCTGTAGAGGCGCCTGCCGAAACGGTTGGACACCCATTGTTCAAATGTTTTTTCCTCAGCTGAGGGAGACACGAAGGAGGCGATGTAACTCATGACGATGAGCACACTTTCAACCACACCCAGATTCACCAGGGTGTTGAAAAGACGGATGGGATAATGGAAGAACTTCCGGTTATAATAGATTCTCGATATTCTGGGAACCTTGATAAACCCGGGTCCCAGCATGTCATCCCAGAGGCGCTTGACCGATTCGTTCTTTGTAAAAAAAACGGTGGCCGCCGATATCAAAATGGTATCCCCTGTAGGACTCGGTCCTGGAGATTCCGCCGACCAGGGTGCTTTTTTCAAAGACAACAACTTGTGTATCCTTGTCAGCGGAAAGTTCGAATGCAGCTGACAGTCCTGCGGGGCCTCCACCGATGATACCGACGGATCTGGTTTTCATGGCATCAGGCTTTTTCGCAGTTTTTCCCTGCCCAGAACCCAGCCAAAGACAGCACCGCTGTAAAGGTAATACAGCCAATGCCAGAAAACCGCTTTCACGGTAAACACCCGGCCGCGCTTTTGGAGGAAAAACCGGTAGACATCCCGGTTCAGGATCATTAGCAGCACCCCGCAGGCAAATGCAAGGGCGGCCATGGCCCCGAATACCGGTATCAGTACCATTGAAATCATCCCCAGAAAAACCAGAACAGCACTGGCCCTGCTTGACAGGGTAAGGTTCAGGTCATTGTTCAGCCGGTTCTGCCGGATGATCAGTTCAGACCAGGGAAGAGCCCTGTACAGGATATCCGCTCTGAGCAGAGACGTCACCTGCCATCGTTTCAGGTGCTTGACGCAAAGGGTTTTTTCAAGCCGGATAAGGTAGCCACGGTCCACCAGCCTGCAGCCGAGTTCAATGTCTTCAATGGAAGGATTTCTGTACCTTGCATCAAACCCGTTCACAGCCCTGAACACCTGGCTGAGGATGGCACCGCAGGCCCCCCAGAACGTGGATGCCTGCGTCCGGGAATGCTGGTGCACATAGTGGTGGATAAGATTCTTAAACTGGGACAGGAAATTTGTTTCCAGAGGAGCATCATCATAGGACCCTATGGCTGCCGAAACCCCGGGATGGGTTTCAAAGACGTTCCGGACAACGCTGATCACGTCAGGCTTAACAGTAACATCCGCATCAATGAAAAACAGGATTTCTCCGGTGGCTGTCTGGGCACCCTGGTTCCGGGCATTGGCCGGCCCTGTGGATCTCTCAAGAACAATCACCGAAAAACCAAAGTCCCTGGCGAAACGCCATGAACCGTCGGACTCACCGTCGGCAACAACAATGACCTCATCCGGAGCAGGAGAACAGGCCTTCAGAGACTGGAGACACATCTGAAATTTTTCACCGCCATTGAACACAGGAATGATTACAGACACGGATTTTCCGTCAGAAGGAACCATGTTTCAAAAGCCTGCCATCTTCAGATACTGGTCATTGTTTCGCGTTCTTGCTTGCTGCTTGCTTGTATGAAAAATGGCGAAAGGAGTCAATAGAATTCATTCCAGAAACTGTTTGCTTTCCCAGGGGAAACACTATAAATGAAAAGAAAATTGAAACCCGATACCATGGAAACGGTCTATCCTGTCATGGGTATTTACAGAGAATCCGGAAAAGCAAAGCATTCCCCAAAAAAAGCAAAGGGCCATAAGAAATCCGGGGCCGCCAGGACCGAACCGCTAAGAGACCCGGCCGCGAACCTTTCCACCGCCTCCCCTGCCCCTTCAACCCGGCCCTTTCCGGGGAGGACCATGGGCCCTGTCCTCGTGTGTATCCTGGCTCCGTTAGTCGTGGCAGGCATGACGCTGCTTGTCCTGTGGCTCACCGGCGATTTTCTGGTCTTTGACCTGACCCGGGAATCTTCGATAGGTCAATGGAGCTTCAGCGGTCAGGGAACACGGCAGCGGTTTTCTCCCGGGCTGGGACTCGAATTCAGCTCCAGGGAGCCCTACATGGTTTATGGTCCGAAATTCAACACTTTCAATGCCATTGACAGCCCCATGAACTGGGAATCCTACCCCTACGTAAAATTGACCGTAAACAAGAGCCCGATTGAACGCAAGCTGATTTTCCTCGGGTTCCTGGATCAGGACCAGTCAAGGTACAACGCTCTTAGACTGACTATTCCCAGGGACACGGAAACCCTGATCATCAACACCCGGCAGACCATTCCATGGCGGCTGAGATTTCCCCTGACAGGGGAAATATACCAGTTCGGCTTCCAGTTTTTCGAGAATATCAGTATCCGGTCCGTATCGCTCCAATCCAGCCTGTCGCCGGTTGACTACCTTATCCTCATAGCCCGGGATTTCAACACCACGGAAACCTTTCTCCCATCATCCATCAATTTTCTATACGGGCCGCAGATACTGGGACTGTCTCTCAGCCTGTATATAGGCGTTTCGCTCCTGGTCACCGGAATTGTGTTCCTGGTCCGGGCCCCTGGTATCACGCCGTGGATCCTGACCGCAGCCTGCCTGATAGGCACCGCCATTTGCGATGTCCAGTTCGACAACACGCTGGTGAGACACGCAAAGGACAGCTGTCAGGTCTCTGCGTGGCACGCTCCGCCTCACGAAGAAAACGCTTCTAGATTTGGAAGCACCTTCGCAGACCTGGCAGAGGCAGTGGAAAAAAGCGTCCCAAAGAATTCCGTGCTGTTCTGCACGTGGGATAGCCACATTTCCTGTCCCAGGGAAGTAAACTGGATGTACTGGTTTTTTTCTCCCAGATACCGGTTTGTCGGCGAAACCAGAAAAAACCATACCCGGGAAATGGCGCAGGCCGATTTCATTGTTTACTACTACCCGATACACTACGATTATGATGCGGCTGCAGGCAGGGTCTTCAAAACCGGGGAACCCCAGGTGGGGATCAGGGTGGCACTGGTTACGGCCATTTCTTCCAATGCACAACTGTTCCGGGTGATCCATGACTGAACTGCTACTAAAAGCACTGGCAAGCCAGATCCTTATGGTCGCGGCAGGCACAGCCCTGTTACAAGTCATAGCCTTCCGCCGGAAGATCAGGATCTGGCGAATCCTGCCGTCGGCCTGGGGTATGGGTATGGGGCTGGTGTACCTGACCGGTTACTCCTGCGTAAAAACCGGCCTGGGAACAGGAACATGGCAGATGGCAACCCTGATTCTTTTCGGTATCCTCATGGGGGCCGGGGTGTTTTGCCGCATGGGGGCCAGAGCTTCTGAACCGTCCGCAATCAGCCCCATGACCTGGTATGACATGCTGATCGCCTTGGTCCTTGTGACAAAAGTCCTTCTGATCGCCTATATTCTT
Source organism: Pseudomonadota bacterium (assembly GCA_043806875.1). Lineage (GTDB taxonomy): Bacteria > Desulfobacterota > Desulfobacteria > Desulfobacterales > Desulfobacteraceae > JAZDGN01. The sequence continues at coordinate 168,074 of JAZDGN010000065.1, forward strand.
GTCAACAACCCGGTCATTGACTCAGATGCCACCAATGAAAACCGCTGGATGGGTCTGGCCAGATTCATCGACGCAACAGGCAAGCTTCCCATCATACATGACCGTTTCGGCCCTTCTTTGCTGCCCTTGTGGGTGAGCACCTTTCTACCCCGGTGGCACGACAGCCTGGTCAGCCTGCCCTGGCTGTTCAACTTTCTTGCCGTTATCGGACTTGCCGGTGTCACCACCCTGACAATCACCAGGAACCGGACAGCAGCCCTTGTCGTTGCCTACATCTACTCGGCCGTGCCCCTGATTTCAGTTCACGTGATTCGTCCCGGGTACTCGGATTTCCTCATTACCTATCTGCTGATGGCCGGTCTCAGCCCTCTGGTCGTAGCCATGCATGCCGGCAAAAGGCTCAGCCCCATGCAGATGGTCATGATCCTTTGTGGACTGGCTGCCTGCACCCTGACAAAAAACGAAGGAATTGCATGGGCGGCACTGGTTTTTATCATGGCAGCAGGATACTGGTGCCGGTCAGTCCTGGCCGTTCCCTGGAAAACGGTTCTGGGGATCCAGGCAGGATTCCTTGTCCTGGGATACATCATCTATCTCTTTTCCAGCAATTACCTGTACACACACACGTTCAAAAATGCCGGCGGACACCTGAAATATGTATTCCAGAAAACCTTTGATACCCATGCCCTGGCCACCTTTTTCCAGGAGGTTTTCCTGAACGGTTCCTTCAGCCTGCTCTGGTGGCTGGCCGGGATGGCGGCGGTTCTGCTGCTCCTGATCAGGAAGTCCTCCCTGGAGGCCAGAATCATTACCGTATACTCATGCTGTTTCTTCCTGGTTGTGGCATACCTGGCAAGTTTTACGGGTAATGCGATCAGCACACTTGCAGGCGGTAATGTGGGCCGGTTCCTGCTGCAGATCAGCGGTACGGCAGTCCCGCTTTTTGCACTGGCTGCAAAGGAGGTACTTATTGACAGGAACACCCTGAGTCCCGAATCATGACACAGACACAGGTATTGATTCAACGGTTATTGTCCAGGCCATAAGCGGAGCACAAGCCTGCAGGGAATGTCTTCCTTGAATCCGTTTGTCTCATTCCAGTGACCGGATCATTTCCTTCAATGTCTCGATATGTTTTTTTTCTTCCCGGATGATGGTCCTGAGACCCTCGGCTGTCTCCGGGTCCTGGACGTAAATTTCAAGGACTTCGTAGAACATGACGGTGTCGTTTTCAAAACCCATGCATGTTTCCAGGAGTTCCTCCAGACCGGTTATGCTGCCAAAGTCCACATCCTCCAGGGACAGGGTCCTGTCACCCATCATCCCTTCCAGGACATTGGGAGCCATTGCTCTGAGAGTCAGTTCATCCTCTTTCATGGTAATCCCTGCCTTGAGTTTCGCGAACCATTCCCTGTGGGACGTCTCCTCTTCGGCCATCCACATGAGCAACGATTTCATAGTCTTGTCATGGACACGATCAACGGATCTGCTGTAAACGGATTCCCCGTTTGTTTCAAGCTTTACAGCTATTTCATAAAGATCATTCAAGGTAAACATGGTTCGCCTTTCCCTTCCCAGGGCCCATGGGCCGCCCGGGAGAAGGATGACGTTAATCGGACGGCTTGTCTGTTCCTGGTCAATCCAAAAGGATCATGACTTTGCATTCCCGCATCAGGGAATGAAATTCCGTTGCTTTTTCAATGGTTTCAGCATCGGAACGGCTGATCACAATGGCGGTATCGTCCTTACCGCCCTTTCTCAGGGCCTTGATGACCATGGGGTTGAGCCCCACCCTGTCTTCGCTCAGGATCGGGTCCATGCTGCAGACATACTTGCAGACACCCTGGTGCACGGCATACTCCCTGCTGATGAACACCGCACTGTAAACCGCGTCTCCCAGCTCACTGATGATCACCGGATAAATCCCCGGTTGAAAATCCAGCCCCCTGGCATCCAGGACAAGTCCGGTATGGAGAACCCGGCCCTGGGAGGTTTCTTTGTCAGTCATATCGCTGGAAGTAATGGTTTCAATATGGGAAATCTCCCCAATCTCCTCGGGCAGCACGAGCTGGAGGAACCCCCCGAAAATTGATGTTTCAAGGGTTACCTCCATGGCACAGTCCGAGGTAAAATGCTGTTCGGTGATCACGGCATCCATGGCGGCTTTTTCGATCCCGGCCTGGAGGAAATCCCGGCTTGCCGGATTCTTTTTAAGGATCTGTTCACTGACCATACCTATGGTTTTCAGAACGCATATCAGGTTGCGGGTCGCCTGGGCCCTAGCCTCTCCCACCACGGAATCCTGCGAGACCGTCTCTTCCCTGCCCGGGGGAGAGGCCTTGCCATATCCTTTTACCTGGCCCGTACTCCAATTTACAGCCCCGCATTCCAGGGTTCTTATGCATTCGCCCGTGCCCTGGGCCCTGGCTGTTGTCACCGATAGCAGTCCTACAGCCAGAGCCGGGATAAGGATGAGTGCACTAATAATTGATCTCATGGACCTCATTTGTTTCCATGTATGCGTTGATGTGGTGACAGATCCCGGATAGAATATCGGATGCCGGCAACGTGGATGCTATGGCGTCAATATATCCTCTTTTTCTGATTCTGGCAACGGACTCGGGAAAATTCAGGTCAAACACCCAGCTCATCTGCATGAGTTTCAGGTCTGCCAAGCCATTGACCAAGTCGCTTCTCACATAGCTATTTTTGAAAACAGCCTCCACAACCTTGCCTGAAAAACCGGTATTGTCCTCAAAGCCCAGGGTGATATAGCGGTTCTTTTCCGACGGTGCGGATGAATAGTGATCTATCAGTACACGCCAGATATCCAGTTTGTCGGCATCCCGGATCAGTTTCATCAAGAGAGTCCCATCCAGATCCCTGTCCGCCGGAACCTCAGCGGCATTGTGAAACAGAACCCCGTCCATTATCATGCGCCTTTCCAGATCAGTCCATTGCTCCAGAATCCCCAGGGTCTTTATTTCCTTAAGGGCAAGCCGGGCATGATTTTCAGAAATCCGGTCCTGGAAAGTACCATAGGTTTCAAACTGTCTGAAGCGCCCCAGATCGTGGAGCAGGGCAATGGCTTGGGCAAGCACGGTCATGGGTCCTGGCAGGTTCAGTTCCCTGGCCAGGTCCAGAATTTCGTCAGTAACTCTGAGGGTATGTTCCTTTTTAAGGATATGGGGGTCAGGGATGTCCGCCCGGAAGATGAACGTGTCAGCATAGTCCAGAACCCGTTGCCGCAACCGATCAAGTTCATGATTTGCCATGGATCCACCCCTTGACCGGGTCCTGGACATCTTTCCTGGTTCGTGACATGTTCATTCCCCGGTCAGAAACCGGATCTCCAGAAAATCGGCCAGGCGCTCCATATCATCCAGGCCGAACACCGGGACACCGAAAGGACGATGGTCCGTGTCCGTAACAAGGGCAACAATTTGATTCCCTCCCAGGAACAGCGGTTCCCTGTGCGGGCCGTCCTTTCTGAAAACCTCTATTTTCGGCACTGCCGCCCCTTTGAAGCCTTCGGCAATGATAAGATCCATGTCAGAAAGATAGGCTGTCATATCCAGGAGGGAAGGTTCATTAACGTCCTTGACCATGGCAACGGTCCCGGCGGTGAGCACAAGGGTGGCAGCCGCCCCGGCCTGTTTATGGCGCCAGCTGTCCTTGCCCTTCTTATCCATTTCAAATCCGTGGAACACGTGTTTGACAATTCCCAGCCTGTACCCCCGTCCCTTGAGAACAGGAATCAGCTTTTCAAGAAGGGTTGTCTTTCCGGATCCTGATTTTCCGACAATAGCTACAATTTCGGGTTTTTTTTCAATGGTCATTGGTGTCTGGGTCCACATTGAAGTCCAGTCTATCCCGTTGGTCCACGGGCTATGGTCCGATCCATTTCCGGTATTGCCCTATCAATAGTTTGCACAGCAGATAAAGTCAAGGAGGTTCAAGGTCCATGTGGTGATTTTTTATCAGATATGGTATGAACCATCCTGTTACTCAGGTCCTTGATCTGTTGAGCCGATTCATGGGGAATCCGGCGTCCGGCCTGAACCACAGCCTCTGGAATATGCTTGAGTCATCTTTCATGAAAAAAAATATTATCCTTATCGGAATGCCTGCTGTTGGGAAAAGCACGGTGGGAATCCTGCTTGCCAAAGAAATTGGATTCGGGTTCATGGACACCGATATCCTGATCCAGACCTCGGAGGGAAAAACCTTGCCGGAAATCATTGCCGGATCCGGGGTGAAACAGTTCCTGGCCCTGGAAGAGAAGTACCTGACAGACCTTGACCTTGAAGGTCATGTCATCGCAACGGGCGGAAGTGCCATATACAGCCGCAAAAGTATGGAAACCCTTGCCCTCAACGGTATTATCATCTATCTTGAAATCAGTCTGGACTTCCTGAACGACAGACTGTCCAGTCTGGATTCCAGGGGTGTTATCAGGGCTCCGGGACAAAGTGTGGAAAGCCTGTACTTTGAAAGGACACCACTGTACAACACCTATGCAGACCTGAAGATTCCCTGCGGATCAATGCCCCCGGACCAGGTGATGTCACGGATTCTGGAGAAACTGAACTGGAAGTCCTGAGCTTGAACCGGTCAGGGATGACACCCCCCATACCAAAGGAGACCCTGTATGAGCAGCCTATTGTCGACAAAAGAAGTTGCTAAATTTCTCAACATCAATGAGAAAATGGTTTATGCCCTGATTTCAGACAAGGGACTTCCGGCAACCAAGGTGACCGGGAAATGGTTGTTTCCCCTTGACCTGGTCGAGCAGTGGATCGAGGCGGGAACCCTCAACTACCCCCAGCCGGTTTCCAAGCTGCCGCCATACCATGGACTTGTCCTGATCGCCGGCAGCAACGACCTGCTTCTGGACAAGACTATCACGGCCTTCAACACCCGGTTCAATGACCACATGGCCATGTTCGGGTTCACCGGGAGTATGGGGGGCCTGAGAGCCCTGCGCCAGAACCTGTGCCACATAGCTTCCAGCCACCTCATAGCCGACAACAACGGCGACTACAATTTCCCCTATCTTGGCCAGGACCCGGAACGAATGCCGGCTGTGGTCAATTTCTGCATGCGCGAACAGGGGATTCTCATCGCCAGGGACAATCCCCTGGGCATCCAGACCGTGGCAGACCTGGGAAAACCCGGAATCCGGATTGTGAACCGCAGTCTTGGCACCGGCACACGCCAGCTGTTTGAAAAGGAATTAAAAAAAGCCGGAATTGACTCGGAGACCCTTGACGGGTTCGACAATATCCAGGCCAAACATATTGATCTGGGCCTGGAGATACTTTCGGGCAAGGCTGACGCCGGACCCGGCATCCGGCCCGTGGCCAACAAGTTAGGTCTGGGATTTATCCCCATCTGCTGGGAACGGTTTGACCTTCTGGTATCCAAAGACCGGTTTTTCGACAAGGGGATCCAATTGTTTCTGAGCGTGCTCAGGGAAAATTTCTTCAAAACCGCGGCCCAGGAACTGGGAGGGTATGATCTGTCCATGTCCGGGAACATGCTCTACCCAGAGCAGCACCCCAACCCGAAATAGGTTGTCCGCACCCTTTGCAGCCCGATTCCAGAACCAGTGAATAAACGCTACTGGCCTGTCTTAAAATCAGCACCCGCCTCCACCAGAAGCCCCGGTTGGATAGTCACCAGCGGAGCCTTGATCCTGACCCTGGCACTGCTCCTGACAACGACATTGGCACCCAGGGTGATGGAGGAAGTGGCATTGCATTCACAATCAGTATTGGCATCAAAGGTTGCGCCGGTCAGCACCACAGTGTCCCCGGAGCAGTCCGGGCAACCTTGGGAAACCTGCGGTCCGTCCCAGCCTGAAATCCTTGCCCAGAGCCACCAGGCACCCCTTGCCTTCAGGATGCAGTTCAGGTTGGCCTCCTCCGGACTGGACGAATGGGCACAACCGGAGCACCCGCCATAACCGGCAACTCCTGATCCGGTTGTAAGCTGTTCCAGTTCGGACCCTGGATTTGCACCGATCCATTCCACGGCCCAGTTTCCGCCTGAATAGTCAAGGTTATCCGTCATGGCCAGGTTCCAGAAATAGCTGCCGCCAGGATTCCATGCTTCAATGTCCGCGAAATCAAACAAAATCCGGTTATGTGTTCGGCAATGGTTCCTGATCAACTCATTGTTGTAATGGATGCCGTTGACTGCCATATTTTCACCGTCTCCTTCGGCGTGTCCGGTCATGAAAACAAACTTGACCGGCGGCCGCTTTCCGACACCGACCTTTGATCCACCCTCACCGTACTCGCCGATCAGCACCTCCATGTTGTCCACGTAGCGCTGGGCATTGTGACCCTTGATGCTGCACCAGGACCAGGCAATGACGTTGATATGGCTGTTGGCTCCATTGTCCAGCAGTGCCCTGGTTGCCGTAACCCACGGCGTGACCCCGTTGGCGTCAATGTAATCCCCCTGGCTCAGATCATCACACCCGGGAATGCCGTAATCATCCAGATCAAGCCCGGATGCGCCGTTGTCAGACCATTCATACCTGTTTTCGAACAGGGGAAAGCTTTCCAGGGAATTCATTCCTGTGATCAGCTGGCTGCCGTGGGATGTATGCTGGTAGGCGATGTGCAGGCTGCTCTTTGCCAGGGTTACGGCAGCCTCGGGAATTGAATTGAGATCAACACAGGTATGATCGATAAGGACATCGTATGCTGCAAAACAATCCGGTACTTTAAGGACAATCATCAATAAACAAACAGCTGCCACCCGCTTCCCCATCGCCTGCCTCCCACCTCTGGTTGAAATTGATGCTCCACTGCCATTGTGAAGCCCTATGATACACAGCCCTGACAATTTTTGTTATCCCGTAAAATTTTTTGCCCTATCCTTTCCTGAAAATCAGCCGCAAAAACCCGATGGGTTTACAGTTTTTTCAAAATACAGCTGTCCTGCCTAGCCAAAACGGCCTGAAATCCGCAGCACTGGGGTTCAGCCCTTTAACCGGTAATCATGAAAATCAGCCTGATGCGGCCCAGTCTGTTTTCATCCCTGATGTCAAAATGATTGAAAATGCAAATACCATGCCTTGTTCGAAATCCTGCTGTTCACCGGAAATCAGGGTCTCCAAAACCATAAAGCATGGGATTTTACATGGAGAGCGAGTCCCCGTTCTTGTGGAGAAACGTGCTTTTTAAAAATCCGATATTGACTTCCCTGAAAGTACTCTTAAACTAGTTCCATAATTAAACTGTTGACCGGCAATCCAATGAAATTCCGGTTGAGACCCTATAGAAAAGGGAAACAAAATGAAAACGATGATAATGGCTGTACTGGCCATGGCAATGACCATAGGATTGGGGTGTACCGAAGTAACGGGCCAGGCTCCGCCGGTACCGGACCAGGAACAGCCGGAGGTGCTGACCCGGGGGCCGGTTAACGAAGCCTTTGCCCAGCCGGTAAATCTTGAGGACCAGACAGGCCTTATAGTACAGACCGCGCCCCCTTCAGACATAGAGGAAGTTCCACCGTTGGAAAGGCCCGTGGGTGAACAGTTTCAATGGATTCCGGGATACTGGGCCTGGGATTTGGATCGAAACGGTTATATCTGGGTGAGCGGCTGCTGGCGTGCGGTACCGCCGGGAATGACCTGGGTGCCTGGATACTGGGCAAAAGTTGAACAAGGCTGGCAATGGGTCGCAGGATTCTGGGCCCCCATGGGCAATAATGACATCGAATATCTTCCAGCCCCGCCGGCACTGACTGACATAGAACCACCGTCTCCGGCTCAATCCCCGGACAGCATCTGGGTGCCGCCCTGCTGGTACTGGTACCATAAGCAGTATATTCATCGGCCGGGATACTGGATTGCTGCACAGCCGGATTGGGTGTGGATCCCTTCCCATTACATGAGGACACCGCGGGGCTATATTTTTGTGACCGGACACTGGGACTGGAACTTTGATCACCGCGGAATTCTTTTCGCACCGGTTTATTTCCCGAGTCACCTATATACGCACCAGGGATTTTCCTATACACTCAGCATTGCAGTGGATGTGAGCAATCTGGAATTCGGACTTTTCACCCGGCCCCAATACTGCCATTACTATTTCGGGGACTACTACGACAGTGTCTATATCGGCTTTGGGATCTTTCCATGGTATGATTACGGACATAATCACAGATGGTACGACCCGATTTATACGCACCACCGATGGCTGCACCACAAAGATGAACCGCAGTGGGACAAACATCTTAAAAGCGAGTATGAACACCGCCGCGACGACAAGACCCTGCGGCCGCCGAGAACCTATCGCGAAATGGAGCACAGGGCAAAAAGTATGACGGAATCACAGAAAAGGCATTTTGAAATAGCCGCGCCCGTGACTCGAATCGCAAACAGGAGTACCTCGGCCTTCAAGGTCGAACAAACCGAGTCTGAAACACGCAAACAGATATCCAGACATGCCGTTGAAGTTCAGACTCTCGGCAAGGAGCGCAAGCGCTGGGAATCACAGGATTCTGACCACAACTCAGGCGGACCCGCCATGGATAGCGGCCCTTCGGCCATGCCCAGAGAAAAGACACCTGCAAAGGAAAACCGGGGATCGGTCGTGAACCCGTCACAAGATGTGGACTCGACTCCGACTCAAGGCAAGGAACACAGAAAACAGGGGACAAGCCCTTTTCCGATAGGTGTGGAATCTACTAAGTCAAAGGGATATAAAAATCAGGGGACAAACCCCCTTCCAATAGGGGTGGAATCTGCGAAAACTCCTTCTGAGCGCAGAGGGCACGCAGAAGGGCCAGCCGAAAACCCGGAGAGTCCAACAACATCACCCGGGTCGTCAAAACGGACAAGGACCTTGTCCAATGATGGTGATCAGAATCATTCTGACACGGTCAGGTTCAAGACACCAAACGGATCAGAATGGCAGGGAGATGGTTCTTCCCGGAGAGGACAGCCGTCACGGCCGGCGGATGAGCAAAAGGGGCTGAGATAACATCAGTCAACAAGAGATACCTGGGGGGTAAAACCTATCAACGGAACCTGGGAATAATAAGCCGGGTATTGTTCCAATCCCTTGGACCATCGGATATCGGCAGAAGCTTCATGTCCCGTTCGGTAAACAATGCAAGACCGATGGCGTGAACAGTGTCAGGTATAAGGGAAAGATCGATATCATCGACCCAGAAGGTATTTTTCCCGACTTTACCTTTCCGGTTCGGGCTATGGGACTGATCATAATCAGCCTGGGACAGAATTTTTCCATCCCTGTCCAGAAAATGAACGGCGACCCGGTACTGCAATGTGACTCTCCCAAGGCTGCTCCATACCAATTTCATGGAATGGGTCAGGCTATCATCAAGGATAATGCTTTTCAGCATCAGCTGGCTTCCGAACCTGATGTCACTGAGCCCATAGACACTATTTCCGGACAGCGACTCCGCCTTGGCCTCATCGATTACCGAGATCTTCAAATCATCCTGTTTCAGTCCATACAACGGGCTCATCAGAATGCAGAAAACCAGTACTGTTGCCCATATGCTCTTTTTCCTGGCAACAGAGTGAACCTCCTGGCCCATGCCAAGAAACCCTAAGCCTTTTCCAAGGTTAATAATCATCTTTCTGCATGGCTTTTCAACAATCTCCCACAACAGGTATGATACCAGAAGGATGACAATCCAGAAGTAACTGTAGGAAATCCAAAGAGGGAGCACATCGTAGGCTTTTATGTAACTACCGTAGATCCTGAGTAGAATCTGATGAATCAGATAAACGGAAAAACTGATTTCACCTAAAAAGACCAACCCTTTCCTGGACAACCCCCTGGATAGTTTCCCTTTTGCCAGTGCCATGATCAGAATAAATGGCGCAACCGTGATCACGTTGGCATTTCCCACATCTACCCATATTTTCCCGGCTCCGCCCAGGTAAGCGTTAACGAACATCTGGACGGGGAAATTCAGTGACATCCCCACCAGGAGCGCAGCAAGGGAAACAATTTCCACAATAGTTGCAACAGGTTTTCCAGGATTATAAGACTGGTTTAGCTTACCAAAAAAAACGGCCATGACCATGCCGGAAGTAAATTCAAATACACGCACCAGGGGATTTGCACAGACTATTCCGAAAATGGTCATATAGTCCACACTCACCCACCGGGTTGACACCATGGACAGCACCAGGACAACAAGCAGCGTAAAACCAAAGGCTGCTACCCATTTTAAGGGCCAGTTACGATTCAGGCCATACACCAGAACAGGGAACAGGAGATAGAATCCAAATTCCGTTGAGATACTCCAGGAAACCGCATTGAATCCCCAGTAAAATCCCTGAAAAGGAATCCAGGACTGAGCCAAAAAAAAATTAGTGGCAAGGGGGCACCAGAATTGGCTTCCCGCATCTGGCAAAGAGGCCCTGTACCTGAACTCTCCGTGCAAAGCGATCAGAATTATCAACAGAGTGGCCAGATGGAGTGGCCAGACCCTGGCAATACGGGCGATCAGGAAGCGCCGGATAGCCTGGGGTGAGTCAAACTGCCGGTAGACGTAGGTGAGTATGAATCCGGACAGCACAAAGAAAAAGGAAACTGCCTGGTAGGTGGGAAAATAGCGGTTCACCCAAGCACCAAAGCCGAAATATGCCACAGAATGATGGAAAACAATGAGGCTGGCCGCAAAAAACCGCAGGGAAGTCAACGCATCCAGCCTTGTGGGTTTTGCTTGATTGGTTGAGACAATTCCCATTCAAGAGTTCTCCTTCAAGGCTTCGGATAAATTCTGGAGACCCTCGCGGTCAGGGCTGATACCACCTCATAGTTGATGGTACCGGACTGGAGTGCCAGGTCATCGGCCGAAATAACGGCCGCTCCCTGGGAGCCGATGATGACGACCTCATCTCCGGGTTCTGCATCCGGAATATGCCCCACATCGATAAGGGTCTGGTCCATGCAGACACGGCCGGCAATGGGCGCGGCCACACCCCGGACGAGCATGCTGCCCCTGGACGAATGGCTTCTTGAAAATCCGTCGGCATACCCCACAGGCACCGAAGCGATCCGTGTCTCCCTGGGGGCTCTCCAGGTCATGCCATAACTGACGGGAAACCCCTGGGGGACCGATTTTACGGAAGTAATGACCGATTTAAGGGTCATGGCAGGAACTAGCACGACCCTGGATCGGTCCACCTCGGGGGAGGGGTAAAGGCCGTACAGGGATATACCGGCCCTGACCATATCAAAATGGGAATCCGGGTGATAGATGATTCCGGCACTGTTTGCGGCATGGCGAATCCTGAACGTCATGCCGCAGTTGGCCAGATCGTCCAGAAACTTTTCAAATATCCGGAGCTGATAGTTGAAAAAGTCCTTATCAGGACTGTCGGCAGCCGCAAAATGGGTATAAATTCCTTCAACATCCAACCCCGGCAATTCCAGGATGGTTCTCACCTCATCCAGGGCACTGCCCCGGGATGGTCCTGCGACCCTCCGGGAATCGGGCAGCAGTCCCACCCGGCCCATGCCCGTATCCACCTTGAGATGGGCCCTCACGCAAACACCGGCTCTGGAAGCCTCCCGTGATAATCGGGCCGCCATGTCAGGGGTGTAAACCGTAACCGCCAGGTCCAGGCCTGACAGAAGCCGGGCCTGTTCAGGCCAGGTGTAGCCGAAAATAAGGATGGGCGCTTCTATTCCGGCGTTTCTCAGAGTTTCGGCCTCGTGCAAACGGGCCACACCCAGGCAGTGAGCACCGGCTGCCAGGGCCTTTTGTGCAACGGCAACACTCCCATGACCATAGGCGTCCGCCTTGACAACGGCCATGAATCGTGTTGATTCGGGGATAAGCTGTTTCAGGGCATGCACATTAGCCGCAATGGCATCCAGATCAATCTGGGCCCAGATCAGGGGACTTTCCATGAATCCGGTATCCTTATTTCTGTCAGGTCCGTTTCCGCCCGGAATTTTCCGGGCCGTCAGGTCCAGATATCCGGTTGCCGGTTGCCCAATGGCCGATCACCGCACCGTGCATGTTTCAACATAACGATCTGCCACATCCTTTAACGCCAGAATCTCCAAAGGTGTAAGGACAACAGAACCCTTATCAAAAAACTCTGGATCCAGCAAGAGTCCTTTACATGAACAGCCCTGAAGAATGTACAGCCGGGCACCCCGGATCATCTCCCCGATACCGGCCATGATCCCGGCATCCACAAAGGGTCTGACACAGGTTGTGCGGAACTCATAGGACGGCGCCCTGCCCATGATCAGATCAATGCTACGGAAAATGGCGGACAGATCCACGTCACGTCCTGCCACCCGGGAGTATTCCCCGGGGGAAGACTTCACGTCCATGGCGACGTAATCCACCAGACTTTTGTCCAGCAGGGACTCGATAATCTGGGGACAGGTGCCGTTGGTATCGAGTTTTACCTGGAACCCCATGGTTTTCAGCTTGATGCAGAACGACTCCAGCCCCTTGCGCAGGGTGGGCTCACCGCCGGAAATCACCACCCCGTCCAGCAGGTTCTTCCGTTTTTCCAGAAATGTGAACACGTCCGCCTCCCTGGGGGCGTTGTCAGGCCCCGGACATGTTACCAGGTCCGGGTTATGGCAGTATGGACAGGCAAAATTGCACCCGGGGGTGAATACAACGCAGGCAACACGCCCTGGAAAATCGATCCAGGAATTTTTGAGCAGGCCTCCGATTCTCATGGAGGGATCAGGCCACCTTATAGGTCTTGCGCATGCAGAACTCTGTCTGCTTGCCGCCGTTCCACTGCTTGACGGGCCGCAGGTATCCCACAACCCTGGAGTAGACCTCGGTCTCGGCACCGCACTGACAGAACTCCTGCTCGCCTGACAGGTACCCATGGGAAGGACACACACTGAAGGTGGGTGTCAGGGTGAAATAGGGCAGCCTATAATTGTTGGAGACCTTCCTGACCATGGCCTTGACCGCCTCCACATTCCCCACTTCCTCACCCAGGAACAGATGGAGCACTGTGCCGCCGGTATACCGGGTCTGGAGGTCATCCTGGAGTTCCAGAGCCTCAAAGGCATCGTCGGTGTAATTCACCGGAAGATGGGTTGAATTTGTATAAAACGGATCACTCCCTGCCTGGAACTCGGTTTCATTGGCACACAGGATTCCGGGAAATTTCTTCTTGTCCAGCATGGCGAACCGGTAAGTTGTCCCCTCTGCCGGAGTGGCTTCCAGGTTGAAAATCTCACCGGTGTCGTTCTGGAGGGCTTCAATCTGTGTGCGGATATGGTCCATGACCCGGATGGCGAACTCCTGGCCCTGGCGGGTGGCAATCCCCTTGCCCAGGAAATTGACGCAGGCTTCGTTCATGCCCAGGATGCCGATGGTGGAAAAATGATTCCGCCAGTAACAATCGTTGGCCTCCTTGATCTTTCTCAGGTAAAACTTGGAGTAGGGATAAAGGTTGCCCTCGGTGAACTTCTCCAGGACCTTGCGCTTGATGGCCAGGGAGTTGCCTGCAATCTTGATGAGCTGATCCAGGCGGTCCATGAAATCCATTTCATTGCCGGCCACATATCCTATCCTGGGAAGGTTCAGGGTCACAACACCGATGGAACCGGTCAGGGGGTTGGCACCGAACAGACCGCCTCCCCGTTTCCTGAGCTCACGGTTGTCCAGGCGCAGGCGGCAGCACATGGACCTGGCGTCATCCGGAGACATATCGGAATTCACAAAATTGGAAAAATAAGGAATACCGTATTTCCCGGTCATCTTCCAAATGTTTTCCAGATTGGAGTTATCCCAGTTGAAATCAGCTGTAATGTTGTAGGTGGGGATGGGGAAGGTGAAAACCCGGCCCTTTGCATCCCCCTCCATCATAACCTCGGCAAAGGCTCCGTTGATCATGTCCATCTCTTTCTGGTAATCAGCATAGGTATCGGACTGATATTTTCCGCCGATGATCACCGGAGCGTCCTTTAATATGGACGGGACATTCAGGTCCATGGTGATATTGGTGAAGGGCGTCTGGAAGCCCACGCGGGTGGGAATATTGATATTGAACACAAACTCCTGCAGGGCCTGCTTGACCTCCCTGAAGGAAAGGTCATCCACCCTGATAAAAGGGGCCAGAAGCGTATCGAAATTTGACATGGCCTGGGCGCCGGCAGCCTCGCCCTGGAGGGTGTAGAAAAAATTGACCATCTGGCCCAGGGCGGTTCTGAAATGTTTGGGCGGTGAGCTTTCAACCTTGCCTGCAACACCCTTGAACCCTTGCATGAGCAGATCCTGGAGATCCCAGCCCACGCAGTACACAGACAAGAGGCTCAGGTCATGGATGTGAATATCACCGTTGATATGGGAGTCCCGGACCTCGGGTGGGTAAATCCGGTTCAGCCAGTACTCGGAGGTGATATCCGATGAGATGAAGTTGTTCAGGCCCTGGAGGGAGTAACTCATGTTGGAGTTCTCCTTCACCTTCCAGTCCATTTTACGGATGTAGGAATCCATGAGTTCCACATGTTCCTTGACCGTGATCTTCCGGATCTGGTTGTGCTGTTCCCGGTAGATGATGTAGGCCTTGGCGGTCTTATAGAACGGGGAATCCAGAAGCACCCGCTCCACGATATCTTGGATCTCCTCCACCTCAGGACACGAACCGAGCCGCAGGTCCCGTGCAAAGGTGATCACCTTGAGCGTCAGCTTCTTGGCTTCCCGGTCATCGAACTCACCCGTGGCCTTGCCTGCCTTTGCAATGGCATCGCTTATCTTGGATGAATCAAACTCCGAAATTCTGCCATCCCGCTTCTTAATTTTTTCGAACATGCATCCACCTCTTGAATTTCAAGCTGCTTTGTATTAATTGTAATGAAGATTTGCGTTGTGCCACGTGTGCTGCCGGATTGCAGTGCTGCGCTACGAGATAAGAAAATAGTCAATATATTGCATAGTGTCAAGCAGAAACTTCAACATATTGTATCCCCCTTCCAATTTACCCAGACTGGGCCAGGAAGGGCATTGGATACGGCAGTCCTGCCCTGCCGGGCTTGAAACAAGGATCATTAAAAACCTATGCAGCTCGATAACGACTCGTTTTACCGGAATAAAATCACACCGTGGTATGACACCCCGTCGGTCAGCTGGATGACCATCTGGATTTCGATCCTGATCATGATATTTGCGGCGGCAGGTTTGGGCGTTGTACTGAATACCCCAGAGTTCAAAGGGTTTCTCTGGGTACCCCTCACCCTGGGGTGCTTTTGCCTGTACCTGATCGTCAGAGCTGCGATCAGGATAACAAACCGGGACAGGACGTCCTGACACCAGAGAGCAGAATTTCCAGAAAATGGTGGATGATTTTGGCTGTAACCCCCCATATATGCACTTCCCCATAGGGATAGATCAATTCCTGGAAATCCGGGGTCCGGCCGCTGAACCCTTTTTCCTCATGGACATCCACCAGGTGACTTACAGGGATTTCATGGATCCGGGCAATTTCCGATCTATCCACGGCCAGTTTGCCGGGTGTGTCCCAGATGCCGATAAAAGCCTGGATTTCCCTTTTGTTCAGAGTCTGAAAATGACCCAGGGACCCGATAACGTCCACCTGGTTCTGGGGAATACCCATCTCCTCCTCCAGTTCCCGCAAGGCCGTATCCAGGCCGGACCTGTCACCGGGTTCCCTGTGGCCTCCGGGAAATGCCATCTGGTCGCTCCAGGCATATCCCTGGGTTTTGGTTTTCTGGATAAACAAGAGGTAGGGATGAACCGCGTTACACAGAAGCGCCATAACGCTGGCAGGTTTGAACCCGGCCCCGGCAGGTAAAGGGTGGGAAAATTCCCCAACGGCCCTGAACAGGGCATCATAACACAGACTCCAGCCATTGTCAGAATCCATTTTGGATCTCCTCCCTGCCACGTGGATTGGGTGCATTCATTATCAGCGGGAACAAATATTAACACAGAGTCTTCCGGATGTACAGACGCCCCGGCCAGGTTTTATCCAACTTGCTGGAGACAGATACGGGTCCTTCGGATGATTTCGTCTTTCATGCCCGGCGACAGGTCATTGAAATAGGCCGAATACCCGGACACCCGCACAAGGAGATTGGGATACAGGTCCGGGTTGTTCCGGGCAGCCTCCAGCACCCCGGGATCAAGGACATTGATCTGGGCCTGGAGTCCTCCCTTCCTGAAATAGGTCCGGATCAGGGCGCCCAGGGCCGCGACTCCGCTCCTGCCCCTCAGGGTGTGCCCGTCAAACCGGATATTCAGGTTAATGCCGTTGGCAATGGATTTAAAATCAAGGCTGGCAACGGAGTTGAGCATGGCTGTGGGGCCGGATATGTCCATGCCGCTGGACGGTGATATCCCCGAGGCAAAGGGTTCACCCCGGAGCCGGCCGTTGGGGAGCATGCCCGTTACCCGCCCGAACCAGTCATGGGCTGTCACGGAATAAAGCCCGGTCACATACCTGCCTTTCCGTGTGCTGAGATGCCGGCTGAGGCCTTGGGAAAACTTTTCCACGCAATACCGCGTCCAGCCGTCCACTTCTGGGATGTCATTGCCGAACTTGTCCAGGTGCCTGAGCCTTGAAACCATGGCCGGGTCATTGCCATTGGATTTGAGCAGAGTTACCATATCGGCAAGGGTCATGCTTCTCTCCCTGAATACCATCCGGTCGATTGCAAACAGGGCATCCCCGGTGTCCGCGGGCCCCACGCACTGGATACCGGAAAAATTATACCTGGCCCCGCCTGCCGTGGAGCAGATGCCCCTCTCAAGACACCCCTGGATGAGCATGCTGGTCAGGGGCGTGGGGTGAAAGCGCCGGTTGGCCGTTTCCACGGCTTTCAGGTCTTTGATCAGCCGGTTCATCCGGTCCTGGAGCTGGGCTTCGAATGCAGCCTTCACATCACCCATGGAGCGCATGTTTTCAACCGGGCAGGTCAAAACCCCACTGCGGAACCTGGAATTGAAACGCCGGCCCCGGTTCAGGGCCAGCTCCAGCATGACGGGAAGGTTGAACAGGGCCGCGTCCGTGGAGGAAAAGCTCCGGCCCTGGGACACCGGCTCCACGCACCCCACGGCCGTATAGTCCCGGGCATCCGCAAGGGAATAGCCGTTGTGCTGCAGCATGGGGACAATGGCATCGTCATTGTAAAGGGCCGGTGAATTGACACCCCTGGCCAGCATGCCTGCCAGGGTTTCCATGTAGGTCCTGTCCGTCCCGGAATGGACCCGGGCATGCCAGTTGGGCTGGCGCATGGCATAACGGTCCATGATCTCCAGAAAAATCATGGAGAGCTCGTTGACCCCATCCCTGCCCTGGTGGTCCGTGCCTCCAATAGTGACCACCTGGCCATTGAACATGCCCCCGTGGAACCGGGTGAGGTGTTCGGAAAATACAGGCACGATTTCGGAGGTCTTGATGGCAAAGGCACCCAGGATTTCCCTGGCCCGCTCCCGCGTCAACCGTCCGGCAGCAACATCCTGTTGGTACAGGGGATACAGGTACTGGTCCATCCTTCCGGGGCTCACAGCATTGTCAAGGCTCTCCAGGTTAATGGCTATCTGGGCGAAAAACAGGGACTGGACAGCCTCATGGAACCCTGCCGCGGGTTTTCTGGGAACCCTGAGGCAGATCCCGGCCAAGTGTTCAAGCTCTGATTTCCGTCCGGGGTCTGCCTCACACCGGGCCAGGTCAGCTGCCAGGGCTGCGTACCTGGCGCCGAACCCGGCCAGGGCTTCGGCAGCGATGACAACTCCCTGGTAAAAATACCATTTGTCCGAGTAAAGGGGCACGCCTCCCTGGAGAGCCAGTGCCCGCGCCTTGATCCCGTCCGTTCCCAGGGTGATCAGGGCCTCGTAATCCGGCGCAAAATGGGATATGCCGCCGGATTCATTGATCAGGTAATAATGGGCCCGGAGCTCGTCAATGAGAAAACGCCCCTTTTCCAGCATGGAATCATAAGCCCGGATACCCACAAACCGTGTAAGCCAGAACGGGACGATGCCAAGGAGCCGGTACCTGTCTTTCACAGCCACCTCAAGGGGATTGAGTGCCCGTTTCGGGAGCTCGAACAGGTCCAGGAGGACCGGGAGCCCGTGCAGTTCGGGATAGATGGAGCCGCCCACCCGGCGTGATGAGTAGTTGCCCACAATGAGCTCGTCCGGGTAAATGGTTATGCGCTTTTCCATGAGAACGCTGCCCAGGGCTTCGGCAGCCTGCACATGGGGATGCTTTTTCCGGTTGGCCCGGTTCCTGAAATACCGGGTCCAGATCAAGGCCCGCTCTGCACATACCCCGGGCCTGGCGGTTTGAACCGCTGTTTTCAGCCGTGCCAAGCGCCCATGACCTGCCTTACCGTTAGCATCGTGATCATGACTGTCCTGGCCAGGGTCTCCCGGACTGTGACCCGGGAGTTGATCGCTCCTGCCGCAGCTGGCATTTAGTGCGCATCCTGGACCAGCGCTTCCCGGAGAAACGTGTTCCCTGCTGTCAGTCATAGACGATTGCATGGATCCCCTCCTTCTGAAATACGTCTTTTACCGGTTCCAGGTCCGATCCTGCCAAGGACCTGGCCCTGAACCCCTCGTCCCCGGCATCAACTGGACCCCTCTTGGCACTGCCCAGGTCGTGGTAAGGCAGACAATGAATGGTGTCATGGCCGTTGGCAACAAGAAACCGTGCCGTGCTCCGTATGGCGGCCGGGTCGTCGTTCAATCCGGGGATGACCGGCATACGTGCCTGGATGCTCCGGGACCGCTTTGACATTTCCCTGAAGTTGTCAAGGATGATCCGGTTGTCCGCACCCGTATACAGGCGGTGTTTTTCAGGATCCATGTGCTTGATGTCAAAATAAATCAGGTCCGCTGACCCGAGCACGGTATCCAGATCCCCTTGCTTGAAAAATCCGCAGGTTTCAAGGGTCATGTGGACTCCCTCCGTTCTCAGAAGACCAGCCAGGGTCTGTATGAACCCGAGATGCAGGGTTGGCTCTCCGCCGGAAAAGGTAACACCGCCTCCCGAGTCCTGGAAATAGGCCCTGTCCTTCAGGAGTTCCCGGCAAAGATCCCCTGCCCGCCACCAGTTCCCAACCCTGCGCAGGGCCTTGAAGTCACAGGCATCCACACATGCCCCGCACCGGGTGCAGCGATCCCGGTCGATTCTCCGGTTCGGCAAAGGCAGTATGGCACCTTCCGGGCACTGCTCCCGGCAGGCGAAACAGACCCTGCAGTGCCGGGCGTAAAAGGCGATTTCAACCCCTGTTCTCCGGGATTCGGGATTCTGGCACCAGATGCAGGATAGGGGACATCCTTTAAAAAAAACGGTTGTCCTGATTCCGGGGCCGTCATGGAGGCAGAACCGCTGGATGTCAAACACAAGGACTCTGGGTTCCATGGACTGGGTGGTGTTCATCAACATGCCCCTTTTAAAAGGCTTTCAGATCAGGTCAGTTTAATGTATACGAACGGACCTGGCAATAGTGAATTGCCATTTTTTTGGCTGCACCCGTGAATCAAAGTTCTTGACAGGCTGCAGCGCATATGGAACCTAATCCCTAAAAACAGAAGGTGCCCCCCATGCTTGACTTCAATCCCCTTGCTTATCCCTGGCCCTCACGGCGCACCCTTGTCTAGGGCAGGCGGGGCATGGTCGCGACCTCCCAGCCCCGGCCGCCCAGGTCATTCTCCGCGATCCTGACACCGGAGTGTTGTGCGGAGGTACAGGACACCGCACCGACGGCCATATCGCCGTATGGTAGGAAGTCATCCGGTCTTGCCGGATTACGGAAAAGGGGCAGCGCAATCAGGGTCCGGTGAGGATGTAGCCGGCAGCCAGATCCCTGTACCCGGAAATCTGGGATTGCTCCCAGGCCGCATTTTGTCCCAGCTCCCGCGCCATTATGCTTGCCACCTCCGGTGCCATGGCCATGCTGACTCTGGCGTCCAGGAGCAGCATCCTGATCCTGCGGGCCAGGAAATCCTCCACTGTCCGGGCCATCTCATGACGCACGGCCCAGACCACCTGGGCCCGGGTGTATTCATAGCCTGGATGCAGTTTTTCCCCCAGTTCAGGATTGTCATGGATCAGGGCATTGATGGACTCCCGGTCAGCGCCGTAAAAATATCCCGGGGTGTCAAAATGGGTGTTTTTCACGTACCCGTGGATGGGCATATCCCGGGTGACGCACGGTTTTTCAGCAAGACCTCCCACCATCCATACCCTGTTCACCGTGTCTTCGGCCATTTTCCGGTAGGTGGTCCACTTGCCGCCTGTGATGGTGATCAGGCCTGACAGGGAGACCAGGACCTTGTGACTGCGGGAAATTTCCTTGGTGCTCTGGTCCTGGTTTTCCTCCTGGGCTGCCAAAGGGCGAAGGCCCGCGAACACGCTGAGAACATCCTCCGGCCCGGGGTCTTTTTTAAGGTATTGGGATGCGGTGGAAAAAATAAACTCGATTTCCTGGTCCAGGGCCCGGGGTTCCAGGCTGGCTTCCCCTGGCTGCAGGGGGGTGTCTGTTGTCCCGACCACAACCTTGCCATGCCAGGGAACGGCGAAAAGGACTCGGCCATCGGATGTCTTGGGAATCATGATGGCGGAGTCTCCCTGGAGGAACGACGCGTCAAGGACCACATGGATCCCCTGGCTGGGCCTCAGGATCGGTTTTGCTCCGGGATCGTCCATGTGCAGGATGGCATCGGCAAACACACCCGTGGCATTGACAACAACCCTGGAACGGATGGTGTGGACCTTTCCGGACTCCTTGTCCACGGCCTCGAGTCCGCACACAAGATTCTGGGAATCCTTCAGTATCCGGATTACGGTCATGTAGTTCAGGACAACGGCACCGTTCTCCACGGCGGTCTGGGCCAGGTTGACGGCCAGCCGGGCATCGTCGAACTGGCCGTCATAGTAGATGACCCCGCCGTTCAGATGATTTTCGTCCAGGTTGGGAATGGCCTTAAGCACCGCTTCCCTGGAAATTTTTTCCGAGGGTCCAAGCCCCAGCCTCCCGGCCATCATGTCGTAAACCTTCATGCCGATATTGTAGAAAGGGCCCTCCCACCAGTCATAACTGGGGATGATGAACGCCTGATTTTTGACAAGGTGGGGAGCGTTCTGGCGGAGCAGTCCCCGCTCGTGGAGCGCTTCCAGGACCAGGGAGATATCGCCCTGGGCAAGGTAACGGACACCGCCGTGAACCAGTTTGGTGCTCCGGCTGGATGTCCCTTTGGCAAAATCAGACTGCTCCAGGAGGAGCGTGTCGTACCCCCGGGAAGCTGCATCAACCGCAACACCCAGACCGGTTGCCCCGCCTCCGATCACTGCGATATCCCATACCTTGCATGGATCCTTCTCAAGCTGCCTGACCTGGTGATCCCTGAGCATAAATATACCTCCCGGGTTTCGGATTCATGGAACTGCTCCAGGGGAGCAGACCTTGGATTTGACTCATGGATGTCATCTTACTATTGCCGCCGGCAATTTGGAAACCCAATTGTGACATTATCGGATGGGCGATGTCAAGACATGGGAAACCGGCTGTTTCCGCAAAAACCGGCAGCCGTCCCAGCAGGAGAAGACAGCGTCTGCCCGAAAAGTATTTATACGGATCCAAAGTGCTTGCCCTTAAAACAGGTAAGCGTTATTATCTGTTTTCAACGGTTGCCAGGACTCTGAAATAGTTGTTTCATCACCATGCATCTGTGAGGAAAGACCATGATAACCTTGATCCGGGTATCTTGTTTCTGGATTGTCTTTATGCTGGTTTCGGACCAGGCAGCCGTCCCGGCCCAGGCTCCCATAAAGGTATACATCCTTGCAGGACAATCCAACATGTACGGGGTCGGCGGTTCTCCGGCAGACCTGCCGCCCGGGCTCAGGAACTGGATGGACACCATGAAGGAAGGCCAGGCCGGATGTGTACTGTTTTATTACCGGGATGGGCTGAATGCGACGCTGACGCACCATGTGGAAACCCATGTCCTCCTGAATCCCAACTCAGGCCACAGTTACGGTCCGGAACTCTCCTTTGCCAGATCCCTGTCCGATTACCACCGGGAACAGATAGCCGTCATCAAGTACGCCTGGGGCGCCGTCCAACTGGCCATGGGTGACAACTCCTTTTATCCCGGGGATTGGGACGGGTCAGCTTTTGCCCATGAAGGGACCCGGTTTGCCGACATGCTTGACACCATCGATAACGGCCTGGACGACCTGAAATCCCGGGGATATATCCCTGAGATCAAGGGATTTGTCTGGATGCAGGGGGAGTCGGACAGCCTGGCTCCTGTCTGGGCCCAAAGCTACGGACACAACCTTGAAAAACTCATCCGGAGGATACGCCGGACCTATGGACTGCTACCCTTTGTTTACGGCCAGATCCATAGAAGCTACATCGGCGACCAGGACCTCTTTTACCACGTTGACACCGTGAGACAGGGCCAGACCTGGGTGCTTGACCATGTCACCATGGTCGGCATGCTGGATACTGCCTCCAACATTTCCTTTTGGCCAAAACCATTGAGTGACAAGGAACCCACCTATTGCCGGATACATTTCAACGGTCCTGGCCTCCTGACACTGGGCCAGGAGTTTGCCGCCATCATGAAACGGTTTGTACCGGCAAGGTAACGGACAGGGGCCGGCGCATTTTTAACCGCTCACATTGACAAAAGCGGCTCAGTATCATAATACGGCATCATCGGGTTTGATGGGTATCCCGGATTGACCTTGACTTTTCATGTAACTCCAGCAAATGAGATGGACTGCCACATGGTTTCAAATGCCTGCTGAACCGGATCGGGATTCAATGACAACAAAAGCACTGAATGGTACTGCGAGACCTGAAAAAATAGATGTTCTGACGACCTTGAGGTTCTTTGCGTCACTGCTGATCGTTTTTCAGCATTCCCTGAATCACTTTGCTTTTACCACCAGTGTCAACGACTATTTCCCAACCTACCAGGCCCTCTCATTTTTTTTTATCCTGTCCGGTTTCATTCTCACCTATGTGTACCGGGATTTCAATAAACCAGGATCCCTGAAGCGATTTTTTGTGGCAAGGGTCGCAAGAATCTGGCCCCTGCACGTGACCATCGTGTTCGTTCTGCTGTTCAAGGATCTGGACTGGTATGCAGGACTGTTCAACAGCGCCAGTCCCATCAAAGAGTTCTGGGGCCCTTTTTTCGCCAACCTGTTTCTGCTTCAGGCCTGGGTACCGGTGGGAAAGTATTACTGGTCCTTTAATGCGGCGTCATGGAGCATTGCCGTGGATGTGGCCTTTTATCTCTTGTTCCCGTTCATCATCTATAGGCTGAGCAGCACGTGGAAAATTAAAACAGTCATGGCATTTATGGTTTCCTTCGGGGTCGTCGTGCTGTGCTTTGCGCTGAACGTACCCATGGGACAGGACACGGGAGGGTTCGGCTATTTTGGACTGATTTGCATCAGTCCCCTGGTCCGGCTGTTCGAGTGCGTTTTCGGGGTGGCGGTTGCCCAGGTGTATTTCAAATACCGGGACCGGTATAATCCAGGAGGAGCAGCGGCAACCCTTATCGAGTCCACATGCCTGGTCATGATTTTTGTGGGCATGTATCTGAACCTTTTTTACCAGTCCCTGGTCATTCCCTGGCTGGGCGGCCCTGGAAAATTCTGGGTTGATATCGGAACCTTCAACATTCCTGTCGTGGGTCTTTTCATACTAGTCATGGCTTTTGGCAAAGGAAGACTGGCAGGATTTCTTTCCAGGCCCTTTCTGGTCATGCTCGGGGAACTCAGTTTTGCCATCTATCTCCTTCACCAGGTTCTCATCCGTCAGTATGCACATTCCTTTGAGCCGTATGTGACCCATCCCTGGTGGGCCATGTACGGGTATTTCTGGGCGGTACTCCTATTTGGAGCTTATGTTACATGGCGGGGGTTTGAAACCCCGTGCCGGAAATTCATCATCAATCTGGGCAACGGATACGGCATGCGCGGTATGGGAGACTACTTCAAATCCCTGGTGCGGGACAAATCCTTTGTTCTGCCCTGTATGATGCTGATTTTTCTAATCGTTCCGGCGATCCACCTGCAGCTGACCATGGCCCACATCAGGTATGTGGAAAAGAGCACCATACTTGACATCAGGGCTTCCTCTGACACAACATACAGGGAGATCCGTTTTGGTGAAGATTTTCTCGTCCATGGCATCAGGATCAACCGCGAGAATTCATTGAACATGACCCTTGCCTGGGAAAGCCTGGCCCGGACAGAACTGAAATACATTGTCGCGGTCCACTTTCTGGACGATAAGTGGAACATTGTCTCCCAAGCGGATTATTACCAGACAAGCCGGCCGGACCACAAGGATACAGTAGAAAAAGGGGCTTTCTGGTTAGACCGGATCAATCTGTCGAATCTTCCTGGAAACGTACGCGCCATAGGCATTGCCCTGTTCAACCCCGGGGACATGACGCTGCTGCCTGTCAACAGCGGCCCCAGGGATTGGGACAACAAACGCCTGATCATCACCCTGCCTGGAGGCACAGACACTGCCGGCCGGCCCTAAACGGTCAAAAAACCTTGACTTTTCAACCAGAGAGTATGATAGTTTCGAGGGAAATCGGTCAACGGAACCTTGACCGGGTTTGCGTTGTTCAACAGTTAACCCAATAAAAAGAGAGTGCTGCTCAATGTTTATCATGGGAAATTTTTTTAACGCCATTGCGGTTGTCCTGGATTATGCCCTGAGCATCTTCATGTGGCTCATTATCGCCAGGGCTGTTCTGTCCTGGGTCAACCCCGACCCCTATAATGCAATTGTCAGGTTTATCACCACTGCCACAGAACCGGTGCTTTACCAGATCCGGAAACGGCTTCCCGTAAATTTCGGAGGTCTTGACATATCACCGGTAATTGTAATTATGGTTGTCATCTTTCTCCAGACCTTTCTTGTGGCCAGCCTCAAACGGCTGGCCTATTCCCTTTCCTAATCCTTTGAAGGAGGCTCAATGGGCATTACGCCGGCTGTGATACGACAGAAGGAATTCTCATCACGTTTCAGGGGCTTTGATGTTCAGGAGGTGGACCACTTCCTGGAAGAGATCGCCGATGAGATCGAGGACCTGAACAAGAAGATCATGACCCTGACCGAGGAAAACCACAGACTGACCATGGAGAACCAGAGCTATAAGAACAGGGAATCCTCCTTGAAAAAAATCATGCTCCATTCCCAGAAAGTTCTGGAGCAGATGAAAAACAACTCAAAAAAGACAGCGGAAACCATAATTGCTGAAGCCGAGGTAACGGCCGAAAAACTCCTGAACCGTGCCCACCAGAGGCTTTCCCAGCTCCATACAGACATCAGCGAATTAAAGAGACAGCGTATCCAGATCGAAGTCCAGATCGGCTCGGTCCTGGAGGCCCATTCAAAACTTCTGGAAATGAGCAAGCTTGACAACAAGAACGCCGATGAAAAAGACTCGAATCTGCGATTCATAAAGCAGGCCTGATGGGAGGCTTCTGCCATGGCAAAAATTGATGCTTTTTTCAAACTCATGCACGACCAGGGTGCATCCGACCTCCACCTGGTTGCCGGATTGCCCCCTGCCCTGAGAATCCACGGAGACATCGAGCGGATCAAGTACAATGTACTGACCAACGACGAACTCAGGAGTATCCTGTATGAGATCACTCCGGAAGAGAAAATCAAGGTGTTTGAAGAAACCGGAGATGTGGATTTCGGTTATGAAATCACCGGCCTTGCCCGGTACCGCGCCAATTATTTCATGCAGAAATACGGTATCGGCGCAGTTTTCCGGGAAATCCCATCGGAGATCCTGACAGCCGAGAAGCTTGGCCTGCCGCCGGTCATCTCAAAACTGGCCTACCTGCCCAGGGGACTTGTCCTGGTCACCGGCCCCACAGGGTCCGGCAAGTCAACCACCCTGACTGCCATCATCGACCAGGCCAACCGGATCCGAAAAGACCACATCATTACGGTGGAAGACCCCATCGAGTTCGTGCACAAGAGCCAGGGATGCATCGTCAACCACCGGGAGGTGGGACTTCACACCAAAAATTTTGCCAGCGCCCTGAGGGGTGCTCTCCGTGAAGACCCGGACATCATCCTTGTCGGCGAGCTCAGGGACCTGGAAACCATTTCCCTGGCCATTGAGGCTGCATCCACAGGCCATCTGGTCTTCGGCACCCTGCACACCTCCTCTGCAGCAAAAACCGTTGACAGGATCATTGAGGTCTTTCCCGCCACCCAACAGGCCCAGATCCGCTCCACTCTGTCGGACAGCCTCAGGGCGGTCATAGCCCAGGTCCTGTTCAAACGCGTCGACCAAAAGGGCCGGTGTGCGGCCCTTGAGATCATGGTGGCCACACCGGCGGTGAGGAACCTGATCCGGGAATCCAAAACACACCAGATCGCGTCCATGATACAGACCGGAAAACAGTACGGTATGCAGCTCCTTGACGACGCCATCATGGGGCTGTATAAAAAAGGATGGATCGGCGGTGATGAAGCCTATGGCAAGGCCAACAACAAGGCAATGTTCAGGCCCTTCCTGAAGACGCCACCCGCGGATTTTACGGAAGCCTAGATCAGGGAGGCAGGAATGCAGAAACACGAAGTCGACCATATCCTGCGGACAATGCTGTCCTTCAGGAAAGAGGTCTCGGACCTGAATTTCACGCCTGGGAAACCGCTCCAGATAGAAAGCTCAGGGGAACTGATCCCGGTTCCCATGGAACCCGGCTTCACCGAACTGACACCGTTCCAGACAGAAACCATAGCCCTCAACCTCATCAACAATAACCGGCGGCTCACTGAAAACCTGGTGAGGGAGGGATCCTGCGACCTGTCCTATGCCCTGGGAGACATGGCCCGGTTCAGGGTCAACATCTTTTCCAGATCCGGCAGCTACTCCATAGTGCTCAGGAAGCTGGAAACAAGAATTCCCACCATCGAAGAGCTGAACCTCCCTGCTGCCTTCCATACCATGGCCAAGGAGAAAAACGGCATCATCTTTGTCACCGGAGCCACGGGCAGCGGTAAATCAACCTCCCTGGCAGCCCTCCTGGACAAGATCAATGACACCAAATCGGTTCACGTCATCACCCTGGAAGACCCCATTGAGTTCAAACACTCCCAGAAGCAGTCCACCTTTAACCAGAGGGAACTGGGCGCTGATTTCGACGCCTTTGCCAGCGGCCTGAGGGCCGCCCTCAGGCAGGCTCCCAAAGTCATTCTCGTGGGTGAGATGCGTGACCGTGAAACCGTTGAGATCGGCCTTTCCGCCGCAGAAACCGGTCACCTGGTACTCACCACCCTCCATACCGTGGATGCCGGCCAGACTGTCAACCGCATCATCGGCATGTTTTCCACCGAAGAAGAGAGGCAGGTACGGATCCGCCTGGCAGACACCATACGGTGGGTCGTATGCCAGCGGCTTCTGCCCAAAGTCGGTGGCGGAAGGGTGGCGGCATTTGAAGTCATGGGATCCAATCTCAGGGTCAAGGACTCCATTCTAAACGGAGAATCCGAAGGCAAAACCTTTTATGAGATTACCCGGACCGGCAAGGCGTTCGGCATGATTACCTTTGACGAGTACATCCTGTCCCTGTTCGAACAGGGCCATATCACAGAAGATGTCGCCACGGCCTATGCGTCACGCAAAGCTGTCGTTGGCAGGGGGATAGACACTGTCAAGAACGCTCGGGGAGAAGCCACCACTGACCTCACCTCCCTTGAGATCGACCGCGATTACGAGGGAGGGTAACACAATGAATGTCACCTGCAACAACTGCCGAACCACCCTGACCATCCCGGACGATAAAATCCCCCAGGGGAAAAAAGCCTCCTTCCTGTGTCCCAAATGCAGGGAAAGGGTCTACATCCTGGCATCCATGGAGGAGGATCCTTCCAGGGAAGCCAATGACTACGACGCCTCCCAGAAGGGATTCGACTACATTGACGAGAACACGGCGACAGCCCTCCTGTGCATGGCGGACTCCGGCAAGGAGAAATTCGTGGAAAAGGTTCTCCAGCACCACGGGTACTATGTCATTGCAGCAGGCGATGCCGACACGGCCCTGACACGCCTCAAATACCATCTGTTTGATATTGTGGTGGTCGAAGAGGATGGTGACGGCTCCGGCAGCACGGCTGCCGGAGTGCTGCCTTTTCTGGAGCGTCTGGAGACTGTCTCCAGACGAAAGGTCATCGTTATCTTGGTCACCGGCCGTTACCGGACCATGGACCGAATGAACGCCCTGCATGAAAGCGTGAATCTGATCATCAATCCCAAGGACCTGAAAGATGCCGAAAAGATAATCAACCGGAGCATCCAGGAAAACAAGCAGTTCTATTCAGTATATAACGAAGCCCTCCGGAAAGCCGGAAAAGGGTGATTACCAGGATACCTATGACCAAAACGAACCAGGATCCTCCCTGGATGGGGAAACTCGTTGATCCGGACCGGGCATTGAAACGGATTGAACCGGGGATGGGGGTTTTTATCGGAACCGGTGCAGCCGAGCCCAGAACCCTCGTCAAAAGGCTTATGACCTCATCTGACAGGAACCTCCAGGACCTGACCCTGATCCAACTCCTGAGTTTTGGTGAGGCCATTTCGGTAAAGGAACTGGAAGCCAACTCCTTTCGCCTGAAAACTTTTTTTTCCGGGTGGGTCGCCAGCGAGGCAATTACAGCCGGCAAGGTCGACCTGATCCCAAGCCGGTTTTCAGCCATCCCCAGGCTGGTCAAGGAAAGGCATTTCCAGGTGGATGCCGCTCTGATCCAGATCACACCGCCGGATGCCAACGGACTTTGCAGCCTTGGCATTTCCGTGGATGTGGCCCGTCAGGTCATGGCCCAGGCATCGGTGGTTATCGGGGAGATAAACCGCCAGACGCCCCGGACCTTTGGTGATACCTTTGTCCATGTGGACGAGTTCAACCTCCTGGTGAACAGTACTGAACCCATCCACCACATCCCATGCTGGCCGGTGGATGAGGTGTTTGACAAAGTCGCCGCCAACGTGGCATCGGTCATCCAGGACCGATGCTGCCTCGGATTTACGGTGGGGCCCCTGTTCGAAGCCCTGCCCAGGCACCTGGCGTCCAGACGCAACCTGGGGATTCACACCCCGTTCATCACCGATGCCGTGATGCGCCTGATCAAGACCGGAGCCGTCACCAACCGTTACAAGAAGACCTTCCGGGGGAAAAGCGTAACCTCCTATGCCATGGGTTCCCCGGAACTGATGCAGTGGCTGGACCAGAACCCCCTGGTGGAATTCCAGCCCATTGACCAGGTTTTCAGCCCCATGGAAATCGGTCAGAACCCCAGATTCATCACCATTATCCCGGCCCGGAAAGTCGATCTTGCCTGCCGCATCGCCATGCACAGCGGCAAGGGCAATGTCACCTCTGGTCCCGGCCAGGTCATGGATTTCCTGAACGGCTCGGAGATCTCACCCGGAGGATTTACGATCTTTGCCCTGCCCAGCAGGAATCTTGCGGGGGATCCCAACATCCTGATCTCCATCGACGCCTATGCCAACCACTTGAACATGCCCGATTCCATTGACATGGTGGCCACCGAATACGGCATTGCGTTCCTGTCCGGACGTACGGTCAGGGAAAGGGCCCAGGCATTGATCGAAATCGCCCATCCCGATGACCGCCCTTCCCTGGTGGACCAGGCAAAGGATAGCCACATCCTGTACCCGGACCAGATTTTCATCAGGGAAAGCGCCCATCTCTATCCGGCGGATATCGAGCAGAGCCATACCTTCGGCAACAACGTTTCTGTGCGGTTCCGGGCCATCAGACCCTCGGATGAAGACCAGATGAGACGGCTCTTTTACCGGTTTTCGGACAAGGCCATCTACTACCGCTACTTCACTCCCATCAGAACCATGCCCCATGCCAGGATGCAGGAATACGTCAACGTGGACTACCGCAACATCCTGTCCATTGTCGGCCTGGTGGGCCCTCCGGGCCAGGGACAGATCATTGCCGAAGCGCGCATGGCGCGCCACCACAACAAACCCTATATGGATGTCGCCTTTGTTGTTGATGAGGCCTATCAGGGACAAGGCATTGCCACCCACATGTACCGAATGCTGACACGCCTTGCTCTGCAGCGGGGAGCAAAAGGCATGACCGCAGATGTCCTGGCTTCAAACACGGGGATGCTCAAGGTGTTTGAAAAGGGGGATTACCCCATGACCTGTAAACTCGAAGAAGGGGCCTATTCCATCACCATCGAGTTTGATCCGGTCCTAGGGTCCTGACAGCGATCCCCCGCTTGATCACAAAACTTTTGTGCGGCCCTGCCGGTTTTACCCCTGTCCTGTCATCGGGTCCTATGGGCTGTGGATTATACCTGGTGCTTCTCCTGCCGCAGAATCTATTCAACCCATGTATGTACCCGCCCCCTGTGGTGAACCTCCAGGTTTAGGAATCTGCTGGATTTGTTCAAGGAGGTCCCATGTTGTTCCTATGCAAGGTCGGTTTTACTATTCCAGCTTTTGGGGACAGTTTCATATTCTTCTTGACAAAAAGGAAGTTCCTATCCCATATCCCAATGTAACCCAAAGAGCGGAGCTGTGCCAGGCCCTTCAATCAAAAGTCCAGCGGATTTTTTGATTCCTTTGAGATCTTTGAAAGATGGTCATATTCTCCGGGGTTGTAACTCGACATGAAAAAATTTCAAATTTTGTGGCTGATCGCGTCTATATCATCAATTCCATCCCTTTTTGGCGCCATTTTGGTTCCAGTTACCCTTCACCAGGGTCGTTTATGGCCAATCATGATGTCTGGACGGTAAATGATACTGGCGAGTACCTCGAAGGCAGCGGTATAAACCGTATGCAAGAGTTTTTATCAACACAGCATAACATATGTCCGTAATTCAATGAACTGATTAATATTTCACATCCACCTTTGTGATATTCTTTAATCAATTTATGGGGGAGTGTATTCTGATATGATTGCAACAAGAACCGGTATTAGCAGGCTGTTGGATTGGCAGGCTATTATTGAGACAATGTTGTTTTGCCAATACGGCGCATTTAGTATCAAACCCGGTTGGACTGTATTAGACATTGGAGCCAGTATTGGAGACTTTTCAATCTGGGCTAAACGTCAGGGAGCGGACAGGGTGGTTGCCTATGAATGTGATCTGTTTTGCGCACCAGCCCTGAGGCGGAATGCAGAGCGCCACAAATTCGAGGTCTGCTTGCAACGGGTCGAAACCTTGCAAGGCCTGCCTGACGCCGATCTGGTGAAGATAGACATCGAAGGCGGAGAATTCAACTTGTTCCCAAACGCCCGGTACCCAAGAATTATCATGGAATATCATAAACCATATGGTAATCCGGAAATATTGCAGGACATACTTAAACAATCGGGATACCAGACTGCGATTAAGGCAAATTGGCATCGTCAGGACATAGGTATGCTTATTTCCTGGCGTCCAAATTGAGATCAGTAAGGGATTATTTACTTGTGATACCAAATCGCTTGGCTCATTGCATACCTTGGACATTGCTGCTGATACTTACGGTCGGAGGATTTTTTCGTTTCTATGGCCTCATGACTGGCCTCCCG
This sequence comes from Pseudomonadota bacterium, assembly GCA_043806875.1. Taxonomy (GTDB): domain Bacteria; phylum Desulfobacterota; class Desulfobacteria; order Desulfobacterales; family Desulfobacteraceae; genus JAZDGN01. The sequence continues at coordinate 199,677 of JAZDGN010000065.1, forward strand.
TATTCATTTCATGTGGATGAGTGGCATATCATCAACGATTCTCTGGAAATGTACAGCCATAATTCCTTACGTCCGCCAACATTCGATTATCCGTCATTGCTTTATTACCTCCATGTCGGGCTGGCGGCCCTTATTGGCTGGTTCCAGGCACCTTCCCTTTATTCCCTCCACATTGCCGGGCGAATAACTTCCGCCTTTTTCGGCACCGTGTCGATAGGGGCTGTATATTTGCTAGGTAGAGGGGCTTATGGAAAGCAGGTAGGTCTGCTTGCTGCAGCTTTGTTTGCCTGTACCGTAACTGCATTGCGGGAAGCGCACTTTGCCACCATCGATACCCTGAATGCTTTGTTCATCATTTTGTCCGTTCATGCATTGATTCGAATTACTGCAGAAGGCGGTCTTAAGCACTATCTGCTGGCAGGAATTTTCATCGGCCTGGCAGCCGGAACGAAATATAACGGCTTTTTACTCACCATGCCGCTCTTTCTGGCCCACGTTCTTCGTGATATTCCGGCCTCGAATTCGCTTCAAGAACTGATCAGAAATTGCTGGCAAAAGTGGTGGATTCGAGTTTGGCAGGGGCATTTTCTTTGGTCGGTAATGGCAATGGTGGTCGTTTTTTTGGTTACAACCCCATTTGCCTGCTTGGATCCGATACACTTCGTCCTCTTTGTAGGCGGCAAGCTGCTCCGCTGCTGGGCCGGGGTTGTTGCATGGAATCACCATTATTTCGGTACGTTGCCCTATGTATATTATATCACGAACCTTTTATTCTGGGGCATGGGGCCGCTGCTTGAAGCCGCCGGATTGTCAGGAATGCTTTATCTTTTGGTCCGCCGTCGCAAACCGAATCTGGTTATTGCCTCCTGGACGCTGCTCTACTTCGCTCTGGTAGGCATATGGTTCAACAAAGCCGCGAGATATGCGCTGCCAATGCTCCCTTTCCTGGCCGTGGGCGCAGCGGTGCTTTTGGTGGAAACAAAGGCTTATCTTTCCAATTGTAACCGGCGCATTTGGGCATCAGCGTGGGTTTTGCTCATCGCGGCGGTCCTGGGCTCGGGATTGTTGTATTCCATGGCCTACCTTCGCATCTATGCCTATCCCCACACTGGTATCCAGGCCCTGCGATGGTCTCTTGCCAACATTCCCAGTGGATCAACTGTGCTACTTGAGCCTACCGAGTGGGAACGGCCTCCCATCGACGGCGGCGCGGCGCTGGTTCCAGCTGCATTTTCCGCCGTGGATGCAGGCCGCTATCGATTCAAGTATCTGGATGTCTTGAAATTCGCAGATGGACACGCCGATCCGGACGATCTGCGCGTTTTATTAAAACAAACTCTCGATAATGTCGATTATATCGTTATGTCAATTCGGTGGTGTGAAGGACTTGAAAGCTCGCCCATTGCTTCGCCGGTGATCCGAAGTTATTATCGAAACCTAGGTCAGGAGAACGGAAATTTTATAAAAGTGGCTGAGTTTACATCATATCCCGGTTTATGGGGGTCGGAATGGAACGATGACTGGTCGGAGCTGAACTTCCGTATCTTCGATCACCCGAGAGTCATGATTTTTAAACGAAGAAATCTAAACCGGTAAGAGCTACCCGTTTATGGGTATGTGCAACAAGGAATAATTTTCCACAACATCCATGAAACTATTATGCACTGCAACCTATTATCATCCCCATATTTCAGGGCTTACCGCTGTTGCCCAGACCATAGCCGAAGAGATGGCTGTCCGCGGGCATACTGTAACGGTGCTGACCTCCAGATATGACTCCCGCCTTCCTGAGAAGGAGACGATCCATGGTGTTCAAGTCGTCCGGGTACCTGTGCTGTGTCGTATCAGTAAGGGACCGGTCATGCCTTCCTACCTGCGATACGCATTCCCGCTCATCAAGGAGCATGACCTCATATTGACGCATCTGCCGGCATCACCGCCGGAGATTCTGGCTTATTCGTTTCCCACCCGCCTGTTCAGCTTCCGCCCGACAATTGCCATGTATCATTGCGATTTGGAGTTGCCACCTTCACCATGGAATATATGTATAAATGCAGTTGTTTTACTATCCAATTCCTGGATGATGTCCGGCGCAGATTGCGTTGTTTCCCACAGCGAAGATTATACGCTCAACAGCCGGACGTTGCTGCCTTTCTTACGCAAAATTTCCAATATTCCACCTCCCGTATCGATTCCTCTGCCTCGTCCCTCGCATGTGGAGATGTTGCGGTCACGTTATGCTCCTGACGGGGAATCCATCATCGGGTTTGTGGGACGCTGGGCCGCAGAGAAGGGATTGGATGGCCTGCTTGCGGCCTTGCCATATATACGCCGGAAAATTCCAAAGGCCAAAGTGCTTTGCGCAGGTGAATCCTATGCAATTGGAGAGCAGCTTTTCCTTAACTGCCTTCAATCCAAGCTGGTGCAGAATCACGAATCATGGGAGATCCTCGGCCGCCTGAAGCGCCAGGAGCTTGCGGATTTTTACGGAGCTTGCGATCTCACCGTGCTCCCCAGCATCAATGCCACGGAAAGTCTCGGGCTGGTGCAGGTGGAAAGTATGTTGTGCGGAACGCCTGTAGTCGCCAGCAGCCTTCCGGGAGTGCGCAGGCCGGTGCAAATCACTGGTATGGGCCGGCTCGTGCCTTGTTGCGATAACCGAGCGCTGGCAGACGCGATCGTGGATGTAATCCAAAATCGCGAGCGTTACCTCCAGCCGCGTGAGGCTGTCGAAAACCATTTTTCGTCAAAGACATCCATGGACCGCTACGAAACCCTGTTTAAGCAGATTGCGGAAAAACCGCATCGATTCTCCCTTGCCGGTTCTCCTCTCAAAGCGTCCATCGATAATCGGGTACCGGTCGGACCGGAGGCCCTGGAAACGAGGTCGTCAGCGGATGTTCTGCACAGTTACCTAACAACTGTTACGCCCTTCCATGCCTTGGTCCGGAGTGTTGAGAATCGGCTGCTAAAGCAGAGCGGACAAATAGCAAGACCACTTCTCGACTTGGGCTGCAGCAACGGATTCTTTGCTTCATTATTGTTTCCCGAACCACCGGAGGCAGGTATCGATCCTGATTTTCGGCAATGCCTGGAAGCCCTCGCCCGCAAAACGCATAAAACCATAATTGCGGCAAGCGGCACTGCGATGCCATTTTCTGACGGGCATTTCCGCACGGTCATGGCAAATTGCGTGCTTGAACACATACCAGACATTGATGCAGCCCTACAGGAGATCTTCCGAGTCTTGTGCCCTGGCGGATCCCTTCTGTTCGGCGTACCAAGCCATTGTTTCGGTGAAATGCTTTTCTTTTCAACGTATTTGCATAAATTCGGCCTAAAGCAGGCCGGTCGAGCTTATGGGAATTGGTTTAACCGTCATTCTCGCCACTTTCACACAGACACACCGGAAGTATGGATAAAGCGCCTGGAGCGTCATGGATTCTGCGTGGATCATTGGGAGTACTATCTGACAGCTGCCGGGCTGCAAGTTTTCGATCTGGCCCATTACCTGAGCCTTCCGAACTTACTGTGCCGTAAACTGACCGGCAGGTGGGTTGTGTTTCCGCTTTCTCTTACGCGCTCTTTATGGGAGCGGTGGCTGCGGCCCCATGCGGAAGCTCTTCCCGAGAAACAAGGCCCGTATATTTTTTTCATTGCTCGGAGGCTCGAAACGGGCTAACCGTAGAGAAACTGGATTGATATGAGGATTGCGCACATCGCCCCGTTGACGGAAAGCGTTCCCCCCCGCGGCTATGGAGGGATAGAAAGAATGGTTGCCTATCTGATTGATGAGATGGTTCGTCAGGGGCATCAGGTAACGCTTTTTGCAAGCGGAGAGTCTCAAACATTGGCTGAACTTGTACCGTGCTGCCCACAACCACTCGGCTACGATCCACGGATAAAAAACACTATCCCCTTCTATGCATCGATGCTTCATGCGATTGAGCGACGAGCGCAGGATTTCGACATCATTCACTTGCACTTCGATTTCTTGCATTTCCTTGCGCTGCAGCATATCTCCGTACCCATGCTGACCACATTGCACGGGTGGCCGTACTTGCTCGATCTCCTCCCCTTCCGCTCTGCCTGCTTAAATCAGCCTTTGGTGTCCATTTCCTTGGAGCAAAGGCGTTTGTTGCCGTTCCTGCCGTGGATTGCAAACATTTACCACGGTCTTCCATTAGACCTTTATCCCTTTAACCCAAAACCAAGCGGGGACTATCTTGCTTTCCTGGGAAGGATCTGCCCGGAAAAGGGCCTTCATCATGCGATCAAAATCGCACAACTGGCCGGGATGAAACTGCGCGTAGCAGGAATCGTTAAAAAAGAAGACAAACACTATTTTGACCACCATGTAGCACCACTCATGGATGATCCTCTCATCGAATTCGTAGGAGAAATTGGCGATCAAGAGAAGGGTAATTTTTTGGGAGAAGCCCGTGCCCTAATCTTTCCCATTCAATGGCCGGAGCCCTTTGGTCTGGTGATGATCGAAGCAATGGCCTGCGGTACGCCGGTCATTGCGTTTCCGGCGGGATCCGTACGTGAAGTCGTCGAACATGGAGTCACGGGCTTTATCTCGGAAAACGTCGCGCAGGCTGCTGACGCGGTGCAGCAACTCTATCAGCTTGACCGGACGACGATTCGCGAGCGTTTCGAAACTCAATTCAGTGTCCAGCGCATGGTCCATGACTACCTTTCCGTGTACGAAGCTCAGATAGATGCACGTAGGAAAAAAGCCGGCTCAAGTCGCAGCCTGAAGGACTGCTCTCCCGATAGGATGCCCTGCCAGAGTGAAAAGGCGACTGTGCACGGTATGTGCGGTCATTACGAAAATCCTCAGTACCCGTCAGACCTCCCAGTCACTTCACGGGCGATGGCTTGGTTTCAAATGGAAGTTCGGAGCGGATACTTATATGCTGCCGATCGGGCAAAAAACTGGCCGGTGGGAACTCGAATGGTATTCATATGCGGTGCCCCCTTGATACCGGTTGTCCGCTTTTATCGCATCCTGAAACAATTATATAGCGCCGGCGCATTCGGCAAACTGTCGGCAAGGGACATGTTTTTTGCCCCGGTGGGTTTAATGGTTAGCGCATTGGGCGAAATGGCCGGCTACGTAAAACGCAGAGGGGCAAGATGGCGACAAAAATGATTTGCCGCACTGCTGGTGTATAGGCACCAAGATTGAAAACAATCGCTGAAAAGTCAGTAAAATTCATTGAAGTTTTAGGTGAAAGTAATTTGAGAGAATCCCCTTTAATTTCTATCATTATTCCGACATACAACAGGCCGGAGCAATTGAATGCCTGCCTGTTATCGTTGACCCAACAGAGATTCGACTCGAGTCGTTTTGAGGTGATTGTCGTGGACGATGGCAGTCCAACCTCAATAGAAGCCCTGGCAGGACGGTTTCTTGATCGGTTGGAGTTACGGATAATCCGGCAGCAGGACAACCGTGGTCCAGCCGCCGCGCGCAATATCGGTGCGTATTATGCTCGAGGGGAAATCCTCGCTTTTACCGACGATGATTGTCGCCCCGATACCAATTGGCTTCCTTCTCTCAGAGCCCTATTTCGCAGGTATCCCGATCGACTGATCGGTGGAAAAACGTTAAACCTCCTCAAGGAAAACGTTTATTCCGAGGCCAGCCAGCTCATCATTGACTTTGTTTACGCGCATTACAATGTCGACCATGAAAACGCCAGATTCTTCGCTTCCAACAATATGGCGGTCCCGGCCTTGGACTTTCACACACTCGGTGGATTTAACCCCAGCTTTAGAACTGCGGAGGATCGGGAATTCTGTGATCGTTGGCGGCATTCAGGCCGGCACATGATTTTTGCCAAGGACGCAATCGTAAAGCACACGCATAATCTGACTCTATCATCGTATTTCTTTCAGCATTTCAAATATGGTCAGGGTGCATATCAGTATCACCTGATCCGCGCTCACCGCGGATCAGGCAGTATATGGAAAGACCTCACCTTTTACAACTCATTGGCTCACCTCATGAGACAATCCTTTTCAGGACTCGGTGTGATGCTGACCTGTTCCCTCCTGGCGCTGCTTCTGCTTTGGCAGGTGGCAAATGCAGTCGGCGCCATATGGGAAGGAGCTTCCCAATTGCGATTCACTTGTTCGAAATTGTAGGATTATCGGATGACAGCTCTAAAAAAAGCAGTAAAGAATGCCATAATTAAAATTCTTGCAGATTTCAACTATGAATTTAATCGTATTACAGAGGAGCGGGTAATTCCAGCAACTTTGTGAATCTTGCGCAAGCCTACATCGAACGACATCCGCTGGGGCCATGATCATTGTCGATGATTATGACTTCTTGTCTACTGGCGTTAAGACGGCAGTTGATGAGTTCCTCGAAAAAAAATTCAGAGGGGCTGCTTTATGAATGCTCCATCCCCCATACCCGCTACGGTTTTTTTGCCGTTCTGACCAGAACAAGATAGTCAGGGATTTTTCCCGGATTACTGGTTCTGGCTGATGATCCTGAGTCCTTCCAGAGTCAGGGATCCCTCGACGCTTTCAATGGTCCTGGACGCGCCTGCGATGAGCGGAGCAAGCCCGCCGGTGGCGATAATTTTCGGGGAAGCATTCATCTCTTTGGAGATCCTCTCCACCATTCCGTCCACCATGGCCGCGTTGCCGTAGATAATACCGGATTTGATACTGTCGATGGTGTTTTTTCCGATAACCGTATCAGGTGCTTTGAAAATTTCAACCCTGGGCAGTTTGGACGCCCTGAGGAACAGGGCATCGGCGGAAATCATCACCCCGGGCACGATTGCCCCGCCCAGGTATTCCCCTGCCTGGGAAACCACGTCAAAGGTTGTCGCAGTCCCGAAATCGATGATGATCATGCAGGTTCTGTATTTTTCAAAGGCTGCGATGGCATTGACGATCCTGTCCGCGCCCACTTCGGCCGGATTGTTGTAAAGGATGGGCATCAGCTTTTTAACTGCTTCCGGATTTATCCACAGGGGCTCATGGTTCAGGTACCTGACGCAGAAGGTGTTCAGGATGGACACCGCAGACGGCACCACCGACGAGATAGCCGTCTGCGTAATCCATGCGGCATCTATTCCCTTGTCTGCCAGGAGTGCCTTGGCAAGGACATTGAATTCATCGGCCGTGGTATCCCGGATGGTCCGGATCCGCCAGTCCCGGATCAACACATCGTTATCAAACACGCCAAGCACTGTATTTGTATTTCCCACATCAATCACCAGCAGCATATCCGAAGTCCTTATTCTAGGGTTACGGTAAACAGCTCCGGCCTGGCACCGGTCAAAATCAGGCCCACGGGCAGCTTGATGACAGCCCTGCGGACATAGACTCCCGGCACCAGATCCTTGAAATCGATATATACATCAATCTGGTCCCGGATGCTACTTTTTTTAAGGGTATTTGACGGTCCCTTGACAGTGAGTTCAATGGTTTCCGGGCATACGACAACATTGCCACCGGCGTTTATCCGGGATATCCCGATATCCTCAAATATCCTGCTCGTAATCTCTTCCTGGATGGGAACAGTCACCATGACCACAGGAGGGGTCACGGAAATTTCAGCAGATTCATCCAGGGCAAGGGGGATGGTTTTCTTGAAGATCTCGTTGGCATCGGCCAGGTCCACAGGTTTTGTTCTCAGATTTTCCACCGGCGCCACAAGGGACTCAGGTCCCCTGAGTTCGGCCATGGGCGGATCAACGGTTGCCGGAAGGGAAACATATCCTGTTGCCGGTTTCCCGGTGTAGGGAACCTCGATCACCAGGCGTTTGACCAATTCACGTTCCAACTTGACAGTAATGTAGGAGGGGTTGACACGGATGACCGCAAGTCCCGGAGGAAGACCGATCCGGTGCTCCATGACCGGGATGGAATATACCCCTGGCTCGATAAAAGAAACAATATTCGCAGGATCATAGGCCAGATCCGTGTACAGGTCTACCAGGTAGGTCGGATTGGCGGCACTGGCCTGACGGATCAACCCGGCAGGTCCCTTGACGACGATGGAAATACTTCTGGGGAAAGATGAGGTTTTTGCCAGCCCAGCAGGTGTTGACGAAAAACGCAGGGGAATCAGCAGATCCGTCTCCTGGATCTGGGGATCACAGCCAACCGCTGCCAGGGCACACAGGACAAGTCCTATCAGGAAGTACCAGGCCGCCCCCCGCCTATACGGTCTGAACAGCATTGATGACCTGAACCAGCGGACGGACAGACGCCACGTCGTGAACCCGGACGATGTGGGCCCCGTTCATGACACAGGCCGCCACAGCCCCCTGGGTTCCGAGCCCGGCCTCCATGGAATGGGCCTTGACCGCGGACCCGGCAGCCTGGGAAAGGATCTTCTGGATAAATGATTTCCTGGACGGTCCCATGAGCACGGGATATCCCAGGCCGGACAGGATGTTCAGGCGGCGGATCAGAGTCAGGTTGTGCTCAACGGTCTTACCGAACCCGATTCCCGGATCCAGGATGATCCTATCCCTGGGGATACCTGCCTGGATCGCAGCCTCTGCCCTCAGGGACAGGTAGGTCGTAATCTCTGCCATCAGATCCGTATAGGAAGGCTTAATCTGCATGGTCTCGGGAGTCCCCTTCATGTGCATGAGAATCACCGGAACCTTTTTTTCGGCAGCAAGGCGTGCCATATCCGGATCCTTTTCCAGGGCGCTGATGTCATTGATGATGGCAGCCCCGGCACGGATCGCCTCCCGGGCCACCCCGGCCTTGGTTGTATCGATGGAAATAGGCACGCCAATGATCCTGGCAAGGTGTTCGATGACCGGCACAACCCGGTCCATCTCTTCCTGGGCCGAAACCGGCTGTGCAAAAGGACGGGAAGATTCACCGCCGATATCCAGGATATCAGCTCCGTCCTCCACCAGTTTCAGCCCCTGGGCCACGGCGTTGTCATAACCCAGAAACTTCCCGCCATCGGAAAAAGAATCGGGGGTTGCGTTTAGGATGCCCATGATGCATGTCTTCCTGCCTAACTCCAGCCGGAATCTGCCCCATTCCATGGTAACAACGTGCATCAAGCCTACCCCTTTTTTTCCGGGGCATCGAATGAATCGCCGGTTGCCCCTTTTGAATCATCAGATTCTTGTACCGGTCCTTCCGGAGCCTCAGTCTGGTCTGACTGTGCGCCGCCCCTCTTGCCGCCGGCTTCTTTTTCCCGGGCATCCCCTTTCCCGTCACCGTCACCGGACTCCCGGTTCAGATTTTTGGTAAGGGTAGGCCGGAAGTCCGGCCTTACGGAAAGGATCAGAGCATCCAGCTCTTCTCCCAAAACAGTCTCCTTTTCCAGGAGCAGTTCAGACAAGCGATCGAGCAGCTCAAGGTTCTCGCCCAGCACGGCTTTGGCAACCTGATAGCACCGGTTGATGAGACCTGCCACCTCTTGGTCGATTTTCCTGGCCGTATCTTCAGAATACTCCCTGGGATGGGAAATCTCCCTGCCGATAAAAATCTGTTCCCCGCCCTGGTCGTAGGACAGGGGGCCCAGGTTCTCATTCATGCCCCAAACCCGGATCATCTTATTGGCCAGGGCTGTTGCCTGCTTGATATCATTGGCAGCACCCGTGCTGATGCGTCCGAAAATAATCTCTTCTGCGACCCTTCCGCCAAAGGCTACCGCCAGTTCACTCTCCAGCTGGTCCTTATATTTGAAATCGCGCTCTTCGGGCAGAAACCAGGTTACACCTGCGGCCCGGCCCCTGGGAATGATGGTGATCTTGTTCACGGCGTCGGTATTGGGAAGCAGGCGCGCCACCAGGGCGTGTCCTGCCTCGTGATAGGCTGTGGTCCGTTTTTCATCTTCCCTGAGCACTTTGGATTTACGCTCAAGCCCCATGTAGACCTTGTCCTTGGCATCTTCAAAATCCATCATGGTGAGCTTTTCGTGGCCGCGCTTGGCTGCCAGAAGGGCTGCCTCATTGACAAGGTTTTCCAGATCGGCGCCGGAAAAACCCGGTGTTCCCTTTGCCAGAATCAGGGTGTCTATGTCGTCGTCCAGGGGTGTCCGTTTCATGTGAACCTTGAGAATACCTTCCCGGCCCCTGATATCCGGCAGGTCAACGTATACCTGGCGGTCGAACCTGCCCGGCCTGAGCAGGGCCGGATCCAGGACATCGGCCCGGTTGGTGGCCGCCATCATGATGACCCCTTCGTTGGATTCAAATCCGTCCATTTCCACCAGGAGCTGGTTCAGGGTCTGTTCCCGCTCATCGTGACCGCCGCCCAGTCCTGCACCGCGCTGCCGGCCCACGGCATCCAGCTCATCAATAAAAATGATGCAGGGGGCGTGTTTTTTGCCCTGGGCAAACAGATCTCTGACCCTGGAGGCACCCACACCCACAAACATTTCAACAAAATCAGATCCGGATATGGTGAAAAACGGCACGCCGGCTTCACCCGCAACGGCCCTGGACAGCAGGGTTTTCCCTGTACCCGGAGACCCGACAAGCAGGACTCCTTTGGGGATACGGCCGCCCAGACGGGTGAATTTTGAGGGTTCTTTGAGAAAATCCACAATTTCGGAGAGTTCCTCTTTGGCCTCATCAATGCCGGCAACGTTGTCAAAGGTAACCTTTTCACCCTTGTCCGACATGAGGCGGGCACGGCTCTTGCCGAAGGACATGGCTTTGCCGCCTCCGCCGCCCTGCATCTGGCGCATGAAAAAAATCCACACACCGATGAGGACTATCATGGGGAGCCATGAGACCACAATGGACATGAACCAGGAAGATTCAGCCGGGGGTTTGGCCTTGATGGCCACATTGTTGTCCCGGAGGATCTTGATCAGTTCACCATCCCTGGGCGCAAAGGACGAGTACCTGGTCCCGCTGATATCGGTGATGTAGAGATCCTGGCCCTGGATGACCACGCTCTGAACACGTTCGTTTTCCACCATGGACAGGAACTCGGAGTATCCGATACTGGTTTCCGCCACATGCTGCTGGTTGAAAATGTTGTACAGCATTACCATCATCAACACCACAACCATCCACAGAGATAAGTTCTTATAAAACGGATTCAACGATAGTTCCTTTCCAATGTCAGTGTCATTTACAAATTACCATGGGTATTTAAGCGCAATGAATCATAAAAATTGCATCGTTTCTATAATAAACATGAATTGCCGATACGCAAGGAATTCTTTTCAGTCTTTCACCCGGAAACGGTCGGCTTTCTTTTTCCTGCCCAACACCCTCAAGGGGATTGACTCCTGTCTGAAGGACAGACTGTCCCTGAGCCTGGATATCCGGATCCCGTCCGGAAGATCAATGCTCTTGCCGGGCTCCGAAGACCCGGCAAGGGTCAGGGCATCGGCGACATGTCGATAAGAAATCCGTCGGAGATCCCCTTTGACGGCCTGGATCGCCTTGCGTATCACCCGCCGGGCAACAACTTCTCCATAGTCCAGAACAACATCCCTATCAAGCTGCACCTCGGCATCCCCGCGCTTGACCAGGGCGGCTGAGAACTTCAGGTCCATTTCCGCTTCCATCCAGTCATTCTCTTCCCGGATGATCCTGCTGACCCGGTCCAGGACCTGGATGATACCCGGGTTGTATTCGGCAGCAAGAAGCGGGATAAGATGGTTGCGTACCCGGTTTCTCAGAAAATCGGTGTCGGCATTGGACGAATCCACAATATGGGCCTGGCCTTTGGTGTTCAGGTAGTTCAGGATGGTTTCCCGGGAGACCCGGATCAGGGGACGGACAATCCACCCGTCCCGTTCGGGCGGTATACCTCCCAGCCCCCGGAGGCCGCTCCCGCGCAACAGGTTCATGAGCACCAGCTCGGCGTTGTCATCCAGGGTGTGGCCCAGGGCGACCTTCCCATAACCTTGACTGTCAAGGATCTTACGGAAAAAGGCATACCGGGTTTCCCGGGCTGCCTCTTCCAAGGACAGGTGATCCCTTGCTGCAGCTTGGGCAACATCGACGGTGTGCATATGCAGGGGAAGTCCTTCCCGGGCTGCCAGTTCACTGACAAAACCTGCGTCCCTGTCCGACTCGGCTTTCCTGAGGCAGTGATTCACATGGGCCACACCCAGCTTCAGGTGAAATCGCTCCTGGATATCGATCAGAAAATGGAGCAGAGCCACTGAGTCGGGACCTCCGGAAACACCCACCAGGACCTCATCCCCCTCTCGCAGCATACCATGATCAAACACGGCGCCCAGGGCATCGGCTGTCAGGCGGTCAAAGCGCTTCTTCCTGGAATCAGGCGCCGAATTAGTGGATCTGGAATCTGTCATAATGTCCTCAGGTCACGCATCCCATGCATTTTGCCGCCAAAGAACCGGGTCAGCGGGATCAACCTTCCTGGGAACCCATTCCCAGAAATATGGACCCCATCTCCTTGAGAATGGGCATATCAACACCCAGCTGTTCGGCACAGGTCAGCACCTCCGGGATATCAGCCAAAGCCTGGAGTTTTGTGCCATCGTTGATCCATTGCTGATTCAGCTTCGCCACAACCGATTCAGGGTCCTTCCCCTTCCTGACCGATGCACCGGCCTTCCTGCCGAAATCGTGCCAGGGGCCGCTCATGGACACAGCCACAAACGTTGCATTCCATGCCACACTTCCGGCAGAGAAAGATTCCGGGTCTGCCCCCAGGGCCAGAGCAAGTTCGCAGGCTTCCCTGGCAATGGCGGCAACCAGGAATCCCACATCGGCCGACGACATCCCTCGCTTTGATGCCGGAATGTAATTAACCCACATGGCATAGATCCTGGCCAGAATGTCGGCCGCCTGAACCCCTATGGGATCGGTGGATAGCATCATCTCTATGGTCGTCCCATGGAACAGATCCGACAGGTCGTCCAGGACGCTCATGGAACCGGCCAGGATTGCACGCACAGACTTTGCTTCGATCAGGTCCTCGGGAAGCAGGGGGCCTGCCACGGACAGGATATCGATGTCCCGACGTTCATGGTCGCTGACCAGCCGTCTCACAGCCGTAAAGGGCAGACAGTTCATTTTCGGTACAAACCCCCGGGTCCCCACGATGATCTTCATGGGCTGCTCGGACACGGCCAGCATTTCACGGACGTGATTTTCCAGATCATCGGGCTTGGAGGCGATGATCACTTCGCTGGCCTTGCGGAACGCGCTGGGAATATCACTGGTTACAAACACATTCTTGGGCAGGACCCGCTCGGCAAACCTGCCGGGCCCCTGGCGGTTCAGCCCCATGAGCTTTGCCACCTCCGGCCGTGAATCAAAAATGGTGATACTGGCGTTGTTGTATTTCTTGTCTTCCAGGAGCCGGTTTCCCAGGATGGAAGCTATGGCGAACCCCCAGTTCCCGGCCCCGACAACCACGATATTCTGGTCGGCCGTGGGGGAATAGAGGCGCCTGTCTCCGTGGGTGGCATAATAGGACAGGGCAATCTCATCCTTGACCCTTGGAAGTCCCAGGGGGTCCTTAAAGAACCGTTTGACGACACCCCGTTTTTTCAACGTTTTCAGGCCATCGGCAATCACGTCATCCAGGGTGTTGCTGGTGATGAAATCTTCAAAATCAGGCTCTTCCCCAAAAGTTGTGCGATGATAGTCCCGGATGGACTCCCTTTCCGATCTGACAGCAGCCTTGAGATCTGAAGACCCCTGTTTCCTGGCCTGGAGCAGCCCCCGTGCCGTCAGATGGCTGGCCATGACCTTCTTGTTCCGTGCGATTTCCCGGATAGAGGACAGGGCGATGAACTCATCCAGGTCAATACCGGTCCTGTCCTTGGCGTGGGCCTCTTTCAGCTGGCTGAGCAGCATGGGAGGGGGTACGGTGATATAGGCCCGGCCGTACAGATTTTCAGCGGCCCGCCACACAAAGGTTCGGGGATGGAAAACAAATCCTGCCAGGGTCCTGAATAATCCCATTCCCCTGACCCAGGACCAACCGCTTTTCCGGGAGCACATCATCAGGTCCTCGGGTACGGCTGAATAGGACAGGGCAACGGGCTGAATAACCATGTCCTGATCCACATCAATGGCCCCTTTCAGGGTCACCAGGCGTTTGGGATATCTGAGGCTCCCGTCCCGTGTCCTTGCCCCGCCCCGCCAGGCTTCCAGAAAAATACCCTGCTGCTCCCCTGCCCGGCTGACAGCACTGCAGTAGTTGAACAGGGCCGCAACCTGATGCCGGCTGGCACCCTGACGCAGAACAACATAGGACCCTACCATGAGAATTTCCTCGATGCTCTTTATGGCCATCATGTTCTGACCGGCTGCGAACACGGGAAGGCCCATGCCGAGATTCTGCCAGAGGATATCCACAAGGAACTCATCCAGATGCGAGGAGTGGTTAATGAGATAGACCACTCCAAAACCCTTGCTGCGAAGAGCTTTCAGCTCGTCCAGGTGCTTCAGGTCCCTGCCGTCCGGGGATGTAAAGGGCATTTCGGGGTTCTGGTGGTCGAACAGATGGTTGAAGATCAGGCCGATGGCACTGGCACTGTCCACATGGATCTTCCTGTCATATCGGATGGCGATCTCGTTGATGAGTGCTTCAATGTCACTCCTGTTGACCGGTTCCCCTTCCTGGTTTAGCTGCCGGACAGTGAGATCCACGGCAATACGGCTGACTCCATGGGCATTGGCCCATGTTTCCGGAATTTTTTCAAACCGTTCCAGGAAGGGCCGCCCTGCCTTGGAACAGGCAATGCGATGGACCAGGTCCACGAACCGGATCCTGTTTACCGCCGCGACGATCAGAGAGTTCATTGCCCTTTTGATGATCGATTTCCCGCGTTTTTTACGGGTCTCTTTTGTTTCCGACATTATGAATAACTCCATTGGCAAATGCAGTTACGCGATTCAGTTATAACAACCGAGCACAGTGCATAACCCTTGCCCGCCTTTTCCACATGAATTCCCAGAAAATTAGCAAAGGGATCTTGCCTGATCCTGTCAAAAACACTGTTCATACCATGCCCCCAGCTCCCAACTGATAGAACCCTTCAGAACGTTTGCCCTTCGATCCGCTGCAGCAGGCATCGGCCCCCTGTCTAAAACCTAGGGCCGATACCCCGATACCATAGCTGAAACAGGAAAAAAAAGCCAGAATCTTTATCAAAACCAACCTTATCCGGCCACCATGTGCAACCCGTTAACCGGTATGCGTATTGACCAGTGTGTCCTTAGCTGTAATTCTTGCATCCATGGGGCTGTGTCCATCTCTGGAGAAGGTGGAAAACCCCAATCCCAAAAAGGATACAAGGGGGTAGTAATGTACATCATGCCGATAACTATACCCTTGAAACGGACGTGCAACAGTATTTCCAAGGGACAGGATGCCCCTGACCGATCCGGAACCCACTTACCAGCACAGGTTTTATGCCCGGTTGCAGAATCACCCCTCCTGTGGTAGGATACGTGACATGAATCCGAATTCCTCCAACCCCCTGGTCAGCGCCATCATCCCCACATTCAACCGGGGCTGGGCCCTGGCAAAAGCCGTTGAATCGGCCCTGGCCCAAACCTACAGCACACTGGAAATCCTTGTGGTGGATGATGGATCCACGGACGATACCCGGTCAGTTCTGTCCCCCTTTCTGGACAGGATCACCGTGCTCCGCCAGGAAAACCGGGGGTCAGCGCTGCCCGGAACCAGGGTATCAGCCACTCAAAGGGTGAATATCTAGCTTTTCTGGACTCCGATGACCTGTGGCTTCCCGAAAAGACATCCTGCCAGATCGACTTTTTCAGGAACTTACCCGGAGCCGAAATCTGCCAGACCGAAGAGATCTGGATCCGGCGGGGCAAACGCGTCAATTCCAGGAACAAACATAAAAAGCCCAGCGGGATGATCTTTGAATCATCCCTGCACCTCTGCCTGGTCAGCCCGTCAGCGGTCATGATCAAACGCTCTGTTTTTGAACGTGTGGGCTGCTTTGACGAAGCAATGCCCGCCTGCGAAGATTATGACCTATGGCTGAGAATCGCCGCAACCACTCCCATATTTCTGGTTGACAGACCCTGCACGGTCAAACACGGCGGGCATGACGACCAGCTCTCGTCCCAGCATTCCCTGGACCGTTACCGGATCTATTCCCTGGAAAAACTCCTTCTGGACAGAACCCTCACCCCTTCCCAGAAACAAGCGGTAGAACAGGTTTATCTTGAAAAATGTAAGATTTACGGCCAGGGATGCATAAAGCGGGGAAAAATCGAGGAAGGAAACAGCTACCTGTCACGGACCCGGAAGTCAACCGGCTGAGCCCGCGGCAGGATTTAACTTCAGCAGCCATGAAACCTATCCTTAGTTTTCCACGCCGGCATGGATCATGGCCGGCGTGAAAACACAGGGGGTTGGAAAGCAACGGTTTAAATCAGACATTCCCGGATCAGCAGCAGCCCGATGAACAGCTGCTGTCGGATTCGCAGCCGCAACCGCAGCCTGACTGCTGGCTGGACGTTTCACTGATGCCGGTGATTTCGATGCTGAAGGTCAGGGCCTTGCCGGCCAGGGGGTGATTAAGATCAACGGTGAGACCTTCCTCATCCTTGCCTGCAATCCAGGCTGGAATCTGTTGGCCGTCCGGTGTGGTCAGGGCGATGGTCTGTCCGATCTCAGGGTCCATTTCCGGCGGCAGCTCTGACCGTGAAAAGGTATGTATGTGTTCTTCATTTCTGGGCCCGTAAGCCTGTTCAGGCTGTACGGTGAATACTTTTTTCTCGTTCAGAGCCATCCCTGAAATGGCCTCTTCAAATCCTGGGATAACCTGACCTGCGCCCATCTCGACTTCAAGGGGCTGACGCCCCTTGCTTGAATCAAAAACCTCTCCGTTCTCCAGGGTACCCGTATATTCGATACTGATAAAAAGGCCGTTTTCAGCTGTCTTCATAATCTGCTCCCTATTTTGGGGTTATAAAAACAGTTAATTTAACCATGATACCCGGCATGTCAACCTCTTAAATCACGGGATTTCCCGAACCCGGAAACAATCACAGGGGATTAACCTGGAGCTCAAAATAGACTGAGCCACCTTCCTCTTCTCCTCCCCGCTGCACCTCCTGGATCCTGCATCTGGAAGTGTCTTCCTTGATCTTGATCATGGAATGGATGGCCTCGACCACTGTTCCTGCCATTATTTTTTTCCCCACGGTTATCAGGGGGCGGGGCGGATTTCTCTGGGCCAGTTCATGGAGCGCCTTTTTTTTCACCACCAGGACCTTATTATCCTCTTCAATGTCTTCGATTACCTGTTTCTCCTCATCAATCTCATAGGCAATCCTGTCCTGACGGGCAAAGGCCTGGTCCAGTTCTTTCTGGGCCTCCAGAGCCTTTTCATTCAGTGCCTTGACAGTCCTGATCAGCACTTTGAGGGCCGAGGCATCGGAAGTGGCTTTGATCTCATTCATCTTTTTCTGGATATCCCTGAGCTCAACCTGGGACCGGTCCTGGACATAGGCGAACTGTGAAATGGTGGCGTTGAGCTGCTGGTCCTCTGTCTGGAGTTTTTCTATTCCAGCCTTGAGGCCATCAATTCGATCAAGATTTTCTTTAAGGACTCTCTCAACAATTTCCAGCTGCAGGTCCACATATTCGTCCTTCCCCACCCTGAGCCGGGTCGGCACAGATACCTCGGTCCCGATCTGTCCGGCCTGAACCCCCTGCTTGGCAGCCACTTCCGAAGAAATGATCGTACCGCCATCATTGATGCAGGTCCCGCCCAAAAAAATCTTTGAATCAATGATCTCCTTCTGAACGATCAGATCCCCGAAGGCTTTGATAATGGAGTTATTGATATATTTTGCCTGTACAATACCCTGCACATTGATCAGTTTGGCATCAATAATCCCTGAACCCACGTTCAGATCTCCGGTGAGGTCGATCTCGGCTCCTTCGATCTGGCCTACTGTCAGGGTAGCCCCTTTGACCTTGAACCCTTCCCGAACCGTTCCCTCAACAATGATGTTGCCGTTGAAATTGATATTTCCGGTATTGTAATCCACATCCCCCTTGATGCTGAGTTCATTGAAAACAGAGATGTTGCCCAGGGCATCCAGGTGGGGCTGACCGTCCACATCGGCATAGATCTGGAGCTGGTCTTCCGAATACCGTGTCCCCTGACCCGCCCCGAAAACCAGGTCCACGGGTTCGGGAACCGAAATCTGGAATCCCGACACATCCGTTCCCGGGACACCTCTTACAGCAGGGGTTTTCTCAGCAAGGAGCGTTCCGGCCGTGACAAAGGGGATATCCCCTCTGTCCCTGAAATCAATGCTGCCGTCGGGAAGGACCTTGCCTGCCTGCCTGAAATCCGTCTTGAAATGGTATTTGATCTCAGCCTCTCTGGGCTCTTCAGGATAGATGCCTTTGGCAACGACCAGGTTGTCCCCGTTCTCCTCGGCTCCGGAAAGCCATGTTCCGATCAGCTGATCATCAACGACACCGAACCTGACATCGCAGGCCTCAAGATACCCGAGAAGAGCCTCCATGGTCAGGGATGGATTTCTTTTTTTCAGTTTCAGCATGGCTGTTATATGATCCATTGAAAAGGACAGCTCAACGCACTCATCCAATGGCAATATGTCCTGCGGTTCCTGATCAGCCCCTTTTTGGCTCTGACTGGCCGCGGCCGGCATGGCCTTGTCCGCCCGAGTTGTTTCAAAGGCATGGAACAGGAAATCAACAAACCAGGCGATCAGATCCCTGGGGATAGCGTCAAGCCCCTGTTTCCTGATAAGAACATTATAATCGGCTGGTTCCAGAAGTATGCCGCGGCTTGATGTGACACTGTTGATCATGGTCATTACCCGGGTGCAGAGTGCTTTGAACGCCTTGTCAAAATGTTCGGAGGAAGGGGTGATGCTTTTCAGATCCATAAGCTCCCCAAGGGAAAGGGCTCCCGTTGCCCGGGCCTGCTCCATGGACAGGAGTTTTGTCTTCAGGGCCCGTATCCGCTGCTGTTTCTGGCTGATCATTTCGGAAAACTGCTCGTCTTTTTTCTTGAAATGGCGAGCCAGAGCGTACATCTGCTGATTCTGGTCCTGGGTAACGGTTTTCAGTCGATTGCGCTTTCGTATGGCTTCAAACTGATCGCAGCATTCCTTGACGTGCATGACAAACCCGTCATCATCAAGGGGAATGGCAAGGCAACGGTGAATTCCCGCCCGGTTGATGGCGTTGACAACGGTTTCAATTTCCGCCATATCCGCCAGGAGCATGCGCCGGGTATCCGGGGACAGTTCCCTGACCTTTTCCAGGATGGCATCGCCCGCCATTTTAGGCATCCGATAACTGGAAACGACCAGGGAATAGGGGGACGACGCCGTATCCTTCAATGTCCGGAGGCCATCCAGGGAATCGGTTACCCAGGTAACCCCATACCCTTGACTGGTCAGCAGATGCTCAATACTTTTGCCAAGATCCTCGTTGTGCTCAATGATCAGGATGGTATGGGTCGTGGGTTCTGTCATGCATGTCACCGTAATTTCAACATTCGAATTGCCCGTTGCACCTGTGGTCTGACACTATCAGAGTTCCGTGTATCAAGCCTCCTGCAGCCTTGCGCTATTTTATTCTAGATCTGTTCAGGCATCTCAAAACCATTGCGGGCAGACAGGTCCTGGAACTGGCTGTATAACTCCTGAACAATGGCTGCAAAGAACAGCTCCGTCTTTTCTTTGTCCATCAGCCCCTGTTTTGCGAGGAGCTGATCCAGAATCTCCAGGGATTGTTTCTCCTGGAGTGACGGAGCACTCTCCTGGGATGAGATCCTGCGATTCAATGCATCAATTTCCATGTCCAGCGTTTCCAGCATCCGCTTATGATCTTCGGCTTTTTCCTTGAGATCCCGGTTCAGCTTGTACAGCTTGACATTCTGCTCCTTGGCAAGTTTCAGGAGCCGGTCGTTTTCCAGAAGCAGCTCATACTGTTTGAGTCCTGCTTCAATGGCCTGGATAAATTCGGCGTTGTCCCAGGGTTTCGGTATGTACCGGTGAATGGCTCCCTTGTTCACGGCTTCGATGATGGCAACCATGTCCGTATAGCCGGTGATGAGAAAACGGATGGTATCCGGTGAAATCTCGCGAACCTTTTCAAAAAGTTCATATCCGCTCATTCCCGGCATCCGCTGATCGCTGATGATCAGGGAAAAGGCAGGAGATGCACCCTTGATCTTCTCCAGGGCGATCTCACCGCTGGCAGCATAGGCAAACCTGACATTCATTTTCTTTAAAATGCCAGCAATCGCCTTGCCCACCATTTCTTCATCATCAACGATAAGAACGGTGTGGCTGTAAGCCTGCTCCATATCTCCCCCACGACTGATGGTTTTTGCGCCTGCTTTGGATCCGCCCGGGCTTTTCTGCCTGCCATGGACCCGGCCGGATACTCCAGAAGCCTGTTACCGGTTTATTTTACACACCAGCGGACAAAGATCAACAGGAAAACGTCCGCCACCCCTATACCATGGAAGAAATATCCCGCCACATGGCATCCAGGCGTTTGGAGGATGTCTTTAAGGGTGTTTTCAACTCCTGGGCAAACAGAGACACCTTGAATTCCTCAATCATCCAGAAATAGGTTTCCACGCTCCTGATTTTCTCGTCAGACGCCCCGGGGGCCAGGGAATCGATAAGTTCTTTGAGCTTTGCAGTATACACAGCTGCCTCAAGGGCTTTCCTGCTGTCCTTGGCAGGTTCCAGGGCTCCCCTTTCAGCCCTGAGCCTGAGGGCGGCGACATACCTGGGGAGTTCCCGGATCCGGTCCATGTCATACAGGGAGGGGAATGCTTCAGGGACTATCTCGCCGAGGGAGTTTTCCAGCTCAACCAGGAGGGTCATGACGGGAAGCCTGTCCCGGTGCTTTATTTTCAGACTTCTGAGAAGGTCATGGGTAGCCTGATATTCCTGGCAGAGTCTCTGGATCAGGGCCATGAATTCACGGCAGTATCCATAGAGTGACTGCAGGGTTGAACCGGCATGGGACAAAAAACTGTCCCGGGTACGGAGATCCCTGGCAAACAGCTCCCGGGCCACACAAAGACACAAGGCGTTCTGGAAGGACTCCCTGCCGCCGAAAAACGCTGCGCAGCCCCGGTTGTCCAGGAGACTGCCCACATCTTTTTTCAGGGCGCCGAACTCCTTGGGATAAACCTTCATAAACAGGGCACAAACGCCGCTGCAATGGGATTTTCCCGCCTCGCCCCTGGACCTGAACAGCCGTAGAGCTATCCCGGATTTTTCGTCAGCCAGTCCCGGGAATACCTCAACCGATAGATCAGGCGTCTCATCGATCGCTATGGATTCCGGAATATCCCCGAAATCCCAGGCCTGGATATCCATTCGTTCATAGACTTTCCGCGCCTTGTCAAAAGCCTGGCTTCTCAGGAGGGTCTTGTCGGGGATATGGGTCAGTACCGATACGTCCCTGGAAGCGGCTATTTCCCTGCCTGCATTATCCCTGAGGGAAATCCTCATCTTCAGGTAGTCGTCCAGGCCATCATCGGACCAGTCGGAAACAGGGATAGGGATGTTGAACCTCTCCTGGATGAACCGGCTCAGTTCCGAGAACAGGTTCCGGGAACTCTTGGGCATCTGGGATGCGATGATATGGGCTTTCTCGGCAATGGGCAGGAACCTGACCCTGTGGCGCTTGGGAAGATTTTTGATGAGTGCCGCCACCTTTTCCTTGAACAGGCCCGGAACAAGACGATCCAGGCCGTCTACAGAAAAGGAGGCCGCCGACACTACAGGCACGTTGACAGTAATTCCGTCCCTGTCAGCCCCCGGGTCGAATCCGTATTCAAGGGTGTAAACGCTTCCCCCGCACTCCAGGGAGTCCGGATAACTGGCCAGCTCCGATGGATCCAGGCATCCCTTCTGGACGTCGGCCGGGGTCATTCTTAGAAAGGAGTCGTCCTGCCGGTCCTTCAGGTACCTGGAAAAAGTCCGGATATCCCAGAAATCCCGGTCAAGGCGGCTGCGGTAGAATCCAAAGATATCCTCCTCGGTCACCAGGATATCACGCTTTCTGAGTTTTTCCTCCACACCCCGGAGTTCATCGATCAGGGCCTGGTTGTGATCCATGAAGGGGAAGCGCCTCGGCACCTCACCCTCGACCAGGGCCTTGCGGATAAAAATCTCACAGGCTTCAGCCGGGTTGATCCGGCCATAGGCAACGGGCCTCTGTCCCACAATGACCAGGCCGAACAGGGAGACCTGCTCCAGGGCAACCACCTCGCCCCTGCTCTTTTCCCAGTGTGGAGACGACCAGGTAAGGGTACACAGTTTCTTGCCCATCTCTTCAATCCAATCCGGATGGATATTGGCTGCGGTCCTGGCAAACAGCTGGCTTGTTTCCACATATTCGGCCGCGATGATCCAGGCCCCGGCACTGCCCGAAATTCCGGACCCCGGGAACAGGACAGCCTGTTTGCCCTTGGCCGCCATGTAAAGGTTCTTTTCCTTCTTCAGGGCAATATTTGCAAGATACCCGGCCAGAAGGGATTTGTGCAGGGCCTGGTACGCCGGCCCCCCGATCTCGTATTCCCGGGCCTTGAGACCCCGGGTGGCAACAGGCTCGGGCATCCGGGACTCCCCGGTGATGGCATTTTCTTTGAGCACCGACCGGATCTGGTGATGGATATCGCTCCATTCCCGCATGCGTTTAAAGGACAGGAAGTTGTCTTTGCAGAACCGGCGAACTCCCCCCCGGGTCTTTTCCGTTGACTGAACCGCCTGGTAGGCTTTCCAGATGTTGAGCAGGGTAATGAAATCCGAGGACGGATCCTTGAAGGCGGCGTGTTTCTGGTCAGCCTGCTGAGCCATGTCCTGGGGGCGCTGCCTGGGATCGGCAATGGACAGGGCGGACACGATGACGGCCGCCTCGTCCAGGCACCCGAGCCTGTCCGCTTCCAGGAGAATCCTGGCCAGTTTGGGGTCCAGGGGTATGCCTGCCATAATTCTACCCTTGTCTGTCAGGCCGTACCCTTTTTTCCGGCTGATCCCCTCCCGTATCTCTCCAATGGCATCCAGTTCCAGCAGGGTATCAAAACCGTCCCTGACGCTCCTGGGAGACGGTGCGTCCACAAAGGGGAACGATCCCACATCCCCCAGGTTCAGGGAAATCATCCTGAGAATAACCTCGGCCAGGTTGCTCCTCAGGATTTCAGGCGACGTGAACAGGGGCCGGGTTCCATAATCCTCCTGGGTGTACAGCCGGATGCAGATACCATTGGCCACACGGCCGCACCGGCCTTTTCTCTGGTCTGCGCTGGACCTGGAAATGGCTTTGACAGGAAGGGCCGTGGTCCGGGTCCTGGGGGAGTAGTGGGGAATCCTGGCAAGGCCTGAGTCAATGACATATTTGATCCCAGGGATGGTCAGGGAGGTTTCGGCCACATTGGTGGACACGATGATCTTACGTCCCGGCCCCTGGGAAAAAACCCGGGCCTGTTCATGGGCGGGAAGCCGGGCAAAGAGCGGCAGGACAAGCACCCCGGGATACCCCCTGCCCCGGATGAGTTCCATGGTTTCCTCAATATCCTGCTCCGTGGGCATGAAAATCAGGATATCCCCGGTCCGGGATTCACGGCTTATCATGTCAACAGCTTCTGCAGCAGCTTCCACATATCCCTGGTCATCCTGGTCCGCTTCGTCCCTGCCACCCGGAGATGCGTATCGTAGCTCCACCGGAAAGAGCCGGCCTGACACTTCAATGACCGGTGCGTTGCCAAAGGCCTGGGAAAATTTTTCCGTATCAATTGTGGCGGACGTGATGATCAGTTTCAGGTCCCTGCGCTTTTTCACCAGGGTCCTTAAGATCCCCAGGGTAAAATCGATATTCAGGCTCCGCTCGTGGGCTTCGTCGATGATCAGGGTGTCATACTCGGTAAGATAGGGATCTTTCTGGGCCTCGGCAAGGAGGATACCGTCGGTCATTATCTTGACAATGGAATCCGATGACGAGGTGTCATCGAACCGGATCTTGTACCCCACGGCCTCTCCCAGGTCCTGGCCCAGTTCCTGGGCGATCCTGGATGCCACGGTGATGGCGGCGATCCTCCTGGGCTGGGTACAGCCTATGGTCCCGGCCGCGCCCTGCCCCGCAGCCATGCAGAATTTGGGTATCTGGGTTGTCTTGCCCGAACCCGTATCCCCGGAGATAATAACCACGGGGTGACGTTTCAGGGCGCTTATGATCTCATCTTTCCTGACAGTGATGGGAAGATCAGGATAGTTTTCAATAACAGGGACCACATCCTGGCGCCGGTTCCTTTTTTCCATGGAACGCCGCGCCTGTGCTTCCAGACGTTCCAGACGGCCCTTGAGCCCCCCGGAAGCCGATCCATCCGGGCCCATGCTCCGTTTGAGAAAGGACAGTTCCCTGGATAGCCGATACCGGTCAGAGCACATGGCCTCCCGGAGCATCCGTTCAATGTGAGTGAGCCGTTTCATGATCTTCCATAGTAGTACCTTGAAAAAAAATGTCAATTCCAGGTCAGTCTCACTCCGGCATGCATATCAGGCAGCCCGGGACATTCCATGCCCATCCATCCCGGAACGGCTCATGTACCAGCCTTTGCCGGGACTTGTCCACAAAAAAACTGGAACCGGTCCCGGTTCATTTTTTCAATTTCCAATAAAATTGGTTGACATGGCGTTAATAATAAGCGAAAAAACAGTGATATTTGGATTGTTAATCAGGTGTTATAGCAATGCCGAACAAGTCTATACGCTGAAGTGTCAATATAATACGGAGGAAAGTACAGCATGGCTGAACCAGCAATTAAGATCGGGGGAAAAAGAAAAAGCGTCTTTAAAGACAAGGTCATGGGCCTCCTGCCGGACGGCGGGAACCTCAATGCCTGTCTGACGTGCGGTGCGTGCGCCTCGGGATGCCCGGCAACCGGCCTGGAAGGCATGGATCCCAGGAAGTTCCTGAGAATGGCCGCCCTTGGGATGGATGAAGAGATCCTGAGCACTAACTGGGTCTGGATGTGCTCCATGTGTCAGCGGTGCATCTATGTGTGCCCGATGAAGATCAATATCCCGCAACTCGTTTTCCACGCACGGGCCTCATGGCCCAGGGAGTCCAAACCCAAGGGAATTCTCGGATCCTGCGACATGGCTCTCAGGAATGACACCTGCAGTGCCATGGGTGCCACGGAAGAGGATTTCGAATTTGTGGTCAACGACGTTCTTGACGAGTACCGGGAAGCCCAACCCGAATTCGAAGAGATGACAGCCGATGTCAACCGGGAAGGTGCATACTATGTGCTCAACCAGAACTCCAGGGAACCTGTGACCGAGCCCGATGAGATGGTGCCCCTGTGGAAGATCCTCCACCTGGCCGGTGCGGACTGGACCTACAGTTCCAAGGGCTTTGCGGCAGAGAACTACTGCATGTTCATGGCCGAGGATGAAAACTGGGAGAAGATCGTCAGGATCAAGGCAAAGGCGGTGGATGATCTCGGGGCCAAGGTCTGGCTCAACACGGAGTGAGGCCACGAACTCTTTGCAGTCCTGGCAGGACTGAAAAAATTCAAAATCGAACACAAATTCGAGATCAAGAGCATCATTCAGCTTTACGCCCAATGGATCAAAGAAGGCAAGCTCAAACCCAGTTCAGACTGGAACAAGGACCGGAAGATCAAATTCACGGTCCAGGATCCCTGTCAGCTGGTTCGTAAGACTTTGGGCGACCCGGTTGCAGATGACCTGAGATATATTGTCAAGGCTGTGGTAGGTGAAGAGAACTTCATCGACATGACCCCCAACAAGTCCAACAACTTCTGCTGCGGCGGCGGCGGCGGTTACCTGCAGTCCGGATTTACCGATGCCCGGAGAGCCTACGGTGAAACAAAGGCCAACCAGATCCTGGCCACCAAGGCAGACTACTGCATCACCCCGTGCCACAACTGCCATGCCCAGGTTCACGATATGGCCGACGTCCATGACCATGCATGGCACACCGTTCATCTATGGACCCTGCTGTGCCTGTCCCTGGGCATTCTCGGACCCAACGAACGGACTTACCTGGGAGATGATCTCAAGGAAGTGGATGTTTTCCATCCCGAGTCAGAAGCCTAGACCGCTCCTGACATTCTGAAAAATTAAAGGCCCTGTTGCGTTATCTCTGCACCAGGGCCTTTTTTTATTTTTCAGGTATTGCCGGCAGGGTGGTTTTCCTGGCCGGAGTGGTATACCAGGCATACCGGATATAGAAGATGGCCCCGGCGGCACTGCCCAGGGCATCAAACAGGGCATCGAACGCGTCCGCAGTACGGCTGGAAACAAAGGACTGGTGAAATTCATCGAAAATACCGAACAGGGTTGACACGAGGATTGCCCAAAAAAGCAGTCTTCCCGAAGAGAGACCGGGAAAATCGCTTTTCAGGGCCCTGGCGCTAAGCAGGCCCAGCAGGGCATAACCTCCGGCATGGAGAAGCTTGTCAAGATACGGGATGGACGGCATGTCCATGGGAACGGCATATGAGGATTGCCAGAAAATCAGGGCGCAATAGGCAAAAAGCGGCAGCCGGTAACGGATGGTCCGTACCAGCGCCGCTTTGGGGTTTTGCTTTTGGTTCATGGATTCAGGGTTTCCCTAAGATCAGAACAGTTTGGGATCCAGAGTCCTTGCCTTGATATGGGCCAGAACCGGTTCCAGTAATTCGGTCATGCCCAGTCCCATCCTGACGGTTCCGTCCAGGGTCCGGACCGACAGAGTGGATGTCTCTTTTTCCTTTTCACCGATGGTGATGATCAGCGGGATGTAATTGACCTGGGCCTCCCGGACCTTTTTCTTGAGGCTCTCGGTCCGCGTGTCGACTTCAGCGCGGATGCCATGGACTGACAGCTCTTTTGCAACAGCTGCGGCATGATCGGCCAGATCGTCGTTGATGGGAAGCAGGACGGCCTGGACCGGTGCCAGCCACAATGGGAACTTTCCTGCAAAGTGCTCGACCAGGATCCCGAAAAACCGTTCGATGGAGCCGTAGATCACCCGGTGTATCATGATGGGTCGGTGTTTTTCGTTGTCCCGGCCCGTATAGGTCAGATCAAATCGTTCCGGCAGGGCCATGTCCAGCTGGACCGTGCCGCACTGCCAGGTTCTGCCCAGGGCATCCTTGATGTGGATATCGATCTTGGGACCGTAAAACGCCCCGTCCCCCTCGTTGATCCGGTAATCCTTGCCATACTTGTCCAAGGCTTTCTTCAAACCGTTGGTGGCCTCTTCCCATTGTTGGTCGGTCCCGATGGATTTTTCCGGACGTGTGGACAGCTCCAGGTGAAAACCCAGGCCGAACTTGGAATAGATCCGGTTGGCCAGTTGGAGGACCCCGAGAATCTCGTTTTCGATCTGGTCCGGGGTCATGAAAATGTGGGCATCGTCCTGGTGAAAGGCCCGGACCCGGAACAGGCCCGACAAAGCCCCGGAGAATTCGTGGCGGTGAACCAGGCCGATCTCCCCTGCCCTCAATGGCAGTTCCTTGTAGGAGTGGGATACACTGCCGTAAAGGATCATGCCGCCGGGGCAGTTCATGGGTTTGATGGCGTACTCTTCCTCATCCACCACCGATGTATACATGTTCTCTCTGTAGTTGGCCCAATGCCCGCTTTTTTCCCAGAGCATGCGGTTCAGCATCACCGGGGTCTTGGTCTCCACGTAACCCGCTGCCTTATGCTCGTCCCGCCAGTAGGCCAGGAGGGCGTTCCACATCTCCATGCCCTTGGCGTGGAAAAAGGGCATGCCCGGGGCTTCCTGGTGGAAACTGAACAGGTCCAGCCGGGTTCCGATTTTCCGGTGATCCCGTTTCTTGGCCTCCTCAATCATGGTGATGTACTGGTTCAACTCTTTTTTGTCAAAAAAGGCGATTCCGTAAAGACGCTGGAGCTGCTCCCGTTTCTGGTCCGCGCGCCAGTAGGCCCCGGAAATCTTCATGAGTTTGATCCCCTTGATCATCCCGGTATGGGGGATATGGGGACCCCGGCACAGATCCGTGAAGGTTCCCTGGGTGTACAGGGAAATCCTTCCGTCTTCCAGATCCCGGATAATCTCCTGCTTGTAGGGGTTATCCCGGAACCGTTCCAGGGCCTCCTTCTTGGAGACGTGGGACCTGACAAACGGCTTTTTTTCATCCACGATGCGTTTTATCTCAGCCTCGATGGCAGGGAATGCCTCTTCGGAAACGGGCTCCATGTCAATATCGTAGTAGAATCCCTCTTCCACAACCGGACCGATGGTCAGCTTTGCGTCAGGATACAGGTTCTGGACAGCCTCTGCCATGACATGGGCTGAACTGTGGCGCAGAATTTCAAGGGCTTCCTTATCCTTTGTGGTAATCAGGCGGATGCCGGCATCTGACTCGATTGTCCGGCTTAAGTCCTGAAGCTCTCCGTTTATCTCCATTGCAACACAGTTTCTGGCAAAACCGTCGGAAATACCCCTTGCCACATCCATTCCGTTGGGATACTCTTCAAAGGTCTTTATACTGCTGTCCGGAAGTGTTATGGTAATCATTTTGATTGTCCAATCGTTATGTGTTCAATTCAGTGAGCGCTAACAAGATGTAAACTAAAACTGAAATAGTAAGGGATGCGCCTGAAACGGTCAAGGAAAAAATGATTGATTTTACGATGTTCACAACCGATGATGCGTTCGCTGCACGATGCGGCGCCATGGCAGGGGAGAAATCCCTTGCTGTAGACCTGGAAGCCGACTCCATGCACCATTTCAAAGAGAAGGTCTGCCTCATCCAGATCGCCGACTCCAGCGGCCCCTTCATAGCCGATCCCCTGGCCATCAGTGATGTATCCCCCCTGGGACCTGTTTTCCAGGACCCGGGGATCACCAAGGTGTTCCACGGTGCCGATTTTGATATCCGAAGCCTTGACAGGGATTTCAACATCCGGGTAAACAACCTGTTTGACACAGAGATCGCATGCCGGCTCCTGGGAATGCCGAACCGCAGCCTTGCAGCGCTCCTGAAAAAATATTTTAATGTGGACGCGGACAAGAAATTCCAGAAGATCGACTGGTCCAAAAGACCCCTGTCCCAGGAAATGATCGTCTACAGCATCACAGACGTCCTGTATCTCCTGGAACTCAAAGAAATCCTTGAGAAACGCCTCATCGAAGCAGGGAGACTTTCATGGGCCATGGAGGAATTTCAATGCCAGGCCAATGTCAGGCACGACAATAACGGGACCGACCCCCTGTTCCTGAAATTCAAGGGTGCCGGGAAAATGGGCAAAAGAACCCTTGCCGTGCTTGAAGAGCTTCTCCAGATGCGACGCAAGATAGCCAAGGAAAAGGACAGGCCCCTGTTCAAGGTGATCAGTTCCGAGGCCATCCGCAAAATGGCCGAAACCGTTCCGGGCTCCATGGCCCAGCTCAATCAGCTAAAAATTCTCAGTCCGAAACAGACGGGCATGTACGCCGATGCCTGCCTTGAAGCCATTGCCCGGGGCCTTGATATGCCGGATGCGGACTGCCCCGTATACCCCAAGACCCGTACACCGGGTCTTTCCCCGGATGTCCCCCAGAAAATCAAGGTCCTGAAACGATTCAGGGACAATTTGAGTCTGAAAACAGGCATCGAACCAGGCTTCCTGATCAACAACACCCTTATATCCCAACTTGCGGCAGAGCCTCCCCATCACATATCGGACCTGGCGGTCATCCCTGGAATGAAAACCTGGCAGATCGGTTTCATGGGCAATGACATCATCCGTATTCTCAGTACCGGCCGCTGACTCCGGTGACCTGCCCTGCTGCCGACCATCAAGGCCGGTGACCGGACAGGTCCCGTAAACGGCCGCAGCATCTCAACCGACACACGTAAAGGAAATCCGATGCAACTCGCATTTACCAAAATGGAAGGACTTGGAAACGATTTCATCCTCATTGACAACACCCGGGGCGTCCTCCCCCAGAATACCCCCTTCCCGGGCCTTGCCCAAAAACTGTGCTCCAGGCATTTCGGCATCGGTGCGGACGGCATTATCCTGATCCTGCCGTCTGCCAATGCCGATATGGCATTCAGGATCTTCAATTCAGACGGGTCCGAACCCCAGATGTGCGGCAACGGCATGCGCTGTTTTGCCAAGTACCTCTATGAGAAAAGCATACTCAGAAAGACCCTGTTTGAGGTTGAAACCCCGGCCGGAATCATCATTCCGGAAGTTTTCCCGGAGGCGGACGGCTCTGTCTCCCTTGTCCGGGTGGACATGGGTGAACCGATCCTGGTCCCCGGGAGCATCCCCTTTCTGGGAGGCGGGACAACAGCCATCCATGAAACCATCATGGTCAGGGATGTCCCGGAGTACATTACGGCTGTTTCCATGGGCAATCCCCATGCCGTTATCCTGGTTGACGATATTGACAGCGTTGCCCTGAAAGAGAGGGGAACTGCTGTGGAAAACCATCCGGCATTTCCGGAGAAAACCAATGTGGAATTCATCCAGATCCTGAATCAGGCGGAGATGAAAATGCGGGTCTGGGAACGGGGTGCAGGGGAAACCCTGGCCTGCGGCACCGGCGCCTGCGCAGCCCTGGTGGCCGCCCACCTGAACGGCAAATGCGGCACCAGGGCCCTGATCCATCTCGCCGGCGGGGACCTGACCGTTGAATGGAACCGCAAAACCAACCACATCTTTAAAACAGGACCGGCCAACCTGGTTTTTGAAGGAACCATCCTTATCTGATAGCCATGCTTATAGATAAATACTGCCCTGATTATATCGTGCAAACAAAATATGAGATTGACGTCTCTGCAGACATCAGCAGAGCTTTTGAGATTGCTCGCTCCTTTGACATTAAAAACTCTATCCTGTCAAGATTGCTTTTCAGGCTGAGGGGATTTTCTGATATTTATTCCTGACAGACCGCACCAAGCATGATATCAGGGACAGCCGCGTCCCGGCAGCACTTTGAAACATATCAAGGTGCTGGATCTGGAGTCGGACTTCAGCCTCCTTTGGTGGAGCGCCTGCCCAGGCAAACCAGAAGCCCCAGGACAAACCCTGCGACAAACCCGAAACCGTGGGCCGCTATATCGGTGCGCTCTCCGCCGCTGAGCATGCCCAGGAGAGCTACCCCTGCACCCAGGGGGACAAGAATCCCGGGCCGGATCCCGCCCACCAGAAACCGATGCTGCATCTGGAAAGCCACCAGTGCGCCTGCAGCGCCCATCACTGACGTGGATGTACCGATGGCCAGGTGGGCGTTCCTGTACATCAGGGCGGTCAAAAGGTTCCCTGCCGTTCCCGAACCTGCAAGGATGAAAAGCCCGGTCCAGCAGCCGGCAATGGACAGGAGCGGTATTCCAAACGCCAGAAGGCCGGCCACATTCCCGGCCAGATGCCCAAGGTCGTCATGAATGAGCAGGGCTGTGAACGCACGGTAAATTTCACCCTGGAAGATGTGCAGGGCCGAGGAGCCGAACCGGTGGATCATATCTTCATGAATACCCCAGTAAGCCCCGCCTGCATGGACGGCAAGCAGCAGCACGGCTATCATGATGCACCAGGACGGATTCAGGGGCAATTCAGGAAACGGGGACGTCTTTTTCGGGAAATTCACGTTCTCCCTGTCAAAGGCCCTGATCGCAGCCAATGCCCTGTCCTGGCTCATGGGGTCGTCAAGGATCACTGCGTAACCGGTATCCGATCCCGCAACCTTTGCGTCAATCCCCTGGGATTCAAGAACCAGCTTTATAAGGTCCGCTCGCTGGGCGCTCAGATTGTCCAGGGCATTCACACCAGGTTGCTCCATAGCTCTCCCGTCCCGGGTATCCGGTCTGTGACTGTTGGGTGCATCCTACCCTAGTCCAGACCTGAACGCCATGAAAACATGCCCCGGCAGGGTCATTCCGACTTCTGCTTAGGTTTATCCTTATTTTTCTCAGACGTTTTTTCCAACGGCACCCCTTTTCCCGGGGGCAGATCCGGGCTCTGGATATCCCCCAGGAACCTGGGAAGATCAATGCCGGCCATACCGACCACGTCGTGGAGGGGCGGCAGACTGCGGATGATACCGGAAAGGAAATTGGATGTGGTAGTTCCCTGGCCCTGGGCATTTCCCGAATCCCACACGGTGATTTTATCGATTTTCAAATTTTTGATGGCTTCGACCTGCATTCTTACGACCTCTTCCAACTTTTCGATCATGAGAAGGGTGCCGGCGGACCTGGCATCTCCGCCGCAGCTCTTGACCAGATCCGAATACCCCTGGGCTTTACTGGTCAACACCTGGCGCAGGCCTGATGCTTCAGCTTCAAATTTCATTAGGATGGCATCGGCCTGACCCCGGGCCTCCCGTCTTGTCTTTTCAGCCTGGGCTTCAGCAGCAATCTCGATCTTCTGCTTTTCAATCTCTTTTGGAACGATCTCTTCGGTTTTCAGTCTCTCCTGCTCAGCCCTGTACTGGGCCTTCTGGATTTCTTCGGCTGCCTGGCGCTGGGCAATCTGGGCCCGTTTGTAGGCATCGGCCCTGGTTATGGCCAGGAGCGCCTCGGAATCGGCGATGTTGGCCTTGGCCTTGTTCTCTCCGGATATGGCCAGGGCTTCCTGGTCCTGGACATAGACGCGCCTCTCGGATTCAGCCTTTTTTTTTCCCTTTTCCGCTTCGGCAAGGTTTTCAGCAACACGGATTTCACGCTCCCTGTCCGCCTCTGCTTCCCCGATGGTGGCTGTGGACTCCTGCTGCTGGACATAGATGCGCCTTTCGGCATCGGCCTTTTTCTTACCTTTTTCAGCCTCGGCCAGGTTCTCGGCCACCCGTATGGTCTTTTCCTTTTCCGCTTCAGCCTGACCGATTGAGCCTTTTTTTTCCTGGGCGG
This sequence comes from Pseudomonadota bacterium, assembly GCA_043806875.1. GTDB lineage: Bacteria > Desulfobacterota > Desulfobacteria > Desulfobacterales > Desulfobacteraceae > JAZDGN01. Next base: position 232,510 of record JAZDGN010000065.1, read on the forward strand.
CAACATCAATCTTGGCCTGATTGATGGCTTCGGCAGCCGCTTTTTTCCCGATGCTCTCAATGTAAGTGGATTCGTCGGTGATGTCAGTGATATTCACGTTGATGAGATACAGACCGATCTTGTTGAGTTCAGGGGCGACATTGGTCCGGATCTCCTCAAGGAACCGTTCCCTGTCCTGGTTTATCTGCTCAATTGTCAATGAGGCTACGGTAAGCCGCAGCTGACCGAAGATAATCTCCTTGGCCATTTCTTCGATCTCGGTCTGGGGAAGGTTCAAAAGCCGTTCTGCAGCATTATTCATAATACCCGGTTCCGTGCTGACACCCACCGTAAAGGTACTGGGAACATTGATCCGGATATTTTGCTGGGACAGGGCATTCTGCAATGGGATACTGATGGTCATGGGGGTGAGATACATATAGGAATAATCCTGGATCAGGGGCCAGACCATGGCCCCCCCGCCGTGGATACACTGGGCGGATTGATTCCCGCTGATTCTGCCATAAATGACAAGGATTTTATCGGACGGGCACCGCTTGTATCGTGAAGCCAGAAAAGCCAGTGTCATCACCACAAGCACCACAAAAGCCACAATTGCAATTATCCAGATTCCAAGATCAGCCATTGATTTACTCCTTTATTAAATTTTCTCCACCACGAGGACATTGCCGTCCACCCAAACAACCCTCACAGGCGTTCCGGTCTTAATCAAACCGTCATCATCGGCCCGGGCGTCGTACTCGCGCAGACTGTTGTTGATGTTGACCAGGACCCGGCCGGTTCCGTTTTCAGGGATTGCCATGTACGCATGCCCCTGGGCGCCGACGGCATCTGCCATCTCTATGGTCCCGCTGGACTCCAGGTGCCTTCCCAGGACGAACAACTTCCCGATAACCCATACGGCAAAAAAACCCGCAACCGTTGCCCCGACACTGGCGATCATGACCCCGACCCTGCTCTGCCGGTACAGGGCCAGGCCCACAAGTCCGAACATCATGAAAAAGGAGGTGATGCCATGAAGGGAAAGGTATCTGAAACCCGCATCCGAATCCGAGTGGCCAGTGTCGCCGTCACCAAAACCGTCACCGCCATCCGGCGAGGTATCGTGATCCAGGCCCATAAACACCATGATCAGCCGGATCACCACAAATGCGGAACCGATAACAGCACATAAAAGAAAAAAAATTTCAACTCCTTTAAAATCATTAAATATAGTTTCCATTATCCATCAATTCCATTACATAATATATTCTGATTTAAATCATATATAAATCTGAAATACTGATTGATAAGTCCAAAACTCGATTTCAATTTTTTGTTTAACTATACTAGAATAACAAACAACAGACTGCAAAATTCGATACTACACTCACCCTGGCGTGTCAATGAATATTGATACACAAAATTAATAATTTATTAACTTTGAAGATAAACCATGATCTGTGCTGAATTAAAAATTTTATTAATGGATAACACTGATTTTTGAGGAAAGAAACAGACCCTGCCCTTCTCCAGGTTTTCAATGACAAACCCATTAAAAAATGGCATCATGAATAAACAACCTTCAAATCAACGGCAACGGCTGCAAAAAAGGAGAATACCCATGCGCATCATTAGATTCAAAACCACGGACGGCAGCGTCCGTTTCGGGTGTGATTATAATTACAAGGAAAAAACAGCTGTACCGGTAGCCGGTTCCATTACCGGCGGATTCAAGCCCCAAGGAGAGAGGCTGGGGGTTGCCGAACTCCTGTCGCCCGTGATCCCGTCGGCCATCCTGTGCATCGGGCTGAACTACAGGATGCATGCCAAGGAGACCGGCATGTCCCTGCCCGATTACCCCATCCTGTTCATGAAAAATCCGGGTGCTGTTACCGGACCGTTCTCGCCCATCATAATCCCACGTTCCTGCATGGACCCCCTGCAGGTGGACTACGAGGTGGAACTGGCGGTTGTTCTTGGGAAAACGGCAAAAAATGTGGCCCGGGAAAGCGCCCTGGAATATGTGTTCGGCTACACTGCAGCAAACGACGTTTCAGCCCGGACCTGGCAGAAGACCGGGGGGGGCAAGCAATGGGTCCGGGGGAAAAGCTTTGACACCTTCTGCCCCCTGGGGCCGGAGATGATCACGGCTGACGAGATTTCCGATCCCCAGACCCTGGATGTGGAATGCCGTCTCAACGGAGAAATCATGCAGGCCGGATCCACGTCAGACATGATCTTTTCCGTTGCCGAGCTTATCGCTTTCCTATCCGAAAGCACAACACTCCTGCCAGGGACCATTATCCTGACAGGGACTCCCAGCGGTGTAGGTTTCACCAGAAATCCCCCGGTTTTCCTGAAACCCGGTGACCGTATCGAATCCCAGGTCCAGAATATCGGAACCCTTGTCAACCCGGTCAAGGCAGAAGGCTAGTCATCTTGATCTGTCCGGGGCCCGGTCAGCATACCGGTTCCCGGCCCCCTGACAGTAATGCCTTTGGAGACGACCAGGGCCCGGCCCCGGGCCAGACCGGACTCAAACGCGGACAAGCTGGTGGTTGTCTGCCGGACACGGGAGGTCCGCAGGCCTGGATACCTGCCCTTTACATAACTTGACAGGCGTCTATCCTCGGGGATCACCAATACACCAGCCAGTTCCAATGACGAGGCGACCGGAGATGTCCGGACCGCAGGAGATGCTGCTGCACATTTTTCAACGCCTGGGGCAAGGGACTGGTCCAGGCGTTTCCTGAACCCGTAGACCACTCCGGTCCTGAAGCCCGATCCGGATCGGCATCCGGGATGCTCCCCGCGGTAGAGGTCCCAGTACCGGTCGGCACAAGACATCACGTAGTGAAACGCATAATCCGCAAGCCGGATGTTGGTTGAAGTCCCGCTGATCTCCAGGGCTGTTCCCATTCTTTCCCGATCCGGAACAAACACGGGAATCCACACGCAACGGACAAAGTAATAGCTGTTCAGGACACCGACCATGAGAATCTCGGCCTGGCTTCGCTTGAGAGCGGGCTTTGTGATGACAATGGACTCAAAGGTCCGGTCACGGTCACGGTCGATAATGTCGATATTGTACCTGGCAATGAGTTCAGCTGCCTTGGCTGCTGCCAGTTCAGCCTCATGCCGGTTCCCGGACCCGGCAAGGCCCATGAGCTTTTTCACCTTGAGCAGGATGCGGTCATTTTCGTCTTCGGGCCCATCCCCGCCCCTTCCCCAGATTCTTTCCTCCAGGGTCTGGTAACTGCCCGAGGCCCTGGGGTTTGCCCCAAGCCATTCACAGCACTCCCTGAACAGGGGACCGTGGGATGGCTGGCCATGGGATTCGGGAAAGGTTGATGCCAGCTGGTGGGCCATCTCGTGGCGGAACACTTCACAGATGGAATCCCACCGGGCACCTGTCACCAGGGCCCGGGACATGCGGATCTCGTGGCACTGATGGTGCCACTGCCCCAGGGTTTTACCCAGATCCGTGATAAAGATTCCCGGACGCTGCATTCCCGATACAAGATCAGGCCTGGCCAGGCCAAGGTTCCGGACCGCCTGGTCCCATTCGTGAAAGAGCATGGCCAGAATGTGCTTTTCCAGGAGTCCCTGGCCCTGGGAACGAAACGGGCCCCGGAATCCGGACTGGTCCTGAGTCCCCTGTCCGGCTTTATCCTTGATGTGAGGGGTGCCGGGTTTCACTGCCGTGCCTTGATCAGCTCCATGAATGCTTCGATGCGAGTCTGAATCTGGGCTTCGGAAAAATTCCTGGCATCGGTCATGTCCGCCTCGATGACAAGGACCGGAAGAGAACAGCGCTCCTGGACAATCCTGCGGATATCGTACTGGCCGAAGGAATAGGGTTTGCAGCTCCGGTTGGAGTGCATGACCAGGCCGTCCACCGAGTACTTTTCAACCATGGCTATGACCTGCTCGGCCATGGCATCGACACCGATGTTCAGGTAGATGGTGGAATAGCCCTGGACCATGGATTCAAAGAAGCGGGACTCATCCAGGTACCTGAGCGACCCGCACCAGGCAGAGGTATAAGTATCCGCAACCAGGCAGGCACCGTGCTCCGCAAATGTGTCGGACAGCCACTTGGTCCTGTACCATACCGGCAGGTTGTCCCAGAGCAGCCGGATCTTCTCCTTGGGGACCGCACTGATGCCGTCCCGGATACGCTGGTTCATCTCGTCCAGAAGCTTCTGGTAATAGTCCACCACGGTCTGGGTGCCGCGCAGGGTCACGATTAGGGCCAGATGGAAGAAGGCGTCAAAGGCGCTCATGGGAGCAGGCCGGTGCATGGTGGTATCCAGCACTGCCTGCCACAGGCGCTGCCCCTGAATGGAGAGTTTTCCCACCTGTGCCAGACGGTCCATGTCCATGGGCTTCTTGCAGATGGCTTCAAGAAAGGTGATGTACTCGTCAAACTGCCGCCGAACATACCTCTGGGCCTCGGGGGAAAACCCGGTGTGGCAGACAGGGGTGTCCAGGATGAACAGGGGGACGTCAAAGTACCGGGCCTGAACCTCGTACCATTTCAGTACAGTACCGCAGATGTTGTTGCAGCAGACCAGCATGTCGGGCCTTGGCAGCCCGCCTATGGGACCGCCGTTAACCGTGGCGCAGGCGATGTCGGCCCGGGCATAGGAACACAGATCCTGAGGGTATCCCATGGCTTCCGCGGTTTCGCACAGATCTGTCCCCATCTTGGAGGCGCCGATCATGGCGGCGTGATTTTCAGGGTACACCGGGATGATGTCCATGGCGATGAGGGGCTCCACCGGCCCCCCGCTGGTGATCCAGGCAATTTTCTTCCCGGTCTGCTCTGCTGTTTTGGCCTCGATGTAGTACGTGGTCATGATGTCTTTCATGGTTTTCACGCACTTGATTTTCCGTTTTTCCTTTTCCGGGTCCACGGGTTTCTGGGTCTGGGTCATGGGTCGCTCCTGCTGGATATGGGTAATGTCACGGTCAACCTGACCGGACCAAAACAATTGGGGTTCACGCTGGGAACACAGGTGCATTCCCCGGTTTACAGCATCTCCACAAAGGCCTCACACCGGGTCCTGAACTGCCCTCCGCCGCCCTGGTTATCGTCCAGTTCGTGGAGCATGCACGGGATACCTTCTTTTTCCAGCATGGATTTCAGGTATGGGTAATCAAACCCGTGGGGATCGCAGAATTTCAGGAACAGGAACAGGACGCCCCGGGCGCCGGTTTCCTTTACCATCCTGACCAGATGCTCTCCCCGGGTCCGGATGCCCGAGTGTTTTGCCGGACAGACGGTCCGGCGTGTATACCGCCCGGCAATGGCTTCAACAGGATCGCCGCCGGTATCGACCATGCCTTCAAAGAACCGGGTTCCTGTACAAAGGTCGTCGGCCACCACCCATGCCCCGGCATCTTCGATCATGGAATAGACGTCGGGCATGGTGCACAGCCCCCCGGACAGGACGAGCCGTTTCCCGTCACAGGGAGAAAAATTATCTGTTTCCAGCTCCTGGGCCGCAGCCTCGGCCAGACCCAGGAACTCACGCCGGTCCATCACCATGGCAGCCCTGACCATGGCCTGGATATCCCTGCCGGGAACCGCCCACGGCATGCGGGTTCTCATGGTGTAAATCCGCTGGACAGCCTTACGGATCCGGTTACACACGTCCACGGCCTCACGGAGATCGGAATCGGTAATGGATCTGCCCAGAATCTTTTCAAGTTCTACCTGGAATGTTTTGAATACATCAATCATGTAGTCCCGGGCGCTGTCCGTGGTCAGCTTCACCGGCATGACCAGGTCCATGTGGAAACCTGCCGAAAGATTCATTCGCCAGATATCCGAAAGCCGCATGATGGAATCACAGGTATGGGGGAATACAACCCCGTCCAGGAAATCCAGCCGGCCGGCCAGGGACTCTTCCAGGGCTCCGCGGACCAGGGAGCAGCCATAGGACTGCAGGTGCATGTCAGCTCTGGATATCTGGGACCCGGTGCCGAATATCCTGTAACCCAGGACATCCGCAGCCAGGAGGATCTCTTCGGGTGCATAGGAGCAGAAGGTGCCGACAATTTTTTTTTTCGTCCTGGCTTTCCATGACCTGGCATAATCGGCCGGGTCATGGGCAATGGTTCTGAAAGGTGCAAATCTGTCCATGGTTTCTCCTGTGGGTTAGCGGTCCGTTCTGCCGGACAAATGATTGTCCATCGGTTCTTATACCGAATGATGGTCGACAAGTCAAAGGACTCCCAGGATTTTCTCAGGAACCTGGAAGAGACCATAAGCCATCAGGAATCGGATATCCTGGGTATCGTCATCAGCCGGTTCCTGGATTATTACATGCTTCATGAAACCCAGTGGCGCGTGATTACCCATTTTGCCCTGCACGGCAAAAAGGACAACGCCTCCCCACTCCAGCAGGGTCATTGCTTCAGTGAAAAGAGAGACTACCATTGATCCCGCTTTGCGGGTGTGGTACACATGAGTTTCAACTCCCTGCTTTTTCAGTAAGCGTTGATTAACAGGATTCAGACCTTGTCATGGGCCTGTTCCACTGGCTTGAAGTGAAACCATGCGCTTTCTCAAATCTGTATGCACCGGCTCAGTTATTTTGCTGCTTATTCCGGCTTTGCTTCTCCTGCAGGGCTGCCAGAAAAAGGAACCCGTGTTTGAGTGTACGGACCCCCTGGGCTGTGTCCATATCGCCCCGGATGCTCCGGTCCGCTTTGGCATTCTCCAGGCTTTGTCCGGAAAAGTGCGTCCCCTGGGCCTTGAACAGATACGCGGCATCGAGCTTGCCCTGGATGCCAGGGGCAATAAAGTCGCCGGACACCCTGTGGCTCTCCAGACCGAAGATACAGGCTGCACCGCAGAAGGCGGCACCAATTCCGCACTGAAAGTCATGGCCAATCCCCAGACCCTGGCCATTATCGGAACAACCTGTTCCACGGCCGGAGCCGCCGCATCCAGGGAGGTGGCCGAGGCTGGAATGGTAATGATCTCAGGTAACAACAGCGCCCCGTTCCTCACATCCATCAGGGGCAAGAAGGCCCCCAACTGGCAGGAAGGATATTTCAGGACAGCCTGCAACGAAGAAAACGCCGGCAAGGCAGCGGCCCTGTATGCCTTTGGCCATCTGGGAGTGCACAAGGCCGCCGTTGTCAACGACGGAGATATTTACACAGCCGGGCTCACCGACGGATTCCACGCCGCCTTTGAAAAGCTTGGCGGCCTGGTTGTCCTGTCCACAACCGTCAACAAGGGGGACAGCGACATGGCTCCTGTTCTGGAGGCGGTCCGGATTTCACAGGCGGACATGCTGTTTTTTCCCCTGTTCCAACCCGAAGGCAACCGTATCCTTGCCCAAGCCAGGCAGACCCCCGGACTTGAGAACCTTATCCTCATGAGCGACGGAGCCTTGATTGAAGCTTCATTCCTGGCAGCCATGGGGGAAGCTGCCCTGGGCATGTATTTTGTAGGGCCGGCGACATCTGAAACCACTGCCGGCCGGGACCTTGCCCTGGCCTATGAGCAAAAGTACAAAACCCGGCCCATGACAACCTATTACCTGAGCGCCTTTGATGCCGCCTCCCTTTTATTCACAGCCGTTGAGGCCTGCACAACAAGGGATACGGACGGAACCCTGCACATGGGGCGTGAGGCCCTGCGCAAAACCCTGTATGCCACCCGGAATTTCAAAGGGGTAACCGGGAACCTGAACTGTGACCCCTTTGGTGACTGCGCTTCTCCCAGGTTCAACATCCTGCGCCTGGACAGTCTGGAAAAGGGACTGGACGGGCTATTGACCAATAGTGTCTACACCTATCAGCCGGAAACGGGAGATAGCCTGCAATGATTCCTGCGTCTATCAGGGAATACCCCATGACTGCCCATGTGCCCCTATGTCTTGGAATCTGTCTCCTTGCCCTGCTTGTTTCTGGGTGCACCCGGCTACCTGAGATACCGGCCTGCACCGATCCCTTGGGCTGTGTTATCATCAAACCCCAGGATCCCGTAAAGATAGGCGTTCTCCAGTCACTCACCGGCGGGGTCGCATCCAACGGCCAGGTCCAGGTCAACAGCATCAGACTCGCCGTCAATGACCGGGGAGGCAACCTACTGGATCATCCCATTCAGCTTGAAATCCAGGACACACGGTGCACCCCGGAGGGAGGTACTGCAGCCGCAACAAAAATAGCCCTGGATCTGGGCATTGTCGGCGCCATAGGCACCCATTGTTCAGGGGCTGCGGCAACCGCCTCGAAAATCATCTCCGAAGCCGGCATGGTTATGATATCAGGAGCGAACAGCGCACCCTCTCTGACATCCGTGCAGGGAAAATCCGGGGCCAACTGGCACCCGGGTTACTACCGGGTCATGTTCAATGGAACCAACATGGCCAGGGCCGCAGCATGGTTCGCTTTCAGAAAGCACAGCCTGAACCGGGCTGCCGTCATCAATGACGGGGATCTGTACACCAGGGAGTTCACCGATGAATTTTCAAGAGCCTTTACCGAACTTGGAGGGACTGTTGCTTTGTCCACATCCATAAATAAGGGGGACCGAAACATGGAGCCGGTCATTACGGCCCTTGTCCTTTCCGGGGCGGAATGCGTCTATTTTCCCATCTATGAACCTGAAGCCCAGCAGTTCGTCAACCAGGTAAGGGCCAGGGCCGACGCATCACAGGTCCTGTTTATCGGCGGGGGAGCACTTGTTACCGAAGCCTTCATCCGGTCCTGCGGAAGCAATGCGGCAGGCATGTATTTTGCCACAGTTGTCCCACCGCAAGGACCGGCCTGCGACCGGCTGTCCAAAATGTACCGGGAAACCTTTGGTTCCCCGCCCCAGCACTTTTCCTTTGCCCATGCCTATGATGCAGCCAACCTTCTCATGACAGTCCTGGAGGCTGTTGCGGTAGTCCTGCCGGACAAAAGCCTGTCCATAGGGCGCCAGGCCCTTAGGAATGCCATGTCCAACACACGGGATTTCCCAGGAATAACCGGGGGCCTGTCCTGCGACCAATTCGGGGACTGCAGTGCAGACCGGTTCAACATCGTCCGGCTGGACGACCCCCTGGCTGGTCTTGAAGGACTGAAATCCAATGTCATCTACACTTACAATCAGGAGAGGTGACCTTCGTCAGGCCGCCTGACCCAATACCAGAGCCCATGATGATCAAAATCAAACACTCCTTTGCAGCCATAAAAACGTCCTGGAACAATTCAGGAATTACCGCCAAATTCAGTCTTGTATTCGGATTTGTGCTGCTTCTTCTGACCACCCTGTCAGCCTTGAATTACACACTGCTTGCAACCGTCAACAAGCAGACAGAAAGGGAAATCGTCCGGAGCAGCGACATCCAGAAACTGGTAATGGAGATGGACACCCGTCTGGAAAGGGCCAGGCGCCTGAAAAAAGATTTTTTCATCAATTACATGTCAACCGGAGTCTATGACCCGGACAATCGGTATTCCGCCATGATCCATGAACAGATGGAAGCCATTTCCGGGCTGAGCAGAGACCTCAGTTCGCTTATCCTCCAATCCCATGTGAACGAACGGCTCCAGGAGAGCAATATCAACCTGAACCTTTACTTCTCCCTGGCCAGGCGATGCAGCACGACATTCAATGAGCTCCTGGACCTGGTGAAGCAGCAGGCAGTGGAGCCCACCGGACTCGCCCACCGTTTGGACGAAACCATGAACGAGCTGAGATCCGGTTTCCAGAGTTCCGGCGACCTGAAAATCATCCAGCTTTTTTCCCAGGTGGAACTGGCTGTAAAAAACTACATGCTCACCCGGGAGCGCCCTTTCATGCAGACTGCCCTGAACATTGCCCTGTCCCTGGACAAGGCAGTGCTCATTTCACATGGAGTTTCCGATTCCCTGCGTCTGCAGGCTGAAGGGAAATTGAGGACTTTCATCGAGATTGCAGGGAAAGTACCTGATATCGATGTCGCCATCCAGAGCAAATCCAATGCCTTTGACCTGAACACCCAGACACTGGAGCCCGTGTCGTCCAACATGATCGACCTGGCCCGCCAGGGGGTGAGTACCGCCCGCGCCAGAAATGACAGAACCGTGAAAACGGTGGCAGTCATTTTCCTTTTCACCACACTGGCCGGATTTCTTCTGGTGAGCCTCCTGGCATGGGTCATACACCGGTCCGTTACCCGCCCTGTCGTTGATCTTACCCTGGTGGCTCACAGGTTTCAGGCAGGGGATCTTGGAGCCCGGAGCCGGATGGATTCCCGGGATGAACTGGGACAGCTGTCCTCAGGGTTCAACCAGATGGCTGTCCGCCTGCAGCAGCTCATCCGTGACCTTGAACATCAGGTTGAGGAAAGGACCCGGGAGCTTGTGGACGCAAACCGGTCCCTGACCCGGGAAATCCAGGAGCGGATGAAGGCCCAGACTCTGAAGGAAGCCCTGGAAACAGAACTGCGCCAGGCACACAAGATGGAGGCCATAGGCACACTGACCGGCGGCATTGCCCACGACTTCAACAACATTCTCGGTATCATCCTGGGAAATGCCGAACTGGCCCTGGATGATGTCCGGGACAGAACCCCGGTCAGAAAAAACCTGGAAGAAATTCAGACCGCCTGCCACCGGGCCAGGGACGTGGTTCGCCAGCTCCTGAGCTTCAGCCGGAAATCCCCGCAGGAGCAGACCTGGATAACACTCATCCCCCTGGTCAAGGAATCCCTGAACCTGCTGAGATCGTCCATCCCCTCGTCTGTTGAAATACTGCCCATGATCCCGGATCAGATCAACAGAGTCCTGGCCAACCCGACCCAGATTCACCAGGTCATCATCAACCTGTGCACCAATGCGGCCCAGGCCATGGATGATGGAGGCCTCATGACTGTCGGGCTTGAAGATATTCATCTCAGGGAAAAAGATATGGAAGCCTACAGAGACCTTGAACCCGGGCAGTATATAAAACTGTGGGTATCCGACACCGGCTATGGAATCCCCAGAGACATCATTGACAAGATATTCGATCCCTATTTCACGACAAAGGAAGTTGGTAAAGGAACCGGCCTTGGACTTTCCGTTGTTCACGGAATTGTCCGGAGCCACAGAGGCGGCGTTTCCGTAAAGAGCAGACCGGGCCTGGGGACCCTCATTGAAGTACTGCTCCCGGCCCAGTCCCCGGACCAGGGCCAGGAACTCGATCAGCCGCCCCCCTCTGCCTGTGCTGTTGGAACCGAACGGATTCTCTTTGTGGATGACGAACCCTCTCTGGCAGCCATGGGGAAAAGCATACTCCAGCGCCTGGGATATACCGTAAAAACAGCCACGGACCCGGCAACTGCCCTTATTATGATCCGCAGCGATCCGGATTCCCTGGACCTTGTCATTACCGACATGACCATGCCCCGCATGAGTGGGAAGGATCTGGCAGAACAGATCTGGCAGAGCTTTCCCGGACTTCCCGTGATCCTTTGCACCGGCTACAGCGAAAAAATAAATGAACAGACCGCTCTTGACGCAGGCTTCAGAAAGTACATCGAAAAACCCCTGAACCGGCAGGCCCTGGCAAAAGCAGTGCGTGAAGCCCTGGACCAGGGAACGGGTGGCCCGGTGTAAACCCTCCGGGGAAAACCTGCCTGGGCAATACCTGGCCAATGTGCCCTGGCATTGCTTTTTCCATTCGGATGTGATTTATGGCAGGGTAAGCGTGACATCTGATAAGAACCAGGGGATTTTAAGGTTTCAACACAGGAGGTTTGGACAAAGGCATTATGAAGAGAATTCGCAGCATTGCCATAGTGGGCGCGGGTGCAATGGGGGCGGCCTATGCAGCCATGTTCTCCGCCGCCTGTGATTTCCAGGTCTATTTTGTGGCCCGGGGAGAGCGATACCAAAAATTAAGCCAGGGCCCCATTACCGTGAACGGCAAACTATGGAGAATTCCTGTGCTGCACCCGGACAGGGTGGAGCATCCGGCGGATCTGGTGCTGGTTGCCCTGAAGCATCATCATCTGCCAGGGGCTCTGCAGGATATCAAGGCCGTAACCGGTGAGGACACTGCCATTCTCTCGGTAATGAACGGACTTGACAGTGAAACCATCATCGGCAGCGTGTGCGGCATGGACAGGATGGTTGACGCCATTGCCGTGGGCATTGATGCTGTCCGGGAAGGGGAGATGTTCACCTATGCCAACCCTGGAAAGATTCTGTTCGGCAACTGCCGGACAGGCAGCAGGGATCCCAGACTCCCCATGGTCAGGGAGGCGCTGGAACGGGCCTCCATTCCAAGTGATATTCCTCCTGATATCCGCCGTACCCTGTGGTGGAAATTCATGATCAACGTGGGCATCAACCAGGCCTCGGCCGTGCTCCGGGCTCCCTACGGAATTTTCCAGTCATCTCAGGATGCCAGGGACCTGATGATGATGCTCATGACCGAAGTCATCAACCTGGCCCGGGTCATGTCCATTAACCTTACCGAAAAAGACCTGGAAGACTGGCTGACCATCCTGTCCTCCCTGTCACCCGGGGGCAAAACTTCCATGCTCCAGGACATGGAAGCCGGACGCAAAACCGAGGTCGACATCTTTGCCGGAAAAATGGCGGCTATGGGCAGGGAACACCGGGTGGCCACGCCCGTGAATGAAACCATACTCCGCATTATTCTGGCCATGGAGTCCATGCACTGCCAGAACCAATGAACGAGACCGACCCCTTGCCAGAACCTGATGGAGGACAAAAGGACAACCCCACGGGAGTCTCCAGCCGTTTGCCCCACCTGTGGATGATGGTTTTTGCCGTTATTGTTGCCGGCTCCTTTCCCGTGGCATCGGCCATAACACCGGGCATGGATTCGGTTGTTCTGACCTTCTGGCGTTTCCTTGCGGCCACCGCAATCTTCGCCGTCATGCTCCCCTTTGTCAAAGGCAATAAAATACCCGCCCCCAGGGATCTGTGGCGATACCTGGGGGTAGGGTTCAGCTACGGCCTGTTTTTCATTTTAATGTTTGAGTCCCTGAAAACGACCACCGCACTGAATACAGGCACCATTTATACGCTTCTGCCGCTGTTGACCATGATTTTCGGGGCAGTGCTCGGGGAGCCGGTCCGTCTGAGACAGATGGTGGTACTGGCCCTGTCCATGGCCGCGACCCTGTGGGTGATTTTCCGGGGGAACCTGACCCTTTTCCTGGAACTGCGCATGTCCAGGGGGGATCTGCTGTTTTTCCTGGGAACCGTATGCCTGGCCTTTTACATGCTGGCCATGAAGCGTCTCCAGGGCAGCGAACCCAGAATCTGTTTCACCTTTTACAGTCTGACCTCTGCCACTCTCCTTCTCCTTGGCGCCAGCCTGTGGCGAACCGGGGGGTCCCTGCCCCTGCCCGGAACCGGCATCTGGCTCGGCATCGCCTACCTTGCCGGTCCGTCCACGGCCGGGACCTTCTGGATACTGCAATATACAGCCCCAAGACTGGGCCCCAACCGGGTCGCGGCCTATACCTTCCTGAACCCGTCGGCTGTTGCCTGCCTGCAATGGGGCCTGGGTCTATCTCCACCGGATCCGGTTGTGCTGCCGGGCATCTCCCTTACCCTGGCGGCAGTGTGGCTTCTCCAGCTTGACCGCATATCTGGCCACACATGAGCGTTGTTATAACCAAAATCCAAAAAGCGGCCCGGTGGGAAACCTGGCTGAAAAAGACTGGCCGGACAGCGGGTATCAACGCTCGGGCAGAATCTCCAGCCAGTATCCGTCAGGGTCCTTTATAAAATAGATACCCATGGCCTCGTTCTCATAGCAGATACAGCCCATCTGGGAGTGCAGTTTGTGGGCCTCCTGGAAATCAGGGGTTCTGAAGGCAATGTGGAATTCCTCATCTCCCAGGTTGTAGGGACGGTCCATGGCTTTAAGCCAGGTGAGTTCTATCCTGCCTGATGTTTGCCCGTCACCCAGGAAAACGATGATATAACTGCCGTCCCTGGCTTCCTTTCTCCTGACTTCCTTAATACCAAGGGCCTTACCATAAAAATCCAGACTTTTATCAAGGTCAAATACGTTGATATTGAAATGATCAATGGTAAATGTCATTCGCTGTTCCTTTCCTTTAAAAGATCGCGGCGGTCATCCCTTGCCCGACAGATGGCACAGACACTAAATGACCCTGGATTGCATAATGATTCACATAATAATTCAGAGGGACTTGTCAAAATCAGCCCGGTACAGCCGCAGGCTGTTGGTTACTACGGAAATGCTGCTCAGGGCCATGGCCAGGGCAGCCAGAATGGGATGAAGCTGCTGCAGAGCCATGGGCACACCGTGAAACGGCGCCAGGACACCGGCTGCTATGGGAATGAGCACCAGGTTGTAGCAGAACGCAAAAAACAGATTCTGACGAACGGCCCCCATGGTCCTGTGACTGAGCCGGATGGCCCTGGAAACACCCATGAGGCTGCCCGAGGAAAGGATGATATCACCGGTTTCCATGGCCACATCCGTACCGGTTCCCATGGCAAAACCGATATGGGCCTGGGCCAGGGCCGGGGCGTCGTTGATCCCGTCACCGGCCATGCCGACATTGCTTCCCTGGTCCTGGAGAGCCTTTACGATCAGGGACTTGTCTTCGGGGTTGACCTCGGCCCGGACCTCGTCAATACCGGCCTCACGGGCTATGGCCTGGGCGGTCTGCCGGTTGTCTCCGGTAATCATGATGACCTTGATATTAAGGTCATGCAGCTGTTTTATGGCCGCCCTTGAATCCTCCTTGATCCTGTCGGTAACGCTGATAAGCCCCAGGATCTCTCCTCCCCCTTCAAGCACCATCACCGTCTTGCCCTGGGCCTGGAGACGGTCGAGTTCGGACCGGACCGGGGTGAGATCCATCCCTTCCATGGAAAGCCAGTCCGGCTTTCCCAGGCGGTAGGAACGGCCATCCAGGCGTGCTGAAACCCCTTTGCCGCCATGGGCCTCAAAACCCTCGGGATCCTTCAAGGGAATGGCCCTTACCCTGGCTTCCCGGATAATGGCCTTGCCCACCGGGTGTTCAGACCCCCTTTCAAGAGATGCGGCGATCCCGAGAAACTCATCCGGGTCTGTCATGGCCGGGTTCGCGGGCAGGACATCCCCCACAACCGGCTTTCCCAGGGTAATGGTGCCGGTCTTATCCAGGACAACGGTATTGAGTTTTGTTGCATTTTCCAGGGCAGCGCTGGTTTTGAACAGGATTCCATGCTCGGCGCCTTTGCCGGTCCCGGCCATGATGGCCGTGGGTGTGGCAAGGCCCAGGGCGCAGGGACACGCGATGACCAGAACGGCCACAAGCCGAATCATGGACGGCACGAACGCACCGGTTGCCAGGTACCAGACAGCCATGGTCACCAGTGCGATCCCGATGACCGACGGAACGAACACAGCGGCAATCCGGTCGGCCAGGGCTTGGATCGGGGCCTTACTGCCCTGGGCGTCCTGGACCATGCGGATGATCTGGGCAAGCACTGTATCCTTGCCCACCCGTGTGGCCTTGACCCGGAGCATGCCATGGCCGTTCACGGTTCCGCCGGCCACCCTGGCTCCGGCCATTTTATCAACGGGAATGGGCTCTCCAGTGAGCATGGACTCATCCACGGCGGACTGCCCGTCCGTAACCTCGCCATCCACCGGAATCCTCTCCCCAGAATGAACAATCACCTCATCCCCTGTATGGACCTGGGATATCTGGACCTCCATCTCTTTTCCATCCCGGACCACGGTGGCGGTCCTGGGCTGCATACCCATGAGATTCTTGATGGCGGTCCCGGTCTTGCCCTTGGTCCGGGCTTCCAGCATTTTACCCAGCTTGATCAGGGTGATGATCATGGCCGACGTTTCAAAATAGACATGACCGCCCAGGAACGGCAGAACCAGAACTGCCAGGGAATAAACATAGGCAACCGACGATCCAAGGGCTACCAGCACATCCATGTTGGCACTCCGGTTTCTCAGGCTCTTGAACCCTCCCACATAGTAATCCCAGCCGGTATAGAACTGCACCGGGGTTGCCAGCACAAAAAACAACCAGTTAACCCATGGAGCCTGGCTCCAATGTCCGGTCAGTCCGAAATCCCTGCCCATGCTGATTACAAACAGGGGCAGGGTAAAAAGGATTCCTGTCACGAATTTTCTGGTCTGGTCCTGGATTTCGGCCTTACGTGCCAGGGCCTCGGCATCGTCGGCATCCGAGAATTCATCAGGCAGGACCATGTTGAAACCGGCCCTGCCCACTGCCTGGGCAATGTCTTCCAGGGTCACCATGGCGGGGAGGTAAGTGATTGAAACCCGCTCCGAGGCAAAATTGACAGCCCCGGAAAGAACACCGGGTACCTTTTTATTCAGGGTTCTCTCTATGGTCGCTGCACAGTTGACACAGGTCATCCCGGTAACCGGCAGGTCAGCAGATGCCGTTGCAACGCCAAAACCCATGTCCTTGACCTTGCCGACGATATCCTGGACACCGATGATTTTGGGGTCATAGACAACCGATGCCTGTTCCGATGCGAAATTCACAGCAGCGTTTGAAACCCCCTTGAGTTTTTTCAAACCCCGCTCGATGTTGGACGAACAGTTGACACAGGTCATCCCGATAACGGGCATGGAAATTTTAATTTCAGGCATGGAAATTCTCCTGGTCTTTGAATCCATACTTCCCTGTTCAGAACAATTTGTCCGTTGCCGGATAATTGATCTCTTTCAAAAGAGCTTTGATCGCGTCCAGGGACGCCGGGGCCTCGAAATCAACCCGGATGGTCTTGGTTGCCGGGTCTCCGTCAACCGCAGTTACCCCCTCCAGGTCTTTGAGTTCGTTCTGAATGGCTTTTACGCAATGTCCGCAGGAAATCCTGGGGATCGTGAATGTTGTCTTTGACATAACCACCTCCTTAATTATGGTTTCCCGGTGAATCCAGGCACCGGCCAATGGCATAGGTATACAGTAAGGCAGAAACATGGTGCGTCAAATGTTCCGCGTCGATTTGTCTGTTGATGGGAACTTCAGGGTCTGGCTCTTCATTGACTTGCGGACACAGGAAACAGTCCTCTGTGCTTTTATCTGCAACCTGCTCCAACCCTTAATTTAGCAGCACAAACCTGTTTATCCGCATTTCCATCATGGGATGGATAAATTAAAATCCTAGATAAAAGGATCGATTTCCATACAATGATTGACACACAAATCACCTCCTGTTAACTGTAGCACGCTCCACCTAAAGGATCGGAAAACAGAACCCCTGGGGGCCGGATTTTCTCAGACCGGGACGGTCTGCAGTGCTTCTCCGGTTTCCGGTGCTGCTTGGACGGAACGAATTGTGCACGGGCATGCTTATACTAACCAAAACAGGCTTGGGAGATACAATGACCGAAATTTTGAAGTACTCATCCTGGAAACACAAACATCATACTGTGCTTTCCTCATTTCATGACAAAACCATCGTAATATCATACTCGGGAGGCAAGGATTCTTCGGTTCTTCTGCACTTTTTCCAGCAGGCGTCCCAGGATTATGATTTTTCTTTTGAAGTTCACGGCGTCGGATTTCCGTGCCATGTATTCACTGCCGATGAAACCCGGAGACTCTCGGGTTACTGGAAGGAGCGCGGAATTGACATCGTCTGGCATAAAAATGACGGGGTTGACGATTTGCGTCTCCAGCAGTTGGTGGACATTGGTGAAAGTCCCTGTGTCCTGTGCAGTGAAGTAAAAAAATCAGCACTGTTTTCCCACTTCAGAAAAAAAGGTTCGGATATGAGCCGGATCGTCATTGTTCTGGGATACTCCCTATGGGATCTTGTCAGCGCCAGCATTGAGCTGACACTCAGGACAAAACTGGGAAACAGCCCGGACGGGTGTTTCCATGGAAAAAATTCCGCAGAGCGGCTCGAAGAAATATCCCAGCGTTTCTTTCCCGTCCTGGAGTTGCAAGACGGCCTGACCGTATTCAAACCGCTCATTACCTATAATGATCCTGACATCAATGGGGTGATCACCCGGAACGCCATCCCCCTGGGCAAGGAGGAATGCCGGTATAAGGGATTCCGTCCCAAACGTCTTCTTTCCGAATATTACGGGACCTTTGGCCTGAACTTTGACTACAACAAGGTCCATGACTTTGCGAAATCAGTGCTTGATAGTCCGGGCATTGATTATTTCCAAAACATCAGCACCCTGAGTTATGTGGAAAAGATGATATGACAAGCCCCGGGTATCTCATGGATAACAAGGACGAAACACTCCGCCTGGATCTTAAAACCGATCTTACCACCCTGGAAAAGCAGGTATTGTGGGCCGGCCTGGAACCGGGCATGAAAGTCGCCGACATGGGATGCGGCCCCGGCAAGTCCACCTTTCATCTGAACAGTCTTGTCCGTCCTTCGGGTTCCGTAACGGGAATCGATATTTCCCGGCCGCGGATTCTTTACGCCAGGGACGTTTACATGGCCGAGGGCATAACCTACCATATCCGGGACCTGCGGGAACCGTTGAGCGACCTGGGAACCTTTGACTTTGTCTGGGTCCGTTTTGTCCTTGAATTTTACAGGTCGTCATCTCCTGATATCGTCAGGAACCTGTCCGGTCTCCTTAAGCCCGGGGGAATACTGTGCCTTGCAGATCTGGACCACAACTGCCTGAATCATTACGGGCTTACTCCGGAGCTGGATTCTGCCATCCAGGGCACCATGACCGCCTTGGCGAGAAAAGCCGATTTTGACGCCTATGCCGGACGCAGGCTTTACTCCTACCTGTTTGATCTTGATTTCAGGGACATCCGTGTGGATATCTCTGCGCATCACCTGATTTACGGAGATATCGGTGAGTCTGATGCCTTTAACTGGGGAAAAAAACTGGAAGTCGCAGCCAGGAATTCCGGGTATGGCTTTGATGAGTTTGATGACGGTTTTGACGGATTTAAAAAAGCATGTTCCCATTTTTTCAATAACCCCCGACGGTTCACATACACACCGATCATCTGCTGCTCGGGAAGAAAACCAGGGTAATAAAAATGATATCTGACTCCCACTTTTATGAATCCCGTGACATCAGTCACAGCCTCAGGATCCTTCCTGCAAACTGCCTGACATTTGACGAACTCTATGCACACTACAGAGACGTAGGGTTTCTATACCCGAAAAAATTGGAAAGACTGTCCCCCCATCTTGACCTGATAAAGCAGAACTGGGAAAGGGCCTGGTCCGCCGGACGGGAACTCATGTGGACCCTGGCCTATATTGAACAGAGGAATAATGCCATGGGCACCGTCACAACATGGCGAACGGCCGAAGGCGGATGGCAGGCACAGCACCTTACATCCCAGAAAAATCCGGCAGGGGTGATTTTCCTGCTCCTCAGCGCCCAGGATGAAGGGATGATCATGAATTACAACTCCGGCCAGAACTGGTACAGCCCTACCAATAAATTTGCAATGCGCATTTACGGGGGCATGGCGGACATGCTCGGAGAGAACCTTGCCTTTTCCTGCCTTTTGAACTATCTTGAACTCAATCCCCGGTTGCTATCCAAAGCCGACACTCACTTTAAAACCGTGGAGTGCACGGACAGGGATTCCGGACTTATAAAGGACATGGCCATCCTGTGCCGGGGAAAAGTCTATTGTGATGGAGAAGAGCTGGCTGGAGACGACATGGGACTATCAGCGCTGGACAAACGGTATCGGAAATACGGTCTCAGCCGGAAACGGCATATCTGGTTGGCCATTGACAGAACAAACTCGGAGGTGAAGGGAATGATAATCGCCTACCGGGGGCCCTTCGGGTTCAATTTCAGTTTCCTGGAAAACCGGTGCGATGTTCTGGTGCATCCCGGAGTCGATGAAAACCAGCGTGAAAAAGTGTGCACCCTGCTTCTCAGAACAGCATCCGAAGCCTATTTCAATGATGCATCATCTCCGGAATATCCCATCAGCCACCTGGTTGTCATGGCAGATGATCCCTGTGCGGCAACCCTGACGCGGCTTGGCGCGGTGAAAACAAGGCAGTATAACCAGGGGGTATGGCTGCGCCAGGGGTTCGGGGCCTGGAAGCAGTACATGGAAAAGGTCTTTGACCGGGTAATGCAACGTTTTGACAGGCAGAACCAAAAACGGAACAAGACAATCGTAACCCTGGAGGGAGGACAGGAACTCTAACCCATGGATAGCACCAAAGAACTTTACAGCAGCCTTGTGCTTGACAGCTACATAAAGTTGATCAAGGAACGCTACCCTGAGGTCCTCATTGATGAGCTGATGAGCTATGCCGGGATAGAAAACTATGAACTCGGAGACCACTCTGTCTGGTTTACGCAGGAGCAGGTCAATCGTTTTCACCGGAAGCTGAGCACACTGACCGACAACATGAAAATAGCCAGGGAAGCAGGAAGGTTTGCAGCGCACGCCAAGTGCCTGGGGGAAGTGCGGGGCATGATCCTCCTGCAGGGAGGCATTTTCAACACCTTCAAGCTCATCGGGAAATATGCAAAACGGCTGAATCGCTCATCAGTGTACACCACAAGAGCCATAGGAAGACATCAGATAGAAATCACCGTGAAGCCGAATCCGGGAGTAACGGAAAAAGAATTTCAATGCCAGAACCGCTTGGGAAACTTTGAAGGCATTGCAGACCTGTTCTCCCACAAAGACCTGGAAATAACCCATCCCCAATGCCTGTTCAAGGGAGATGATGTCTGCAGGTATGTCATCTCCTGGAAAATATCCAAGCTGTCAATCCTGAGCAGGCTGCGATGGGGTGCAGGTCTTTTCACCGTTGCCCTGCTATGTATCTGGTTGACAGAGCACCGTTATCTGATTTCCAACATGGCTCTTGCATGGTCGGCAATCTTTTTTCTCCTTTTATGCTGGATCACGGAATCTGCAAAATTCTACCAGATGAAACGGCTGTCGGAAAAGGTCCTGGAGAACAAGGAAGACCTGCTCAGACAGATGGATATCAATGCCGAAAATTCCAGGGTGATCATTGAAATTGCCAATGCATTGCGTTCCGTGCCTGATGTTTCAGACAGGTTTAACAGGATCGCTGAAATAACAGGAGTCCGTCTTAAATACGACCGGGTCATGATCCTGATAGCCAATGAAGATGAGACTGAACTCTGCTATCGTGGTGGGTATGGGTTTACGGAGAAAGAGACCGCCCATACCTCCGGATACAGGGTAAGCCTTGAGACTCCTTCCACCGGAGTTTTTTATGAAACCTATAAAGAGAACAAAACAATCCTGGTGAACAATATCAACACGCTTCAGCAACGATCCACACAGCGCAGTTTCCGCCTGGCCGAAATCATGAATCCCAGATCGTTCATCAGTTGCCCGATTGTCGTGGATGAGACGGTTATCGGGATCATTGTTGCCGGCAATATTGAAACCCCGAAAAAGCTTGGAAGAAACGATAAAAATCTCATGATGGGCGTTGCCCAGCAGATTGGCAATGATTACCAGAAACAAAAATTCGAAGCCCAGCGGGAAGCGTTGAAAAATCAGCAGCAGCATCTCCAGAAAATGGAGGCTCTGGGCGTCCTGGCTGGCGGTATCGCCCACGATTTCAACAATCTGCTCACACCCATCGTCGGGTACACGGAACTGTGTCTGAGAACAGGCGACAGCGACAACAGCCTGAAGGGATATCTGGACGAGGTGCATGGTGCCGCACTCAGGGCCAAACAGCTGGTTGCCCAGATCCTGGCGTTCAGCAGGCAGGAAAACCAGATATCTGAAGCCATGGAGATCTCCCCCATTGTCTCGGAGGCAGTGAAATTCCTCCAGGCTTCCCTCCCGCCCACCATAAGGTTCAACACCAGCATCGCCGAGAACGTCGGGAAGATCAATGCAGATCCGACCAGGATTCACCAGGTGGTCATGAACCTGTGCACCAATGCATACCATGCCATGAAACAGAACGGAGGCGTCCTGACCGTATCCCTGGCGGACAAATCCATTACTTCCGGAAAACTTGTGAACACGCTGCAACTGACACCGTGCCGGTATGCTGTTCTTACAATTTCCGACACAGGCCATGGCATGAACAGGGCAACCCTTGAGAAAATATTCGAACCCTATTTCACCACAAAGGAAAAAGGCGAAGGAACCGGCCTTGGCCTTTCCATCACCCATGGTATAGTGAAGCAGTTCAATGGCCACATCTGCGTGGACAGCGAACCTGGAAAAGGAACCGCATTCACAGTGTACCTGCCCCAGACCGAAACCGAAGTCAATCTCCCGGAAGACAACTCTCCGGCCCCTGAGGAATCCGGAACAGAAAAAATTCTGGTCATCGATGACGAACCGAACATCGCAGAGCTTCTCAAGGAGATGCTGGAAAAAATCGGGTATACGGTAACCGCCCATACCGATGCATTGGAGGCCATGGAAAGATTCCGCAGCGCTCCCAAAGCATTTGACCTCGTCATCACCGACATGACCATGCCGGGAATCTCAGGCGCGGACATTGCCACTGAAATCCTACGGCTGACGCCCGACATTCCGGTTATCCTGTGTACAGGATACAGTGAAATCATCAATGACAGGAAGGCCCAGGCCATCGGTATTAAAGCTTTCCTGGGGAAACCCATCTCCATGAAAAAACTGGCTGCAACCGTTAGAAGAACCCTTGATGCCAAATTGAGGACACCCTTGAAAACGAGCCCGGATCCCATGGAGTGATCCCGCCCAAAACAGCATCATCATGATAGACCGTTTGATATCCCTTAAGCTGAAGCGTATGATACCTCTTCACAAATGACCTCTCTCCTTCCATGCTTCCCAAGGCCGGAATTGGGGTTTTTCCTGGAAACCCGTAATCTACTCGTGGCGCAGGGCAACGATGGGATCCACCCGGGCTGCCCTGGCCGCAGGGTAGAGCCCGAAGATGATACCGATGCCGATGCTGACCGTCAGGGGCAGAAAAATGCCCACAGGGGTTATGACCGTGGGCATTTTGGCAAAAAGGGTAATGAACCAGGGAATGGCCATGCCCAGGGCAAGGCCGATGACGCCGCCCATGGTGGAGAGCACCACCGCCTCTATGAGAAACTGGATGATGATCTGCCGCCGTTTGGCCCCGATGGCCCGGCGGATGCCGATCTCCCGGATCCGTTCGGTCACCGAAGCCAGCATGATGTTCATGATCCCGATACCGCCGACCAGCAGACTGATACCGGCAATGGAACCCAGCACGATGTTGAAGGTCCGTTTTGTTGCTTCAGCCTGCTTTAGCAGGGCAAGGGGCACATTGATCTGGTAATCCTTTTTCCTGTGGAACAGAGTCAGCATTCTTTCTATGGCCTGGGCCGTGGGTTCCACGCTGACCAGGTTGTCCACCTGGACGATGATCTGGTGGAGTTCCACCTGTTCCCGGAGCCTGGATCCCGACGTGATCTTCATGGTCACATCCCCGAAGTGGCTCTTGGCCGTTGTGATGGGGATGTAGGCGTCGATCTCCTTGTCCGGGATCTGCATGGTACCGGCCTGTCCGGTTTCACTGCGGATAATGCCCGCAACTTCGAAGCTGTCACCGCCGATACGGATGGACTGGCCGATGGTGTTCCGGGTCGCCAGGAGTTTCCGGGCCCCGAATTCCGTCAGCACAACCACGGCTGATTTCTGATCCATGTCCCTGGAGGTCAAAATCCGGCCCCCGAGAAGCTGCCGGGGAATCACATCAAACCACTGGGGGGATGTCCCCACAACCCTGAGTTCCAGGGACCGCTGTTCCAGGCGGGATTCCTTTCTCACCAGCTTCACCGGCACATTTTTCCTGACCGATGACAGGCTTTCCTGTATCCTTTCGTGGTCCTCGTAGGTCAACCCGTAGATGCTCACGAACGACAGGGTCGTGCTGGAGGCTTCTTCCTCCACGGATTTGATGGATGAAATGATGATGTTATTGCTGCCCAGCTTCCGTATCTGCTCCAGGGCCTCTTTACTGGCCCCCTCACCCACGGCCAGCATGGCCACCACGCTGCCCACGCCGAACACAACCCCCAGCATGGTCAAGAAAGAACGGAGCTTATGAAGCAGCAGCGTCTGGACCCCGGACCCAAGTTCCCTCAATAAACGGATCTTTTTCATGCTACACCCCTTCAATCCTCTGGATGAGCCCGTCCTTCATGTAGAGCCGGTGTTGGGCATAATCGGCGATGTGGGTCTCGTGGGTTACCATGATGATGGTCTTGCCTGCAGCATGGAACCTTGCCAGCAGTTCCATGATCTGCCGGCTGGTCTGGGTGTCCAGGTTTCCCGTGGGCTCGTCGGCCAGGATCAGGTCCGGATCGGTTGCCAGGGCCCGTGCAATGGCAACACGCTGCATTTGACCGCCTGACAGTTCGGTCGGCCGGTGGCTCAGCCTATCTTCCAGGCCCACCATTGCAGCCAGTTCCCTGGCATGGGCTGCACTCTGGACAGGATCCCACCCCAGATAATAAAGGGGCAGCTCAATATTGCTCTGGACTGTAAGCTGGGGAATCAGGTTGAAGCTCTGGAAAACAAACCCCAGGTGCCTCAGCCGGATATCGCTGAGAGCATCATCCCCGTGGCTGCTGATATCCTTGCCCTGAAACAGGTACCGGCCGCTGGTCAAACGGTCCAAACAGCCGATGATATTCATCATCGTACTTTTCCCTGATCCGGAAAATCCCATGATGGCCCAAAAGCTTCCCCTGGCAAAGGCCACATCGATCCCACCCAGGGCCGCAACTTTCTGATTGCCCATGGTGTATACCTTACAGGCGTTTTCAAGCCGGACAAGAGTGTCCTGTCCTGTGTCGGATGCTGTTTCCATGGGATTACTCAACCGGCTTCTGTTTCATGAACCGTTCCTTCATTTTCTGGCGTTGTTCCGGAGTCATTTCGGAAAATTTCTTTTTCGTGGCATCGGTATCGCTCTTGCCTTGACTGCCCCCTGGAACGGTATTGCCGGACGACTCCATTGATTTTGCATCAGCCGGAGCAGCCTTCATGCCGGATGACCCCGAACTTGTCCCGGAAGCGCTTTCATCTTTTGAATTTATTGGGGCCTTCTCATCTATCCCCGCAGCCTTGAGGGGCGGTGTCAAAAGAACGACATCCCCGTTGTCCAGACCCTTGATCACATGGATCATCCTGTTGTTGTCCAAACCTGTCTCCACAGTTCTGGGTTCAAACCCATCCTTGCTCTTGACATACACCGTGGGCGCCCCATTGACCCGCAGTACAGCCTGGACAGGGACATACAGGGCATCCTCAAACTGCTCGATGACAATCTCGGCCTGGCATCCCATGCCTGTACGGATGGCCGCATCGTTCTGGTCAAGATAGATCTCCGTGGTGTAAACTTTCAGGTCCGGGTTCATCCAGATACTCTGGGCATCGGGCAGGGGTGCAATATGGGTGACCCTGCCGGTGAACTTCCTTCCCGGCAGGGCGTCCACGGTCACAACCACGGGAAGACCCACGCTGACCTTCTTGAGATTGGACTCGTGGAGCGCAATTTCGGCCTTGCTGGAATTGGCCGTGGGCAGGTAGATCAGCTCCTGGCGCTCCCGGATGTCCTGGCCCTCCTGCAGGGGTTCGGACGTGTGCCGGAACGAGCCTCCCTGGGCACTGGTAGCATAGATGACAAGCCCGTCGGCAGGGGCATAGATCTTTGTTTTCCCGATCTGCTCCTTGATCTTGTCCAGTTTGTCTTTCTGACGCTGGAATTCGGCCTGCCTGGCCTTGAGTTCCGCCCCGGCCTGGATAACATCTGCCCTGGCTTTACGCCGGGTCCTTTCCAGGGCCATTTCAGCCTGGCTCACATCACTTTTTTTCTGGGCCAGGTTCCGCTTGTAGGTATAATCCACCAGAAGATCGCGGTTGTTTTGGGCAAGCTTCAGATCCAGGTCCTTTTTCTTTTCAGACAACTGATCTGCCTGGAGTTCTGTCTGGGAAATGTATTTCTCATCGAACAGGGTCTGGGACCATTTCAAGGTATCCCGGGCACGGGTCAGTTCTTCTTCGGCCAGGGTGATCTCCGCCTCGGCTTTCTGGAGTTCGTTGGGAAATTCCCCTTCCCTGTATTTCTTCAGGTCCTGCCCGGCGAAATCCAGGGTCAGGGTTGCCAGATCCATGTCGCTCTGGGCCTGATTTTCGGCTACAGCCAGATTTTCAGTGGCATTGACATGGGCTGCCTCCGCATTCTGGACCTTGATTTCCTGGTCAACCTTAGTATCCATGAGGGAACTGGCGTCCAGCTCCACGAGCAGATCTCCTTTGGAAACCTGGGTTCCCTCGGGAATCAGGTAAATGATGGAAGTCTTGCCCTCCACCTCGTTCTTGATAATGATCTGCTCCCTGGCCCTGATGGTCCCAGACTCCATGATATTGATTGTCAGGGGACCCCGTTTCACGGTAAAGGTGGAAGCCTGGGACAGATTATCCGGGGAGGCGGTAAACCGGTCCCACGCCAGGTAAAGAACAGCAAAAAGAGCTGCTGCTGCAAGAATGCTGACCAGGATTCTAGTTTTTGACATCGCTTTTTATCTCCGGATTATACTCCTGCCACAGACCGGCGTCCGTAACAGTGAGCACTCCCATGTCACGCTGAATTTCCAGCTCTGCTATGCGGTAGTTCACCCGTGCCGAGGTCAGTCCGTTCTGGGCCGACAGCAATGCGTCCTGGGCTTCCAGGAGATCCCGGGTCTCGGCCCGTCCCGCATCCATAAACAGGGTAATGCTTTTTACGCGTTTTTGTGCCAGGGTCACGGCCCTGGTCTGGATATACAGGGTTTCCCGCGCTTCCAGGAGTTCCCTGAGTCTGCTTTGAACCGCAAGTTTTATGTCATCCTCCAGGTTCTGGACATCACGCACAGACTGCTCCAGGAGAATAAAACTGTTACGGTAGACCACAGCCTCGGCAGTGCGCTCAAAGGGCAGATCCAGGGTCAGCAGGGCAGAAAACACACCCTTGTCCGTCCGGAGTCTGGCATTGTTCAAGTCCGCCGCGGTAATGGTCCGCCGCTCTCCCAGGGATGCCGACCCCAGGAAGGTCAGCTCGGCACCCAGGGCATCGGCTGCCACGACCACGGCCCTCTGGGCATCGGAAACCCTGCCCAGGGCCTTTTTCATGTCCAGGCGGCTTGTCAGGGCCAGTTCAATTGCGGTCCTGGCATCCATTTCCAGGGGACCGGCATCGCGCATATCCGGTTCCGCAAGGGTGACCGGCGCATGGGCCGGCAGCCTGTCCTGGAGCGGCGAAGCCTCCATATCCGTGTCGTCATTGACCGGAATGACTTCCAGCCGCCTTAGTTCATCGGGATCCAGCCGGATCCCGGCATCGGGCGGAAGCCCCAGCAGGCTCTTGAATCCATCCATCTGCTTTTTGTACTGCTCCCTGGCCGACACCCACCGCTGGCGGGCCAGGAGTTCGGTTTGCACCGCCTGATCCACCTCGATCTCCTTGAGCCTGCCTGCATCGGCCAGTCGCATGCTCCGGCGGGCGGAAATGATCCTGCTCCGGTAATCCTCACCCGTATTGTTCACCGTGTCAAGCTGCTGCAGGATGGACAGGTACTGGCTTCCCACAGCTACGGCATACTCGGTTTTGAACCGCTCAAAATCCAGGATGGCATAAACCAGGTTCTGCTGGGCCTGTTTAAGTGGTTCCGTAACAATATGCCGGGCCGAACCCCGCAGAAGGGGTATGGACAGGCTGGCGTCACCGGCGATCCCCACGGACGAAGCACCGCTGCCATGGATCAGGGTTGCCAGATCAAGGGCCATGGCTGTGGTCAGCGACATGCCGTTTTCAAACTGCCGGGTACCTCTTACGGACCCGGTGGTCAGGGTTCCCTGGACAGACGGATCCGAAGACGCGTCTGAACGGATAAGACTCTGGAGCTGACCAACCAGGCTTGCCCGGAAACTGTGCTGTTCCAGGTACAGGGCCAGGGCAGCCTGGAACACGTCCTCTTTCTGGGTCTGGTAATCAGAACTGTTCCGGGCTCCGACTTCCAGGGCCTGTACAAGGGAGAGTCGAAGCTCTCCGGCAGGTCCGGCCTCTTCCTTGCCCGGGATCTGTGAAAGCCCAGGATAGCCGGGTTCCGGCCAGTGCTCCACAGGGGACAGGCGATCCGTACCCAGAGAAGCCGAACCCGTGATGGGAAGGGACAGATCTTCGAGCAGTTTCCGGCGCAGGGTGTGACTGGGGGGCTCGACGCTGAACCGGCCGTTCCCGCCCAGGACCTGCTCCCGGGTTTGAACGATGATGCTTGAGGTGTTCCGGTCCATCTCAACCCTGTGGCTGGCGGGAGTCAGGCACCCTGCCAGAACCAGTACCCAGGGCAGAATCAGCACCAGCCGCCAGACAGCCGGTCTGCGGCTGGCCATGCAGGACATCCGACTCAACAGCACCTTCCGTGACCGGAGATGGGGTCAGAACCCTT
Source organism: Pseudomonadota bacterium (assembly GCA_043806875.1). Lineage (GTDB taxonomy): Bacteria > Desulfobacterota > Desulfobacteria > Desulfobacterales > Desulfobacteraceae > JAZDGN01. The sequence continues at coordinate 260,897 of JAZDGN010000065.1, forward strand.
TGCTGCACGGGTCCGGGGAGGCTCCACAAACACCCGTCTGAATCCCTCCTTGAGGGCAATGGCATTTTCAGGACAGAACCTTGCACACACGCCGCATCCGATGCAGGCGTCCTTGTTGCGTACGGCAATTCCGGAATCATCCATGACAATGGCGCTGGTCGGGCACCACTCCGCGCAGGTTCCGCAACCCGTGCACGCCTGGGAGTCTATGACGCTCAGATGATAGGTAGAGTTGATCATGGGCAGGGTCCCGTTCCGCCACAGGTTAAAGGTATCACAGCAATCCTTGCAGCAATTGCAGATACTGGTTTCAAGGTTGGACTCCTTTGAGGCCGGATGGAATGCCTTGTGAACCAGCCCGGCATTTTCGGCCTCTGTCATGATGACCAGGGCCTGCTCGCGGGTAACCGGCTTTGCAAACCCCTGGGCAATGGTATGCCTGGCAGATTTGCCAAAGGTAAAACAATTCAAGGTGGGGGCGTCAGTGAGGCAGCCGTCTCCGAGAAGGGCCCTGCGCTGCCTGCAGAAACAGTGTCCCACGGCAATATCATCGAACTTGTTGATAATGGCTTCCACGGTCTGGCTGGGCAATACCGTATCCTCTCCTGGATCCAGAGTCCGGTCAACCGGCACCACGGTGATGTTGCCCCCGTCCCGGGTGTGCCTCAGGGGAACGGTGCGGTCCAGGGCAGGCGCTGCTGAAAACAAGGGTGCCAACTGGGTGTAGTTGCTTTGAATGGTGTCCCGGAGCTCCCCCATCAGAGTTTCAAACAAGCGGGCCAGTTCCTTTTCCTCCTGGCTCCCGGTCAGCTCCGTCATGAACCGGTACTCCATGAGGCCGATCATGACCAGGGGCAACAACCTGAATATCATGGTTCCCTTTGAGTTGGGCTGGTTGAACATCAGCCCTGCCTTTGCAAGACCGGCTGCCAGGTCCTCAACCTCCGTGGCCGAAAACCCCGTGACCGGCACCAGCTGGTCCAGGGTCTGGGACGAGGCGTCCCTGAAGGCCAGGATCAGATCCAGTTCCTTTTCCCGCAAAACCACGCGTTTGATGATACTGACCGCTGTATCGCTCAGCTGAAAGGGAAACATGCCCTGTTTACAGACAACTCCCGTGGCCTGCCTGTATTTATCGTCCAACGACGCTTGCGTCATGATGTCTTACTCTCCTTTTTGGATTACCCGAGGGTACTGTGGTCTTCTGGCAGCCGGCACCAAAGCCGGCCTCTATCGGACTGTGTTTCATCCCTATTTCTTTACCAGTATCAACGTCTGGAAACAACCCGAATCTTTCATTTCTTTTCCAGAACCGGGGTGCGAAAAATACTTGCATCCTGATATGAACAGCGTTATTGTCTGTACATCTCTGTTCCGGCCACGGCATGGCCTGCCCGAGCTTACACACCCATTACCCCATGGAGGACCCTATGGCACAAGTACTGGCAGATAGAAGGGATGTGGATTTCGTACTTTATGATCAGCTGCAGGCAGATCAATTATGCAGCCATGAAACCTATACGGATTTCAACCGCAAAACCATGGACCTCATCATCTCGGAGGCCCGTAACCTGGCAGTCAAAGAATTGCTTCCCACTTACAAAACCGGTGATGAAGAGGGGTGCCGGTTTGACCGGGGCAACGTCCGTGTTCCCGAGGCCTTTCGCCGTGTTTTCCAGCTTATCCGGGAAGGGGGATGGATTGCGCCCAGCGATGATGAAACATGGGGCGGCCAGGAAATGCCCCTGGTCCTGACCCAACCTGTATACAATTATTTGTTTGCCGCCAACTACCCGGCCATGACCTATGCCACCCTGACCCACGGCGCGGGCAAGCTGGTTGAAGTCTTTGGAACGGACAGACAGAAACGCCTGTACCTCAAAAACCTCTATTCCGGCCGGTGGACAGGCACCATGCTGCTCACCGAACCCCAGGCAGGGTCGGATGTGGGGGCCCTGATCACATCTGCCCAAAAAAATCCGGACGGCTCCTATTCTTTGACAGGAAATAAGATCTTCATCACCTGCGGCGAGCATGATCTTACCGAAAACATTGTCCACCCTGTCCTGGCCCGGATCAAAGGAGCACCCGAAGGAACCCGGGGAATCTCCCTGTTCCTGGTGCCCAAATTTCTGGTCAATGAGGACGGCAGTCTGGGACCCAGAAATGACATCGTATGCACCGGGATTGAAGAGAAAATGGGCATCCACGGCAGCGTCACCTGCTCCATGGCCCTGGGCAGCAGCAGCGACTGCCGGGGGGAACTCCTGGGCCAGGAGAACAAGGGTATGAAGGCCATGTTTGTCATGATGAACGAAGCCCGCCTGGGTGTGGGACTCCAGGGATTCGGATGCGCGTCGGCCTCCTACCTGAACGCCCTGAACTATGCCAGGGAGCGTGTCCAGGGCAAGGATCTTGCCTCTGCCGATACCAAAGGCGTGCCCATCATCCGGCACCCGGACGTCCGCAGGATGCTCCTTTGGATGAAAGTCTTTACCGAAGGCATGCGAAGCCTCCTGTACTTTACCGTTTTACTGGAAGACAAGGCCAGGACCTGCAATGATCCGGCCCTGGAGGCAACATACAGGGGGATGATCGATATCCTCATCCCGATTGCCAAAGGATATGTCACAGACCGCTCCTTTGACGTGTGCAACCTGGGCATCCAGGTGTTCGGCGGCTACGGCTACACCCGGGAATATCCCCAGGAACAGCTGCTCAGGGACTGCCGCATAACCCAGATCTATGAAGGGACCAACGGCATTCAGGCCATGGATCTCCTGGGCAGAAAGCTGGGATTGGACCAGGGACGGGTCTTCAGCCATCTCATGGACGAAATCGCGGCCCTAGCAGACAGAGCTGCGAGCCTGGAACCGCTGACAGGCCTTTCCGCCGACCTTAAGGCAACCCTGGACCAGGTAAAGAAGACAACCGCCTTTCTCGGCGGTGCGGCCCTGTCAGGCAACCTGATGAACGCCTTTGCCTTTGCCACCCCGTTCATGGAAATCCTGGGTGATACCATTATGGCATGGATGCTGCTGTGGCGGGCTGAAATCGCGGTGCGAAAACTGGACGCCAAAGCCCAGAAAAAGGACATCCCCTTCCTTGAAGGCCAGATCGGCAGCGCCCGTTTCTTCATCCGGACCATTCTGCCGGTCACCCATGGCAAGATGAAATCCATCATGACCCTGGACACCACTGCCATGGATCTGGATGACCGCTCTTTTGGAGGATTGTAAAACAGGCAGCCAGGCAGGTCCCAAGCAGAAATTTTGTGGCGTCATGCGTTTCAGCTTATTGAGGTCCATTGGCCGTTACTTTCTCAAAAACCACCACTGGCGGGCACAGGGGGGCATGATCGAATCTGTCAAAGGGTTGCCCCGCGAAACTGAAGATCGTTCTGGCAGGTTGCATATATTGCCGTGAAAACATGACAACCTGCCTGTAATAATGGACCTCCCCCCCGGTCAATGCCTTTTGAAAGGTTCGTGGCTCAGAATCATTGCCGGTGATCCAGTCTATGGTACTTGTAATTATATACTGGGGTAACATATGGAGATATGTCATACCACCCGCAACATCCGGCGGATTCCACGGATAGGCATATCTCTCAAACCCAACGTCGTAAAGATCAGGCCCATGCCCGACCCTGAGCAGGCTGCCGATGGTTGCATTTCTATGGACGTTTTTTAAAAACCATTCCCTAACCCTTGTGCGGCTGTCCGAGGCAAGCTCCAGAGAGATCCCCAAACCATAGAGAAATGTTGTGCTCAAGACAAAAACAACTGCTGCCACGCGTACAAGCACGGGAATGGATTTCCAGTTCAACCAGGCCATCCCGCCAGCTCCTGCCAGTGTTACCAGTCCCACATAGCCTACTATATAAAACCTGGGTTCACTGAATCTTATTCGCGTAATGACGATCAGATAAAAGACAATCAAAGGCAACAGGCAAAAACATGCTTTCCACCAGCATCGGACCAACCCGTATCCTGCACCGAGCAAAGATGAAAAAAACAATGGCCATCCAAGCCCGAAGTACATATCCTGGCAACTGCTGATGAAAAGCTGCAGCTGTGGGAACAATCCCTGTCCGTAAACCGTATATGGTTTGACCCCGGGCCCTGACCCGGACCAGTATTTCATGCGATCCCAGTACCCGATGGGATCAGTCAGTATATTATTCAAAAGAGCAAAAACAAACCAGAAAACCACGGCACCTGTCAAAACATTCAGACTTACGATCCCCTTTATGGCCTCTTTCCATGTTTTTCCACCATCACGGCCGATCCCTATAATACCTGCGCAGACACCGATTCCGAGCCCCCCCGCATAAACTGCATATGCATCCTTTGTGCATGCCAACAGCCCGGCAAAAATACCCAGAAGGATATAGTGATGTCTTCCACCGGACATTATTGCTTTAACGGCCCAGTAAAAACTCCACGCAAACCAGAATGTCGATGCCACTTCAAGGTTTCCAGTATGACAATAAAAAACAAATCGCTGCGCAACTGCCAGACAGAAAGCTGCCAGCAACGCAGCACCGTCATTGTTGAACAGGAGCCGAACGCCCATAAACAATCCGATCAGTGCCAATGCCCCCATGATCGTTGAAATAACACGGCTTGTGTAGATAAGCTGACTGATTCGATGGGTGTCAAACAACGTGGTCTTCATTTGCCCATCCTCTCCCGGGACCAGGAAAGGCGACTTTTCCCACTTGCTTATGAATGGCTCATAAAACAGGTTGTTGATGATATATTGAACACGCGGATACTTTGCTTTCCAGGCCATATTCAACGGCAGCAGCCTGCGATGAGAATATGAATGATAACCGGCGATGGAATCGCTGCAGCTCGGCCAGGAATTGGGCAATCCCCAATACAGCCCAGTGAAACTCAGGGCCAAACTCGTTGAGACAACAGCAAGCAATAAAAACCACTTTATTTTACTGAATCCAACAGACATGGGAACTCGATCCTCGGGTTATTCTGGCCAGCCGGCATCCTCTTCAATCAACCCGGCTTCACATATTTATCCGTCTTTTAATATTTTTCAAGAAAAATCAGGAGAGAATTGCAGGCATGGGAACCAGAGTCAATCCCCATGCCTGCGGAAAATGTCTGACAGGCTATTTGAGCAATTTTGCTTCTGTCTTGCCTATGAGGATTGATTCTGAACACGGCGTAACCATGCCTGTATTTTCGTTACGGCCCTGGAGAATGAACCTGGGATTTTTTGCATCTTTCTCTTCAACCGCTTGTTTTGAAAT
>JAZDGN010000066.1:0-36691 GCA_043806875.1 Pseudomonadota bacterium
AGCAGATATTGGCAGTTCCACCGGCCCGGCAATCACCCCTGCCCCTGGACCAGGGCTCCGGCTGACGGTTTGCGGCCCCGTGCTAAAGCCCAGGAACTGCGGTCCAGTGGGTCCTCAAACAGCCTGGGCTTCTTAACGCCCGGGCCCGCAAACCGCTTGACCGCCTCTGCCCTGAACGTCCAGGGGCAGGGGTGATTGCCGTGCCTCTGCTGTGAAAGCTCCAGGCAGAAGCTGTTACCGATGGGGCACGGATTCATGTTTTTGCGGTGGGAGATATACTCATCAGCCGGTGGCCGTATTCCATCATTTAATGTCAAGGGTTTTTATTACTTTGTTCAGCCATGTCATCAGGGTTTCTTTTTCAGGATAAACCGGCCAAGAACACCTTGAAGATCGGTTGATTCTTTTTTCAATTCGTCAACGGCGGCAACGGTTTCCTCCACAACAACGGAATCCTTTACAATGGCCTCGTTCATCCTTGCAACGCTTAAATTGGTGTTTTTTATCCGGCTGCTCTGCTCAACAGAGGCGTCCGAGATGGCGTTGACCAGCCTATTGACCCGCTCCACGGTCTCATATATCTCGCTAAGCGCAGCAGCGGTATGGTCAGCATTTTCCATCCCCTTTTTCACTTCCTCAATGGATTTCTTGATCAGGGCATCCGAGTCTTTGGCCGCTTTGGCGCTTCGTCCGGCTAGGGCCCGGATCTCCTGGGCAACCACGGCAAATCCCCTGCCGACTTCTCCGACTCTGACCGCTTCAATGGCTGCATTCAATGCCAGAAGGTGGGTCTGGGAAGCGATGTCGTCTATGATCTTTATGGCGTTTCCGACATCAGAACCCGTTTCTTCGATTTTTTTCATGGACAGGAGCATGTCACTCATTTGTCTGTTTCCGCTGTTTACCTCGCTGATCGCTCTGTCGCTGAATTCCAGAACCTGGACCGCACTGTTTTCGTTGTTCTTGGCCATGGATTCAATTTCATCCATGGAAAGGGATATGCTTTTCAGATTTTCGGCCTGATGGATGGCGCTTTTTTTAAGATTTGTTGTTGATTCTGACAGTGTGTCGGCTTTGGCTCCCACATGGGAGCCGACGGTAATCACCCCTTCAATTGTCTGGCTGAGCAATTTGATGGATTCGTTTATGCTCTGTTTCAATAAATCCAGATCGCCATCCTGCTGGCTCAGGACGGATTTCGAAAAATTTCCCTTTGATATGGATGCCATGACGGTATTCACATCTGACAGAGCAGTCTGTATCCGTGCCATGTGGGCATTGAATGCAGAGCTTGTCTGCCCCACCTCATCCTCAACCGCCAAATCGGACCGTAGTGAAAAATCACTTGTTTTTTCAACCTCATGAACAATCTGTCTGAGTCTGTTCAAGGGTTTTATGATGGAGGCTATGATGATGACGGCCCCTGAAACACCTGCAATAAATCCGATCAGAACTATAATTCCGATATAGAATTGTGCGGTTCTTACCCTGTTCCCCGTTGTGTCCTGGACTTGGTGATTAATTTCATTGCTCTTTTCAAGCACAGATGTGATTTCAGCTTTAAATTTACGGGTAACGTCTTCGAGACTGGCCTGGAGCTGCTTGATGCTGTTCTGATGTTCCAGCAGTTTTCGATGCGCGGCAAAAAGACCCTGTTCGCCAAGAACAAGGGTAAACAGTTCATCAAACTGGGTGACTACGGTTTCGTAAATTTTCAGTATTTCATCGGTTTCGAGTTTCCGTTTGAGCCGCTTAAGCCGCGATGTGATTTTTTCGGTGTTTTCCATGAAAGACTGCTGGATGGTGTCCATGGCCGGGGTTTCGGTCTCAAGAAGGAATGATTTGGTTAAATCCTGAAGGATTGTCAGAAAAGTTCTCAGCTCGTCCCCCTTATAGAGTACGGGAAGGGTTTTCTCAAACATCTGTTTGATAAGATCCGTTGCATCCAGGAGCGCTGCTTCAGGGTTCATGGCCAGCACCATCCCTTTTTCCTCGGCCTGCCCAATGGAGGTCCTTGCTGACTGGATGTAGGCCTCAAGGGATTCATCCAGTTGGGAACGTTTTTGATTGAACCGGGCAAGGGTTTCCTTGATGGTCCGGATCTGTCCCAGTTTCAGGCTTTGGGAGGATTCTGCCAGGTGGAGATTTTCAAAAAAGAGATCCTGATTGTCCTTAAGGTTTTTTAAATTCAGGGTTGTGTCCAGCTTATCCGTAAATTGCTCAAGGCCTGTGGTTTTTTGTTTGAATTGTTCTTCGAGGCGTTTGAAATCCACGGCATACTGGTCGATTGCCGCTTGGGTGGCGGCATTCTGCAGATTAAACGTCAGTATATTGAACTGGAGCATGTCATTGTAAATTTCGTTGGACATGCTGTTCAACGGAGAAACGACATTGGTCAGAAGTTCGACATTCTGCCGGATCAGGCGTATGAAAGTGAATCCAAAGCCTCCAGTAACGGCAACAATAAGAATCAGAAAGATAAAGGCAGATAAGAGTTTTTTTCTAATGCTCATCCGTATGAGTGTATCAAGGTGAATGTTCATGAAAAAGCTCCCAACAGATAAAATTGCTGTTATGGCCTGTTGAACTGTCTGTTATATATGGCAGGTGTCCTTGAATTGGTCTTAAAAATCAGTTTGATTGTTGGGTTGATCCGCAACTATATTTTATTAAACTGTTGAATTTTTTATGTCAATACAAATAATTAAAGGTTTGGGAAAGGTCCGTAGGCCGTGCATGGTAAAGACAAACCCATAAATACGTCACTGGAGAGGACTGCCGTTTGTACAGGGTCCCAGAAACAGGAAGGTTCCGGCTGCATGCCGGAGAATTTCTGAAATTTACTTGACAACTCTGTGAGCCGTCCAATTGTTATAGTTTATCTGGTACCGTTGCTGACAAAGGAGGATAGCCATGAAACAGATACTGATAATAGCACTTGTAATACTGGTTTCCGTTACGGTAGGATGTGCATACAAGACAGTTCCTGCGAACAATAGCCGGGACTATGAAGAAGGGCTGAAATATGGCGATGAGGCAGCGCGCTACGATGCATTCAGCAACCCATGTACGGCAGCGGGCGAGCTTGCCTGGTACCCGCTGTCCAGACTCCATCTTAAGGCCCTGAAAACCAGCGGAAAATCAAATGATTTTATGGCTGGTTTCCTGGAGGCATTCGAACAGCATTATGGGGATTATCAAAGACAGTACTGTGAAGACTAAATAATGGGGGATCGGTGAGATACACATTGTTCAGGAAAGCTCCGGCGGTTGTTCTGATAACCGTCATCCTGGCTGGTATGCTGCAATGGCAGGCGGTTTTTGCACAAGACTCCAACGCCCGGTACGTTTTTTTGTTCATCGGTGACGGCATGGGAAGCGCCCAGCGTCTTGCAGCAGCCAGGACTGCCGGGAGAGAGCTTGTCATGGACACGTTTCCGGCCCAGGGTATTACAACAACCCATGCTGCAGACAGGTTCATTACCGGGTCGGCTGCAGCCGGAACAGCTCTGGCCTGCGGGCGGAAAACAACCATTGGCAGCATCGGTGTAGATCCAGGTGGCCAGCGCCTGGCGAGCGTTGCGGAAAAGGCAAAAGCCGCCGGGAAACGCGTTGGAATAGTTACGAGTGCTCCCCTTGACGATGCAACCCCTGCCGTGTTTTACGCCCACGTGCCGGAGAGAAAACAATCCTATGCCATTGATATAGCCCTTTCCGGAAGCGGATTTGATTTCTTTGCAGGAGGCGGGCTCAGGGATCCTGACAATGCCAGAACCCGTTCGGATGTTTTTTTGGGTAATGCATTCCAGGTTCTGAAGCGCCGTGGTTACACCCTTTTGACTGACAATAGCTTACTGGGGCAGATCCATCCGGGTACCGGGAAAGTGGTCGCCATACACGGAAGACTCCCGGATCACCATGCCATGCCCTATGCCCTGGACATCCGGCAGGGGGATGTGTCTCTGGCGGAATATACCAGAAAAGCCATTGAAGTACTGGACTGTGATGCTGGTTTTTTTATCATGGTCGAGGGCGGAAAAATAGACTGGGCCTGTCATGCCAACGATGCGGCAACGGCAATTCATGACGTCCTTGCCCTGGATGAAGCCGTTGACCGGGCGGTCACCTTTTATGAACGGCATCCCGAAGAGGTCCTGATCGTTGTGACTGCGGATCACGAAACCGGTGGATTGTCACTGGGATGCGCCCAGACTGGGTACGATACCCGATTTGATCTCCTTAGCCGGCAGACAGTCTCTTTCCAGCAGTTCTATGATTCTGTGGTGGTTCCTTTTCGGGAAGGAGAATCTGGATTTGAAGACATGGAAATCTGCATTACTGCAGCCTTCGGACTCCAGTTCCAGGGATCTGCGGACGATCCGATGCTGCTTGCGCCTATGGAGAAAGAGGCGATCCGTCAGGCGTTTGACAGGAGCATGAAAGAGCCCCCCTCGAACAGGAAAGGGAAGAAGGATCCGGGGGTCCATGTCCTGTACGGGAATGAAGATCCGCTGACCGTCACCTTGACCCATATCCTGAATAACAAGGCCGGTATCGGGTGGACGACCTTTGCCCACACCGGCGTGCCCGTGACGACCTCGGCCCTGGGTGTTGGATCCAGTTCCTTTCAGGGCCGGTACGACAATACCGGTATTGCCCTGAAGCTCATGGTTGCCATGGGGATCGACCCTTGATTGACAGGGGATTTTCCGGGACTGGTTTTTCAGCATAACAACCTGTTTTGACTATCGTGAGGCCTTTTTGAGATTTCCCCGGGTCTTGGATTTAACTTTTCCATGGGCCGGGACAAGGCTGAGGTGCATGTTCTCCATCTGGTAGATGCACAGGCCGTCCACGCTGAGCGTTCCGTCCGCAGCCAGAGTGTGATTGTCATCATCTGTTTCCCGGATGTGGGCCTGGACCAGGATGCGGCTGTTGGACGGGACAATCTGGCCCCGGTACATCCACTGGTGGGACCGGCCCTGGGTCAGGTCCAGGCACAGGTGGTCCGGATCATACTCCCAGCGGTCCAGGGCAAAGGCTCTCAGAAGCTGGAGAAAGGACTCAATTCCAAGGGAACCCGGGCAGACGGGATCCTGGTAAAAGTGGGCGTGAAAGAACCATTCTTCCGGATCCACATGTTTGGTGCCCTGGATGAACCCCTTGCCGTAGTGGCCGGCATCCGGGACCATGAAATCGATTCGGTCGATCATCCTGAGGGCTTTGGACGGCATTCCCGAATTGGGGCCTTCGGCCGTGTCATCGGGAGTCATAGGGGGATCATCGGAATAATCCAAGGATTTTGCCTGCTCCCGGTCCCTGTCTGACAAAGAATGGTTTGTAAGTGGCGAGTTCCTTATTCCGGTCTGCTTTGACAGGGCCTTTTCCGTAAAGAATCCGAAATTTGTGGTTCCCTTATAAACGAGGCCGTTCCTGTCCAGGACCTCCATGTCAAAGTCCTGGATGATGAAACCTCCAGCCTCTGACACCCGGCTCATCCTGGAGCGCATGGTAAGGGTTCCCGTATCTTTCCTGACGGTTCTAAGCACCGTGGCGTCACCGCCCAGGTTACGGAAAAAAAGCCGGTCAGCGCTCTTGAGCGCTGATCCTGCGTAGGCTGCGAGCCATCCGCAGGGTTGAAGGGCCACCTCCAGGAGGATGCAGTAGGGCAGGGACTCGCTTCTGTTGGCCCTGAAATACCATCCGTTCTCCGGGAGATCAAACTGGGCCTCGATCCAGCCGCCCGGTTTCATTTCCCAGGGAGGGGCATCGGCCTTGATGACCCGGTCCATGAAAAAATAGGGCGGCCTTGGAAGCCTTGCTATCTTTCGTTGTCGGTTAAATATCCTGTAGGGCGCACCAAAGGCCTCCGAAGGATTTCCCGATGCAAAGGCAAGGATTTTTTCCCTGGGGAAAAGCACTTCAGGAGTTTTGCCAGGCGCTTGTTCTGACGGGGCAGCCGTGTTGAATTTCAGGGCCAGGGACGGGTCCCTGACAGCTTCAAATCCGGTAATACTGGCCAGGACGGTGCCTGCCTGATCCAGAAAGGTGAAATACCCTTTGATGACACGTTCCGTGGTTTCATTGACAGTCAGGATAATGCGCACATCGCCTGTGTATCCGCTATGGGAGGCATAGCACCGGAGGTTGGCCATGTAGGAAGGCAGACAGGCAGCACCTGTGGTCTCGCTGCACCAGAGAATGGCAGCCTGGAATGCGGAATCCATGACCAGGGGATCAAAAACCCAATGTTTTCTATGGGAGGAGGCAAGCCACGCCTTTGGCAGGGGAGCCCTTGCGGATACGACTTCAATGCCGTTTGCCGAATATCCGGTAATGGCCTTGATTCCACGCAGGTCTTTGCCATGGAACAGGATGGTGTCATAGGCCCTGTTCACGGACATGGAAAAGGGCTTCATGGGATTGGGATCCGGCAGGGTGTGGACAGGCGGGCTGGGTAGCTTTTCTTTTAATAGCACAGTGGCGCTGGTGTTGAGAAATTGGGTTTCAGAGCCGGAAAAATGGGATCTGATTTCACTGTCAAGCGCAAACCCGCCCTTGGCAGGTCTGCATTTCCCCGTGAAGACATCAATGCCCGCTTCCCCTTTGCCGGGCTTGATTCCCTTCAGGAGCCGCATGTCGTCAAGCCCTGAAAAGACGAGCCCCGGGTTGGCATGCTCGGCCCCATGACCGAACCATTCCACCATCAGGGCAAAGGGCACGACCGGCTCTCCGGCAATGGTGTGGGATTTGAGCACCGGGCAGGCAGCTATGCCGGCAACCGTTGTAAAGGCCCGTTTCAGTCCCGGTTTTTTTTCAGGCTGCTCGGCAAGTTGGGGTTTGATCTTCTTTGATTTTAGGAGGCTTGCGCCGATTACCACTTCAGTGTCCCTGGCCTCTTGGTCTGACAGTTCCGCAACCAGGCTCCGTGCTCCTTCATCCAGGGGGATGAGATCAATGCCCTGACGAATGAATTCCTTTTTCAGGGACGCGTTGACCATACCGCCTTCCCAGGGGCCCCAGTTGATGGAAACAACCCGGCAGCCGGGTCTCTGTCCGGCCATTTTCCGGGCAGTTTTGTTCATGACTTCATTGGCCGTGGCATAATCTGCCTGGCCCTTGTTGCCTGTCCTGGCAGCCACCGAGGAGAAAATAGCAAAAAACTTCAGGCTGTCCTTGAGGGTGGCCCGGTCCAGGGCCTTGAGCCCCTTGACCTTTGTATCCATGACCCTGGTCCACTGGTCCAGGGTTTTGTCAGCAATCAGCCTGTCCTCTAAAACGCCAGCCCCGTGGATGACACCGGTGATGCTGTTGAATGCCGTGCGCACCTGATTCACTGTCTTCAGGACCTGTTGTTCGTCCCGCACGTCAACGGAAAAATACTGTACCTTTGATCCCGCTTCCCGAATACCTTCCAATGTAAGGGAAATTTCTCGGTTGGACATGAATTTGCGGTACATATCCTCCACTTCGGCCGGTGTGGGGCGGTGGTCAAAACCGTTGGTAAGGATTGCTTTTTTCATATCCTGTTCCGAAGTCAGGTCCTGCATCCAGCCAGGTTCCAGGAAAGGGGGTTCAGAGCGCCCCAGGAGGGCTATGGCCTTCGAGCCTGCCCTTGCCAGTTCAAGGGCGCACCGGGCAGTAACCCCTTTGGCCCCTCCGGTGATGACAATGACATCATTGCTTTTAAGTTTCGGGGAGGTCTGGGGCGAAACAGGCGCGGCAACCAGTTCCGGTATCAGGCATTCGTTGTCCCGGATCCCCATCTCAACGGGCCCGTTGATCATGCACAGGGCTGCGGCAGCCTCGGCATACCCGAGGGCATCTGTGTCCGAAGCCGGAAGGTCAAGGCTGCGGCACAGGACCGCGTCCCATTCCAGGGCCGCTGTTTTGGTCAGGCCTGCCAGGCCACCTTGAACAGGGTTCTGCACCGGAGTGTCCCCAAAACCGAATGTTCCCCCGAGAAAAGAAACCGTGGTCAGGAATCCACCCTTTTCCGAGGCCGAAGCCAAAAGAAAGGGTGCGAACTTTTTTGCCATGGCAAAGGCTGAACGCAAAAACATCATGCCTGAATCACAATCCTTTACCCTGTCCTGATCCGCTATGATGACAAGTCCGCCTGCATCATGGATTTCCCGGGATAGTCCATTGTCCATATCAATGATGGAAGCATCAATCCCGCTGGCGGAAAAGGCCCTGCCCATGGCTTCAGCCATGCCCGATCCGTCACGGGTGATATAGACCCTGCGGTTTGCGGGAAGGTTGATTCTCGATCCGTTATGGAACCGGACATGGTCAATGGCGTATGGTTTCAGGGAAACGACCTGCCGCAACAGGGATTTTGTGTTTTCCTGAACATCCGACTGCCTCGTCTGGGTGCCGGATTCCCGGGATGAATCAACGGCTTCGGAGGCCTGATCCGGGGCAGCCGTTGCCGGTGTGGCCTGAAGGGTTTCCAGGCGGGCCGCTATCTGTCCCAGGGTCCTGAGAAGGGCCATGTCGTCCGGAGTGATGGTGCCTGCCTCGGGCAGGTCCTGCTCAAGCCTGGACAGAATTTCAACACGCTTGATGGAATCAATGCCCAGGTCCGATTCCAGATCCATGTCCGGCTCCAGCATCTCCATGGGAAATCCGGTCAGGTCACTGATGGTGGTGACAAGAAGGGTCATGATTCCTTTGCTTCGGGTAGCCTCGAAAGGCCTGACAGCAAGGGGAATATTTCTGTCATCTCCAGGCAAGGGATCGCTCTTCTGGGGCTGGTGAGCCGGGCACAGTGCCCCGCAGATATCCTTGAGGGTTCTCAGTGTACCCAGGGCGTCGGGGGTAAGGGTGGTGACGTCAGGGAGCGCTCTTTCCAGTTCTGAAACGATTTCCACGCGTTTGATGGAATCAATGCCCAGATCGGATTCAACGTCCATGTCCAATTCCAGCATCTCCACGGGGAATCCTGTGAGCCGGCTCACGGTTTCAAGAACCAGCCTCTGGATTTCCTGAAAGCTTTCCGGACCGGGACCGGCTGAATCGGAAGCAGGGACCAACGTCTTTACGGTAAGGGGGTTGCCCTGGCAGGGACCGGATTTGTCCGTGGCTTCTATCGGGTCTGACTGGCCCAGGGCTTTGCAGATATCCCTGAGGGTTCTCAGCGTACCCAGGGTGTCGGGCGTAAGGGTGGTGACGTCAGGGAGCGCCCTTTCCAGTTCTGAAACGATTTCAACGCGTTTGATGGAATCAATGCCCAGATCGGATTCAACGTCCATGTCCAGTTCCAGCATCTCCATGGGGAATCCTGTGAGCCGGCTCACCGTATCCAGAACAAGGGTCTGGATCCGTTGGCTGACAACGGGGGGGGCTTCCGGATTGTCCCTGTTATGCTGCACCTCTGGTGCCGGGGCAGGATGAACTTCAGGTGCGGCCTTCTTTGATGGAGGATTCTGGAGGGGGTTGCCCTGGGAGGCCGCCGCTGCCGTGGCAAGGGCTCCATTTCCGGCCGGAAGACCAGTGGGTGAGGCCCCTGGAGAGGCTGTGGATACAGGGTCTGGAGCTGCCGGATAGACTGGCCGCGCTCCATTGGGCTGGGGCTGGGTGATCCTCTGGATCATCTGCCGGGTCTGGTCCATCATGGCCTGGAGTGTCTGGCTGGCCAAGGCCTGGGTTTCCAGGAATTTTTCATGGGTTCTTGCGGTCTGGGCCTGAAGGGCTGTCATGGAGTCCAGTCCCTTCTGGACCATTTTCATGGCCTCAAAAATCATGGACTGGGATTGGGATGTCGGACCCTGGACTCCGGTGTTCCGGCTATGGGCAGGAGCCGAAGCCCTGCTTGTCTGGTGGTGACAAGATGTCATGTCATATCCTTCTAAGGTTTCCTGCTTGTCATCGGTATTGGCCGGTGTACTGTTAATGGTCTGGGTTTCCCGGGGGGAAGCCAGGGGTTCGGTTTTGATTTCCGGTTTTGGATCCTGATGTGTTTCGTTTTTTTTCAGGGGAGCGGACTGGGAAATGTCCTGTTTATGTCTGATGTTTGCCCCGGTGATGGGAACCCTCATTTTTCGGGCTTCGGGTTTCTGGCACGGATCCTCCCATTGGGTCAGGTCCACGGGATAACCCAGGGAAGCAAGGGTGCATAACACGTTGGCAAGATCCGAAAGACCGGATTTTTTCCCGCCAGAGGCATCCATGGCAATGACCGTGCAAGGTCTTTGTTTGAGGATGGATCCGGCCAGACCTGACAGGACTGTTTTCGGGCCCACCTCCACAAAAACAGCGGTACCGTCATCGGCCATGGCCTCCATGGCTTTGACAAAATTCACCGGGTTCAGGAGCTGGTTGCCGAGAAGGTCTTTGATCTCCTTGGGATCCAAGGGATAGGGGTGTCCGGTGGTGTTGGCATAGACCGGAACGCGGGTCGGGATGATGGTCCGGTCCAGGAGTCTCTTTTGAAAGGGTTCTGCAGCGTGATGGACCAGGGGGCTGTGAAATGCTGCTGCAACGGGCAGGCGGACAGCCCTGAGTTTGAGTTTCCGGCAGGCCTGGGCTGCCTGTTCAATGGCAGCGGCTGTTCCGGAAAGAACGCCCTGGTCATGACTGTTCCGGTTTGCCAGGACCAGGTCCAGATGTTCATTGGCCAGGAGCTTTTCAATATCGGCCAGGGGTGCTTTGACCGCCAGCATGGTGCCCGCCTCTTTGTCATCGTTGGGTAGGGCCATGCACCGGCCCCGGGCTGCGGCAAGTTCACAGAATGTGGCCTCATCCATCCATCCGGCGGCCCACAGGGCTGTAAGTTCACCGAAACTGTGACCGCAGGCGGTTTCCGGACGGATGTTGAAGCGGCTTAGGACCCGGGTCATGGCAAGGCTGATCGTGCCGATGGCCGGTTGGGCAACGTCCGTGCTCCGCAGGATGGCATCGGCGGTTTTCCTGTCCAGAATATGACCGGGCAGGGGGTACATGCATCGGGAAAGCGATGGCTTATCCGGGTTGTCCTGTTCCAGGGCAAAGGCCCTGCCTGCAATATCAAGGGCATCCATGGCCTCGGGAAACAGGGAGATGATGTCTTTTCCCATGTCAGGGTACTGGCTTCCCTGGCCGGGGAAAAGGAATCCCAGTTTTCCGGGTACAGGTCCGGTTCCAAAATAAATGCCTGATCTGGTCCAGGCTGTTTCCCGGGGCTGGGTTTCCAGAGGTCCAGTACCTGGCCGGCCAGGGCGCCCGGATCCTGTTTGTCAGCAATGGGTATGAGAAGCCTGTACCGGTGGCTTTCGCGGAAAGCTTTTCTGGATTGACCGGCTTCCCAGGCTGTTAGATCCGCCATTTCCCGGGAGTCCAGATCCGCCTTTGGCGTTAGGGCTGATTGGAACCTGGAGACAAGGGATTTCAGATCCGTGTACGAGTCTTCGGAAAAGGCTGCGATGTTCAGGGTGCCGTCCCAGGACACATGGGTTTTGACAGGGTTATACTCCTCAAGAACTGCGTGGAAGTTGCTGCCGCCGAACCCGAAGGCGCTGACGCCGCTGCGCCTGGGATGGGTCTTGGAAGCATCCCATGGCCTGGCCTGGGAAGTGAGGTAGAACGGGGTGTCGTTGATACCCAGTTCAGGGTCCGGATCGTCTGCCTTGAGCGTCGGCAGGATGATCTTGTGGTAGAGGCCCAGGGCAGCCTTGATGATGCCGGCAGCACCGGCAGCAGCCTTGGTATGCCCGATCATGGATTTAACCGATCCCAGGGCGCAGGTGCTTTTTAAGGGCTGGGACTGGAACAGGGTTTTCAGGGCCGTGAATTCGATCTTGTCACCTACCCGGGTCCCGGTGCCGTGGGCTTCCAGGAACTCCACGGTTGACGGTTCGATATCGGCCTGACAGTAGGCGGATCTGAGTGCCCTGAGCTGCCCTCCCGCATCCGGGGCGTAGATGCCTCCTGTCCTTCCGTCGCTGGACGTCCCGATGCCTTTTATCACCGCATAGATCCGGTCTTTGTCCTTACGGGCGTCTTCCAGGCGTTTGAGGACCAGCATGCCGACCCCCTCCCCCAGGACCGTACCGTCGGCATCCTTGGAAAAGGGCCTGGCATCACTGGTGCGGGACAGGACGCCGGTTTTGGAAAAGCACATGTGCATGAAGATGTCGTTGAGGGAATCCACGCCGCCTGTAATGGACAGGTCGCACCGGCCGGACACGAGTTCCATGACCGCCGTGTTAATGGCACTGAGTGAACTGGCACAGGCGGCATCCACCACAGAGTTCGTACCCCCGAGATTGAGCCGGTTCGCTATCCGTCCTGCCACGACGTTGCCTAGAAGACCTGGAAAGGAGTTCTCCTGCCATTTGGGAAAGGCTTCTGAAATGCGGTGAACGATTTCCCTTGATTTATCAGGATGGATTCCCGAAGCTTCCAGGGCCTTTTTCCAAATAGGGTGGCTTAGCCGGGCGCCCAGGGGGATGACCAGTTCCTGGGTGCCGGTAACGCCCAGGATAATGTTGGTCCGTTGTCTGTCAAAGGAGGCTTCCAGGGAATATCCGGCGTCGTCCAGTGCCATTTCTGCTACAAGAAGACCCAGAAGCTGGGAGGTGTCCGTGGCGTCCAGATTGCTGGGGGGAAGTCCGAACCTCAGGGGGTCAAAATTTACTGCAGGAATAAATCCGCCCCGGCTGCAGTAGGTGTGATCCGGTGTGGCCGGGTCATCGTCAAAGTAATCGGCCAGGGACCAGTGGGTATTTTCAGGAACCTGGGTTATGGCATCCTCACCGTTGAACAACAGCCGCCAGAACTCTTTGAGACCATTGGCGCCTGGAAATATGCACCCCATGCCGATAATCGCTACAGAATCAGATTTTTGCACAACAACCCCCGATATGGCACACCAAACCGGTCAGCCTGATTTCCGGTCCGGTTGAACGACATTAAGCTGAATTGACTGCTGAAAAGGCTTGCCCCGATTACAACGGGCAGGAAATGCGGGTCTCCTGTGGCCGGTATTGTTTTGGGGCTGAAACGATCAATTCATGTTGGATAACCGCAGGTATTGTATAGGTATCAAGGAAAGAAGGCCAGATGTGAGCCTGGTTTTGACAAAAGTTTTACATTATGGCAGCATGGGATTTACAAATAATATCATCTGGTTCAATTGTTCTGTCGGAGTTCTGTACCATGGATCCAGGCAAGAAGCTGCTTTTTTTCCAAAGGCCTGATCCGGGCAATTGCCGGGGGAAGCACCATGCCCTGGTTCCTGAGCCAGGCGGCCCGGATGCACACGGCAGCACCGAACAGCAGGTTAAGGCCGATTTCAGATACCTTCCGGTTTTCCGGCGCCTCCAGAAAAGAGCCTTTGACCCACTGATTAAATGCGCCCATGGACGGGCCACACCAGATTTGGTAATCCATCTGCCTGCCCGGGACTGCGGTAAGGGGCCATTTTGACGACAGGCCCAGGTATGACCTGAAAACCAGGGCCATCTTGTGTTTTGGATCAGCATCGGCCCGCCTGACTTCGGCCATGTTCCGCTGGAGGAAGAATTCACGGGTTCTGTTCCAGGTTTCATCAAATCCGGCCTGGAGGATCTTATCCTCAATCTCTTTTCTGGCAGGTGCGGGGATCTGGTCGAACCGCTCATAGTTTTTGTAATACCGGTAGAGCTTTTCGGCCTTTACCGGAAACAGGGTTCCCCGCTTCAGGACCTGGACCCTGCCGCCCAATTCAAACATGTCTGCTGCAGGGGCCATGGCAACATCGGCCTGTTCTGCCTGGCACAGAAGGTCCTTGACCTCACGGGAGGTGCCGGCCTCCACGCAGGATTGGTTGATGGAACCGGTCAGGATGTAGTCTGCTCCCATCTGGAATGCTGCTGCAGCCGACTCGGGTGTCGCGATGCCGCCTGCAAGTCCAACGCACAGGGGTTCAGCGTAGTTGTAGTGTTCGCTGAAGTCTTCTTTCAGGGCAATCATGGTCGGGAGCAGGGTCATGGCCGGCCGGTTGTCCGTATGTCCGCCTGAGTCAGCCTCAGCGGTCAGATCCTGGGCCATGGGAATGTACTGGGACAGTCTCGCCTCCTGTTCCGAAATCAGATCCTGCCGGACCAGGGCACTGACCAGTTTTTCAGGAGGTGGAGAGAAGAATTGTCTGGCTACCTCAACCCTGGAAACCTTGGCTATGATCTGGTTCAGGGGGGTGACCTCACCTGCCGGGTTCAGGTGAAGACCTTTTACCCTGTAATAGACCAGGGGCAGGGTCATCCGCATGAAGGCAGCTGCGCTGATCCTGCGGATGCCATGATTCAGGTACAATCCGACAAGAAGCATCTCGAGATCCGGATCAGTCGGTGAATGAATGAGATTAAACCCGAAGGGCTTTTCTCCCAAGGCTTCCTTCAGCAGGACCACTGCCTGTTCAACCCGGTCAATTGTCAGGCCGGCAGCCCCGAATACCCCCATCATCCCCTGTTCCGCCATTGCCTGGACCATGTCCGAGGACGCAATGCCGTTGGCCATGGCACCGGCAATATAGGGATAGACAAGGCCGTGCCGGCGTTTGAATGCCGGGTTGCCCAGCCGCTCCAGGGGGAGGGCTGGAACATGAGCCTTCAAAGGCAAGGCTGAAGCGGACGGCTGCCATCCGGTCTTGACGACTGCAGTCCCGGTGACGGCTGAGCCTGTTTTTTGGTTCTGATCCAGGATGTAAATGGGCTTTGAAATAGTGAGAAGCGCTGTTCTCAGGTCCTTGGCTTCAAGGGAAAGCATGGTCTGTCCTGGGATCCACCAGAGCTGTGCCGGCTGGGTTTCATCGGTCATTGTAAGGTCCATGTCCTGAATTACTGGGGGTTTTTCCACCGGTCGAGTTTCTCAAATGCCTGCTGGGCAGCCTTATCCAGGAGATCCAGATCCACGGGCTTGAGGAAATAGTCGTCAAACCCCGCCTCCAGGCAGTCAGAGAGTTCGAACAGGGATGAGTATCCGGTCATGGCATAGATGATGGCAATGGGTTTTTCCTTTCGGATGGCCTGGCAGAGTTCAAGACCGTTCATACCCGGCATGTTGATGTCCAGGAACATGACCGGGATATTGTCCCACTTCAATATGGCCAGGGCCTCTTCGGCATCCTTCGCCAGGCTGACCTCGTAACCGGATTTGGTGAAGCGTTTTTCAAAGAGCATCCTGATATTGAGCTCATCATCCACGACTAATAATTTTCTCTGAACCATGGTCGACTCCTCATGAAAGGTCGGTTGTCAGATAGAGTTTCGGTTCTTAGTGTAAAATATTTCGTATGGTAAAAGCCAGATCTTTTTTCAGCACAGGTTTCATGAGGAATCCCTTGATACCCATCTCCTTGGCCTCATCCTGGGAGATTTGGTCACTGAACCCTGTCAGGAGGATGATCGGCAGGTCAGGGCGCAAGCTCAGCATGGATTTGGCCAGTTCGTTTCCGGTCATGGCAGGCATGGTCATGTCGGTGATTACCAGATCCACCCCATTGGGATCGGCTGCAAACAGGTCCAGGGCCCGGGAACTGCTGGTTTCCGGTATGACAGTGTACCCGAGTTTTTCCAGTATCTCCCGCTCCAGGGCGATAATCTCTTCCTGATCATCGATCAGCAGGATACGTTCCGTGCCACCCTGGATGGGGTTTGAGCCCTTGCCGTTGCCGGACTGGCTGGCGCTGTCGAGAAGGGGGATGTAGACCTGGAACTCTGTGCCCAGCCCAGGCTCACTGGACACACGGATATGTCCTCCCAGTTTTTTTATGATCCCGTGGACAACAGATAGGCCAAGACCCGATGCTTTGCCGGTTTCCTTGGTGGTGAAGAACGGGTTGAAGATCCGGTCTATGACGCTCTGGGTCATTCCCTTTCCCGTATCTTTAATGGTCAGGCATGCATAGCGCCCTGGGTTCACCGTCTGGGTATGGATCACATCCGCTTTCTGGTCGGCTTCGAACAGTGCAACGGTCAGAGTGCCTTTCCTGTCCGGAATGGCATCGAAGGCATTGGTGCACAGGTTCATGATCAGCTGGTGGATCTGTACCGGATCTGCCATGACAAAACCGCAGTTGTTGTCTATGTTCTGATTAATTCGCAAGGTTGAGGGCAGGGAGGATCTGAGAAATTTCAGGGCTTCCTTGATGATGATCTGCATTTTCAGGGGCATGGGCTCGGTTTCATTCTGGCGGCAGAAGGTCAGGAGCTGTTTGACAAGATCCCTGGCCCGGATGGCTCCGGAAAGAATCATGTCAAGGCTTTCCCTAAGGGGGCTGTTCTCGGGAATATCATCTTTCATCATTTCAGAGTACCCGATGACCGGGAAAAGGATATTGTTGAAATCGTGGGCGATCCCACCGGTCAGGGTACCTATGGCCTCCAGCTTCTGGGCCTGGATCAGCTGGTTTTCCATTTTCTTGATCCGTGTGATATCCCGGAAGATCTTCATGGTGGCACCCGGTTCTCCAGGGGTAAGAATGGGAGAATGGGTCACATGGTAGGTCCTCTGGTTCCTGGGAGATACGATCTCTGATTCAAAATACCGGTTCTCTTCCATGGCTTTCAGATTGCACCACAGGCAGGGTTCATCCCGGTTATAGATGGCCTGGAAGCAGTATTCCCCTGTGGCGTCCCGTCCGATGCTCTCGATCATGGCCTTGTTCATATATTCAACCCGAAAGTCGTGGGCCCGGATATACACCATCTCCTTCATGGAATTCATGATGGTTTTATATCGCTCTTCGTTTTTCCTGAGTCTGAGGCTTTCGGTGTTAAGGGATCCGGCCATGCGGTTGAATCCCCTGATCAGGGACAGAATTTGGGTGTCTCCCTGTTCTTTGAGCCTGTATTCCAGGTCTCCCTTGCCGATTTTTTCCAGGGCAACGCTGAGTTCTGTCAGAGGTCTGCTGAGCCGGTGGGAGATAATGACAATGAGCAAAAAACCCAGAAAAAAGCAGCCGATGAGAAGGATTCCTGTATGCCGGAGGGTCTTGGCCGTCTGGTCGTGGAGCTGCTCACTCATGCCAACGTGGAGTTCCGCATCCATGGATGGTGCCAGGGGCAGCACAAAATTCCGGATCAGGCCCCTGGGAGTGGACACCCGCCGGTTTATGAATGGTTTGCCCTTGTCCAGGAGTCCGGGTACAAGCAGGGACGAGGGGGTTTCCCGGTCAGCGGTCGTGGCCAGTATCTCACCGCCGGTGCCCACGATTACTATATACATCATGTCCGGGAGTGTTTCCAGAAGGCTCTGGGCAATACGCTTCATCTCTCCAGGATCATGGCGGTCCAAGGCTTCTACTATATGTCTTTGGATATGCCTTGCCAGCATGTCCTGGTTTTTCAGTTGGATAGCCTGGATGCTCTCCTGAAAGGACGTGGAAAAAAACAGGAAAAAGGTAACGCCTGTGACCAGGAGAATGGATGAAAAACCGATTGCAAGCTTTGTTCGCAGGTTCATGTGTCCTCGCTCTTCCAGCGGAAATCATGCCCTGACGGGGCATGGCCTGATGGTTTATCGATTGTTTTCATAGGGGTACCAGTCTACGGCCCTCAGTGCGTCAACCTTCAGGACGGCAATTTCATTAGTTGATGTGTTGAAGATGATTTTTCTGCCCTTTTCTCCGCCGACGTCTTCGGAGATGATCGCAATGTTTTTTTTTGTCAGCACCCAGCGGGCGATATCAATATTTTCCCCGCCGATGTCGGTTTCCGAAATCTCCCTGGAAAATGCTCCTCCAAAGATCTGGGCCTCCAGGTCCCTGTGCCTGGAACCCTGTCCGACCATCATGGCAATCAGGGTCAGGGTAGCGACATTGCCATACAGGGCCGTGGCTTTGTTCTTTTCTTTTATGAGCGGAAAATGGAAGAGCCCCATGCCCCCAAGCCTTCTTTTCCGGTCAAACAGACTTACCGCAACACTCGATCCCACCACTGTGGAAATAATGTGCGGAATCTCGGGCACAAAGATATACCCGGGTTTGAGAAAATAATTGTCCAGAACGCTGATGCCGGAATTGTGGTCTGTCATTGGTCTCCCATCTGTTCCATACAGGTCTTGAGCGGTCTGAACTGCCGGACGGCCTTTCTGATTTTCAAAATCAGCTCATCCTTGACATTGTCCAGGCCTTTGTACAGTTCCAGTTTTTCCTTGTCAATCACTTCCATGGCTCCGTAGCGCAAGGCTTTCCTGGCGATGTCCGACCCGTCCCTGGCAATGGTGGAAATAATGACCACGGGTTATCTGTGACATTCGTTCATTCAAGGACATACCTTCCCTCCCTGAAAAGTCTGACACAGGCATCCACCGCATCGGGATCAAAGGCTGCGGCCTTGAGCCTGGTGACTTCAGCAAGGGCGAAATCGATTCCCAGGGCAGGCCTGTACGGCCTGTGGGAGGCAATGGCTTCAACCACGTCTGCAACGGAGAGGATCCTGGCCTCCAGGCAGATCTGGCTGCCCTTGAGTTGATCCGGGTAGCCTGAGCCGTCCAGTTTCTCATGATGCTGCTGGACAATGGTAGCTATGGGCCATGGGAAATCAATGGTTTTCAGTATGGAATAGGCAACTTGCGGATGGGTCTTCATGATTCCGAATTCATGGAGGGTGAGTTTCCCGGGGTTGCTCAGTATTTCCGCAGGAACCGCAATCTTGCCCAGATCATGGATGACGCCGGCCATATGAATTTGCTCGATCCTGTCTTCTCCTATTCCCATCTCCCTGGAAATGGCTCTTGCCAGGGACGCCACCCGGTTCTGGTGGCCGGCCGTATACCTGTCCCGGGTTTCAACGGTCAGGGACATGGCCTGAATGATGCCCTTGATAATGGCACTCTGCCTGTCCAAACTCTGGATGAGTTCCATCTCCGCCCGGTTCCTTTGTGCAACGGTCCGCCGTTCCTTGAGAACACGGTTCAGCCTGAGAAAAAACTCTTTGGTATTCACCGGTTTCTGGACAAAGTCACTGGCTCCTTTTTCCACCACCTGATCGTAGGCATAGGCGTCCACATGACCTGACATGAGAATGACATCGGAATAATAGGTCTCCTGGATAATTTTGCTCAGTTCTATGCCCGAGAGTCCCGGCATGTCGATGTCGGTGATTACCACATCAATGGGAATTTCCTTTAAGATATCTATGGCCTCATGCCCGTCAGATGCGGTGTGACACTGGTATCCTGCTTTGGTGATCTGTGCATGGAGCAGCTTCAGTATAGACATTTCATCGTCTACCACAAGAATGTGAATGGGTTGCTCTTCCTGCTGGCTGTTCGATAACGGATCCATGGAATCACCTTTAAGACCTGTCGGGTCTCTTTTAAATGCCGGCCGCAAGCGGCCTTAAATGTTTCCCTGTGCCGGAGGTCAAATTTTCATCCGGCACAGGAATTATTGGTCAGAAATCCTTGAAGTCATCGTCATCAAAGGGGATGACCTGTTCCGGCCTGACCTCTCCTTTGGCAGGGACAACGGGCTTTCTGGGTTTGTGGACTGCCGGAGCACTGATGGCAGCCTTTTTCTGCTGTTTTTTCTGCAGGTTTTTTTGGGGCTTTGAAGCCAATGAGCTTTTCCCGCCTACCAGGGTCATGAGATCCCGGACATACTCTTCCATGGTTTCAGCCTGGGCGTTCATCTCCTCTGAGGCGCTTGCCGATTCTTCCGCACTGGCAGCGTTCTGCTGGGTTACTTTGTCCATCTCGGTAACAGCCAGGTTGATCTGCTCAATGCCCGTTGCCTGCTCTTTTGAGGCAGCCGATATTTCACCCACAAGTTCACCGACCTTTCTGGAACTCTCAGCAACCTCCACAAAAGCGGTATTGGTCTGATTCACCAGTACGGAACCGTCTTTTATCTTTTTGACGGTTCCTTCGATCAGGGTTGCGGTGTTTTTTGCCGCTTCCGCAGAGCGCATGGCAAGGTTTCTGACCTCTTCGGCCACAACGGCAAACCCTGCACCGGCTTCCCCGGCCCGGGCTGCTTCCACTGCGGCGTTAAGGGCTAGGAGATTGGTCTGGAATGCGATCTCATCAATGGTTTTTATGATTTTTGAAGTTTCCTCGCTGGCCTTGGAGATCTCTTGCATGGACAGGGTCAGCTGGCCCATGGAGGTATTGGCCTTTTCAACGACCTGGTTGGCTTCGGTCATGAGATTGTCGGCTTGGGAGGCATTGCTGGCATTCTGTTTGGTCATGGAGGACATCTCCTCCAGGGCCGATGAGGTCTCTTCAATGGAGGCTGCCTGCTCGGAAGCCCCCTGGGCGAGGGACTGGCTGGCACTGGAGACCTGGCCGGATGCTGCAGCTACCTGGCTTGATCCTTCGTTAAGGCCGGTGATGACCCGGTTGAGGGGCTTGGTGATGCCCCGGGTGATGATGATGGCCAGGCCAAGTCCCAGCAGGATTGCAATAAGGGTTGCCACCAGCGAGATGGTATTGGCCATGGTGATCTGGGACTGCATCATCTCCTTCTGGTCCGTCCTGGCCTGGGCACAGACATCCTGGGCTTCCCTGGCAGCCTTTACCATACTGCCGTCGGCGTCCTTCTGCTGGGCGGTCAGGGCGGCAAAGTGATCAAAGGCTGCATCATAGCTGGTGAGCGCCGTCATGACTTCGCTGACCTTGTCGATATCTGCCTGGAGGGTAAGCCGGGATTTCAATTCCTGGCCCATGGACTGGATTTTAGCAATCCTGTCATCTACTTCATTCCTCCATTTTTCATCCCCGGAGATGATAAATTCTTTTTCATTCTTCCTGGCGTCAAGGAATGACCGGATAATGACATTGGCAGTGTAGGAGTTGGCCATCTTGCTGCTCAGAAATTCTTCAGCCTGCTTCTGGGCCTCGCCCAGCTGGGTTTTCTGGTCGTTCCTGATTTCCTGTATTACATCCAGCGCGGCAGCCGCCTCCTTGAGCATGCTCTGTCTGTCCTGGTCAGCTCTGGAGATAAAGAAGCTCAGGGCGGATTTTTCATAGGCCGCATAGCTGGCCATGGCAGTATCTATTTTTTTTATATTTTCAGCATTGGAGAACCGGCCTCTCATGTTTCTGGCCAGTTCAATGAGCCCGGCATTGATTTCCTTCCACTCCCCCAGGTCCTTGGTATTGTAATTGTAAGTCAGTGAGACGCGCAGGGCCCTGGCATCCAGGATGAATTTGATCAGGCTGTTGGCATCATCGGCAAGGGTGCTTTTTTCAGTGATGAGGGCGGCATTGGCTATCCTGGCCTGATCCAGCTGCTTTTCCTGATCAGCCCGGATCTCATCTGCCTGATTAAGCACGATCCCGGCTTTTTCCCGTATGAGGGTCATGGTCTGGTTTTTTTGTTTCCTGAGATCCACAAATTGGTGGAATGCCTTGAGGTAGGCATCGGCCTTGTCCATGACCTGGTCCATCTGGTCCTTGTTGACCTTCTGGGAGAAACTCTCCTTCAATTCAACGGCTTTTGTTTTCAGGTTGTTGCCAACAATATCGTCCACCTTGGCGATCAGCGCCTCCTCGTTGCGCATGATGTAATTTTTTTCCTGCTGCCGGGCTTCCAGTATGGATTTTACCAGGGCATTGACCCCATCGGCTTTCCCTACCCGGTTCACAACCCCGGAAAGGCTGCTGAAACCCACATAGGCGACAATTGCCAGAAACACGAGAACCAGGGCGAACCCGCAGAATATTTTTGTCCCCAATTTCATTGTCTTAAACATCTCAACCTCCGTAACCATCCATCATTATAATTCAATCGTATTTTTTATCTCACTGTTTGTCCTTGGTCGATGCGGCGCCATCACGATGCAGCAGATGCAACTCCCGCCAGGTCCTGTGAGCTCAGTACCCTGTCAATGTCAAGCAGTATCTTGACCCTGCCTTCCTGCTTGGCCATGCCCAGAATGTACTGGGTGTCCATCTGGGAACCGAACTCAGGGGCAGACTCGATCTGTTCTTCACGGATATTCAATACTTCCGACACGGAATCCACCACAATGCCGATGACAATCTCTCCGGCATTCCCCTGGATTTCCACCACGATGATGCAGGTCCTTTCCGTATAGGCCCCTTCAGACATGGAAAACCGCAGCCTGAGGTCAATCACCGGTATGACCTTACCCCGCAGGTTGATCACGCCCTTGACAAACACAGGAGTTCTGGGGACAGTTGTGATGGGCATCATGCCTATGATCTCCTTGACCTTGAGGATTCCGATGCCATACTCTTCTCCGGCCAGGGAAAAGGTCAGGTACTTTCCTTCTCTGCCTGTTCCCGGGGCTTTGTCAGCTTTCTGATTCTTCCATTCCATGGTTTAGCCTCCTTATGGGCAATAATGTCACACCCTAACCCGGGTGATTAATTCTGTCTGATCATGGCCATTGCAGCCTGGGCAATGTGGGGCAGGGAAACAATCTTGTCCACTGCCCCAAGTCTGATGGCCTCCTTGGGCATGCCGAACACGACGCAGCTCTGTTCATCCTGGGCAATGGTCCTGGCTCCGGCCTGTTTCATGGCCAGCAGTCCTTCTGCGCCGTCAGCTCCCATTCCGGTAAGGATGATTCCCAGGGCATTGGCCCCGGCATACATGGCAACGGATTTGAACAACACGTCAACGGCAGGTCTCTGGTAATGGACCCTGGGACCGGTTTTGACCTGCACATAATACTGGGCTCCCCGACGTTTCAGGAGCATGTGAAAGTTTCCGGGTGCCAGCAGGGCAGTGCCGTTGGTCACAATGTCCCCATCGTTTGCCTCCCTGACAGTGAACGGGCACAGGTCATTGAGGCGTTCGGCAAAGGCCGTGGTAAACTGGGCCGGCATATGCTGGGCAATGACGATCCCGGGAGAGTTGGGCGGAAGCCTTGTCAGCACAGCTTTCAAGGCTTCTGTCCCGCCGGTTGAAGCACCCATGGCAATGATTTTGTGGGTTGTTTCAGCAAGGGCCCTTGTTATCGGCGACCCGGTATCCGGCGTGTCGTTTACGGCGATCCTGGCTTTGACATTCACAAAGGCCACGGCCTTGATTTTTTCAATGAGCTGAACGCTCATATCCCCTACGGAATAGGCTGCCGACGGTTTGGAAATTACTTCCAGGGCACCTATGGACAGGGCTTCCAGGGCCAGCCTGCTGCTGGCCTGGGTCAGGGAACTGACCACCACCACCGGCAGGGGGTAATACTGCATCAGTTTTTTCAGGAAGGTAATGCCGTCCATACGGGGCATTTCAATATCCAGGGTAATGACATCCGGCTTGAGGTTGACGATCATCTCCCTTGCCACATAGGGATCAGGGGCTGAACCTATCACCTCTATCTCAGGGGCTTTGGACAACTCCTGGGTAAACACCCTGCGGACCATGGCCGAGTCATCAACAATCAGAACCCGTATTCGGCTACCGGAAATCATGTTCGCTATTTTCTCCTGTAGCCGCTGGGTGTTATGGGGATCAGACTGTGGGTGAGCCCCTGGAGACTTTCCGACATGCCGACAAAAAAATGACCGCCGGGTTTCAGGCTGTGTTGCAGATTGTCAATCACCCTTTGTTTGGTAGGGGAATCAAAATAGATCATGACATTTCTGCAGAAGATGATGTCAAACAGGTCAAAGGGCTGGTTCGAGAGGAGGTTGTATTTCCCGAACTGGACCAGGGAGCGGATTTCAGGTTTGACCTGGACATGCCCCTGCCATTTCCCATGACCTTTTTTAAAATACCGGTGCAGGATGGGCAGGGGTACGGACTTCATCTTCTCCATGGAATAAATGGCCCGCACAGCCAGGTTCAGCATGGAATCGGAGATATCCGAGGCGTAGATGCTGAACTTGAATCCGCTGTCATGGAGCTGGACAGCCAGTGAATAGGCTTCTTCACCCGATGATGAGGCAGCGCTCCAGATCTTGAGCGGTTGACGCTTTTCCAGGGTCTGGATAATGTAGTCGCAATGCTTGTTTTCCCTGAAAAAGAAGGTGTGGTTGGTGGTGATGGCATCGATGAAATTCATGAATTCATCTGCATTGTTATCCATCAGGTCGATGTAGTCCGAAACCCTGGTAATCCCCAGTGTGCGCATCCGTTTGGCAAGCCTGGCCTTGAGGAGTTCAAACTTGTTTTCATTCAGAAGGATGCCCGCTTCCGAATAGACCAGGGAGGAAAACTTTTGAAACTGTTTGGGACTTATCTGGGTGTCAACAATCATCCGGTTGTCCTGTTTTTTGTGTCAATTGGTGCCGTCAGGGTCTGGCAACGGCTGTCATGGATTTTTGTTCAAGGACCTTGTCAATATCCAGAAGGATTTTTACTCCGCCTCCCAGTTTGGCCATGCCCAGGATATAATCCGTATTCAGGGAGTTACCGAATACGGGAGCGTTTTCAATTTCCCCGTTTTTGACCGACAGTACCTCAGATACCGCATCAACAACGATTCCCATGGGGGAAACTCCGGACCCGGCCTGCTTTTCCACAACGATGATGCAGGTTCTCTCCGTATAGTCCATGGCCTTCATCTGGAACCTCAGTCTCAGGTCAATCACGGGAATGACCTTGCCCCTTAAGTTGACAACCCCTTTGACATGGTCCGGAGTCCTGGGAACCGATGTGATGGGCAGCATGCCTATGATCTCCCTGACCTTCAGGATGCCGATACCATACTCCTCCCGGTTCAGGGAAAAGGTCAGGTACTTCCCTTCCCGTGAAGGACCATTCCCTTGGGTGTGATCCTGCCCAGGAGCAGTTGCTCTGGTTTCAGATCGGGCCGAGGTTGTGGTCACCGGTTTCTGGGGAGCCGGTTTCCGCTTCACCACAACATCTGCAAAGCGGGTATCTACCAGACCGTTCAGGTCGATAACCGATCCGACTCCCATTTTGTTGGCCATGTATTCCTGCAGGGTGTCAAGCTCTTCTTTGACCGGATAGAGATCATCTGTCCGTATGCCCTTGGGATCGGTCAGGACCTTGTGGAGTATTTTTTCGTTCAGTCCGAGTTTTCCATCCGGATCCAGAAACGAAACCGCAATCCGGGAAGAGACTTCAGGTTTTTGTGCAATGAATTTCCCGGCCTGAACGACCAGGCTGGTAAATTCATTCACAGCGTCCGGGTGATTTTTGATAATGCTTTCCTGGAGTGTCAACACGCAGCAGGGGTGGTTTTCCCACAGATCGGAGGAGGGGAACTGGAGGTCGGCAAGACCTGCTGCGATGGCACGGGTTCCGATGGGTTCCGCAACCATGAATCCACTGTTTCTCGTATTGGTTTCAAGGAACGACGGCATGGATATGGGCGGTACGATTTCAAATTCCACATCATACTGGGGACCCTTTTCCAGGGATGGGTTGATGCCGATACTCTTGAAGAACATGTGGGAGAGCATGTGATGAACCGATAGTTTGTGGGGCAAAAGAAAAGAGGTGTTCTTGAAAAATTCCCGGACCGGTTCCCGGTACTCACGTTTGCGGGTCCTCACAAAGGAACTCCCGTTCCTGTGGGTCAGCAGGATCAGTTTTAAAGGAACGCCGAACCGGTAAAGATCCATGGCCATGGGGGCAAGAATACAGGCGCCGTCCACTGTACCGGTCTCAAGGGCCTTGCCTAGGGGGTTCCACCCTGGCATGCAGGAGAGTTCGAGGTCAAAATGCCTGGGGGACACCTCTTTTTCAGTGATCAGGTGCTTCAGGACACCCATGACCAGATGATCGGTGATCTGGATATGGGCGATCCTGAGGATGACCTTGCCCGAGTCCGACAGGCGGGGGGATGCCGGGGCGGTTTTGGTCACGGGGATGTCTATTCCCAGAGCCCTGTATATTTTGTCTTTCAGGTCTTCATCATCAAAGGGTTTTGCAATAAACGCAGTCGCGCCTGCTTCCTTTGCACGGGTCTCCTGGACTTTGTCGGACTGGCCTGTGGCCATGATAAACGGGAGGCTTCTGTCAGGGCCGTTTGAACGCACCCACTTAAGGAGTTCCAGGCCTGAAACCTCAGGCATGTTCCAGTCACTGATAATGAGGGCAATGTCCGGGTTTTCGCCCAGGTTGTCAATGGCGTCCCTTCCGTTGTCGGCTTCAATGATGTTGGTGAACCCGATTTTTTTCAGGCTGATGGTTTCGATCCTACGCATGGTTTTGGCATCTTCAACCAGAAGAATCTTTATCTGCCCCATTGTGTTGATCATTTTTCATTCCTTTTATGAGCTAAGCTTTCCGGAGATGGCCCGGATGTCCCTTTCCTGGTTTTGGCCGGAACAATCACCCATCGATCAGCCCTGCAATATCCAGGATCAGGCCTATTTTGCCGTCTCCAAGGATGGCGCCGCCTGCCAGTCCCTTGATGTCCTGGAACGTGTCGCCAAGGCTTTTGATAACCACCTCTTCCTTGCCGATCAGTTCATCAATGAGCAGTGCCCGGCGGGAACCCTGGCTTTCCACAACAACCACAAGGGCTTCCCAGGGATTGATCCGGGCTGCGTTCAGTCCGAACCTGATGCTCAACCGGATCAAGGGGATGAGATTCTCCCTGACCAGGACCATTTCTGCCTTGCCTTCCACAGTGTAACAGTTGTTTTCAAGGGGCCTGAAGGATTCCAGTATGGTCATGGTTGGAATGATATACCGTTCCGAGGAAACCCTGACGATCATTCCGTCGATGATGGCCAGGGTCAAAGGAAGGCTGATGGTAAAGGTGGTACCCCTGCCCGGTTCGGACCGGATATCCAGATGTCCCCTGAGTTTTTCAATACCCTGTTTGACCACGTCCATACCCACACCCCGGCCTGATACCTCGGTAATCTGTTTTGCAGTCGAAAAACCGGGTTTGGAAATCAGATTAAAGATCTGTGCCTCGGTCATGCCGGTGCTGTCCTTGATAAGCCCTGTTTTTATAGCTTTTTCAATGATTTCCTGTTTGTCCAGACCCTTGCCGTCATCGGTGATTTCAATGACCACGTTGCCACCCTTGTGAAGGGCCTGAATCTGGATTCTCCCGGTTTTGTTTTTCCCTGTCCTTTCACGTTCTTCAGGGGGTTCAAGCCCGTGATCCACGGCATTGCGCATCATGTGAACCAGGGGGTCATAGAGTTCTTCGACAACGGTCCTGTCAATTTCTGTCTCCTGCCCATACATTTCCAGGTTGACCCGTTTCCCGGAATTCCTGGCCAGGTCCCTGACCAGGCGGTGCATCTTGTTGAAAGTGGATCCTATGTCCACCATACGCATGGACATCGCCGTCTTCTGGATACTGGAAACGCCCTGGGTTATCTGGCCCAGGGTCTGGAGCAGCTTCTGGTCTCTCAGACCCGCTATCAAGTCGTGCTGGCGCAGCATGGCCTGGGCTATGACAAGCTCTCCGGCCTGGTCTACGAGGTTGTCCAGCTTGGAGGTGTCAACTTTGATCTTCTGGTCAGGCGTCCGTTTTCCCTGCTTCTGATCCCTGACTGCGTCGAGCACTGCTTTGGGTCTGGCTGCCTTGGAATCGATGAGGATTTCCCCTATCCGTCTGGCAGGAGAATCGCTTTCCTGGAGAGTCAGGCACTGGTTCAGAGCCTGCTGTGTAACTTCTCCCCGGTCCAGCAGAATTGCTCCAAGGGGTTTTGCGCTTATCTTTGCAAACCGTTTCTGCACCGCCTCGATCTGATGGATAAGGGGTATGACCTCAACCGTGCCTTCAAGTCTGGGCGAGCCTGTGGACAGCGCCTCTTCCACGGAGCGGACAAGCTGTTTGAGGATATCAACCGAGGCAAGTATAATGTCGATGATCTCAGCATTTATGGGAAATTCTCCCTTCCGGACACTGTCCAGGAGGTTTTCGGTGCTGTGGGCAAGGGTATTGATTTTTTCCAGGTTGAGAAATCCTGACACACCTTTGATGGTGTGAAACGGTCTGAAAATGGAGTTGATGATTTCGGCGTCTTCGGAGTCCTGTTCCAGGTCGATGAGATTCAGTTCTATGGATTCCAGGTTCTCCATGGCTTCACTGGTGAAGTCGCCAAGGATCTGGATGTCCTCTTCGGTCATCACCTTGTCAGGGTCCTGGGAAAGCTGTGTTCCTGGCTCCGCGGCACCGGGACGTTTTTCGGATTCCGGTCCGGTTCCGAAGGGTTTCAAACAGAGCCGCTTTACCAGTGATGCCAGTTCCGAAGTTTCCTGGAACTCGAATCTCCCTGCTGCTGCACGGCCCATATCCTGGAGCAGGGCTACCCCCTGCTCCAGGAGGGACATGTCATTTTGTCCATTAAGGAGATTCTGGTTGATATAATCCTGCATGGCCTTCAGCAGATCGCCGCACCCGGGAACATCCCTAACAAGCGGACATTGATCAAGGCTGGTAAGGATATGCATAACATCGCCAAAGCCCTTCTTGTCTCCGGGTTCGACCATGACCAGCTGCATGGCAAGCTTGTCCACCAGCGTGTCGAATGCTCCGTTGATGTCATTCATGGATGCGTCTCTCCACTATTTTTTGTCATCAAAGGGGGTAACCGATTCAGCATGGCTGTGGGACAGGTGCTTCGTCTGGCCTGGCCTCGAATGGCCGTGAGCAACTGTCAATCGCCGGACGGATTTACCGGGGTGGTGGCCTATCGTTTTTTGGTCTGGTCCATGAATTTCCGACAGGCTCCTTGCGGTTCCGCCCACGATCTGGATCAGGTCAGTGACGGCCTCTTTGAGCTGGTATGCCTGGGCGTCAAGTTCTTCAGCAGCAGAAGCGGATTCTTCGGCTGTGGCCGCATTCTGCTGGACCACCTTGTCCATTTCCACCACAGCCAGGTTGATCTGTTCAATGCCCGTTGACTGTTCACTTGATGCTGCGGATATCTCACTCAGAAGCTGGGCCACCTTGGCCGTACTTTGTGCTACTTCTGAAAAGGCCTCGCTGGTATCCGAGACCAGCAGGTTCCCCTGGCTGACTTTTTTTACCGTCCCCTCAATCAGGTCCGAGGTGGATCTGGCAGCTTCGGCAGCCCTCATGGCCAGGTTCCTGACCTCGTCAGCCACAACGGCAAACCCGGCTCCGGCTTCCCCGGCTCTGGCAGCCTCAACCGCTGCATTCAGGGCCAGGAGATTGGTCTGAAACGCTATCTCGTCGATGGTCTTGATAATCCGGGATGTCTCTTCACTGGCCTGGGTGATTTCCGTCATGGACCGGGTAACCTGTTCCATTGACTGGTTGGCCTTTACGACTATGGTGTTTGCCTCCTTCATGAGCCGGTCTGCTTCTCCGGCGTTTTCAGCGTTTTTATGGGTCATGGACGACATCTCTTCCAGGGAGGATGAGGTCTCTTCGATGGAGGCCGCCTGCTCCGACGACCCCTGGGCCAGGGATTGGCTGGCTGCGGAAACCTGGGTGGAGGCCGCGCTCACCTGGTTTGCACCTTCGTCCATTCTCTGGGACACCGATGACAGCACTGATACAATGCTCCTGACAATGAGGAACGCAAAACCAAGACCCAGGATAATGGCAGCCATACCCAAGATGGTAACGTTCCGTTTGACCCCGGTGGCTGCTGACAGCATCGCCTCATCGGTTATGACATTTTTTCCCGCAGTGGCCCTGATTTCTTTAAGAAGACCCTGGACTTCGTGGAGGTTGGGCTTTGTCTTGGTTGCAAAAATGGTATTGGCCTGGACCATGCCCTTGACATCGGCTTCTGCAATGCTGCCCAGACTGCCCAGGCTGGCAACCGTTTTGTTAAGAAGGGGCATGGTTGTATTCTGAAATATGTCCAGGGCATGGCTCTGGGCGGTGTTGAGTCCGGTCTCCAGGTCTATGGCCTGGTGGATCAATGATTTTACCTGGTTCAGGGCAGGAAGTGTCCTGGCAGCAAATACATTCCGCAACTGATCCATGGAATGGCCGGGGCCGAGCAGGGCTGCTATTTCCAGGGCTGAAGAATGGAGTTCCTGGTGGGGTTTCTGGATGGATTCGATAATGGCTTTAAGTTCCGGGAAAGATGCTGTCACGGCCTTAAATTCCTCGGAGGCCATGAGTTTTCCGAACCGGCACTGGGTCGGATCCGTTGCCACTTTCAGGGATGTATCCCCTGCTATGATGGCGGACGAGACCGTCTCGGCCCATTGAAGGTGATCGGCCAGCATGTCCTTGAGCAGGTGCCGGAGTCCCTTGTGTACCTTCTTATAGTTATGGGCTATTTCTCCAGCGCTGTTGTGCAGAGCCATGTGCGTCTGGATCATTTCGTCCCAGATGCGCTTGAATTCCGGAGACGCGTTTTTCACGATGGCTTCGGCCTGGGGTGATTTGAGCCATTTGCCCAGGGCACAGGTCTCCGGATCCAGGTTGACCGTGACAGCTTCCTTGTTCAGTAAAAAGGTTTCATTGAGGCTTGCCGCCCATTTCAGGTGGTCGTTGGTACGGGCCTGGAGAAGGCCCGGCAGCTCAGGATCGGCCTGTTTGAATACGCCGGCGATTTCGATGGCGGAGTCATGAAGATTCCGGTGGGGAGTTTCAATGGATTTGAACAGGGTGGTAAGACCGGGCACAACAGTTTCGGCCTGTTTCCGTTCGTCACTGTAAAGCCATTGCCCGAAACCGCACTTGGTGTGGTCGGTTTCCACATGGAGTTCAGTCACGGTTTTGTCAGTCAGCAGAGCATTCACCTGATTGACCCAGTTGAGGTGATCGACTTCCTTCTGGGCAAGCACCCCGTCCAGGTTCCTGGCGTAGATCACATCCCCTGCATTTTTCACAATAGTGTTTACGCCGGTATAGGATAATAACCCTACAACGGTAAACAGAATAAGGACAATTCCGAACCCCAGGGTTATTTTCCTGCCGATGGTCATGGTCTGCCAGCTCATTGCGTCCTCCCTTTTCTATGGTTAATAGAGTCAGTGTTTCGGGGATGAATCCCCCCGTTGTTCCATGAGTCTGCTTACAACGTCCTTTATGTCGTTCAGTCCTTGGTCCGGGGCCGTCATATATCTGGGAAAAAGCTGAACAGCCCTGGCAACGGTTTCCCTTTCCATATCCGGCAGAATCAGCACTATCCTGTGTTTCCAGAACAGGTCCCGGATTTCGAGCATGGCGCTCAGATCTTTATAGGTATCCAGGCACAGGATGGCGATGCCCTGGTCGTTGGCAGATTGTTTCAGGTCCCTGGACAGATGTTCCACAGTCCGGTGGCAGGACAGAATGTGGTCTGTGAATATGGGTTTCAACAGGGTGAGAAGCTGTTCCCCTGATGGGTTTTCCGGTCTGTAGTAAAGGATACCCCGCATGAAACGCCACCTGTATACAGAGTTGCTGCTAATTCTGAATCACAAGCATCGTCCGGGATAAATAGCAAAACTCCTGCCATGGCCATTGAAATTTTAATAAATGCATTAATTCAAGTAGCTATTGAATGGGTGGGGATTGAAGACAAGGGACTTGGAAACCAAATGTTCGGAATGCAGAACGATGTGTTCGGAAAAAAGAACATCTGGCTATTGGGCAAGGGAATGCTTTTTCAGGAGTTCAAACAATCGTGTTCTGGACAGGCCGGAAACACTGCAGGCATCAAGGCGTCTTCCCTGGGTAAGTTCCATGAGCTTTTCAAGATAATCATGCTCCATCTGGTCCCTGAAATCCTTGAACGGCGGTAGCGTGCCACCGTTGTCCATGGGGAAGCCTGCACCGGCTGCGGCTTCGGTATGTTTCAGCCCTGCCCGGATGAATTCAGATCGGATGTGTTTGGGAAGGTGTTTTGAAAAAAGTGTGGGTTCATGGTGGGCTGCAGTTACAGCCCTGTCCAGGGCGTTGAACAGTTCCCGGACATTTCCCGGCCATTGGTAGAATTCCAGGGCATGAAAGAAATCCGGGGAAAATCCCTTGATTTCAATGTCGTAGTTCCCGCAGAGCCTGGCTACATGGTAAATTGACAAAGCCTTGATGTCTGATTTCCGGTCCCTCAGGGCAGGGATGGTGATGGGAAAGACATTGAGACGGTAGAGAAGGTCTTTACGGAAGGTTCCCAGCTTCACCATATCGTCAAGATTGCGGTTGGTTGCTGCAACCAGCCTGAAGTTGCTGGCAACCTCGATTGATCCCCCGACAGGTCTGAAACGGCGTTCCTGCAGGGCACGCAGGAAATCCTTCTGGATGGACAGGGGAAGCTCACCCACTTCGTCCAGAAACAGGGTGCCGTCATCGGCCTGCTGGATCAGTCCGGTCTGGTTGGACTCAGCTCCGGTAAAGGCCCCTTTTTTATGGCCGAACAGCACACTTCCCACCAGGGATTCGGGCAGGGCGGCACAGTCGACAATGACGAACAGTCCCTTTTTTCTTGCACTGTTCGCGTGTATTGCCTTGGCGAACAATTCCTTGCCGGTACCTGTTTCGCCGGTTATGAGAACCGTGGAATCACTGTCTGATACCTGGGCAAGAAGATCGATACACTGGCTCAGGTTCGGTGAGTCGCCGATGATATCCTCACGTTTAAAGGCGATGGTGGTGTTTGCTGCTTTTTTCTTTTCCCGGTATTGCAGGGCGCGGTTCAAGGGAAAAAGCATTTCCTTGGGAGACGAAGATTTTTCGATATAATCCCAGGCCCCGCTGTCAATGGCAAGTTCCACGCCTGCCGGGTTCCCTGCACCGGTTATGATTATTACCTCAGGGTTTGACGGTGTCCGGCAGATGGCTGGAAGAATTTCCAAACCGTTGCCGTCAGGCAGCATGACATCCAGGAGGACCACATCAAAGGCCTGTGTTGACGCGGTTTCGATCCCTTCAGCCATGGAGTGGACGCACACAGTCGTGTGACCGTTTTTCTTAAACAGCCGGGCCAGGGTGAGGCACACGTTAAAATCATCATCAATAATCAGGATGTCCGCCAAAGGGTCTCTCCTGGAACAGATTCGGTAAAAACCATGGAAACGGATTATCCTAGTTAATCGGATACCAATACCACCTGAATTTCAGCAGGAAAAATGTAATGCTATTATTATAAGTTTTTTCCATGGAAATCAATCCTTTTTCATCAGACAGAAAGACTCCCTCATGTGACCAGGAAGGAATCAGCATCCCCTACCCCCAACAGGATGTTCACCTGTATTCGAAACCGGTTGCCTGATGCCTCGGAAATAGTCCTAACCCCTGGGGTGATATTTCCGGTGCATGTCGCTCAGGTACTGCCGTGAAATATGGGTGTAGATCTGGGTGGTCGATATGTCCGAATGGCCGAGCATGGTCTGGACCGACCTGAGATCGGCCCCCCCCTCAAGGAGGTGGGTGGCAAAGGAGTGGCGAAGGGTGTGGGGTGTTACATTGGTACCAATGCCTGCCAGGACGGCATACCGTTTGAGCACCTTCCAGAATCCCTGGCGGGTCATGGGGTTGCCTGCCCTGGCAACAAAAAGAAACTGGCTTGTGTGACTGCCCAGCATGCGGGGACGTCCACTGGCCAGCCATGCCGATGTCATGTCCCTGGCATGGGCCCCGATAGGTACAACCCGTTCCCTGGAACCCTTTCCAAAGACCCTGACAAAGCCGGCATCCAGGTTGATGTCCCTGACGTTCATTGAAACCAGTTCAGAGACTCTGAGCCCGGCTCCATAGAGAACTTCCAGCATGGCTGCATCCCGAAGGCCCCTTGGAATTGCCAGATCCGGGGCTGATATCATCCGGTCCACCTCATCCGGGGAGATGACTCCGGGAAGGTGCATCCCTGTTTTGGGGATGTTGATGGTCTTTACCGGGTTGATCTCAAGGATCTGTTCCTGGAGCAGGTACCCGAAGAATCCCCGGACCGCAATCAGGTGCCGTGCCCTGGATTTGGAAGACAGACTTCTTTTCTGCAACTGGATGAGCCATCCAAGAACCGTAACCGTATCGGTTTCACGGATATCGGTGACGGCGTTGGCCAGGAGATAATCGCTGAAAGATTTGAGATCCCTGGCATAGGACTCCAGGCTGTTGGCGGCAAGTCCCTTTTCCAGGACCAGATGATCCATGTAACGGTCAATGAGAAGGTCTATGGACATGGAGGCTATCCGTTAATGCAAAAGTCGCTGTAGTCCATGGTGTTGAGAACCTCCGCACCGGTTTCAGTTACCAGGATCATGTTTTCCAGGCGAATTCCGCCCCAGTCGGGCAGATAGATCCCTGGTTCCACGGTGACGACCATGCCGGGTTTCAGGAGGGTATCGTCGATTTTTGACAGTCTGGGGGCCTCGTGGATGGCAATGCCGACACCGTGTCCCAGGCTGTGGCCAAAGGTGCCGGTATAGGAAGAGGCATCAATGTATGATCGTGCAACTGCATCCACGTCACTGCACTTGACCCCTGGTCCGATCATGGCGACGGCTTTTGCCTGGGCATTGAATACGGTATCGTAAACTTCAAGAAACCGGGCATCGGGTTTTCCCATGATCAATGTCCTGGTGGTGTCACTGCAGTAACCGTTGAGACGTGCTCCAAAGTCAAACAGCAGGGGTTCTCCTTCCCTAAATTGCCGAAGCCCCGGTATGGCATGGGGCAGGGCACTGTTTTGGCCGGCGGCCGCGATCACATGAAAGGACAGGGAATCAGCCCCTGCGTTGCGCATTGCCCTTTCCAGATTCCAGGCAGCCTTTTTTTCGGTCATCCCCGGGGCAATTGTTTGCCGGAATTCAAGGAACGCTATTTCAGCAATGGATAAGGCATCTTTGATATGCTGTACCTCCATTTCATCCTTCATGGTCCGGAAGGATTTCAGGATATCTTCAGCCGGGGAAACCGTTATGGACAGTCCTTTGGCCGAGAGCTCCCCGGAAATTTTCTCCTGCTGCTGGACGGTAAGCCTGGAAGTTTCTACCCCCAGGCTGGAAATCCCTGCTGACATCAGAATTTTCGGCAGATCCTTGGCCAGGCTTTCTTTGTAACACACCACGGAATAGAGCTTCGCCTCATTTCTGGCCTGGGTGTCGTACCGTGAATCCGTTGCCAGGATCAGGTCTTTTTGGCTGATCACCAGGCACCCGGCGCTTTCATCAAAATTTCCGTCCTCACCACTGTATCCGCTGAGATAGCGCCTGTTGGCGTCCGAAAGGATCATGATGCCATCCAGGTTTTTTTTATTCATTTCCGTCCGAAGCCGTTCAATTCTATTTTTAATAGTTGTATCCACTGTTTTCTGCCCTTTATCTGGTCTTATTGTTTTGTGTCGTTGATGTGTTGATATGGTTTGTCGTTAAAGTATTAATTCAGAAAAGCACCTGAACCCGATGGTATTGGACGTGAAATCCGGTTTGAACAAAGACCGGATTGCAATGGTTGTTCCTTGCCTGGCCGTCCAGCCGCCGCCCTTTGCCACGCAGAGCTTTACCGGTTTCCGGATTGTAAACGGTGCCTCCGCGGTGTCTGATGTCCACTCCATTACATTGCCAAGCATGTCCGAGATGCCAACGGTGCCCGGATCGTACTGGTCCACCGGAGTTGTCCCGGATATGGCCGTGGTTTCAATATTGCAGACATTTTCCTTCCATTGGTTTCCCCAAGGGTAGATGAATCCCATGTCGGTCCGGGCAGCAGCTTCCCACTCTGCTTCCGTCGGCAGCCTTCTTCCGATCCAGGATGCAAAAGCCCATGCATCAGCAAGACTTACCTGGACCACGGGATGATTGCTTCTTCCGTGGAGATTACTGTCCGGCCCTTCAGGCTGATACCAGCATGCCCCGGTGATAACAGTACTGCCGGAGTTATTCCGCCAGATGGAGGAGCCTTTTTTCTTTTGGAACCGGCCATAGTAAACAGTACCGAAACCTTTTTTCTCGGCTGTGGTAACATATCCTGTCTGATTCACAAAAACCTCAAAAAAAGCATTGGTAACCGGATATCTGGCAACATGTATCTCCGGGATCTCGATCCTCTGGAGGGGCAGGGTGTTTTTTATCCGCTGCCTTGAACCGACTGTATAAGCACCGGCAGGGATTTTGACGTATGCATTATACTTTTTTTCGCCTTCCCTGATATTTGTGTCAAACTGTTCCGCAAGCTTTTTTTTCTGCCTGAATTCTTCCAGGGCACGAAGCTCTTCATCGGTAAGATCTTCTGTCTCTATTTCCTCCAGGTCCTCATCGTCAGCCAGTTCAACTGTTCTGGCCCCGGGCTTGTTTTCCGGCTCAGTTCCGGTGTCAACCTCAACCTGGTCATCAGCCAGATCATCAGCCACGTCTTCGATCAGTTCTTCGACAACCTCCTTTTCGAGGATCTGATCGTTCTGAACCTCAATAAGTTCTTCATCTTCAGCCAGCTCAACGGTTCTGGGTACATCCTCAGTTTCGGGTTCATCGTCGACTTCAATTGTATCCTCGACCAGGTCATCGGCTGTTTCATCAGTCAGGTCTTCAGCCAGGTCTTCGACAATATCCTCAACCAGGTCATCAGCGATGTCATGGGCAGAATCAGCCTCCATGGCCTCATCTTCCTGGACCTCGATGAGTTCCTCGTCCTCGTCGAGTTCAATGGGTTCGGGTACATCCTCGGTTTCGGGTTCATCGTCGACTTCAATGATATCCTCGACCAGGTCATCGGTTGTTTCATCAGCAAGGTTCTCAATCGCTTTCTCAACAAGGTCTCGTCCTATATGCTTGGCTTCAAGGAACGTTGCACCTCCTCCCTTATTGGAAGTTGAGGCCGGTTTTTGCCCTGAACCCGGCCCTTGCCCCGGTCCTTGCCCCGGTCCTTGCCCCGGTCCTTGCCCCGGTCCTTGCCCCGGTCCTTGCCCCGGTCCTTGCCCCGGTCCTTGCCCCGGTCCTTGCCCCGGTCCTTGCCCCGGTCCTTGCCCC
>JAZDGN010000067.1:0-2685 GCA_043806875.1 Pseudomonadota bacterium
CGCCAGCGGTATTTCCTCCATGTGGGCATGTTCCAGCCAAGGAAAAACCACGTTAACCTTATCCGGGCGTTTCAACTGCTTCCCCGGGCCTTACGGGAAAATTATTCTCTGGTGATGGTCGGGAATTACGGGTGGGGATGCGGCCGGGTAGTAAAAGAGGTCCGGCGCATGGAAGGGGAGAAAGAGGCAAGATGGCTTCAGGGTGTTGATGAAAAAGACCTCATCGCCCTGTACCAGGGGTGTGCGGCGTTTGTTTTCCCCTCCCTTTTCGAGGGGTTCGGGTTCCCGGTCCTGGAGGCTTTTGCATCCAGGGTGCCGGTGATTACGAGCAATACATCCAGCCTGCCTGAGGTATCAGGCGATGCGGCCCTGTTGATCGATCCGGAAAATTTCCGGGAGATTGCCGAGGCCATGTCCCAGGTGGTCTCCAACAATACCTTGAGGGAACAGCTGGTTTCAAGGGGCGCCATGCGG
The DNA here is from genome assembly GCA_043806875.1 of Pseudomonadota bacterium. GTDB lineage: Bacteria > Desulfobacterota > Desulfobacteria > Desulfobacterales > Desulfobacteraceae > JAZDGN01. Next base: position 475 of record JAZDGN010000067.1, read on the forward strand.
GCGTCCCTGTTTACATGGGAAAAAGCAGCCGCAGAAACCTTAGCCGTTTACAGGAAACTGTAAACGTGGCTCCTGGACATCTGCTGGCAAAAAACACACTGCTTCATCTTGCAGGGCAGATTTTCAGCAAGGGTTGCCTGCTGCTGTTTTACATCTTCCTTACCCGGCGCATGTCTGTGGAAAGCTTCGGGCAGTTCAATTTCATCATCAGTTATGTGACGCTGTTCGCGATCCCGGCAGATTTCGGGCTGGACATCATCCTCACCAAGCGGGTCTCCGTGGGAGCCGTTTCATCCCCAACGCTGACCCAGCTTTTCCGCTTCAAGCTGGCATGGACCGGGGCCGTCACATTGCTTTTTGTGGCAGCCAGCCTTTTTTTTCTGGAAAAGGACCTGATAGTGCCGGGGCTGCTTGCCGGAGCAGGATATTTTCTGTTTTCACTGACCTCGTTCACTTATGGGGTGTACCGCGGTCAGGAGCGGCTCGATTGTGAGATGTGGTGCAACGTGCTGCATAAAACCCTGTTCGTCGTGCCTGCCATTCTGGGGCTTGCCATTGCGGATTTCCTGGCGCCCGGCTTCTCCCACCACCTGGTCCTGGTGTTTGCCTGTCTTGTTTTCGCATCCGTCCTGGTGCTGGTTTTTTCCCTGACCATGATCAGGAAACTGTTTGTGTTCCTGCATGAAAAAGCAGCAGGTACAAGCAGTTCATGGATTTTTCCCATGATGAAAAAAGAAGCGTTTCCACTGATGCTGGTCAGCCTTTTCACCTTTGTGTATTTTCGCATCGATACCATCATGATCAAGCTGCTGAAGGGCGATTTTGAAGTTGGGCAGTACAGCGCCGCCTATACGCTGATGGAGGGCCTGATGTTCATCCCAGGGTCTTTTATGATCGCTTTTTTTCCAAGGCTTGCCAAAGCAACAGCCAATACATCAGCCTTCCTGGGTCAGGTCAGACTCGGGGGATCTATTCTGTTTGCCATGGCCCTGGTGATATGCGGTGGCCTGTACCTGTTTTCCGATATCCTCGTTGCCCTTGTCTGGGGAGCCGGTTATCTGCCTTCGGCGAGCACCCTTAAGCTGCTTGCCCTTGCCCTTTTCGTGATCCATTTGAATTATCTCGTCACCCAGAGTGCCATTGCGTTGAACAGGGAAAGATTTTACATCAAGGTCACTGCCGGCTCCGCCGTTATGAATATTGCCTTGAACCTAGCTTTTATTCCGCTTTGGGGAGGCAATGGCGCCGCAGTGTCCACTATTATAACAGAATTGATGATGGGTGTTGTTCTTGGTTATACCCTTTTAAAAACTGTTCAGCTCCCCAAATGATGTGAGAATATCAAGATCCGGATTCAGGCCTGCTCTGTTCAAAAATTTAAACCAGCCGGATCTACTGCTGATTGATGTGGAACAGGGCACCTTCTTCTACAAGAAATCCCGGTTGCGTTGTGACCGATGGTGCCGTGAACGTTACCGTGGCGCCATTTTCAATGGTGACTCCAGGGCCTGTCGTAATTGATGTTGTTGCAGTGCACTCGCAGACAGTCCCACTCCTGAAGGTGTAACTTTCCAGATAGACAACATCTCCTGAACAATCCGGGCATCCTGACACAGCCCCAGGTTCAAGTTGGAGAACGCTTACTCCGACGTGGGCCATGCCATCATAAGAGCCGCCCCAGGTCATCGCGTGGTTGCTGTAGTCCCAGGTGTCGTGTATATAAATCTGGTTTCCGGTATCGTTGTATCCGAAACCAAGCATGGTATGACCGGTAACATGAATCAAAACAGGCCTGCCGGCGTTGATCTCAGATTTAAAATTTTCATAGGTAAAACCGTTTGGTTTGCCATCCCAGCCAAGGATGTATTGGGTATAATTGGTGACAACGGTAAACCCCCTGGATTCTGCAAAGAGCCTCAAACCGTGGCATCCATCCCTGACTCCGGGTTCAAGGGCTGCGAAATCCTCAAGGGGGTCTCCTGAAGGATCATAATAAAAGGTCGTTTGACCGTCAGGATTGTTTTTCAAAGACTGGTTGGTTCCCATAAAATCTGCCGTACATTCCCCTTGAACATGTTCTGTCCAATTGCCGATAAAAGGGTCGGCTGCAGTGCTGTTGATATTTATCCAGTAGTCATCGACATGTCCCTTGACGCTCCTTCCGTCAATGCCATTTTTTGTGGCACTCAACGGGCATAGCGCAATGTACTC
>JAZDGN010000068.1:0-3870 GCA_043806875.1 Pseudomonadota bacterium
AGGTCAATATCATGGAGGGACAGGCAGTGTTTCTCGTCCTGTCTCAGGTCCTGCTCAGACAGCCGGTACACGGTTCCAGGCTCATGGCCGGCCCTGACAATGTCCAGGACCAGGACCAGTTCATACTCGTTGAACAGGTAGAAAATATCCTGGGTAAAGGTGCCGCCATCAATAAACTCGACATCTTCGGGCCAGGTTTCCTTCAGCAGTTCATGGACAGCATGGACCCCTATACCTTCGTCGGAAAGAAGGATGTTGCCAACACCCAATACAAGCAGTTTTTTCATTGGTTATCAGATCCCTATCTTCATGGGCGTCACACTGGAATAGGAGTATGTCGCTGGAAAAAAATCGGGGGGATGGACGATAGGTTGCCATCCCCCCGGATTCATGAGGTCAGTTTACAGATCAGAGCGGAAGCTCAACAACGTTTTCTTTACCGGATTCTACGTGCAGCACGTGCACGGCGCAGCCCAGTCAGGGGTCAAAGGAGCGTATCAACCGCCCCACGTTCACCGGGTTCTCCGGATCCGGTACAGGTACTCCGATAAGGGCCTGTTCAATGGGTCCTTTCTGTCCCATGTCATCCATGGGGTTGGCATTCCAGATGGTTGCCGAAGTGACCTGATAGTTGAAGATTACACTGTTCTTGATGTTGATGTAATGGAGCAACGCACCGCGGGGTGCCTCGGATAGTCCGAGACCTTCTGCAGATACTGGGATGGGAGCAGGAACAAAGGTCTCTGCGCCTGGTGTTGCTTCGGTCAGCCACTGTTCAACAGCGTTGGCCACCAGCAGGGTTTCTTCAGCCCTGGCTACGTGACGGCCAAGGATGGAGAAGGCTGCATCGCCAATATCCCGGAATTTTTTCACGCCAAGGGCGGTTTGGCCTGTCTTGGAGAGCTCGGGATTGGTGTTCCACATACGGGCAAGGGGGCCTCCCTCATGGGGTTTACCGTTGTAGCGCGGGGACTTGATAAAGCTGTAGGCACCGGGTTTGTCCGGTGTGGGAACAGTCTTGCCCACCTTGGGGTTAAGGCCGGTGGTGCTGTCGTCAAAGTAGGAGTACTTGACGTATTCCTTGATCAGGGCCGGATCAAACTTGGTGTCCTTGCCGTCGGTGTAGGCTCCGGCTTTGAGCAGGGTGTCGCCGGCATCGTTCATGGGGAACACGCCGAAGGAGATGAGGTTCTTGCATCCGGTTCCGGTCTTGAGAAGGTCGCCGTAGGGTCCTGCCAGCAGGTAAACCAGGGGCAGATACTTCTCTTCAACGAATTTGCGGACTACCTTGAATCGTTTCGCATAGTCGTTGAGTTTTTCACGTGTCGGAATCTCTGTGGTTCCGCCCACGACAATGCCCTGTACATGGGGCATCTTTCCACCCAGGAGCGCTACCATCTCATGGCAGACCTTCCGTATTTCAAGGGCTTCCAGGTACTGGCCCACACCCACGTCATTGACGGCCTTGTCTACGCGGATGTCATTTTTCTTATATCTGGGGATAAACGGAGCAACGTCCGGACCGTTCACATAATCCAGGGCTGCAAGGTGATAGAAGTGCAGGATGTGTGACTGGAGATAGTTGGCGCCCAGAATAAGGTTCCTTGCAATTCTTCCGTTGGGGGTCAACTTGACGCCAAAGGCATCATCCAGGGCCTGGCTGGATGCCATGGCATGGGCTGTGGGGCATACGCCGCAGATCCTCTGAACGATCTGGGAGGCATCCCTGGGGTCCCTTCCTATTAGTATATTTTCAAAGCCACGGAACATGCCGCCAAAGCACCTGGCATCGACGACCACGCCGTTCTTTACTTCAACTTCAACTTTAAGGTGACCTTCGATCCTGGTGACCGGATCAATGGCAACCTTTACCTTTTTCCCGGCTGCTCCCACAGGAGCCGCTTCGGGTCTGCAACCTGCCATATTAAAACCTCCTTGGTTTCATTGGGTTCATCAAATTAAGCTTTTTCGTAGAACGGGGATGATGCATCCGGGAAACCGGGTTCTACACATCCGATGCAGACCGCATTTTCAACACACCAGTTCATGCCGCTGTTCCATCTCCTGCGGAAGCAGTCAGCATAGGTGTCCGGACCTTTGCAACCGAGTTCCATGCGGCAGCCCTTCTTCTGGGTGAAGGTCTGGCTGAAGACATCTTTGTCAAAGTATTCCAGGTACGGGCAGTTCTCATGGATGTTTTGCCCATAGAACAGGAGGGGACGGGCATTGGAGTCAAGCTCGGGAATGCCTTTGGTAAGAAGGTGGGCAATGGTGCCGACAATCCAGTCGGGGTGTGGAGGACACCCGGGGACGTTGATCATGGGCGTGGTGATGCCGAATTCCTTGAAAATGGCCTGCACGCCGGTAGCCTGGGTCAGGTTGCCCTTGGCTGCGGGAATGCCGCCAAAAGCAGCACATGATCCGACACTCAGGACACTTCCTGCCATTGGGCCGAGTTCCTTCACCAGATCGACCATGGTGATGTCTTTGCCCTTCAGTTCACCGACCATGCAGTACTTCCCGTTGGCGGCCAGAGGGATAGCGCCTTCGATGACCAGTGAGAATTTTCCCTTGTACTCTTGTGCAATCCTGTAGAGGTTTTCAAGGGCGGTTTCCCCTTCAGCAGCCATGACCGTGGGATGGTACTGCAGGCTGATGATGTCCAGAAGGATCGTTTTAATGGTTGGATCAACGCTGTTCAGCAGGGACACCGAACAGCCGGTGCAACCCTGACCCTGGATCCAGAGAACCGGATGGGTCTTGAGCCCTTCTTGCATGGCTGCGATTAGGGCAGGATTGAACACCTGGGAAAGACCGATTCCAGCAGCGGTACCTGTAAGGACCTTTAAAAAGCTCCTCCTGGATACGCCGCTACCTTCCTGTTGCTCTTCCAGCAACACTTTTTCTTCTTTCAATGGCACCTCCTTGATGCTGTTAACATTCCAACAATTACTGCCTTTACCTGTAAAGAATTATAGTTTCCATTATTACCGGTACACTCAGCAGACTAAATTGTCGTGTAGCTCAGAATAATAATGGAAGGACTATATAGTATCAAAATCTTGCCTGTCAACAGTTTGTATCGAGATTAGTAATTATTTGTAAGTGTTGATATCTGGTATTTATATAGGAGCCTGAGTTTTGCCTTGTTTTTACCGGAATCTGTAATGGCTTGAAATTACGTTTATTTCGCGAATGCTGGCTGTGAAAAATATTGAAGGACCCTCTCGACAGCTAAATTTTGGTCTGCTGAAAAGAAAATATTTCTAAAAACATGGGCAATCCACTGACAGCGGTTCATGGACTGCTGATTGTTCAATGTTGCTTAAATATAACCTGGAAATGGCGGGGGTTTTTTAGGGTAGACTGGGAAGAATTTGACAATAAGCCGGACATTATCATTGTCGTGGTTATTGAAAACAAGCCTGTGGGATCCGTTCTGCTGGTTGGCGGAGGGATCGCGGGAATTCAGGCCGCTCTGGACATGGCTGATTCGGGGTATTACGTGTATCTGGTGGAAAAGAGTTCGGGTATCGGCGGGGCTGGAAACTATGCTGTTACTGTAAGGGAAAATCCCTGTTATATTGACGAGGATAAATGCATTGCCTGCGGCATGTGTACGGAAAAATGTCCGGAAAAAGTTTCCGACTAATACAACGCAGGGCTCAACACACGCAAGGCTGTCTTTATCAAAGACGGCCAGACAGTCCCCCTGAAATACCTTATTGACCCTGTGAACTGCCCGTACTTGACCCGGGGCCGGTGCGGGACCTGTGCCAAGGTCTGTCCTGCGGGCGCCATCAACTTCGACATGAAACCGGAAAAGGTTGAACTCAATGCCATCTCCCTTGTGGACTATGCGGGCCATCC
>JAZDGN010000069.1:0-27161 GCA_043806875.1 Pseudomonadota bacterium
GATATTTTTTATCTCACCGTTTCAATACCTGTCAACGATTTATGGCTGAAAACTTGCCGGCTTTGTTCTGATCCAAAACCCACTATCTGACCGGGGTGGATTTGCTATTTGGTTGTCCTTATGCATTGGCAGCAAAAAAAATTAGACAGGAAATATCTCTATTTAATTGGTTCTAACATATCATTAATATCAATAAAAAAAGGGCATGTGCTTGTTGGCCACCACCCCGTTTTTTATTCCATGGTACCTGGGACGGGAATTGAACCCGTACAGAGATAATCTCCGAGGGATTTTAAGTCCCTTGCGTCTACCAGTTCCGCCACCCAGGCAATCACAGGATTACTTATAGTATCCATGAGAATTTTGCAAGGATAAATATACCCCCATAAAGGCGTCCTTCCTGCACTTCCGCCTTGTTTTGTTGTCTGCATTCTGGTACAAGGACCCCATGAAAAACAACAGATCTCTGATCCTGGCATCCAAATCACCCCGGCGAAAATACCTGCTCGAACAGGCAGGTATAACCGTTGCTATCATACCTGCGGACATTGAGGAAAAACGGTTTCCAGGAGAATCCCCGGAGGAATACGTAAAACGCCTGTCCAGGGAAAAGGCAGAAACCATAGCCAATCAGAACCCCGGGTCCTGGGTCATCGGTGCAGACACCATTGTTGTCATCAATGATACCATACTTGAGAAACCAGCCTCCAACGAGGATGCCAGACAGATGCTGGCAAAGCTCAGTAACACCATACATACTGTTTTCACGGGATATACCCTGTGCTGCATGGAATGTGGTAAGACCATCACCTGCTCTGCAAGGACAGAGGTTCTATTCAAACACCTGAGTGCCCGTGAAATCGAGTGGTACATCCGAACTGGAGAACCTTTTGACAAGGCCGGAGCCTATGCCATCCAGGGCCTGGGGACCTTTCTGGTACGAAGTATCAACGGATCCTACACCAATGTGGTGGGATTGCCGGTGTGTGAAATAATAGAACTTCTGGTGTCGGAAAACATCATCGATATGGGTTCCGAAGACAGACATCCCCTGTAGGGTGCAATCCGAATGAACGGACAGTCATGAAGACCGTCTCTGTGAGAAATCCCAGATGGTCTGGAGAAAATTATGGAAAAATCAGTCATTATCGGACATCAGGGGCTGGAACTGGAAGCTGCCCTGGATTTGTCTTCCGCCAAACGGGGTGTTGTCATCACCCATCCCCATCCCTTGTACGGGGGCGACATGGACAACCCTGTTGTCCTGGCTGTCCGGGACGGATACCTGTGCAATGGATTCACTACCTTGAGGTTCAACTTCCGGGGTGTGGGACGTTCACAGGGCAGATACTCCGATGGATTGGAGGAGCAGGATGACGTCAAGGCCGCTGTCGCATACCTGTCACACCTGGGAATCGATGAAATCCACCTTGCCGGATACTCCTTTGGATCCTGGGTCAACGCTTCCATTGATTTTTCACCCATTGTTATTGAACAGATGTTCATGGTGGCCCCGCCCGTTGCGGTCATGGATTTTGAATGCATCCCGCCAATTACCAGGCCATTGTTCATTATTACCGGTTCTATGGATGAGATCGCACCACCGGAACAGATCCGTGCCCTGATGAAGACCTGGAACCCGGAGGCTGTTCTTTATGTTATCCAGGGAGCCGACCATTTTTCTCTGGGAGCAGGAAGCTGGCTCAGAAAAAAGGTTGCAGAGCTCTCTTGCAAGCGATCATGATCCTTCGGAAGTTCCAGGACAAGGGTTTCAACCCCCTGGAACTGTTTTCCATGGGCTGCCGGTTGAACGCATTGGGCTGAACAGTGATAAACCCGGTCTTTTCAGGATCGGCGAATCCAAGCTCGGCCATTGCCTGGCCGCCATAGGATGGACAGATTGCCTTAACCTGATTTTGGATGCACTCAATCCCCTCGGCATCTGCGATCAATCCTGCAGAACAGGAAAAGGCATACCCTTGACATTTTTGTAATCCCATGCCCGGATCTTGACAAAATTTTTCATAAATCCCTGCTCTTTATCCCTTTATTTGCTGAAAACCTTACAGAGACTCACCCATGAAATACTACCCAGGAAACAATATTTCAAATTTGTAACATATAAGCCTGGTAAAATAACAATTTTGAAGTATTGCTATGGAATATTTCAAAGACATCTAATCTTGATATTCAATAATTCTATTATATCCAGCATGTTAACTACACATGGCATGTATAATGCTACGCTATTTACAGTTTACGGTTTGCACAACGCTCTGTTGTCAGACATGGCACTAATCAACACCATTTCAGTAACACCAGACAAGGGGGGGAAACATGAACCAAATTCGACGGACAGCTGCAGCGATCACAGCACTGGCAGTGTTTGTGATACCGCAACTGGCAACCGCGGCTGATGCCGGGGTCGTAGACACAGGAACCACAGCCTGGATGCTGATTTCAACGGGACTAGTCCTGTTGATGATTCCGGGTCTTGCCATGTTTTACGGCGGGCTGGTAAGGACCAAAAACGTAATCTCAACCATGATGCATACCTATGTTTCCCTGGCCATTGTGGGCGTTCTATGGGTCATCTGCGGCTATTCCCTGACCTTCGGCAAGAACATACTCGGAGGCATCATCGGATGGAACAGTGATTATTTCTTTTTAAAAGGCATAGATGACACAATCACCCAGGGCATTCCCGAATACGTCATTGCCATGTTTCAGGGGAAATTTGCCATCATTACCCCCGCCCTTATCAGCGGAGCCCTTGCAGAACGGGTATACTTCCGGGGTTATACCCTGTTCATAGCACTCTGGTTTTTGTTTGTATACTGCCCCCTGTGTCATTGGGTATGGGCCTCGGACGGCTGGCTCTTTAACATGGGAGCTGCCGGAGCCATTGATCTGGCAGGCGGTATGGTCATCCATGTGTCAGCAGGTATAAGCGCCTTGGTAGTTGCCCTGTATCTGGGGCCCAGAAAGGGATATCCCGCTGTTATCAACCCCAACAATCTTGTCATGACCATCATGGGAGCAGGTCTCCTCTGGGTCGGGTGGTTCGGGTTCAATGCCGGCTCAACACTTCACTGCGGTCTGGATACGGCAAGGGCCCTTACCATGACCCAGGTGTCTGCGGCCAGCGGCGCCCTTACATGGCTTGCCATTGAAGCGATCATGTTCCGAAAGGCAACGTCCCTGGGTTTTGTCTCTGGAATCCTTGCTGGGTTGGTTGTCATCACACCGGCTGCCGGCGTTGTCACACCTATAGGTGCCATGTGTCTGGGAGCCCTGTCCTCCATGGCATGTTACAAGGCCCTGCAGTTCAAAGCTAAAATGGGTTACGATGATGCCCTGGACTGTTTTGGGATCCATGGCGTGGGATCAGGTCTGGGTGTTCTCCTGTTGTGCTTTTTTATCCGTGACTCCTGGATGGCCGACGCTGCAGCAGCATCCGCTTCAGGTTCCTGGACCCTGTGGAACCAACTCTTTATCCAGATCATCGGCATGGGAGCAACTATCGCCCTGGCCTCGGCCGGCACCTATGTGATCTGTATTATCGTTGGAAAATCAGTGGGATTCAGAATTGATTCCGATCGTGAAACCGACGGTCTTGATAAATCCCTCCACGGCGAACACGGTTACGGCCTGGTCAGCTCCGATCTTGCCTGATCACCTTGGGCAATCGTTTAAACCAGAATCTGCAGTCCCTGTCATTCCCTGGACGTCCTCCCGGGAATGACAGGGGCTGGTTCAGGATATCATCCGGGTCAAGGTCTTCTCATCAATAACCGTAACATCCAGGTCATGGGCTTTGGCCAGCTTGCTGCCAGGTGAAGCGCCAGCCACCAGGAAATCGGTTTTTGCACTGATGCTGGATGATACAGACGCACCCAGCGCCTGAAGACGTTGTTTAGCTTCCGACCGGGTCATGGTTTCCAGGGTTCCGGTCAAAACAAACCGCTTGCCGGAAAGAGGGCTGGAACCCTGAACCCCAGTTCCGGTACCTATCTGAAAGTCACCTGCATTACCTGTGATGACAACCTTAGCTTCCAGCATGGCATCCAGAATACGGGCATTATCCGGACTCCTGAAAAAGTCATGCACTGCCCTTGCAGTTTTGGGTCCGATGCCCTCAATAACCTCCAAGGTTTCTGGGTCTGCGGTGCGGATGGCTTCCAGGGTCTGGAGTTTTTCTGCCAGAATCTGGGCGGCTGTTTCACCGGTATGATCTATTCCCAGGGAAAACAGAAACCGCGACAGGGAAATCTGCTTGGATTTTTCAATAGCCTCGAGGATATTGTCCATGGATTTGTCGCCCATGCGGTCCAGGGATGAAAGACTGGCACGGTCCAGGGTAAAAAGATCCGCAGCCGATCGTAACAGAGCCTTGTCAACCATCTGTTCCACCAGCTTCCTGCCGATTCCGTCCATATCAAATCCGGGTTTGGAGACAAAATGACGGATCCTCTCCTTGAGCTGGGCCTGACATGAAGCGTTGATGCACTTGGTGGCCGCCTCTCCCGGTATCCGTTTGGCAGGGCCTGAGCACACCGGGCAGGTCAAAGGCATGACAAAGGGGACTTCATCACCGGTGCGCAGGGATTCAATAACCTTTACCACCTTGGGAATTACATCACCGGCACGCATGATCACGACCGTGTCTCCGATGCGGATATCCTTTCGGTTAATCTCATCTTCGTTATGCAGTGTGGCCCTGGATACGGTGACACCTCCCACACTGACCGGTTCAAGGTTGGCAACCGGTGTCAGGATACCGGTCCGGCCCACCTGGACGCTGATGTCCAGGATCCGGGTGGTTTCCTCCATGGCCGGGAATTTATAGGCAATAGCCCACCTGGGACTTTTTGATTTGATACCGAGCCTTGCCTGGTAATCCATGTCATCAACCTTGATCACCATACCGTCGATATCATAGGGCAGGCCGCTCCGCATGGCTTCCAATTCCCTGAAATAAAGCAGCGCCCCATGGATGGACAGACGTCGGCGGATCAGGGGATTGATACGAAATCCCATGCCAGCCAGGACATCAAGCATATTCGAATGGGTATCAAAGGTAATCCCCTGCGCCAGGCCTATACCATAGATGAAAATTTCCAGGGGACGCCGGGCTGTGATCCTGGAATCCAGCTGGCGCAGGGAGCCGGCTGCGGCATTTCTCGGGTTTGCGAACAGGGGGTCTCCGTCTCCCAGGCGCTGGCGATTGAGATCTTCAAAATCAGGCCGGGCAATAATCACTTCTCCCCGGACTTCCAGCAGGGATGGGAAAGAAGATGCACTGCCGGTGTTGATCGATAGGGGTATGGACCGGATAGTTCGTGCATTTTCCGTTACCACCTCCCCCATGATGCCGTCACCCCGGGTGGTGGCCCGGGTCAGGATGCCGCCGGTATAGGTGAGTTCTACGGCCAGCCCGTCCAGTTTGGGTTCCACAGTGTACAAGACAGCATCGGTTTCAAGGAGTTTTACCGTGCGGCGGTGGAACTCCTTGATGTGGCTGTCCTCAAAACCATTGTCAAGGCTCAACATGGGGATGGAATGGGGAGCGGTCTCAAAGGCTGACAGAGGCGGCGCGCCGACCCTGCGGGTGGGTGAATCGGGCACGGACAATTCAGGATACTCGGTTTCAAGGGCTAGGAGTCGGCTCATCATGGCATCATACCGGGCATCGGAAATCTCGGGGTCGTCCAGGACATGATACCGGTAATTGTGCCGGGTCAGCTCCTGTTGAAGGAAACGGGCTTCAGCTTTTATATCCATGGGTTTTCACTCTGTGGGTGGGTTATGGAGATGGGGTCCGACGCAGGGCATCCTGATCAGGTTTCCCTATACTCATTTCCGATGCCAGGGTCCGGCATAAATCGACCAGAATTCCGGCCGCTGTTTTTCGGGCCGTCCTGAACCGTTCGTTTCTGAACCCTGGATTCCATCCAGATCCGTACAACTCGTCGGAAACAACCAGGAGGGCGGCAATCCTGACTTTACGGTACCGCGCAACAGCACACAGGGCCGAACATTCCATATCAACTGCCGAAGCCCCAATGGCCTTGAAATAGTTGACTTTTGTACGGGTTTCCCGATAAATGGCATCCGTTGTCCAGACAGTTCCCGACCCATGGGGAACATTATGGGAGGTCAAAAAACCCCTCAGCACCGAGGACAGGGAGCCAGACGGACTGACCCTTGGAAACATCCCATCAGCTTCCATGTAATTGCGGGATGTTCCTTCATCGGCAAGGCACAGGTCAGGAACAAGTATGTCTCCGGTTTTAAGATGCTCCGATAGTGCCCCGCACCACCCGAGTACAAGGATGGTGTCAGCGCCTTTGGCAATGATGGACTCCAGTACCATGGCTCCGTAGGGAGCGCCGATATAGGGTCCGGCAACGGCGGCACCCTGTCCGCCCTGGTCAAGACAGAACAGAGTGCCCATGAAAAAGGGGCTTTGAATCGGCGTGCCGCACAGTGTTCTGACTGCCCTCAGGTCCGGTTCAGTACTGACCAATGCGGCAACAGGTCCCAGGTTCGGTGCACTCCGTGCACCGAACACAGGGACCAGGGCTTCATCATTCAGGGCCAGCCAGCTCGGACAGTTCATCCTTGACCTCATCTATGATATCGTAAAACCACATGACATCCTCGATGCTGAGTCTTCCGGCTTTGCTGGGTGCCCGTTCAGTACCGTCTTTTTTCTTGAGTATCCGAGGGCCTATCTGGAGTTTTGCCTCCCCTTCCCCGTACCGATGAATGGAAACAATCAGTCCGGTTTCCTCACACTGCCACGCTTTCAACTGCTTATCTTTTTCAGGATCATATCCTGCCATGGTATCTCTCCTTAAGTTACGACCCTGCCCTGCCTGGGTCCAATGGGCTATTAAGGTTTCTGGAATCAGATCAATGAAAAATCAGCCAGGTTGCTGAACAAGGACGAAACCGATGCCAGAAGGGCCAGCCGGTTCCCCCTCACTGCCTGATCCTCAGCCATGACCATTACGTCATCAAAGAAACGGTCCACATCAGGCCGCAGGGTTGCAATCTCCTTGAGAGCCAGTTCGTAATCCCCCTGGCCTGTAAACTCCCTGACCCTGGCCGAAACGTCCCGGCAGGACTTGAGGAGCTGGGCCTCCGCAGCGGATTCAAACAATGCCTCCTCAACGGATGCAAGATGGCTGCTGTCTACCTTTTTGAGAATGTTCACAACCCGTTTGAATGCCACTGACAAGGGTTCGAAATCGGGTTCCTGACGGAGGCGGTCCAAGGCCTTGATACGCAGGAGATCATCGGGAACCACATCAAAGGAAACGGCAAGGGCTGAATTCACAGCCTCCCTGGACACACCCTGATCGATCAGGAGGTTGGCCAGTCGTCCTCTGAGGAACTCCATGACCTTGGCACTGATCATCTTCTGTTTTGAGGGGTCTGCTTCATAAAGTCCCACCCCCCTGTCAACCAGGACGGACAGGGACAGGGTCAGACCTGAATCCATCAGAATCTGTAGGATACCGATACCCTGCCTGCGCAGGGCATAGGGGTCGGATGCGCCTGTTGGAATCAGATCTGCGGAAAAGCATCCACAGATGGTGTCAATCTTGTCTGCAATGGCAAGGATTTTCCCGGTCAGGGTGTCGGGAAGTTTTCCTCCGGAATGGACCGGACGGTAGTGCTGTTCAATGGCACTGGCAACTTCGGGTGTTTCTCCTGCCTTTTGTGCGTAAACCCTGCCCATGATTCCCTGGAGGTTGGTGAACTCAATGACCATCTGGCTGACCAGGTCTGCCTTACAGATCTGGGCCGCCCTTGCAGCGTCCGCAGCCAGGATTACCTTGTCACCTGTTTCCACTGACTGTGCCAGGTATCCGGTGAGTACGACCAAGCGCTCACGCTTGGCGTACATGGTACCCAGGCTGGCCTGGAAGGTAACGCTTTTGAGCTTTTCGGCAAACTGGTCCAGGGTGGATTCCAGATCTCCACGGTAAAAGAACTTGGCATCGGATAGCCGGGCACGGATGACCTTTTCATGGCCCCTGGCAACAACAGTCATATCCCTTGCCCTGGTGTTATTGACGGCAATGAACATAGGCTTAAGCCTGCCTTGCTCATCTCTCAGGGCAAAGTACTTCTGGTGCTCCCGCATGGCAGTAATCAGAACTTCGTCCGGTAGTTCCAGGAATTCTTCATCAAACCTGCCGACCACCGGATACGGGTATTCCACAAGGTTGGTGACAATGTCCACCAGGGCCTTGTCTTCAAGAAGAACAGACCCAGATGTTTCGGCAGCCTGGAGGATTTTCTTTTCAAGCAAATCACGGCGTTCGTCAATGTCGGCAATGATACCGACAGATTTCAGCGTATCGGCATAGGCCTCTGCCGATTCAAGTGCAACAGGCCCCGGATGCATGAAATGGTGGCCGAAAACCATGGCTGAGGAGCGGATATTGCCTACCTGGAAATCCAGAATTTGGTTTCCCAGGAGTGCAGTCACTGAAATGATGGGGCGGGCAAATGAGATGGCAAGATCACCCCATCGCATGCTTTTGGGAAACGGTATGGACAGGATCACCTGGGGCAGAACGTTCTGCAGCAGGGTCCCGGTGGGAAGGCACGCCTCCTCCTTGACAGCAGAGAGGTACCTGCCCTTGTCCGTGTCCACAACCTGGATCCGGTCCAGGGACACGCCTGCTTTTTCCGCAAATTTTTCCGCAGCCAGTGTAGGTTTCCCGTCAGCACCGAAGCCTACCCGTTCCGGGGGCCCCATGACAGTGGTGGTTTCTGCCCGCTGCATCTCAGGTACATCCTGGACCATGAGGGCAAGACGCCTCGGTGTCCCGTAGTATTCTGCCTTGCCGCAGTCTACCCTGGCCTTTGACAGGGTTGTCAGCAAGGTTTCCCGGAAGGCTTCAAGGGCAGGAATAATATACCCTGCTGGTATCTCTTCGGCCCCTATTTCAATCAACAGACGTTTCATTTTCCACCTGCCTTCCGCGCAAGGAGCGGATGCCCCATGGATTCCCGCTGTGCCACATAGGCTTTAGAGCAGGCTCGCGCGATGTTTCTGATTCTGGCGATATACCCTGTCCGTTCCGTCACACTGATGGCTCCCCTGGCATCAAGAAGATTGAACGTATGGGAACACTTGAGACAGAACTCATAGGCCGGAAGCACGAGCCCAAGTTCGATAATGCGCAGTGCTTCTGATTCATATTTGGTAAAAAAATCGAACAGAACATCCGTATTCGCGACTTCGAAGTTATAGGTGGACTGCTCCACTTCCTGCTGGTGATAAACATCACCATAGGTGACGGTGTCGTTCCACATGAGGTCATAGACGTTATCCACGCCCTGGAGATACATGCACAGTCTCTCCAGCCCGTAAGTAAGCTCAACTGAAACCGGTTTCAGCTCCATGCTTCCGCACATCTGGAAATAGGTGAATTGGGTGACTTCCATACCGTCGAGCCACACTTCCCATCCCAGGCCTGAAGCACCAAGGGTCGGTGATTCCCAGTCGTCTTCCACGAACCTTATATCATGGTCCATGGGGTCTATTCCCAGTTCTTTCAGGCTGTCAAGATAGAGCTGCTGGACATCCGGAGGGGACGGTTTCAAAATAACCTGGTACTGGTAATAATGCTGTAACCGGTTGGGGTTCTCACCGTACCGGCCGTCCGTGGGACGGCGTGACGGCTGAACATAGGCAACCTTCCAGGGTTCAGGGCCAAGGGCCTTGAGAAGGGTTGCCGGGTGAAAGGTTCCAGCCCCCACTTCCATGTCGTAGGATTGTATCAGCACACATCCCTGCCTGGCCCAAAAGGTTTGAAGTTTTAAAATAACATCTTGAAATTTCATTGGCTCTCTCACTTTATTTAAGTTGAATCCCATGGGGATCTATTACTGTATCCAGCACCTGTGCATCTTCCAGGTCAGACAAATTTCGGGTCCACGTACCCTTGAGTTCCCTTATATTGGGGGAATCCCCCATGGCCCAGATGCAACCGCCGCCCCCGGCTCCGGTAAACCTGGCGCCGCATCCCGAATTCCCGGCAAGGTCAAACAATTTCCGACCGGTTCCATCCAGAACCTCGGGAGTCATTTCAAGTCTCAACCTGGTTTCCAGATTCATCAATTCCCCTGCCCTGGCAAAATCACCGGTTCTGACAGCGTCGGCAAATGCCCGGGCCATCCAGGCTATCTGAACCCATTTACCACGGTTTTGTCCTGAAAGAAACTGATTAACCCATTGTTTGTTGATATCTTTGGAAACATGGGGAATTCCGCAATAGGCAACAATCATGTGGGCGTCAAGACTATCCGGATCTCCTTCTGGCCTATCCAAAGACTCACGTGTAAATTCCGGTCCCCGGGAGCCCATGAACCAGTTCCATTGGTTGACACCTCCAAAAGCCGCGGCAAGCTGATCCTGAAGTCCGCAGGGAACGCCTGCCACGCTGGATTCTATGGTGTGGGCAGCCAGGGCAGCAGCAGCGGGGTCCACCTCCCTTCCCAGGGCTGAAGAAAAAGCAGCAACCAGGGCCACTGCAGCCGCCGATGACCCGCCCAGGGCGCTCCGTACAGGAGAGGTGGACCTGATCTGGATATGGACCCCCTGGGCATTGAAAAAACCAGCCACGGCAAACATCAGTCCCAGGGGGTGGTCAAAAGGAGCTTCCAGAGCCGGAAAATCGGCAGGTTCAAACCCCCTGGAAGAGACCTTTACCCTTCCGTCATCCCAGGGTAACAGCGTCACATGGGTTCTGAGATCAAGGGCGAAGTTGACTGTTGAGGGTTTTTCATGCCCCAGACAGAGATAAAAAGTACTGATATCCAGAGTTCCCCCGAAATCAACTCTGCATGGCACACTGGCTCCAACAATCTGGTTTTCTAAAACAGGTCTGAAATTCATGTATATTGTTTTATCCTTTTCAACACTTTCAAGCTCTTGACTTCCCTTCCGATATGATACGGAATAAAGGATTCCAGAAGCATCTCCCCTTCTTGTATGGCTGTTTCCGAGAACCGTATCCGTTCCATGCGTCCCAGATCTGAAAAATTGATCCAGGAAAGCTGTTTAAGGGTCCCTTTGGAAACCTCTATGCCTCTGTTCACCGGATGGGATTTCCTGCATCGGTCACAAACCAGCTTACCCTCTGCGCAACTGAAGCTGACCGTGTTCTGATTGATATCATCCAGGGGTTTTTCGCAGATTCCGCACTGATCGAGCCTTGGAGAGAATCCGGAAATGTTCATGAACCGAATCTGGAACAGAAGGCTGAGGATTTCCTGGGAAACCGAACCTGAATTGAGCCCGTCAAGAACGAACAAAAGCAGATCATACAGATCAGATTGCTCCTTGCCCTCTTCCATCCAGGAGTTCACCAGTTCAACCCAGTAGCTGGCATAGCTTGTTTTTACAGCATTGGTACGGATACGGGCAAAGGGATTGTCAAGATCCACACTGCACAGTACAGGCAGGGCGTTGAGCCGTTTCTGGCGTGAACACTGGATGTTCATGACGGAAAACATATCCAGGGCTCCAGCAAACCGCCGGATGCTCTTTTTGGCATTTTTGGCAATCACGGAAATCCGGCCCATGGAAAGTGTGAAAAACGTCAGGATCAGATCATAATCCCCGTATTCGGTCTTTCTGAGCAGGATGCCGTCAGTTGAAAATCCAGTCATGGTCACCTTAATAGCCAAGCAGAAGCGTGACTATGTGAAAATAGCAGTAAACACTGACTATATCCACTGAAGTTGTTACAAAAGGTCCTGTTGCCACAGCAGGATCGATATTGATTTTTTCAAAGAGCATGGGCACAAGGGATCCCACCAGGGCCGCAATGGACATGGAAGCGACGACAGAGAGACCCACCGCAAGGGCCAGATGAAAGGATATTGCTTCGTTGTAAAACCTTACCTTGGCTATAATACCGATAAAACACCCGTAGATACTCCCGAGGATGAGACCGATGGCCAGTTCCTTCGTTACAACGGACCAGAGATCCCTGGTATTTATCCTGCCTGTGGCAATACCGCGTACAACAATGGTTGAAGACTGGGTTCCGATATTTCCACCCATGCCCGTGATAACCGGTATGAAGGCAGCCAGATAGGCAAATTTTGCAAGGCTTCCGGTAAACTGGCCGATGATGTAAAAAGCCGTGAGTCCGCCGAGAAAACTGGTAAACAACCAAGGAAGGCGGATTCGTGTCCCCCGGAATATGGTCTGGGTTTCGATATAGTCTTCTCCCACACCGGCCATTTTCAGGATGTCCCCAGTAGCCTCCTCGCTGATGATGTCTATGACGTCATCCACTGTAACAATACCCACGAGTTTATTGTCATCGTCCACTACAGGGATCGCCAGGTAATCATAACGGGCAACAAGTCTGGCAACATCTTCACTGTCCGTATAGGTTTTGACCGAGACAATATCCTTGGTCATGAATTCCTTGAGGGGCTTTTCAGGGTGTACAACAACCAGCTGCCTCAATGAACTGACACCTACCAGTTTGCCGTATTCGTCTACTGCATAGACGTAGAAGGGCATCTCCACATCAAGGAATTCGTTCTGGAGAGCCTCGATGACATCTCGGGCACCCATATCATCCCTGAGTGCTATGAAATCAGGGGTCATGATGCTTCCAGCAGTATCATCATCATAGCTCATGAGCTGCTTGACTTCCTGGGAATCCTCTTTCTTCATCTTCTCCAGGATCTCGTTGGCAAATTCATCGTCAAACCATCCCAGGAGTTCTGCAGCATCATCGGGCGGCATATGACCGAACACCTCTACCAGGGCGTTCATGTCCAGGGCCTTGACAAATTCCAAAAAGGTGGTTTCATCAAGCTCTGAGAAAAGGACAACCTTCTGATCCGGATCGTTCATCAGGCCAAACAATTTCAGCCTGTTTTCCTGGGATATATCCTTGAAAACAATAGACAGATCAGCAGCATGGGTTTTTCGAACAATATTTTTCAGGTGCTTGATGGCACCCCGTCTGAGCAGCCGTCGAATGCTCTCCATAAGGATTTCAGATCTGTCTTTATGCATCCCCATTCCCCTGGTTATCTGATCAGAGCATCTTTTTGATGTGGGCCTTGCCCTGGAGAGATTCTATCCAGGATCTGAACTTGGTCTCAACAATGTCATTGTAGAGCTTCTGGGAAATCTGATCCGAAACCTTGTCAAGGGCCTGTTGTTCGGTAAGGTTAAGTTCTTGGATGTAAAAAATCTGATACCCCTGATCCGTATCCAGGATATCAGTGTATTGTCCCTGCTCGAGGTTACTCAAGGCCTCGCTGATCTGCTTTGAAACTGCCTGGGGTTTAAAAACGCCGAGATCCCCTGCATCAGAGGCATTGGGCGCCTGGGAAAACTGCCGGGCAAGGTCCTTGAAGTCTTCCCCTTTGTCTAGTCGGGCCTTGATATCCTTGATAACAGCCATTGCGCTGCCGGTTCCTGCTTCCCCACCCTGGGCTGAATTTTTGATCAGTATATTGTACAGGTGGTAGGTCTTTTCTCCCCCGAACTCACTGGGGTGTTTATCATAATAGTTTTTGATATCTTCATCGGTTACGATCACCTTGGACTTGACGCTGGTGTTGATAAGCCTCGGCCTCAACAGCTCATGGCGCATTTTTTCACGGTATTCCTTATAGGTCAGCCCATCCTGGGACAGAGCCTTTTCCAGACTTTCCTGGGTCAGGAACTGGGATTTTTTCAGGCGGTCGATGGCAGCATCGACCTCTTCATCGGATACTGACAGGTTCAAGCGTTTAACTTCCTGGTCGGTCAGAGTTCTCTCGATCATGCGGTTGATGAGGTCCTGTTTGAGCTTGAAAATAATGGCTTCTTTTTTTTCAGTTGCGTATCCGGCGGAGGCAATGTTGTTCAGGTAAGGCGTCAATTCCTTGTTCAATTCCGACAGGAGTATGATATCGTCGTTCACAACGGCAACCACCCTGTCAACAATCTCGGAAGCCGCCCAAGTGACGTTTACGTTCACTGCAACACAGAACACGATACAGAAAATGCTGATGATACGCTTTGTTTCGATCACAGTCGTTCCTTTCCATTCCAGGGCAATCTACTTTAAAAAGGCTGCCAGCTTTTGTCTGTTAATCTCCACGGGATAATGTTTTCCCAGGGCTTTGATAAATCCGGGGTAAACCTCTTCCGCCTTTTTCATCCTTAGCAGGGCAATAAGATCCTTCTCGTTGACCTGAGGCTGAGCATTGCTGTCATCCTCGGTCTGAAACTGTTTTTTGTATTCATCATAATACCTGGCTACCTCATCGGCAGTAATTTCGATGGCAGCGTCGACCTCCTTTGCGATGAGAGCCTTGGTTATCAGGTTGATACCAAGGCGTTTCCTCCAGAAGCTATAGGACACAGCGTTGTCCAGGAGCATGGCCTCAAAGGTCTTGTCCGGGTAATCTTCCCTGAAGATGCGCTCTGCAGAATCAATATCGGCCTCGGATACCAGGATCCCCTTCTCATGGGCCTCCCTCCGGATGACAAGCTCTTCGGACAGCTGGTCCACGACATTCATCACCAGCGTGTTAAATGCTTGATGGTCCGTTTGAATGCTGTACGGGTATGCGGCCCGGCTGAGTTCCAGTTCTTCACTGAATTCAAGAGTAGAGATTAGGATGTCCCCGGATTTCAGGACATAATCGTCGATCACCGCTTTGGGGGTGTCAAGCCAGCATCCTGACAGGAAAATACAGAACACCCCCATGCCAAGCAAACCCTGGACTGCATTCTGGAAGTACTTGCCCACACCCCCCCTTGTGCCTGTGGTTAAAGGTTTCAGCGTAAATAGTCAAACTATCATGCAAAGCAGCTGCTTTCAAGATTTTTTATTCAAGGCAGATATTAAATGAGATCAAGGGAATGTCTTCTCCGGTTTTCAGGCAGCCCTGCTTCAAGAAGATTCCAGGGATCCCGGGAAGCCGCTCAATCATTCACGCTGGCCGCTATCGAAGTCAAGATCTGTTTCGCCTGCCCCATGGCTTTTGAAAGGGTTTTCCTTCCAGTTCCCAGGACCATCCGCAACGTATTTTCAGCAGTGTATTCGATGGTCACGATAGAAGCTGAAAGCGATGCAATATGGGCAACCGGACGTTTCTGATGGAGCTCTGAAAAGACCAGCGTCAGCGTATTGGCATTAAGGTCCAGACGTTTAACACCCGCCTTGATGGCAAGGACCCGGAGCATGATCTTGAGCAGCATGTTTCCGGTCTCTTCCGGAATTGTTCCGAACCTGTCCGATAACTCCTTCTGCATGGCTGATATTTCTGAAACCTCTGTCATCTGGGACAATCTTCGGTAAAGGGTCAGGCGCTGTTCAATGGACTGGACATACTCTTCGGAAATGAAGGTGGACAGAGGAATGTTGATTTCCGGCTCCAGGGGGGCAACTACCGGCTTTCCCTGAAGATCTGCCACAGCTTCATCCAAAAGTTGCAGAAACATGTCATAACCGACTGCTGCAATATGGCCTGACTGGGAAGCGCCCAAAGCAGATCCTGCGCCCCGGATCTGCAGATCTTTCATGGCTATCTGGAATCCGGATCCCAGGTCCCGGTGTTCCATAAGTGCGGCAAGCCGCTTTTTGGCATCCCGGGAAAGACGGCTTTCATCTGGGATGAACAGGTAGGCATAGGCTTGTTCATCCCCCCGTCCTATTCTGCCCCGGAGCTGGTATATCTGTGACAGGCCGAAGCGGTCCGCACGGTTGATGATCATGGTATTGGCCGAAGGAATATCCAGACCTGATTCCACAATGGTGGTGCAGACCAGCATATCGATTTCCCTTTTGATGAATTTCATCATCACGGTCTCAAGCTGACTTTCGGTGAGCCTGCCGTGGGCAATGCCCAGCTTCACCTCAGGAACCAGTTTCTGAAGTTTCTCCGCTATTTTTCCAATGTTTTCGATTGTGTTGTGAACAAAGAATATCTGACCCTGCCTGGAGAGTTCCCGGCGGATAGCTTCAGCTGCAATGGCATCATCATATTCGGACATGTAGGAAATAATGGGCTGCCGGTCGGCCGGCGGCGTGGAAATCACACTGATATCGCGCATACCTGTCAGGGACATGTGCAGGGTCCGGGGGATTGGCGTCGCTGTCAGGGCAAGGACATCAATGATGCTCCTTCTGGTCTTGAGAGCTTCCTTGTGTTTAACTCCGAACCGTTGCTCCTCATCAATTACCAGGAGGCCAAGGGATTTGAATTGGACATCCTTCTGGAGCAGGCGATGGGTCCCGATGACGATGTCCACTTTGCCGGCCGCCAGCCTGCGGATAATGTCCTGCTGCTCTTTTCTGGTCCTGAACCGGGACAGGGCTTCGATGTTAACCGGGTAGGGTTCAAAACGTTGGCGGAAGGTCAGCAGATGCTGCTCGGCAAGGATTGTGGTCGGGACAACCACCGCAACCTGCCGGGCATCATTAACGGCCTTGAAAGCAGCCCTCAGGGCGACCTCGGTCTTACCGTACCCGACATCACCACAGACAAGGCGGTCCATGGGCGTGTCCTTTTCCATATCTGCCAGGACATCATCAATGGCCTGGAGCTGATCCGGCGTCTCATCATAGGGAAAGGATGCTTCAAAGTCATTGAAGAACGTGTCCGGCGGGCTGAACGCATACCCGCTGACCACCTTTCGTTCAGCATAGAGTTTAAGAAGATCCCCGGCCATCTTTTCAACTTCTTTTTTGGCTTTGGCCTTGGATTTCTGCCATGTCCTGCCGCCTATCTTATCCAGGATCGGGACAAAGTCATCCACACCCACGTACTTCTCGATCATCTCCATGCGGTCAACAGGCAGGTAGAGCCGGTCATCATCCCGGTAGGATATCTGGAAAAAGTCCTGGGTAACGTTATCAACGGTTATGGTCACCAGTCCGTCATACCGCCCGAGTCCATGCTCCACATGTACCACGATATCACCTGTCTGCATCTCTTCAGGGGTGATAAACTGGGATTTTACCTTACGGCCTGAACTTTTCTGACGCTGCTTCCGTGCCCCGAATATTTCTTTTTCCGTAACCAGGGCCATGTATTCCCCGGCAAGGACAAAACCACTGGAAAGGGACCCCTCCCGATAGTAGATTCCTGGAGGAATCCGGTCAAAACCCGGTCTTCCTTCCAGGGGTGACGGCTGAATCCCATAGGGCTGCAGCAGGGAAATCAGCCGCTGGG
The DNA here is from genome assembly GCA_043806875.1 of Pseudomonadota bacterium. Taxonomy (GTDB): domain Bacteria; phylum Desulfobacterota; class Desulfobacteria; order Desulfobacterales; family Desulfobacteraceae; genus JAZDGN01. Next base: position 17,233 of record JAZDGN010000069.1, read on the forward strand.
TCTGAGTCCTGCTGGTACACACGGCAATGGCGGCCATCCCCTCGTCCCTCCTGGTTATAAACCACTCCGCCAGGGGTTTCAGGATATTCTCGTGGGCTCCGTGGCGGGCAAGACTGGCGCAGAGAAGGCTGTTATCCTCAAACCCGGGATTCACCTCCCGGTTCCGGTCACTGTCAATGGAAGGATCAACTACAGGGTGGGACAGGACAATGGTCTGTCTTTTTTCCAGAACCGGTTTCAGGTCATCCCAGAACTGGTAAATGGATCCGGGCGGAACACTAAGCCGTTTTTCCTCTCGGGCAAGGGCATGATTCTCCCTGGCCTTGACCTCAAACTCCATTGCCCTGGCATGGATATCCCAAGGCCTGTCCAAAAGAACCAGGGCATCACCCGGAACATAATCCAGGAGGGTATCCAGCTCCGGGTATACAATGGACAACATGGATTCCATTCCAGGAAAACGTCCGAATTCCTTTGCCCTGTCAACATGGTCCCTCATCTTAACACCGCTGATCCCGGCATTGGCACCGGCTGTTCTGAGCCTGTGAACAAGCTGGGTCAATTCGGCCTTTGGTACAACAGCCTCAGTTGCCGGGATGATGACCGCTTCCTCGATCTCCTTGATTCCCCGCTGGGTTATGGGGGAGAAATACCGCAGGGACTCCACATAGTCTCCGAACTGCTCGATCCTGACCGGATAGGGACTCCCTGGTGAAAACAGGTCAAGAATCCCGCCACGAACAGAATAATCACCGGGTTCTTCCACAAGGGATGTCCTGACATACCCGCCGGAATTGAGTTTAGCAATGAGAAGGTCCCGGTCGAGGTCTTCCCTGTTGATGACCAGATCAGCAGCTTCAACAAGGGTTTTTCTGGGGATCATTTTTTGGAGAAGGGTATCGACATAGGTGACAATGATTCTGTTCCGGCTTTGGGTTACCATCCTGTACAGAGCTGAGATCCTGCGGGTGGCTGTTTCGCTGTGATAGGACAGGGATTTGAACGGAAGGATGTTGTATCCGGGAAAGTAGAGGGTGGCTCCATGTCTGTTTGGGAGAAAGAAATCCAGGTCCTCGAGAAAGCGCAGAGCATCTTTCTGGTCAGGGAACACGGCCAGGATGGTTTTACCCGCCTCGGGGAGCAGACGGGCAGCAAGATAAGCCTTCTCAGCCCCATGGACACCAGTCAGATACAAAGTCCTTTCCTGGCTGTTTATCTGATTTATGAACTCATTTATCATTTTTTGCTTGATTTTGAACGCCATCCGTTTTAGTTGTTAGCAACTCTTTTGAAGCCGACGTAACTCAGTAGGTAGAGTAGCTGATTCGTAATCAGCAAGTCAGCGGTTCGACTCCGCTCGTCGGCTCCAATCTTTTCAGGTGGTTATAAAAAAAGCACTGACACAACTCTTCACGCCGTGTGAGAATCTGTGTGAGAAAATTCTTCAAAAATTTTATCCAGGCATCCAACAGCAGTACGTTCACCCTCCCCTATCGAATGCAAATATATTTCAGTAGTAAGCCTGTTTTCATGGCCCAAAATTCGTTGCACAGTTCCAATGGGAGCATTTTCATGATCAAGCAAAGATGCACCAAAATGCCTTAAGGCGTGATACCGGAAATATTTCACCCCGGCTTCCTCACATAGAGTCGTCATCAACCTCTGTCTGTCCATATAGGGTCCTTCTACCCAGTCTCCAGTCTTTCGGCTCCAATAGCGATGCCAAAAAACCCAAGGCCCTCTCTTATCATGTTTTCTGTATCTTTCCGAGAGAATATTGAACAATGTCAAATTCAATGGAATACGCCTCGGGGTCAAGTGGCCACCTTTCTTCTTCCTGGTGTAGAGGACAAGATATCTCGCATCCAGATTAACGTCTGTCCACCTCAACCTGTTGATTTCTCCTATCCTTCCCATGGTGCAGATGACCGTCCAAAGGTAGTCCCTGGTCGTCTCATCAGCGACATCAAGAACCTTAAGTACATCCTCCATGGGTGGAACATACTTTTCTTTTTTATCGACCGGGAAGAATTCTATGCCCATGGTCGGATTTTCTGAAATCCACTTTCTCGGAGCTCTGATCCCAAAATTGAACAAACTTCTCAATAGCCTCAACTCTTTGTTGGCGGTAATTGCTGAAACATCCTTCTTACGTTTCAGAAGGAAGGACTGAACCATATCCACGGTAATCTCATCACACTTTTTATTCTTCCAGAAGCGACACCAGCGCCTGGCATAGTAAATGTGATCTGAATAATGCTTCTTTGAACAATACTCTTTCAAATGGTCAAGCCTCCTGTTCACCAACTCCAAAAAGTCTATGTCTGTTGGGATTGGTTCCGTTATCATGTGGATTTCGGGGTGCTGTATCTCCTCCTTTCTTTTTGCTTCTGCCTTGCTGGCATCTTTCTTGGTCGTGAACCAAGACTTTGTGTACCGGTTGCCGTTGTGGGTGAAGTCGTACCTCCACCCCTTCCCTTTTACAAAATATAAACTCATAGAGGTCCTCCTTTGCTGGAAAAAATAAAGAACCTCCGAGTTTCCGTCCGCCCAGCAACCCAGCATTCTTGTAAACCCAACTGATGCTTTTTTTGAGGTACTGTGCGGTTTCCTCTGGGGTTAGTATATTTTTTGCGTCAGCCATTGTAAAATCATTTCTCCAATATCCAGATTTAAAAATATCTTCTGAAATGAATGGCTTACTTTGACTGTTGCACTGTGACTTTTGGGGTTTCACCTTGAAATAGTCGTATGGGACAATTAAAAGGAAAGCCCCCTTGCAATTAACAAGAGGGCTCTATTGTTGTGGGATAATTTGGTTGAGGACGGGGGGATCAGTTTAAATGCCAGTCTATACCTTCCGGTGGTTCATAAACAAAAGCACCATCTTCGGATCTGAAATACTTCGAGAGATGAGCATACAATGGTTTGGCATCTTTCATCTTGTCCAATACTGACAATGCATCCCGATAGTTCTTTTTGATCCTTGAGTTGATTTTCAGATATTTATCATCTTTGAATTTCGATGAAATAAGTTTATATTCACCTCGGCCAGGTTCGACCTCGACTTTGAAAATTCCGATTTTTTTCAGAGACACCTCAAACTCTTGAAGATCTTCCATTACTTCTTCAAAACGCTCAAAATCCCCTTCCAATTTGGCACGTTCGAGGGCCAACTCCTTGTCCTCCAAAATTTTTTGGTAGTTATCGAGGGTATCCTGATCGGCATAGTATTGCTTGGTCAGCACCCCACTACGGGTTATCCGAAGTTGATTCTCCTTCTTCATGTGATCGACAGTCTTTTTTTTGTAAGCCTCTTGCTCAAAATCTATATGCCCTCTTCGTCTATCCTCTTCACCTTGGTTTGCCCTGACAGCTTCGTTGGTTCCACTTGATGAGTCACGCTTTGAATCTGAAGTATAGTTGTCGTTCAACGACGTATAGTATACCGGTTTTGGGTGATGGAACATAGTCAGATATATCCAAAGAAAGCCTCTCCCCATCAAGCCGCCGAATGGTTTGCCTTCAAAAACCATTTTCCAGGATTTCCCTTCACGATACATTGCGTATGGTGCTTCAGACCTTAGCTCTGTTTGGTTCTTGGCATACAGACCGTCCAGATAGCTCTCCTTTAACTGCCACACCCTGGCATATGAAAAATCGTTCGACCGGAGTGTCTCTTCATATTCTTCCAGAAAATCATCCAGATTCGATTGTAAAAACTCCTGGACATATCCTTTGGTAGCATTTTGGGTAATGCGGGCCACTCGTTTATCATGCTCTTCCCTCATAGCAGAGGCAATTTCATCATCAAATTCAACCTCATTTACAAACGTTTCCGGAAATGTCCGGTTATGAAAGGGATCAATGACATTCCAAAGATACTCACAATACCCTTTTTGCAATTCATTGCCGAGGGGCAACGGGTCAACCAGAAGAATCTGTAAAAATTCAGAAGAGGCTTCCAATGGATTTTTCGAGACCCTATTTTGAGTTTCATCGATCTTAGACAGAATGCCCTCAAGGTCATCCAGTTCGGCATCATCTAACAACCGGTCATAGTTCTGGTTTTTATCGTAAGCGTCCTTCCTTAACTGCTCCCGGACGTTGGCATCACTCTCTTGAAGCGCTATCTTGTACTGATCAGTCTGCTGTCCAACAACATATTCGAATCTTGTAAGTGCATCGATGTTCTCGATCAGTTCTGTGGAAAAATAATACCGTGGAAAGATTCTGATTTTATCCTTGTTTTCCAAATCTAACAGCTTTGATAGTTGACTTTCTTCATACCAGCAAACACAGGTGAACATTCCTGAAGGTTTGGTATCATCATTTATATAGGAGCAATAGCGGTCGTTTAATTCAGGTATCTCATATGAACTATAATTGATTAGTTGATCGGAAAGATTTTCATAACCCCCAATACCAGACGCGCCATAGCTGACGATGCCATATTCCCTCTTGATCTCGTCCTGGAGCATGAACGGGGAATAATATTGTAAATCCGCTGGGAAGGTCAGAACCGGAGTCAAGGTGAGCATACCTTCTTTGTTCAATCCTTGCTTGAAGATTTCGATTTGTTGATGGGCAAGGTGTCTTTTGAGTTGCAGTATGTCGTTCCGGCTATGCCCTACCATGGTTGTTCTCAAGCACCTTGGGCAAGTGAACCCGACAAATCCCTTGTCTGGTCCTACCAGGAAGAAAATACCATATAGGTAGACGGCCAACCGGAAATTGTCCTCATTGAATTCTTGCCCACAATCCTGGTGACTGCATTTCGGCGCAATAAAAACCTCATCGTTCATTTATCACCTCTTAAGAATGGTTTGTCAGACTGGCTGGCAGATTATAGGAGCAGAATTTTCTCGGAATGGCAAGTTCTTTATCACATCATTGTCTCAATGTGTTTTCACATGAACCTCTGGAAAGAAAAAATGGTTTTGTTAAAAGTATCGTCCACATCGTCCATCGCCCACCGTCCGTGAATATTCCCAGTAAAATCAACAGGTGGACGATAGGACGATAGGTTCGATAAAAAATCCCAAGACAAGGTTCACCGTCCGTCGATGCTTAGGTCGGTAAACCCTTGGCAGAAAAAATCACCCCACCTCGTTCATCAGCAACTCATGTACCTCCTTGTCCTCGATGCCCAGGTACCGCATGGTGATGGCGGGAGATGAGTGGTTGTACCGCTTACAGAGGATTTCATAGCCCGCCCCGAAATTGACCCTCTGCTGGTAGCCGAAGGTCTTCCTCAAGGTGTGGGCTCCGTAATGACCTTTCAAATTGATGGCCGCTGTCCAGGACCTTATCAGCCGCCCCACGCTCTGACTGGTGATGTGTCCCTTCCCCTTCCTGGAACTGAACAGGTAATCATCTGATTCTGGATTCACTTCCTTTATATACAGTTCGAGCGCCTTGAACACGGAATTGTTGATCACCAGGATGTTGTTCTTGCCGGTCTTGGTTTCGACAATCTTGATCACGGCCCCCGGCTTCAAACCCTCCACCTGGCTGTATTTGATGCGGACCAGGTCGTTTGCCCTAACGCCATTGTTGATGCCTATGACCCAGAGCAGGTAATCACGTGGGCGTGACCTCAACAATCGGGAGATTGCCTTGATGTCCTTCTGCTTGCGGATAGGTTCAACGGTGATGTCAGAACCTTTTGAGATGCCTGTACGATGTGCCATGGTGGTACCTCCTTCAATGATAAGTTTGTGGTTTGTAGTGATGAAAACTGCTCATTCAAAACTGTGGTGTTTTATTGAAACGGCTGGATGCCTTTATTGGCAGTGTTCTTGATTTTTTGGGCGGGTTTTATCTATTACTACACATTCGGGTTGCGTGTATCAAGTTTCCGTATACGGAAACTAAGGGAACATCGTTTTTCTCTGAAACAATTGTATCTCCCTTGCTGTTAGACCTATTTTCCTGTAAGTATTATGAAAATTTATTATTTTGTGGATCGATTATAGTTACGTTCTATAAAGGGGTGAAATATGTTCGCAGAACCCTCATGCAACGAGTACCGGGACCTTCTGGCAAAGGTCAATGATGTGATTTGGAAGATGGACTTGAATATGAACATCACCTATGTCAGTCCAGCCTGTGAACGCTTGATTGGTTACACCCAACAAGAAAGACTATCACAGAGTGTGGAATCCCAGATGACGCCAGATTCATATCAGCGGGCAATCACCTTTTTCACAAATGAACTCACACGAGATAAAGAGCCTGGTGTCGACCCAAACAGAACTGGAACAATCGAACTTGAATACTATCACAAGGACGGTGGCATAAGATGGTTTGAAAATGTTGTGAGTTGGGATAGGGCAGAAGATGGGACTATTATCGGAATTCAAGGGATTTCAAGAGATATAACCGAACGTCGGCTTGCTAATGAGGCGATTCTGAAGAGTGAAGAACGCTACAGAACCCTTGCAGAAGAATCCCCTATTTCCATCATGACATTTGACAAGGAAGGCAAGTTACTTTTGTCAACAATTGGCACCTGAAAACCTTTGCGAGAAATAGGTATGGCGCTGATTTCTTCATCGGCAAAAAAATTAATGAATTGCCTGGTATCGTTCGTGCTGGGATTTCCTCTGAAATTGGTAAGGTCCTTCTGGGCGACCAGGTCATTATGGAAGAAGTTTATTTCCCAGAATTCACAGGAGGGCACTCTGGCTATCAAAGTATCAAGGCAGTCCCAACCCTGAAAGACGGAAAAAATGAAGGTGGTTTCCTCTTACGAGAAGACACTACTGCCCGTAAAAAAGCTGAAACGAAATTAAGTTCGAGTGAAGAGCGTTTCAACCTCGCCATGGAAGCGAGTCAGGATGGAATTTATGACTGGGACCTCGAAACAAAGAAAATTTATTATTCACCCGGCTGGAAACGAATGCTTGGCTATGAACCGGAGGAACTTCCGAACGATTTTTCTGTATGGGAAAAACTAACCGAGCCAGAAGATGTCGCATCATCATGGAAGATGTTAAATGAGCTTATAGAAGGAAAACGAAGGCGTTTTGTTAAAGAATTCAAAATGAGACACAAAGATGGACACTGGGTGGACATTTTTTCCAGGGCAAGTCTTTACCGGAACCCCGATGATAATAGAGTTCGGATAGTCGGAACCCATGTAGATATAACCGAACGTAAACAATCCGAACAAGCGATAAACAGCCTTGCTAACAATTTGAAGGCAATATTTGACAGCGCTCCTAATATTCTTGCCCTTGTCGATAAAGACATAAGGGTTGAAATGATAAACCGTAAAGGTGTTGCTCTCGTTGGAGAGAGCAAAGAAAACCTCTATGGTTTGCTTTGCGGTGATGTCTTCCTTTGCCAGTACTCGTTCAAAAGCGATGGATGCGGTACCAATCCAGAATGTTCAGATTGCCCTTTACGAACCCGTGTCTTGTCAACCTTTGAAACAGGCAAACCCCATATCGAGGAAGAAGGGCAAATGACCTTCTTGCAAAATGGGAAAGAGACGCCTATGGACATTCTCATCTCCACTTCCCTTCTGAACACAAATGGAACGAAAAGGGTTCTCCTGTCTCTGACTGACATCACCGGTTTGAAAAAAGCCGAGGAAATGCTCAAAGAAAGCGAGATGATTCACAAAGAAATTTTTGATAATTCACCAACACCTCTTTATATTCAGGATTTTTCTGAAACTGCGGAATGCATTAAGAAATTCAAAGACCAGAACAATGTTAATGATATTAAAAGCTACCTTCAAAACAACCCTGACGAAGTTTTACATCTTGCCAGTACTGTTAAAATTCTTAAAAGCAATAAGGCAGCCAGAATTATGTATCAGGTTGACTCTAAAAACGATTTTCTTGAGAGATTAGCTCCTGCCATCAAACCGGACGACACCCAGCACTTTATCAATCAGGTTGTAGATTTTACGGACGGAAAAGATTGGTTCGAGGGCGAGGGCAGAAATCTTGACGCAAAAGGTAATGTCCTTGACATTCTACTCCGAAAAACGGTTGTTAATAGGGCTAAAAATGGACTTTCAAAAATTATTGTCTCTGTAACTGATGTAACCAAACTTCACAAATCCCATAGGGAAAAGGCACAGTTGGAAACCCGACTCCAAGAAGCACAGAAAATGGAATCCATCGGCAATTTGGCTGGTGGAATAGCACATGATTTTAATAATTTGTTATCCCCTATCATTGGCATATCTGAATTGCTTTTAGAAGATTTGCCGCCAGGAAGTCCTCAATTTGAAGATGTTCAAGAAATATTCAACGCAGGAAAAAGAGGTGGTGAACTCGTTAAACAGATTTTGACATTTAGCAGGCAAGGCGAACATAAAAAAATCCCCGTTAGGGTTCAACAAATCGTTAAAGAAGTTCTCAAATTAAGCAAATCAACAATCCCTGCCGAAATCGAAATCAGGGATTGCCTTCAACCTGATTGTGGGTTGGTCATGGCTGACCCAACGCAATTACATCAAATCGCCATGAACCTTATCACTAATGCCTACCATGCCATTCAGCGCAATGATGGCAAAATAGATATTAAGGTCAAAGAAATAACACTTGATGTGGATAATTTGGTAGGCAAACTCCAAAAACCAGGCAAATATGCGTTGCTGTCCGTTTCTGACAACGGAATCGGTATTCCTTCTGCTCATTTTGAAAAAATATTCGAGCCATATTTCACAACCAAGGCAAATGGAAAGGGAACGGGACTCGGGTTGTCAGTGGTTTATGGAATTGTGAAGGAACATCATGGAGAAATTACGGTTTACAGCGAGGTTGGGAAAGGGACAACCTTCAATGTATACCTTCCATTGATTAAAAAGAACATCGAACTCGATTCAATTAAAAAACCAGAGTTACTGCCAACCGGAGATGAAAGGGTTCTTGTAGTTGACGACGAGATTTCTTTGGTGAAGCTCGAAGAACGAATTCTTTCACAACTGGGCTATACAGTCATTGTGAGAGCCAGCAGTGTTGATGCCCTGGAAGCATTCAGAAATAGTCCGACATCCTTTGATATTGTTATCTCCGACATGAGCATGCCGAAAATGACCGGTATACAGCTCGCACAAGAGATGCGGAAAATAAGACCAGACATACCGATTGTCATTTGCACTGGTTTCAGCGAGCATATCAGTCAAGACATCGCCAAGGATATTGGTGTCAATGGATTTCTGATGAAACCGATTATTAGGGCTGAATTGGCACAGATGGTTCGAAAGGTTTTGGATAAAAAATACAACCTATCTACAATTGATGAATAGTTTGGAGTACCACAAATGAACGATCAATATAGCAATACAAGATATACCCCCGCAGAAGTTCTCAAGGCCCTGTTGGGGAAAAACGAAGATTGGCTAATGGAACGTATTCTTGCCTATGCTATACGACAAGGGTATTCAGCGTATACTTCGACACTGAAAGAGGCATGGCGTTTATCCATTTCTGGATTATCCACCTCTATCATTGATGGTCTTCATCGTTATTCATCCACCCCGGAATTGACCCCAGAAGAGGACCTGTCAGAGGACCCAATTGCACTATTCGGAATTGTTGAAGCGCAGAGACATAGAGAACGAGGGATTAGCTTGAATATGTTTTTAGGTCTCATGAAATATTATCGGCAGTCCTATATTGACATGATTCGATGTGAAAACTTGGACTCTGAAATCCAGGAGTATTGTGAATTATTCATAAATCGTGTTTTTGACCGGATTGAAATAGGTTTCTGCGTCGAATGGTCAGGCGCGGGTGGGGACAAGGCTATTCAAGAGATGCAGATTAACAACCGCATGATGACCAATGAAAAAAACAAGTACCTTACAATTTTTGAAAGCATTCCCAATCCCGTGATTATTCTAAACCCTGGGGGAAAGGTCGGCGCGCGTCAAGAGAGTTGTCACTTCAACCATAATTCAAGCA